>CAYXRG010000150.1:0-2170 GCA_964467575.1 uncultured Caldilineaceae bacterium | reverse complement strand
CGGTCGCCGCCGAGTGGACCCCCACCCCGACGCCGGATGTGGACGCGAGCAGCGCAGTTACGGAAACCGAGGAACTGCCGACGCCCGAACCGCTGCCCACGCTGCCCATCCTCACCGATGAAGGCTTTCAGGAAGGGCTCGGCGAGTTTGAGACCAACCTGAAGCAGATCGCCGGTATGTCTCTGGCCGAATACCGCGAGATCGTCCGCACAAACTTGTTGGCCGAAAAGCTGCAAGAGATCGTGGGCGATGAAGAGGTCGCAGCCGTCGAGGAACAGGTCAACGCTCGCCACATCCTGCTGAGCGTGCGCACGCCTGCGCCCACGCCCACGCCTGTGCCGGAAGGCTTCCCCACGCCGGAGCCGACGCTCACGCCGACGCCGTTGCCGGAAGGCGCGCCGGCGCCAACGCCGACGCCCGAAGCGCGCGACGACGCGGAAACGTTGGCCCTAGCCGAGGAACTGCATCAGCGGCTGGCGGACGGCGAGGACTTCGCCGCCCTGGCTGAGGAATACAGCGACGACACCGGCAGCGCCATCAACGGCGGCGACCTGGGCTGGTTCGGTCGCGGCGTCATGGTCCCCGCCTTCGAAGAAGCGGCCTTCGCCCTCGAACCGGACGAGATCAGCGAACCGGTCGCTACCGACTTCGGTTACCACATCATCCAGGTGCTGGAGAAGGATGCCGAGCGGCCCAAGGAAGAGGGCGTGCTGCAGCAAGAGCGCGCGCAGGCTTTCGACGACTGGCTGCGCCAGCGTGTGGCCGCGGCCAATGTCGAACGTCCGGACGACATCATGGCCAAGTTGCCCAGCGACCTCGAAACCGGCCTGGTTCCAGTGGCCGCGCCGTAACCCGGACCGGCCATAGGGCCGGACGTTAGTGTAACGCCATAAGGCGTCTGACAGGGCGAATCGAGTAGCCTGTCAGACGCCTTATTCGTCTTGTGTGATGAATAGAATGCGCGCTTCGTCCGCGTCTACTACGCGGATCACGCCAATTGGCATACATTGCGGCATTGGCGTACAATGGCACGCGCAAGAACAGACGTTCGCATATCGGATAGACGGAATGCGAGGAGTAGTTCCGATGGCGCTTGACAAACTGATCGTGCGCGGCGCGCGCGAGCACAACCTGAAAAACGTAGACCTCGAAATCCCCCGCGACAAGCTGGTGGTCATTACCGGCCTCAGCGGCAGCGGCAAAAGCAGCCTCGCCTTCGACACCATCTACGCCGAAGGCCAGCGCCGCTATGTCGAATCGCTCTCGGCATACGCCCGGCAATTCCTCGGTCTGATGGAGAAGCCCAACGTCGACCAGATCGAAGGTCTCAGCCCGGCCATCTCCATCGATCAAAAAGGCGCCGGACGCAACCCTCGCTCCACCGTCGGCACCGTTACCGAAATCTACGACTACCTGCGCCTGCTCTACGCCCGCATCGGCCAGCCGCACTGCCCCGTCTGCGGAGAACCCATCGCCCAGCAGTCCGCCACGCAGATCGTGGACAGCATCATGGACATGCCCGAAGGCACGCGTTTGCTCATCCTTGCCCCCATCGTCAAGGACCGCAAAGGCATCCACAAAAGCGTCTTCGAAACCTTGCAGCGCCAGGGCTATGTGCGCGTGCGCGTCAACGGCGAGATATACGAAGTAAGCGAACCGCCCGAGCTTGACCGCTACAAGATGCACACCATCGAAGCCGTCATCGACCGCCTGGTCGTCCGCCACCCCAAGCCTAGCGAAGACGGCGACACTGAACCGACCCCAGGCACCGATCTGACGCGCCTCAGCGATTCCGTCGAAACCGCGTTGCGCCTGGGCGAAGGCGTGATGATCGCGGTCGACGTCACCGACCCCGACGCCCCGCGCGACCGCACCTTCAGCGAACACTTCTCGTGCGTCAAGTGCGGCGCCAGCCTGCCGGAGATCGAGCCGCGCACCTTTTCTTTCAACAGCCCGCACGGCGCCTGTCCCACCTGCACCGGCCTCGGTTCGCTGCAGGAGTTCGATCCGGACCTGATCTTGGATGAAGAACGCAGCATCCAAGACGGCGCGGTTCGCCCCTGGCGGCGCAGCAACGGCGACGACCAAGACGGCTATTATCAGCAGATCCTGTTCGCGCTCTGCCGCCAATACGCCATCCCCTACCGGGTGCCGGTGCGCGAGCTCAGCC
>CAYXRG010000149.1:0-2745 GCA_964467575.1 uncultured Caldilineaceae bacterium | reverse complement strand
CTCGGCATGATGATCAAGGTGGACTATGATCCGCACCGTTTCTATGCGCAACGAGCGGTTGGCTCCGGTTTTGGGGCCGTGCTCTTCGCGGATGCGCACAACGTGGACGAAGCGCGCACGTGTTTGCTGTCGGCGCTGCCCGATACGCCGGAAGACGGCGGCGGGTTCGGCGTCGGCATGCGCCGCCATAGCTACATGGGCTACGGCGGGTCTGCCGAGTACGTGCAGGCGCTACGCGACGTGGTGCGCGTGCTGATGATCGAGAAGCGGGGCGCGGTGGAGCAGCTTGAGGAGATTCTGGCGCTGCCCGGGCTCGACATGGTGCAGTGGGGGCCGGCGGACTACAGCATGAACATCGGCAAGGCCGGCCAGCGCGGCGCGCCGGAAGTGCGCGAGGCGGAGGATTATGTAACCAAGAAGGCGCTGGAAATGGGCATCCACCCGCGCATCGAGATCGGCACGCCGGACCAGGCGCGGCGTTACCTGGACCAGGGCGTCCGCCATTTCTGCATGAACACGGACCTCGTCATTCTCTTTTCTTGGCTGAAGCAGAACGGCGACGAGATGCGTAAAGCGTTGGAGGGTCACTAGGCCGCCGCCGGACGTGATCGATGATTGACTGTGAAAGCCTCCGGCTTGTTGCCGGGGGCTTTCGTGTCTCTGAACCGGCTGTAGCGGATGAACAGAATCCTATCATGTTCAGGCGCCGTCGCGGCGCAGAAGGGGGCAGCCATGCCGGTGGTCACGGTCTCGCGCGAACTTGGTTCGCTAGGCACGCGCATTGCAGAGGAGGCGGGGGCGAGGCTGGGCGCGCCCTGCGTAGACAAGGAAGTGCTAGCCGAGATGGCGCGGCAGGCGGGCGTCCCCGTCAATGAGATCGTCGAGTCGGAGGAGAAACTGCTGTCGCGGCCGATGGTGGTGAGCGAAGAGATGCGCGCCTTCTTCTCGCGGCGCGGAGAATCGGGGGTGTTGACCGCGGAGAACTACGTGGAGCGCATGTCTGCGGCGATTCGGGCGCTGGCCGAGCAGGGCGATGCGGTATTTGTGGGGCGAGGCGCCCAACTGATCCTGGCGGGGGAGCCCCGCGTGTTGCACGTCCACATATTCGCTTCGCCGGAGATCCGTGCGAAGCGAATCCAGGAGCGGCGCGGGCTGACCGATGAGCAGGCTGCGCTACAGATTGTGCGCCAGGCCGACGAACGGCGCCGCACTTGGTTCCGCCGCTTCTTTACTGGGGCGAACTGGAAAGACCCGCGTTACTATGACCTGATGATCAACACGGGGCGTATTTCGGCGCAAACCGCAGTGGAACTGATCGTGGCGGCGGCGCTGTCCGAGCCGGAATAACACAGCGCCGCGTGCCGGCTTGACGAGCTAGGAGAAGCCGTTTTCGTGCAACGCCACGCCGTCCTGAACGTAGATCGCTACGGTCAGCAGGGTCGCAATGGCAATCGCTACGACGCCGATGAGAACTGCGAAGATGGTGAATACTTGGTCCGCGCGATTTTGGACGGAGGCAATTTCCGGCTCTATTTCGTTGCCTGGAAGGGGGACCGAGGCTTCCGGTTCTAGCATGGTCGCCACTTCGCCCATGTTCTCCTTCAGCGCCTCCAATTGTTGATCGACCCCTTCCAGCAGTTCGGCGATATTTTCCGTCTTTTCTGCCGAATTATCGGGAGCAGTGCGCAGATCGAGCAGTTCGTCTTGGATTTCCTCCGTAGTTTGCTCCAGGTCTTCGAGATTGACCTGTACATTATCGCTCAGACCGGCCAAGTGCTGTTGCAGCCAAATTTCACGGGCTACCAGTGCGGCTAGTAAAAGGCATACCACAACGAATCCCGTCAGCGCGGCCACAACGAGCCGGTTGAGCAACGCATCCGTATCGGAGTTCATGCTCGCCCCTCCTCAATCCGCTGTTCGAGCAAGCGGTCTTTGTTATGATGCCTTAACCGCCGCCCGTTTTGTAAGACGGCGCTGTGCCGGGGGGCTATATCATATTGGGGGCAAGCTGCCATGTGGAGCGCCGGCTGTCTTGCTGCGCTCAGGTTCACTGTCGCGCTTTCCCAACCAGAAATGCACCCCTGTGCCACGCTGCGTCATCGACCCATAGGCAAATGGCGAGCGGGCCGGCCGCTAGGCCGGCCCGAAAACATGGATATGATCCCTTTCGGCGAACGCAGCCTTAGGCAGTCGTCTCCTTCTGCTGCAATTCGTTCTTCGTCAGCTTGCTGCGCAACACGGCGATCCAGCGATGCTGCGTAACGCGCGAGATATAGTACAGCCCTATCAGCATAGCCGCTGCCGCCATAATGAGCACGTTGCGCTGGGTCCCGGCCGACATCGGCGTAACCACCGCTTCGATGCGCGTTTCGGAGCGTGAGATCAGATTCACGTTGTTGCCGCGCGTCACGTCGAGGCGGGTCTGGCCGGGTGGAAGTTCGAAGTTCACCGTATAGTAAGCCGAACTGCCGCTGCCCTGGCGCGCTGCCGTCTCCGCCAAGCCGATCTCGGCGCTTACCACCCGGAAGCTTACGGCGCGTTCACCGCTGCGCATTTCAATCGGGATTGGTTGGCTTCCCGTATTGGTAACGACGATGGGGCCGCTGCCTACGGGGAACATGATGCCGGCGCCGCTATATATGCTCGGCCAGACCGACATAAAGGTCCAGTAGGCGATGCCCGCCATCACCAACACTGCCGCCACAATTTTGATCTTGTTCTTCATGGTCTCCCCCTTCTTGGAAT
>CAYXRG010000148.1:0-2817 GCA_964467575.1 uncultured Caldilineaceae bacterium | reverse complement strand
CCTACCGCCAGGTATTTGTCTATGGTACACTATCGCCATATGACGCAAACCACAATTCGGCTGTCCCCCGCATACGGCCGCGCACCCGAGAGATAGGAGAAAACGATGGCAAGCACGGCGACAACCGCTATAGATATGGAAGCGATGGGCAGGGCAGCCAAGGCCGCCGGCCGCACGCTGTCCACGCTGACGACTGAGCAGAAAAACGCCGCGCTGTTGGCGATTGCCGATGAGTTGGAGACCCAGGCCGCGGCTGTCATGGCCGAGAACGCCCGCGACATCGCAGCCGGACGCGCCAAGGGTCTCAGCGACGCCTTGCTCGACCGGCTGTTGCTCAACGAGAAGCGCATGGCCGCGCTCGCGGCGGATACGCGCAGCGTCGCCTCGCTGCCCGATCCCGTCGGGACCGAGATCGAAGGCCGGCTGCTGCCCAACGGCATGCGCCTCAGCCGCCGCCGCATCCCCATCGGCGTGATCGGCGTGATCTATGAAGCGCGGCCCAACGTAACCATCGACATTGCCACGTTGGCCCTCAAGACCGGCAACGCCGTGATCCTGCGTGGCGGCAGCGAGACCTTGCGCAGCAACCTGGCGCTGGTCGATGTCATCAACGCCGCTCTGGAAAAAGTCGCCTTCCCCGCCGGCGCGGTGCAATACATCAGCAGCCCCGACCGCGCCCTGGTGAGCGAATTGCTGCGCCTGGACAAATACGTAGACATGATCATCCCGCGCGGGGGCGCGGGCCTGCACCGGCTGTGTAAAGAGCAGAGCACCATCCCGGTCATCACCGGCGGCATCGGCGTCTGCCATCTCTACGTCGACGCCAGCGCCGACCTGGACCGTTCGGTCGACGTGATCGAAAACGCCAAGGTGCAGCGTCCCAGCGTGTGCAACGCCATCGACACCATCCTCGTCAACCGGGCGGTGGCGGATGAGTTTCTGCCCAAGATCGCGGCTCGCATGGCGCAGGACGGGGTGGAACTGCGCGCAACCGGCCCCGCCCTAGACATCTTGCAGCGCGACAGCCGCGGGGCCGCGGTCGTCCCTGCCGGCCCGGACGACTTCGACCAGGAGTGGATGGCCCTGATTCTGGGGGTCAAGGTGGTGGAGAGCGTAGACGAGGCCATCGCCCACATTCACGAGCACGGTTCGGAGCATTCCGACGGCATCCTCACCAACGACTGGCGCAACGCCACGCGCTTCGTCGATGCGATCAACTCGGCGGCTGTCTTCGTCAACGCCAGCACGCGCTTCAACGACGGCGGACAGTTCGGTCTCGGCGCGGAAGTGGCGGTCAGCACGCAAAAGCTGCACGCCCGCGGTCCGATGGGGCTGGAGGAATTGACCACCTATAAGTGGGTCTGCCTGGGGGATTGGCACGTGCGCCCGTAAGGGGCATATCACGTTAGCAATAAGGCCGCGTCTGGCTCCAGGCGCGGCCTTGTCTTTAGCGTAGAGGGTTAGCGCCGCGCGGCTGCACCGGCGACGGTGTTGTAGGGGTAGGGCATTTCCTGTTCGCTGACGCCGTTGAGCCGCGCCATCTGCTCGGCGTCTAGCGCCCAACCGGCCGCGCCGAGGTTGTCCTCCAACTGCTGCATGGTGCGCGCGCCGATGATGGGCGATGTCACGCCGGGGCGCTGCAAGAGCCAGTTGAGCGCGACCTGCGCCGGCGATTTGCCCGCTTCTTCCGCTACGGCGATCAATTCGTCGATCACGGCCCAGGTGCGGTCGGTATTGTAGGCGCTCCACGACTCGCCCCAGCCGCGTTCCTCGGCGACGCGCACGCGCGTGCCCTGCGGCGCCTCGTCCATGCCGCGGCGGAACTTGCCGCTCAGCCAGCCGCCGCGCAGCGGGCTCCACGGGATGACGCCCAAGCCTTCGTTTTGGCAGACGGGGATCAACTCCCATTCCAGCGTGCGGTCGAGCAGGTTATACAGCGGCTGCAGCGAGACGAACGGTTCCCAGCCGCGACGGCGACTCATGTCGACGGCCTTCTGAAGCTGCCAGCCGGTGAAATTGCTCACGCCGAGGTAGCGCACCTTGCCAGCTTGCACCAGCCCGTCCAGCGTACTCAACGTCTCGCCCAGTGGCGTCACCGGGTCCCAGGCGTGGACCTGGTAGAGGTCGATGTAGTCCGTCTGCAAACGGCGCAGGCTGGCTTCCACGCTGCTCAGAATGTGCTTGCGGCTCAGGCCGAGGTCGTTCGGCCCGCCGCCCATGGGGAAGCGCACCTTCGTCGCCAGCACGATATCATCGCGCTGCTGCTTCTTCAGCCAGCGACCGACGATCTCCTCGGAGACGCCTGTGCTGTAGACATTGGCCGTGTCGATGAAATTGCCCCCGGCCGCGACAAAACGGTCCATCATGGCGTAGCTGTCCTCTTCAGAAGACTCGCGGCCAAAGGTCATGGCCCCCAGGCAGAGCGCGCTCACGCGCAGCCCAGTCTTGCCCAAGAAACGATATTCGATCGTGTTCATCTTGTCCTCACTTTCCTCTATGTCCGGATGAGCGGCGGCGCGCTTGCAGCGTCGCATCTTCGCGGTCGTAAATCGTAACGGCGCAGTCGTTGCTGCATCATCAAGCTGGCTAAGGAGCCATCACACAAACGCCGTCTGCCGGCGATATTGCAGCGCCTCGGCCAAATGCGGGATCCCGATCTGCTCGCTGCCGGCCAAGTCGGCGATCGTGCGGCTCAGCTTGAGGATGCGATGATAGCCGCGGGCGGTCAAGCCCATTCGTTCAACGGCCAAGCGCAGCATCTGGCTCCCCTCCTTGCTCAGTTGGCAGAACTGCTGCACCTCCGCCGGCCCCATATCG
>CAYXRG010000147.1:0-3134 GCA_964467575.1 uncultured Caldilineaceae bacterium | reverse complement strand
TCCACGAACTCGGAACCGGAGATGCTGAAGAAGGGCACGCCTGCCTCGCCGGAGATGGCTTTGGCCATCAGCGTCTTGCCCGTGCCGGGCGGGCCGACGAGCAGTACGCCTTTGGGGATGCGCGCGCCGAGCGCGGCAAACTTTTCCGGTTCTTTGAGGAATTCGACGACTTCTTGCAATTCTTGCTTGGCCTCGTCGTTGCCGGCCACGTCGACGAAGGTCACGGTTGGCCGGTCGCCGGTGAACATGCGGGCGCGGCTTTTACCGAAGCTGAAAGCCTGATTGCCGGCGCCTTGGGCTTGGCGCATGATGAAGAAGAAGAAGGCGCCCAGCAGTAGAATGGGCAGAAGGGCAAACAGAATGCCGCCCCAACTTTCCCAGAGGCGCGGCGGCTCGACATTGATGTCCACCTGCCGCAGATGTTCCGCTGTGACGCCGAGATTAGCGAGCGTCTCGATCAGGCCGGTATCTAGTTCTTTGCGAGATTGGAGCAGGGTTCCCGTACTGCGGTTGACGACGGTGAGTTTGTCGTCTTTGACTCGAATTTCGGCAACTCTGCCATCGCGCACCATCTCCGCTACGTCGGCAATAGGAACAACTTGTGCAGCGCTGTCTGGGCGTCGCACCAATGATGTGTAGAGAAACGCCCCGAGTGCGACGACCAACAAGAGGTAGATGATGCCGCTTCTAGCTCGCCTTGAATTCATAACCTGACCCAGTACTGTGCGATGCCGAGATCGTGGCCGAGATCGTCATGTGTGCCGAACACCCGAAGTTGCACATCAATTCAGTCTAGCATAGCCGCGACGGCGCGTCAAACAAATGAGCTAAATCGGAGCGCCGCTCAAGTTGGTGAGACGCCGCGCACCGCCGTAAAGGTCGCCGGCTTCGAGGGCAAAGGGCGAAAAATCAGCTGATAGAGTGCTGCGTCACACTTCGACTGACTGTACCCGATGAGAAACCGTCCCGCAGTAGGTATGCTTCCAACATGGCGAGTTCCGCAAACGTTCCGCGACGGGCAGGAGGCGGAGAGCGGCGCCATTATGCCTCGTACAGCGTGAAGAGTGTGATTTCCGGCCGGCAGTTGATGCGATAGGGCAACGGCCAAGCGCCGATGCCGCGATTCGTATAGATAGTACGGTCGCCAACATGGTAGAGCCCCATCGAATAGCGCTTGCCCATATAGGGCAGGACGGGGGCCCAAGTGAGGCTGCCCTGACCGTCGGGCGTGACGCGCGGCAGGCGCACTTGCCCGCCGTGCGTGTGACCGCTGAACTGGACGGAGAAGGGCGCATCAAGTGCGGCTATACGGTCGAAGTAGTCGGGTTCATGGACCATCAGTAGGGCTGTGGCATCGGATGGGGCGTCGCTTAGGCTCGCTTTTACATCCGGCTTGCCGTGCCAGGCGTCGTCCAGCCCTGCCAGCCAAAGACCGGATTCGAGGATCACGCCTGTGTTGCGCAGCAATTTGACCGGCGTCTCTGCCAGGTTATCTTGTACGAGGCGGGCGCCGGCGCGCATGTCGTGGTTGCCCAGAACGGCATATGCAGGGCGTTCCAGGGTGCGCAGCGGGTCGACTATGTTGCGCACCTGATCCGCTTGGGAGCAAACAAAGTCTCCGGTGATGCATACCCAATCCGGCGCAAGCGAGTTGACGAGTTCTATAGCGGCGGCGACTTGCTCGACAGTTGTGTACTCACCGACGTGAATGTCCGATAGCAGGGCGACGGTTCTGTCTGTGAGGTGTGGAGCCAAGCCGCGCAGCCGAAGATCTACCCGCTTGACGTCTATCCAGGCCGGTTCCACCGAATGGGCATAGCCGAATGTGGCGCCGCCCGCCAAGGCGGCGCCGGCGGTCATGCGCAGAAAACTGCGCCGTGAGACAATGCGCGAATGGAACATCTCTTGCACCTGTCAATCCTCCGAGCCAGAAACGTCGAAACAACTGGCACGGTTCCCTCTACGCGGACCGGAGGGTCTCTGCGAACCGAACGCCCCCTCACCTGGGAGGCGAGAGAAAACGCCTGCACGCGGGCGGCGCACAGGCGTTTCTTGTTTGACGCGGGACGGCGAGACCAAGGCCTATGCAAGCGAGACCTGCTGGTCCTCCATGGCCGGCGTGTAGCGGCCGTAGCGAGCTTCGCTGTTGCAAAAGGCGCGATGTAGGTAAGCGCGTTGCGCCGCTTCTGCGTTCTCCGCCTGTCCCAACCAGGTTTTCAACACCGGTTCCTGTAAGGCGCGGCCATAGGAGAAGCTCAACTGCCACGGGTGTTCGCCTAGGGCGTTCATGGCGTTGAGGTTCTCGGTCGCCTGTTGGGGCGTCTGTCCGCCGGAGAGGAAGACAATGCCGGGCAGGGCGGCAGGTACGGCGCGGCGCAAGATGCGCACTGTCGCCTCGGCGATCTCTTCGGGCGAGACTTGTTTCGGAGATTTCTTGCCGGGCAGTACCATGTTGGGCTTGAGCAGCGCGCCCTCCAGGATCACGCCTGCGTCGTATAGCTCGGCAAAGACAGCGCGCAGGGCCGCTTCCGTGACCTCGGCGCAGATGTCGATGTCGTGTCCGCCGTCCATGAGGACTTCCGGTTCGACGATCGGCACGATATCCGCCTCTTGGCAGAGGGCGGCATAGCGCGCCAGGGCATGGGCGTTGGACTGGATGCAGGTACGCGTAGGGATGCCAGGACCGATGTCAATGACTGCTCGCCATTTGGCGAAGCGTGCGCCGAGACCCTTGTATTCCGCCAGCCGTTCGCGCAATCCGTCGAGGCCCTCGGTGACGAGCTCTCCCGGATGTCCGGCCAGGCTCTTAGCGCCTTTGTCCACCTTTATGCCGGGGATTTGACCGGAGTCCGCCAAGATTTGGGGCAACGGCTTGCCGTTGGATCCTTGTTGGCGAATTGTCTCGTCATACAGAATGACGCCGCTGATGTACTTCTCTGCTTGGGGCGTCGTGAACAGCAGTTCGCGGTAGTTGCGCCGGCTCTCTTCGGTCGAGGCCAGGTTAATTGTATCAAAACGTTTCTTGATCGTTCCGGTGCTTTCGTCGGCGGCAAGGATGCCTTTACCCGGCGCGACGATGGCTCGTGCAGTGGTCTCCATGATCGAAATGTCCACTTTGCAACTCCTTCCTTCTA
>CAYXRG010000146.1:0-3558 GCA_964467575.1 uncultured Caldilineaceae bacterium | reverse complement strand
CGCACAGCCGGTGCAGTTCAATATATGGCGAGAATCTGCTAAGATGAGCGCACGGCGACGCAGGCAATGTTCAACTGCGAGAAAAATAACCCATGATCAAGCGAACCACCAAACGCACACTATCGGCCGCGCTCGTCGCGCTGCTGATGTTCGGCGCCTTTGCCGCGGGCAATGTCACCGGCTACCTGGCTCGCCCCGCCCTCGCCGCGGATAACGAGCCGGCGGAATTCGCCGTCTTCTGGGAAGCGTGGGACCTGGTGCTCGACTACTTCGTCGATCAGGACCGCATCGACTACCGAAACATGACCTACGGCGCCATCCAGGGCATGCTCGACACCCTGGGCGACCAGAATCACACGATCTTCTTCTCGCCCGAAACGGCTAAACAGATGGAGAGCGGGCTGGAAGGCTCGTTCGAAGGCATCGGCGCCTACGTGTCCCTCGAAAACGACGTTTTCACAATCATCGCGCCCATTCTCGGCTCGCCCGCAGAGGAAGCGGGCATCTTGGCGGGCGACATTGTACTGGCCGTAGACGGCCAAGACATTGCCGGCATGGCCGAATGGGAGGTGATTTCCCTGATTCGCGGCCCGGCCGGCACTTCCGTCCGCCTCACAGTGCTGCACCCCGAGGCCGACGAGCCGGTCGACGTGACGGTCGTGCGCGGGCGCATCGACATCGACAGCGTGCTCTGGGCCAGAATCCCCGGCTCCAGCCTAGTACACCTCCAGATCACACAGTTCGCCGGCGATACCGGCCAGGAGCTAAGGAGCGCGCTGGAGGAGATCTTCACCCCCGTGGACGGAACGCCGCATGTAAGCGGCATTATCCTGGACTTGCGCAACAACCCTGGCGGCTACTTGCAGGAGGCGCTGCGCGTGGCCTACCAGTTCTTGCCCGAAAGCCAGATCATCCTGCATGAGAAGGATGCCAAGGGCCAGATCACAACCTATCGCTCGCAGGGGAGAGGTCTGGCGCGCGACATCCCCCTCATCGTGCTCATCAACCCCGGCTCGGCCAGCGCGGCGGAGATTCTGGCCGGCGCGCTGCAAGAGAACGAGCGCGCCAAACTTGTCGGAGAGGCCACCGTCGGCACCGGCACCGTCTTGCGCCCCTTCTCGCTCAGCGACGGCTCCCTGCTCCGCCTAGGCGTCACCAATTGGCTGACGCCCAGCTACAACCTGATCAAGGGCCACGGCATCCAGCCGGATGTCAAGATCGAGCAGGAGGCGACGGTAGAAATGATCAGCAGCGTGCTCTTGGGGGAATTGGACGAGCGCGAAATGCGCACCCATGAGGATCGCCAGTTCCTGGCTGCGCTGCGCATGCTTAACCTGCTGACCCAGCCGCGCAACCAGGCTCAAACAGCGCCGTCGGGCATGCCCTAAGGGGCGCGTATGCCGGAGCGCATGACGACGAGGCGCGCCATCCAAACGGCGCGCCTCGTCTAGTTTCTACGCTATTCTACGCTTGTCGCCGCCACGATGCATGCGGCCCGCGCCTGCTACGGCCGGTAGAGGCCGCGCTGATAAACAAACTCCTCCACCGCCTTGGTCGTCTGGAAGCGAATGGGCGCTCCGCTGCGCACGCGCTGGCGCAGCAGGCTGCCGGAAATCTCCACTTCGGGCATGTCCAGCAGGATCACGCGCTCGCGGATGCCCGGTAAAGCGCGCTCCAACGCTGTCCAGTCGATGTCCACGTCATGCCGGCTCAACGCGACCAACATACAGCTTCGCATCAACCGCGCCGGTTCGTGCCAGGTCGGCAAATCGCGCAGGCTATCCAGCCCTATCAGGAAAAAAAGCTGCACCTCCGCGCCGAGCCGGCTCTGTAACAGCTCCACCATGTCGGCGGAGTAGTGCGGGCCTGGCCGGTCGGCGTCGACACGGCTGACAGCCAGGTAGTCCGCTTCGGCTGCGGCCAATTCGCACATGCGCACGCGGTCCTCGACCGGCGACACCTCGCGGCCCTGCTTGTGCGGCGGATCGCCCGCCGGAACCAGCAATACCTGGTCTAGATGCAAACGGTAGCGGGCTTCTTCCACCAGGATCAGATGGGCGATGTGGATCGGGTCGAAGGTGCCGCCGAAGATGCCGACGCGGCGTGGCGTCTCGCCCGTGGGAACATCAGGCGTCGAAGGCATTCTCGTAGCCCCACACAAGCTCAACCGGGCCGATCGCCACAGTATCGCCCTCGGCCACGCCCGCGGCTTTCAGCGCCTCGGTGACGCCCATAGCGCGCAAAACGCGCTGGAAACGCATGGCGGCCTCGTAATAGTCCCAGTTCGTCATCTGGGCGATGCGCTCGATGGCTACGCCCTCCACGCGCCACACGCCTTCGCCCTCCAGATAGATGTGAAACTCCTTCTCATCAGGGGCCGGCGCAATCTCCGGCAGTTCCTCAAGCGGCTCCGCCTCGGGCGCCGGCGCGGCGTCGAGCATCTCCTGAACGCGATAGAGCAGCGCTTCGACGTTCTCGCCGGTCACCGCGCTGATGCTCATCACAGGCAGGCAGCGGCGGGCGATTTCCTGCTCAAAAGCCGGCCAGGCCGCCTGCGCTTCGGGCAGGTCCATCTTGTTCAGGGCCACGAGCTGCGGCTTGTCGGCTAGGGCCGGGTTGAAGAGCGTGAGTTCCTGGTTGATGGCGTCGAAATCGCCGATAGGGTCCGGGCTTACGCCGCTGACCAGGTGAATAAGAACGCGCGTCCGCTCGATGTGGCGCAAGAAGTCCAGCCCCAACCCGACGCCCTCATGCGCGCCCTCCATCAGGCCAGGAATGTCCGCCAACGTCATCTGCCGGTGACCGACCTCGGCCACGCCAAGGCTAGGCTCCACCGTCGTAAAGGGGTAATCTGCGATCTTGGGCTTGGCCGCGCTGACCACGCTGAGCAGCGTCGACTTGCCGGCGTTGGGCACGCCGATGATGCCGGCGTCGGCCACCAACTTCAGTTCGAGTTCCAGCCAACGTTCCTCGCCCAGTTCGCCGTTTTCGGCCACGCGTGGGGCTTTGTTGCGCGGCGACTTAAAGGCGGCATTGCCGCGACCGCCGCGACCGCCCCTGACGACGAGAAAGCGCTGGCCGGCGTGCGTCAGGTCCGCCAACAACTCGCCCGTCTCGGCGTCGCGCACCAGTGTGCCCAGCGGCACGGGGATCGTCAGGTCAGCTCCAGCCGCCCCGGTTTTGTTGGCGCCCTGTCCGTGGACGCCGCGCTCGGCGCGGTGATGCACTTGGTGTTGCAGCGCGTAGAGCGTGTTCAGGCTGGGGTCCGCTTCCAAATAGATGTGACCGCCGCGACCGCCGCTGCCGCCGGACGGGCCGCCGCGCGGCACAAACTTCTCGCGGCGAAACGCCACGACGCCGTTGCCGCCATCCCCTGCTTTGACATAGATTCGTGCTTGATCGTAGAACATTCTCCTATTCTAGCCTGGGGACGTTACGAAATCAAACGCTCCCAGGCCAAGATTGCGCCTCAGAGTTATTGCCCGCTCGTCGCGCTTACTCGTAGCGCCGGGAACGCCGCCATCCCTGGCGGCAAAGATGCCGGCGATCCCAGAAGCG
>CAYXRG010000145.1:0-3559 GCA_964467575.1 uncultured Caldilineaceae bacterium | reverse complement strand
CTGGTATGGCATCGTTCCGTGGGCGCTGCGCGGCCTGCTGCTCATCCCCGTGCTACAGATGGCGGGGGTGGCGTACACGCTGCGCCAGATTCGCCGCTGGCGTCAAGAGCCGAACCGGCGCCCTAGCGGTGCAAGAAAGTGGGCGCTGCACATCCTGCTTCCGCTAATCCCTAACCTGGCGCTGATAGCGCTGCCAGTGTCTCTGCGGGCGAGCGGGTTGCTCGGGATGATGCGGCTCTTCATGCCTGATTTCGCTTGGATCAGCCTGATCTGCGGCGGCTTCGCGGCCCTGTGGGCGGTGCTTCGTTCCTGGTTGGTGATCGCTACTCTGCGGCATCCCCGTGAGTCACATGTCCCGGCGCCGGAGTTCGGTACAGGCTGAACTCTCAAGCGCCGTTTCGTGCAGTTATGCGACCAACCTAGACAGTTTTGCAGACGCCTCAAAACCTCTTTATTGCGACCGGCGCGCCTGACCCAGGCGCGCCGGTTCTTCTTCCGCCGAAGCAATTGAGAATGCGCCTACCTAACATTAGGTAGGCGCATGTTATACTGGGCGCTATGTGTGTATGCCGCGGTGACGGCGTCGAGCCGGTCACATGCGCTGCGATAAGCGATTGGGGATAGACAGTGACGGACGAAGTAGAGCTAACCGACGCCAAACAACGAGTGCTGGATGCGGCCGAAAACATGTTCATGGAACACGGTTACGCCGCCGTCACTTTGCGGGACCTTGCCGAACGCTTGGACATTCGACAGGCTTCGCTCTATTACCACTTTCCCGACGGCAAGGAGCAGTTATACGTCGAGATGGCCGAACGCGCCTTCCAGACGCATAGCGAGGGGATGCGCGGCGAAATGGACGCGGCGGGCGATGATCTGCGCAGTCAACTGCTGGCGATCGCGGACTGGTTCGCGCAGCACAGACCGATCAATGTCATCGGCATGATGTATGCCGACCTGCCCGCCCTCAGTCGTGAGCGCGCCCAGCGATTGGCGCAGACGGCTTACGAGGCGCTGTTCTTCCCCCTGCGCGACGCCTTTGTGGCGGCTCAGCGTCGCGGAGAGGTGCGCGATATCAACCCGGAGATGCTGGCGGGTTTCTTCCTGGCGCTGATGGATGGCATCACGTTCAGCCAGACGCAGCCCGTTACCGTGGGGCGTGCGGAGATGGCTGAGGCGGCCATCGACATGGTGCTGCACGGCATTATGACGGTCGGACGCGCTGCGTCCGAGTAGCGCTTTGTACCGAGTGAAGCCTGCCATACATAGTGCGCAAGGCCGGCCGGAGCGACACGGTCTTTTGGTTCAGATGGGCGGCAACAGCCGAGGGTGATTCGATGCGACGAACGTCAGTGATTCTGGTAGCAGGCATATTCCTTATCGGCGGCTTACTCGCCGGGTGTCAGATGTTTGGACGGGGCGATGCCCAGGCCGAGCCGGCGGCGGCGGAGGGCGCGACGGAGACGGCTTCGTTTACGGGGGCGCCGGCGCTTGCATCGGGCCCGGTCGTCGACGCGCGGGTCGTGCCCGTCCGTCAAGCCGAGTTAGGGTTTTCGGCCGGCGGCGTCGTGGCCGAACTGCTGGTCGCCGAGGGCGATATCGTCGAGGAAGGCCAGGTCTTGGCGCGGCTGGACGCGGCCCAGCAGCGCACCGCGGTGAGCCGGGCGGAGGCGGACTTGCAGCGCGCCCAAGCTGCATATAGCAATCTAGCCGCCGGCGCCCGTCCGCAGGAGATCGCCGCGGCCGAAGCGGCGCTGGCCGCCGCCAACGCCCGCCTTGCGCGCGTCGCCGGGGGGACGTTGCCCGGACAGATCGCCGCGGCCGAGGCGGATGTCGCCGGCGCCAGGGCGGCGTTGCGCAAGGTGCAGGAGGGCGCCAGCGAGGAGACGCTGATCAGCGCACGCGCCGCGTTGGCGAACGCCGAGGCTACTCTGAGCCAGGCCCAGAGCGCCTACGACGAGGTCAAGTGGCAGCCCAACATCTCGGCGCTGCCCCAGTCCGCCGCCTTGCAGCAGGCGACGAACAATTTCGAGGCGGCGCGCGCCCAACTGGCCGATCTGCAGACCGGGCCTAGCCAGGCCGATCTCGACGCGGCCTACGCTGCGGTCGAGCAGGCCCAAGCCCGCCTGAACCAACTGCGCGCCGAACAGCCGGAAGAGGTGGCCGCGGCCGAAGAGGAGGTGCGCCAGCTTGCCGCACAGTTGGACTTGTTGCGCGCCGGGGCTAGCGCAGAGGAAATCGCCGTGGCCGCGGCGGACGTGGCGGCGGCAACCGCTGCCCTGCAGCAGGCTTTGGTCGCTCTGGCGGATACAGAACTGCGCGCGCCGTTCACCGGAACGGTCGCCGTCGTCAGCATCAACGTAGGCGAGCAGGCGACCGCCTCCGTCCCCATCCTGCGTATGGGCGACTTAGCGGACTGGGAGTTTCGCACAGAAGACCTGACCGAACTGGATATCGTCCATGTGCAGCCCGGCCAACAGGTGCAGGTCGCTTTCGACGCCATCCCTGATCTGACGCTGCCCGGCACGGTTGACCGCATCCGCCCGGTTGGCACGGATCAGCGCGGCGATATCGTCTATACTGTCGTGGTCAAGCCTGACGTGGGCGATGAACGTCTGCTGTGGAACATGACGGCAGTCGTCGATTTCAGTGGGCGCTAAACCATGGCCTTTTACCTGAGCTTCAAGGAAATCTGGCACAGCAAGGGACGCTATCTGCTGATCGCGATGATCGTGGCGCTGATCACCACGCTGGTGTTATTCATCGCCGCCCTCTCCGAAGGGCTGGGATCGGGCAATCGCGAGTACCTGGAAAAGCTGAACGGCGAACTGGTCGTCTTTCAGGAGAATGTCGACCTGTCAATCGGAGCTAGCCGTATCGGACGATCCAAGCTCAACGCTATCCGCCGCGTCGAGGGTGTGGCGGATGCAGGGCAGGTCGCTAATTCCAGCGTATCAGTCATCGTCGCGGGGCGCGATCCTATCGACGTTTCGCTCTTCGGCGTGGAGCCGGGGCGTCCCGGCGAGCCGCCTGCCTTTGAGGGCCGCAACCTCGGCCGAGCCCGCGCCAACGAGGTCGTGATCGATGAGCGCTTGGTCCGGCTGACAGGGTTGGCCGTGGGCGACACGCTGACGGTGCGCTCGATTCAGGGCACGAAAGAGGAATTCTACGACCTGGCGATTGTGGGCGCGACCGATGGCCGGGCTTACTTTATCCAGCCCGGCATCTTCGTGCCCTACCTCACGTTCGAGAAGGTTAAGCCTCAAGGCGAAAACGAGCGAGGCGGCAACGGCGAGTATGTCTCCAATATCGTCGCCGTAAAGTTGGACGACCCGGCCCAGATCGACGTCATGGCGGAACGGCTGGAGACGGTCGTCGGCGGCATCGAAGCCGTCGACCGTAAGACCGCCTACGAGGCCGCGCCCGGCTATTCGGCCCAGATGAGCACGCTGTCGACGCAGCGCTATTTCACCTTCTTGATCGGCGTGCTGGTGGTTGGGGGCTTCTTCCAGATTCAGACGCTGCAGAAGGTGGCGCAGGTCGGCATGCTCAAGGCCAT
>CAYXRG010000144.1:0-3576 GCA_964467575.1 uncultured Caldilineaceae bacterium | reverse complement strand
TCCTTGAATTGTTCACGTCCGAAGAGCAGGCGCGGGTCGGGCGAGAAGCGCGTCCACAAGCGGCAGTAGTAGTTGACGCCCAGAAAGTCGCATGTGTTGCGCAGTAACGCATCACCGTGCCCAAAGCCTAGTGGCGGGTAGAGTGCGCCGTTTGTTGTCGCCTGGAGCCAGAGCTCGTCGAAGAGGTAGCGGCGCAACCACGCCGCAAAGCGGTCGCCGGGCGACGAGGCGCGCAGGGGTTGGACCATGCGCAACGCTTTGGCGCAGCCGACGTGCGCCGAAGGGCATAGGTCGTGGATGGCGTGGTAGGCCAGAGCATGGGCTTTGAGCAGATTACGGAAGACGCTCAGTGCCGCACGCGGTGATTGCTTGCGCGGAGGCCAGCGCCCGCGGATCCAACCCTGGCCCAGATAGACGAGCGGCTCGTTGAAGGTCAGCCAGTCGGCACACAAGTCGCCTAGAGCGCTGATGACGGCGTGCACATAGGGAAGCCATCTCTTCACGGCCGCGGACGACTCCCAGCCGCCGGCTTGCTCAAACCAGAGCGGATTGCTGAAGTGATGAAGTGCAACCCAAGGGGCAATGCCGCGTGCGTGCAGCGCGGCGAGCATTTGGCGGTAACGGTCTAGCGCGGCGGCGTCGAATCTCCCCGGCGCCGGCTCAACGCGGCTCCACTCGACGCTGAGGCGGCAGGCTGACAGGCGCAGCTCGGCCATGCGGTCGAAGTCCTGTTCGGCGTCGCGCCACCAATCGCAGGCCAGGCCGCTGCGCTGATCGCCGGTGATGGCGCCCGGCTGCTGCTCAAAGCGCCACCATTGGCTGTTGCGGTTGTCGCCTTCGACTTGGTAGGATGAAGATGCCGTCCCCCAGAGAAAGCCGTCGGGAAAGGCGGCAAGGATGGTCATGAAGCGAACAAGTCCGGCTGGTAGACCGTATCTGCGGCGCGGTCGCGCGGCAGGCGCTTCAATTCGACGCCCGCATCGTGGAGAAACTGGCGGCTGAAATCGTCCGGGTAGTTGCCGGCATAGACCACGCGGCGAATGCCGGCGTTTATGAGCATCTTGGCGCAGGTTAGGCACGGCTGGTGCGTGACATAGGCGGTGGCTCCCTGGATGCTTATGCCGTGCAGTGCAGCCTGGATGATGGCGTTCTGTTCGGCGTGCAGCGCTCGCACACAGTGACCATCGACGATGAGGTGGCCGACCTCGTCACAGTGGGGCAGGCCGGCGGGCGCGCCGTTATAGCCGGTTGTGAGAATCCTGCGGTCGCGCACCAGCACCGCGCCGACATGGGCGCGGTCGCACGTGCTGCGCTCAGCAACGGCAAAGGCGATATCCATGAAATAGTCATCCCAGTCGGGGCGATTTGCGGCCATGCGGTATGCCTCACTCGGCAATTGGTTCAGCGGGGGTTTGAAGCAGGCTAAGCTTTGCGTCGCCTGTATTGTTCAGCAGGTCGGCTATGATGCGGTCTGCGTCCTGTCGCGTCTCGGCCGCGATGAAGAGGGTTTCGGTGACGGTCCTCTCGCCGCGGAAACGGTTTTTGGCGGGCAGGGTTAGCGAGTATGCAACAGAGACAGCGGCGAGCGGCTTCCCGCCGAAACTGATATCGCCCGCCTCTACTTGCCGGATCTGCTCTGGCAAGACAAATGCGTACCACATGCCGGGTTCGTCTTCCGGCCAGTTCGCGATGTTCCATAGGCTGCGCTTGCGCACCAGCCCAAGCAGAGCGTGCTCGCCCGTGGCAAAGGTGCGGTAGAATGCGGGCGTAAAGGTAAAGCGCCGAAATCTCCCTTCCACGCTGAGCAGCCCTGTGACGTAAACGGGTATCTTGTCCTCCGGGGCGAGAGACGCCGCCGAGACATCCGTGCGGGATTTCGCCTGAAACTCGACGAAATCGCTGCGCCGCTGCACCGTCGCATACGTGATGTGTACGGCGGCCAACAGGAGGATAAGCGACGCGCCGGGCCAACGAGCCGGCAGGAGACCGGTGGCCCAGAACGCGGAAAGTGCAAGCAGGATTAGCGTGACGATTCGTGCAAGCGGCAGGCTGCCCATCTGAAACCGATCGAGGGCGAAGTAGGTTGCCCGTAAAGATCGCAGGGACGGATCGGGCAGAAACTCCGTCTGTGCGCGCTGTACGCGAGCCGGCGGGGTGTGGCTAGCGCCGAGATAAGCGGGACTCTCCCCGCGTCCGTTTGGGCTTGGCGTGGGTGTGACGTGCTTCACGAAAGAGCGCCTTCTGTCTTGGGTAAGACGCAGTGCGCCTCAGGCTAGGCCGGCGTGGGTACAGCGCCGCCGATGTCGAGTCCGGAATCGGCGCGCTTGTCGCTGCGTGCAGTCTCGCCGGGCTGATCCGAGGGTCTGATCTTTGGACCGCGCGGCTCCTCTTCCTTGGGGAAGGGGTTTTCGCCGCGCATCAGAGCGGCGAATTGCTCTGCGTCGAGCGTTTCGACGTCGAGCAATGATTGCGCAACCAACTCCACCTTGTCCCAATGTTCGGTGAGGAGTTGCCGACAGCGCTCGTGGGCTTCGTCGACGAAGCGACGTACTTCTTGGTCGATCTCTTGAGCCACTTTGTCGCTATAGTTGCGCCGCTCGGAGATTTCGCGCCCCAAGAATACGAGGTCTTCACGTTCGCCGTAGCGAATGGGGCCGAGGCGGTCGCTCATGCCCCATTGTGTTACCATCGAGCGGGTCATGGCGGTGACGCGTTCGAGGTCGTTGCTTGCTCCAGTCGTGACATCGCCGAAGCGGATCTCTTCCGCCACGCGGCCGCCGAGCAGCGCCACGAGCTGCTCACGAAACTTGTCCTTGGTCACGAGCTGGGTCTCTTCGTCGGGGAGACTGAGCGTGTAGCCGCCGGCCATGCCGCGCGGCACGATGGTTACCTTGTGGACCGGATCGTGGTTGGGCAGAACATGCATGGCGATGGCGTGGCCCGCTTCGTGGAAGGCGACAATCGCCTTCTCGCGCGGGGTGATGAGCCGGCTGCGACGCTCCGGCCCGGCGATCACACGCTCGATGGCTTCTTGAAACTCAGACATGCTGATCGAGCGGCGGTTACGTCGCGCGGCCAGGATGGCGGCCTCGTTGACCAGGTTTTCAATATCGGCCCCGGCAAAGCCCGGCGTCTGTTTGGCGATCACGTCCAGGTCGACATCAGCGGCGAGAGGCTTGCCGCGCACATGCACATCTAGGATGGCGCGCCGGCCTTTGACGTCGGGCGCGTCCATCGTCACGCGGCGGTCGAAGCGTCCGGGGCGCAACAACGCCGGGTCGAGGATGTCGGGCCGGTTGGTGGCGGCGATGAGGATGACGTTCGTATCTGTATCGAAGCCGTCCATCTCGACCAGGATCTGGTTGAGCGTCTGCTCGCGCTCGTCATGCGATCCGCCCATGCCCGACCCGCGATGGCGGCCCACAGCGTCGATCTCGTCCACGAAAATGATGCAGGGCGCGTTCTTCTTGGCCTGCTCGAAGAGGTCGCGCACGCGGCTGGCGCCCACGCCCACGAACATCTCCACGAACTCGGAACCGGAGATGCTGAAGAAGGGCACGCCTGCCTCGCCGGAGA
>CAYXRG010000143.1:0-3665 GCA_964467575.1 uncultured Caldilineaceae bacterium | reverse complement strand
GGAAACTGGCGCAACTGGCACGAATCTTGCGGGCGTCGGCGGGGAGATATGTTAATTACACGAGGTTAGCTCGTGTGGAGGTGACAGATGGACTACGGACAGATGCAGACTATCGATATGGCACGCGTGCGTCAGGCTGAAATTTTGCGCGAGGCCCAACAGGATCGCCTGATTCGGTTGCTTGACGCTGGGCAGCCTGGGCCGGCGGCTCGGATGCGCCGCATGATTCAGGATCTGCTGAACGGGCGACGGCAACGCCAGGCAAGCGCTCCCGCTCGACAGCGGCTGGCGCATTAGGCTCGACGACGATGCACGAAACAATAGAAGAAAGAGAAAGCCGGTTCCAGAAGATGGGGCCGGTTTTTTTGTCGTAAGGGGCGTGGTCCGGCATACGCCTCAACTGCTCAACTCGACGGGCCAACGGCGGGGTTGATGCGCACGCCCGCCACCTGTAGCCAGTGCGGTTCGGGGAAGGGGTTGCGCCCGATCTGCATACCCAAACGTCGCATAACGCGCTGCGAAGCGGCGTTGTCGTGGGTCGTCGTGGCGATGACGCGATGGATGCGCAATTCCCCGAAGGCGTAGTCGATCAATGCGTGGGCCGCTTCGCTGGCATAGCCGCGTCGCCGATGCGCGGCGGAGATCATGTAGAACAGCCCCACTTCCGCGCTTGTCGTTTTGAGCGGCGCGGAGACTGGCCGGCCCGCGACTTCGGGGATCTGCTCGAACGGGCCGAGGCACGGGACCAGACCGCAGGCGCCGATCAACTCACCGCCGGCACGCAGCGTCACCGCTCGGTCGCCATATGGAGGCTGGTGCAGTTGCGCCAACTGCACGGCATTGGCCGCAGCCCATTGCAGCCATTCGGCGCATTGCTCACGCGTAGCAGCCCCTTCGTCCGGCGGGAGCACGCCTTCTGCAGACGCCTGTTGCAAGCGGCAATAGGCGTCCAGATCATCCGGGACGAAGGGGCGGATGATCAAACGTGGCGTGATAAGGGGCGGCATGGCGGTCATGGCAAGGACTCCTTGCGCCTGTCATGGGCCAAATTCATACTCCGTCTCGACGATGCGCCCTTTCCAGTAGGGCAGGGTCTTGTCCGGCAACTGCCATTCCACGATCGCTTCCACGGGGATCTGCATGCCGTCGTGCGCCTCGTAGCGTTCAAACCTAGCCTCCCAAGCGGCCATCTCGTACGCGCCGTTGACCTCGCGCGGGCGAGCGGGCGTGTAGATGCGCGTCAACCTGCCGGCGTCGTCGAAGTGGAATTCCAGCGACACCGTAACGCCGGAGTCGGTCAGCGTCGCCAGGGCGGCGCGATCGTCGATGGACGTCCAGACGACGCCATTGGCGGGCAGCAGCGCGGTTGGCAGCCACACTGCTTCGGCCAGGTAGCGAATCAGCGCGCCGGCGTTCAGTTCCGGCGCGCCGGACTGGTCGATGACCGGCATGATGCCGGCGACGGCGCCGAACATTGAGCCGCGCCCGGCCTGGTAGCCGTCGCGCACGCGCACGTCCATGAGCGGGGCCATGCGGATGGCCGCGTTCCAGACAAAACCGGGAGGCTGTGCGGTGAAGACCTGCACAGCCTCGAACGGGGCCCAGCTTTCGGCGGACTCGCCGGCGTTGAACTGGCCGGCCGACGTGATGCGCGCCGATTTGACGAGCGGCTGCCCATCGGTGAGGGCGAAGCGGAAATAGGCGGCGACGGGCGGCGGCAGTTGATCAAACGTCGTAAAGTCGACTGTGCCGATTCCCTCCTGAGGCGTCGCCTGGAGCAGCGAATCCACGGCCTGGGCGGTGTTGCGCTGCCAGCGCGCCGACCCGGCCCACAACGCAGCAGCCGCGCCGGCGGCGACGATCCCCACAATACCTAGCGTGATTTTCAGCCATAAAGGCATCAGATTGCGCTCCTTTCCGGCGGTTGCCGGATGCGGCTAGGCCAACTGACGGGCAATTTGCTGGCGGTGCGCTGCGCCATGGCGCAAGGCCTCGTCCAAGAAAGCCTCGACGTTGTCCAGCGGCGTGCCGGGCAGGATGCCGTTGCCCGCGGCGATGCACAGGCCGCCGCCGGGCTGGTCGAAGGTATCGATAATATGGCGCACCTCGGCCCGCACCTCTTCGGGCGAGCCTTCCTGCAGTACGTGCTGCACGTCGAAGCCGACGAGAAAAGTGAGGCGATCCCCATAGTCGTGCGCGACCTGCGCGTACTCCATCGTCCCCTTCTGAACCGGGTGGAAGACGTCGACGCCGGCTTCGATCAGGTCGTCGAGGATGGCGGTATTGTTGCCGCACGAGTGCAGCCACCAGTGCAGGTTGTGCTCCTTGAGATAGGCCCCCATACGCAGGTAATAGGGCTTGATCAGCGCCCGATAGGTATCGGGGCTCATGAAGAGTTGCTTCTGGTGGCCCAGGTCGTCGCTTGTCCAGAAGCCGTCGGGGCGCAGTTCGCGCACGCCGCGGTCTAGGTAGGCGATGTAGAGGTCGCACAGGGCGCTGTGCAGTCGGTGGACCTGTTCGGGATAGAGGTAGAAGTCCATGAGCAGGTTTTGCATGCCGCGGATCGCCCACGGACGCTCGAAGAAGAGGCGCCACCAGCCGAACATGAGGTACTGGCCGCGGGCGCGTACCTGCGCCGCTTGCTCGACCAGCGCATCCATCTGCGGGTCGTTTTTAGGATCGGGCAGCTTGGCGATGAACTCGTCGAGCTTGGCCCAGTCGTCGAGCGCCACGCGCGCATCGTGTGCGCCCTCGGCGACGACCGGCCAGGATAGACTCATGCGCTCGAACATGACCGGTTCGATGAGCAGAATGGTCGCGTCTTCAGGATAGGAGTCGAAGCGGGCGAGCCGCTCCCCGTGCAGTTCGGAGAAGCCCTCTCCCCACCATTTGGCGCGCACCAGGGGGATGCGGGGCGGGTTGTTGCGTTCCAGCGCTTTGATGACGTCCTCACGCGGCAGGGGCTGCCACGGGGTCTGACCGTCCGCTTGCATAGGTTGGCCTCCCGGGCGAATGGGGTTGGTTTTCGGGCCGCTGTTGTTTGCGGGCCTATGGGCAGTATGGCATGGCCAAAAAAGGGTGTCAATCTCGGCGCGGTGCGTGCAGATAGGCGGCCAGGATGCCGCCTAAAAAGCCGAAGAGATGGCCGAGCCACGAGACGCCGGCGCGACCGGGCAGCGCGCCGATCAGCAGGCCGCCATAGAGGATCAACGCCGCCGCTGCCAGTAAAACGGCCACGAAGCTGCGTTCGAAATAGCCGCGCGCAGTCAGATAGCCGAGGTAGCCGAAGACCAGGCCGCTTGCCCCGATGTGAATCGAGTTGGACGCGCCGAAAGCCCAGATGCCCAACCCGCTGATAAGCGCAGCCAGCACGGTGGCGTCGACGAAATCGCGCAGGCCGCGCAGCAATACCAGCCAGCAGAGGATGAGCAGCGGCATGGTGTTGGCGATCAGGTGGTCGAAGCCGGCGTGCAGCAGAGGGGCGACGGGGATGCGCAGCAGGCCGGCGAGGGTGCGCGGGCGAATGCCGAAGGCGTCGAGGTTGCCGCGCCAGATGAACAGGTCCAGCGCCTCGATCAGCCAGAGCACAGCGATGAAGGCGGTCACGATCGCGGCCCGACGTTGGAGATTGGGTTGTGCGTTCTGCCCGGCGTCGCGGCTGATGG
>CAYXRG010000142.1:0-3666 GCA_964467575.1 uncultured Caldilineaceae bacterium | reverse complement strand
ATTCTTGGGCGATCAATGTGTAGAGGCGTCTCTGAGATCGCCGCCATCTTTGCCGGCATTGTCGTTTTCACCTCTGCCGCCAAGGATGGGGCGTTCCCGGCGTCGCCCGTGCGCAAAACGCGGCGAGTAGGCTGCGTTCAGCGCACGCGCACGTGATAGCGGTCCACGATGGCCTGGCCGGCAGGGCTGAGCGTAAAGTCGATGAACTGCCGCGCCAGACCGCGCGGCTCGCCGCGACTCACCAAAAAAAGCGGCTGGATGATGGGGTACTCCTGGCTTTTTATGGCCGCGTCCGTGGGCAGCGCGCCGTCGATCGCCAATGCGCGCACCGCGGGGGCGGGCGCAGCATCCGGCAAGGGCGTTTCGGCGGCGGGCGTCGCCGCTGCGAGGGCGGCGGGCAGGTAGACGCTGGAGACATAGCCGATGGCGAACGGGTTCTTGGCGGCGTACTCCGCCACATCTTGGCTGGTCGGCATCACCACCGCGGTCAGTGAGACGGGCGTTTCGCCCATCACGCGCGATTCGAAGACGCTGCGCGTGCCGCTGCCGTCTTCACGGCTGATCAACAGAATCTCGCCGGCGTCTCCGCCCACTTCCTGCCAGTCCAAGATGCGACCGCTGTAGATATCCTGTAGCTGCTGTAGGGTGAGGCTGGCGACGGGGTTGCTGCTGTGCACGACGATGGCGACGCCGTCGATGCCGATGGGGATGCGCACCAGCGGCGGTGCGATGGTTGCCGCCTGTCTTGTCTCGTTGTTGTCACCGGCGGCCATAAGCGTACTCGCCCCGAGCGTGACGCGCCCTTCAGCCGCCCGCGTTTCCCCCAGGGCGCTGCCTCCGCCGCCAAGAGTGATGAGGACGTTAGGGTGTTGGCGCGTGAACTCGTCCGCCAATTCCTGCAGCGCGATCGCCATGCTGGTAGCGCCGCTGATTTGGATCGTGACGGGGCGCGGCGTAGCGACAACCGCTTGGCTGCACGCCGCCGTCAACAATACTAGCAGCGCCGCCCAGAGCAATCGCCCGCGGCGCAAGGCTTGCGACCGCTGCGTAGACGATATGAATCGTGGGCGGCGGCTGGCGGCAAGCATATCTAGGCGCGCAGGAAGGTGAGGGCTATCACGGCGAGACCGGCGACGAGACAGTAGATCGCGAAGATGTGCAGGGTATGCCGGCGCAGATAGGAAAGCATGAAGCGAATGGCGATGAAGCCCACGATAGCGCTGGCCACGAACCCGGCGACGAGCGCAGGCAACTGTGCGGCGACCTCAGCCCCATCCGTAGAGAGGGCGTCGGCCAACTGCAAAAGACCCGCGCCTAAAAAGGCCGGCGTGCCGAGCAGGAAGCTGAAGCGGGCCGCCACATCACGCCGCAGCCCGACCGCCAAGCCGGTGGCGATGGTGATGCCGCTGCGGCTGAGGCCGGGGGCCAACGCCAGGGCCTGCGCCGCACCGATCCAGGCGGCTTGACTCAGACGCAGCCCCTCGATCGGCGTCTGGGAGCGGACGCGGCGCGCTAGGGCTTCGCTCAGCGTCAGTAAGCCGGCCGTGACCAGCAGGAAGACGCCTGCAGCGCGCGGGCTTTCAAACAACGCTTCGATGAAATCCTTGAGGAGCAGGCCGGTCAGCGCCGCCGGAATCGTGCCGATCACCAGAAACCAACCCAGCCGCGCGTTGGGGTCAGCGAGCGAACGCTGGAAGATGCTGCGCAGTGTGGCGACAATGATGTCGACAAAATCGCGCCAAAAGACCAGCAGGATCGAAAGCAGCGTTCCCCAGTGGAGCACTGTGTCGAAGAGAAGCGAAGAAGCGGGCCAGCCCAACAGCCAGGGCGCAATTACAAGGTGGCCGCTGCTGCTGATAGGCAGGAACTCGGTGGCTCCTTGAATTATGCCGAGAATGACGGCGCGCAGTAGATCGATCAAGGCTCATGTCTCGCAATCTAGGAGGTCGCCCGCCGGTATTCGGGCGTCGCGAAGTTAGGAGGCGCGCAGGGCTTCGACGCGCCGTTGGCGCTGCGCGTGGCGCACCGCCTGGTCGCTGATGCGGTAATTTGCCAGGAAATCGGTGCGGAAATCTGCGAAACAGCCCTGGGCGATGGACTGGCGGATGCGCCGCATCAGGTCTTGCATGAAGTATACATTGTGGATGGTGCCGAAGCGTAATGCGCTGATCTCGCGCGCTTTGTAGAGGTGGCGCAGGTAGGCCCGGCTGAAGGTGCGACAGGTGTAGCAGGCGCAATCTTCCTGCACCGGGCGCGGGTCTTCGGCATATTGGGCGTTGCGCAGGTTGATGCGACCCTGAGGCGTGAAGAGCGCGCCGTTGCGCGCGATGCGCGTGGGCAGCACACAATCGAACATATCTACGCCGCGATGGACCGACTCGACGATGTCTTCGGGCGCGCCGACACCCATCAGGTAGCGCGGCTTATCGGCAGGCAGCGCCGGGCAGGTCTCATCCAGCGTAGCGTACATCTGCGCTTTGGTCTCGCCAACAGCCAGCCCGCCGATGGCGTAGCCGGGGAAGTCGAGGGCGGTAAGGAAGTCGGCGCCGGCCTGGCGCAGATCGGGAAAGACGCCGCCCTGCACGATGCCGAAAAGAGCCTGGTCAGGCCGCGTGTGTGCCGCTTTGCAGCGTTCCGCCCAGCGATGCGTGCGCGCCAGCGCTTGTTCGTTGGCGGCCCGGTCCAGGGGATTAGGACACTCGTCCAGCACCATGGCAATGTCCGGGCCGAGCGCCTGCTCGACGACCATGACGCTCTCGGGCGTGAAGCGGTGCAGGCTGCCGTCGACATGGCTGCGAAAGGTTACGCCGTCGTCGTCGAGCCGGCGGTTGTGGGCCAGGCTGAAGACCTGATAGCCGCCGGAATCGGTGAGGATGGGGCCGTTCCAGGCCATGAACGCGTGCAGCCCGCCCAATCGCTCGATCAATTCGTGGCCGGGACGCAGATACAGGTGGTAGGTGTTGGCGAGGACCAACTCGCAGCCGGCTTCGGCAAGGTCGCGCGGCTCCAACGTCTTGACATTGGCGAGCGTGCCCACCGGCGCAAAGGCGGGCATATGGATGGGGCCGTGCGGTGTATGAAAGACGCTGAGCCGTGCAGCGCCGTCTGTGTGAATGCGCTCAAAGCGAAAATGTGCGGGCATGATCTCCTCAACGCTCCGGTGCTATGGAGTGAAAAGGATAACCGCAAAGGCGCCATGAGCGCAAAGATTAACGCACTTCTTTGCGCCCGCGATGCCTTTGCGGTTTTGTTCGCGTCCGGCGTGGCGCGTGCTGCCCGCATCGCCTAGGCCAATAGCCGGCGAACGGATAAAGCTAGGCGTCATCAAACATATCGGGTACGCCGGAATCGTCGTCTGCGGCGGACTTGGCTGCCTTGCGCGCTGCGGCTCGCGGCTTGGTTTCTCCGTTAGACGCTCCGTCGGATGCGCCTTCGCCCGCTGGAACGCCGGTGACCGGCAACCCGTATTCGACGCGGATGCGGCGATCGATCTCGTGCGCCAGTTCTCGGTTCTCCATCAGATAGGCCTTGGCGTTTTCGCGGCCCTGGCCCAGACGGATGTCGCCGTAGCTATAGAAGCTGCCGCGCTTCTCGATGATGTCGTTTTCCACGCCCAGGTCGACGAGGTCGCCGGAGGTGCTGATGCCCTCGTTGTACATGATGTCG
>CAYXRG010000141.1:1894-3821 GCA_964467575.1 uncultured Caldilineaceae bacterium | reverse complement strand
AGGGGGGCGAGCAGGTCGCTTTCGTAGTACTCGACCGGGATCACCAGGTCGTAGCGCTCATGGAAGAGCGGCACGAAGTCCAGGTCGAGAGCGCGGGCCGCGGCGAGGATGCCCAGCCCGGTGTCGGCTGCGCCGCTCTTGACCGTGGCGGCTACGGCTAGGTGGGTATACTCCTGGCGCTCGTAGCCGGCGATGCGCCGCGGGTTAAGCCCGCGCTGTTTGAGCGCATAGTCCAGCAGCACGCGCGTGCCCGCGCCGCGCTGCCGGTTGACGAAGACCACATCCTCGCGCAGCAGGTCGTCGAAGGCCTGGATGTTTTTGGGGTTGCCCTTGGGGACGATCAACCCCTGCTCGCGGTCGACGAAGCCGAGCAGGACCACATGCACGCCTTGCGCGGTCAGCAGTTGGCGAATGTAGCTCACGTTGTAGTCGCCGGTCTCCTCGTCGAGCAGGTGCGAACCGGCCAAGTGAGCCTCGCCGCGCTGCAGGGCGAGCAGCCCGCCCAGGCTGCCCACGTGCGCCGAGGAGAGCGTCAGGTCGGGGCTGCGGCGTCGCAGTTGATCAGCCAGCACGTCCAGCGTCATGTCGTGGCTGCCGATGGCGACGATGGTGCGCTTGATGCTGGAAAGCGGGCGCAGCAATTCGACCTCTACGGTGGCGCCGGCATCGTAGCCTTCGGAGAAACGCGGGATCGTGACGATGCCGTCGGCCTTGACCAGCGACATGAGCACGCCCGCCCCGCCGCCTAGCGGGGTCGCCACCATGCGCTCACCCACCTGACCCACGGTCACGCGCAGGAAGTGGTCTTCGCCCATCGGGGAGAGCGTCTTGCGCGTCAGCGTGGCGTCGATGCGCGGGCGTTCCGGCGGCTGAAGACCCTGCCAGCGATACAGCACGGGCATGACGATCCGGTCGAAAGTCATGGCGGCTGAGACGGGGAAGCCGGGTACGCCGACCAGCGCCTTGCCTTGCGCCACGCCCAACACGACCGGATGTCCGGGGCGGATGGCGATGCCGTGGACGCGCAGTTCGCCCAGTTCGCGCACGATGGTCGAGGTGTAGTCCTCCGAACCGGCGGACGAGCCGGCGTTGATGGCGACGAGGTCGTGCATCTGCAGAGCGTCGACCACCGCCGCCTTGATCGAGGCGTAGTCGTCGGCCTGGATGGGCAGGCGCGTGACGGCGCAGCCGGCTTCTTCAGCCTGTGCGCCAAGCATGAGCGAGTTGTACTCGATGATGTCGCCCGGCTGTAGATCGCTGCCCGGCTTCACGAGTTCCGTGCCGGTGGGCAGGATGGCGACGCGCGGCCGGCGATAGACCGTCACCTGCGTATGGCCGGAACCGGCGATAGCGCCCACGTCCTGAGGGCGCAGGCGGTGGTTGGCCGGCAGCACCAGTTCGGTGGCGACCATATCCTCACCCATCGGGCGGACGTCGGCCCACGGCGCGATGGCGGAGAGGATCTCGATGTAATCAACGCCCTCTTGCCAGACCGGCTGGGTGTTCTCGATCATGATGACCGCGTTCATGCCGAGGGGCAGGGGGTCGCCCGTGTCGACGGGGAGGGCCTGTTCGCCGACGCGCAGGAGCAGGGGGCTGGTCTCGCTGGCGCCGCGCGTCTCCTCGCTGCGCACGGCGTATCCGTCCATCGCCGCGGCGTGGTAGTGGGGCGAAGAGATGCGCGCCCACACCGGCTCGGCGGTCACCCGGCTCAGCGCCTGGTCCAGGGGAACGGTCTCCGCTCCGAGCGGTCCCCACAGGCCGTGCTCTTGCAGCGCGGCGTGCCAGCTATCCAGCGCTTCGCTCAAGGCCACGTCCTGCAGATAGATGTTGCGCTCGTGCGCTGTCGGTTGATGTGATGTCTGTTCGGTCATGGCTGTTCCGGCTTTATGTAGTGGCGGATGGCGTGAAGCGGGCCGTCCGCAGG
>CAYXRG010000141.1:0-1794 GCA_964467575.1 uncultured Caldilineaceae bacterium | reverse complement strand
CACCGCGCCGTCGGCGTGCACCAGGGTGTAAATGAGGTTAGACTTGCCCAAGACGGGCACGGCCCACGTCTCGCCGTCTCGTTCCTCCAGCCGCACCTGCACATAGTCCTCGCGGCCGGCGGCGGATGCCAGGTTGCGCGCCAGCCGGGCCTGCACTTGCTGCTTGGGTCGGGCTTGGGCGCCAAGCGCAGCGCGAATGGCGGGAGCGACCGCCAGATCGAAGATGACCATGGCGGAGACGGGGTTGCCGGGCAGACCGAAGACTGGCACGCCGTCGCACACGGCGATGATGGTCGGCTTGCCGGGGCGGACGCTCAGCCCATGGACGAGGATGCCGGGCTTGCCGAGGCCGGCGATCACCTCGACGCTGAGATCGCGATAGCTGACCGAGCTGCCGGCGGAAAGCACGACGATGTCGTTCTCGGCGTGGGCTTGGGCCGCGGCCGCCTGAAGCGCGTCGCGGTTGTCGGGGATGATGCCGTAGGCGACGGGCGCGCCGCCGGCGCGGGTCACCAGCGCAGCCAACGAATACGAGTTGATGTCGCGCACCTGTCCGGGCGCGACAGGCTGATCGGGCGGCACGACTTCATCTCCGGTGGAGAGGATGCCGACGCGCGGCGGGACCGCGACCGTGATCTGGGTGATGCCCAGCGCCATCAGTCCGCCGATGTCCTGGGGGCGGAGAAGATGGCCCGGCTCCAGGATGGGGTCGCCGGCGCGGATATCCTCGCCTACCTGAATGACGTTCTCGCCCACGGCGACGGGGCGCAGCGCCTCGATGCTGGCGTCGTCGACGCGCTGGGTGTTTTCCACCATGACGACGCTGTCGGCGCCGGCAGGGATCATGCCGCCGGTGTGCACCAACGCGGCCTCGCCCACGCCGATCTCTAGCGAGCTGGCTTGGCCCATCGGCACTTCGCCTGCGACGGACAAGAAGGCGGGCAAGCTGGAGGATGCGCCATAGGTGTCGGCGGCGCTGACCGCGTAGCCGTCCACCGTGGAGCGCGGGAACTCGGGCAGATCTTGCGGCGATGCCAGCTTCTCAGCCAGCACCCGGCCCAAAGCGGCGGACGTGAGGATGCGCTCGGTGCGCGTCTGCGGCGAGTAATGGCGGAGAAAATGCCGCCATGCGTCCGGCGGTGTAAAGACGTTGAAGAACTCAGGCATCTTGTGTCAATCCTACGCCGTGCAAGGGCGTGATTCCTGGACGAGCTGCGAACACAACAGCCCGCCGGAGGGTTCCCGGCGGGCTGCGAAATACGTATAGCGCTGCGCAAGGAGCAGCCCGAAACGGCGCCTGCTAAGTGGTCTCCACCTTGGTCTTATCGGCGGATTCCTTCTTTTCTGCCGGCGCGGTCTTCTCGGCGGCATCGGCGGTTGCGCTCTTTTCTTCGCCGCCGTTCTTGTTTGCGCCGTTCTTGCCGTTGCTGCTGTGCTCCACGGCGCCGTTCTTGTTGCCCTTCTTGCTGTCCGTCACATACCAGCCGCTGCCCTTGAAGTGGATCGCGGGGGGACTCATGCGCCGCACCACATTACTGCTGGCGCATGCGCTGCACGTGGGCGTCGAGGTATCGGACCACGTCTGAATCCGTTCAAATTCGTTTCCGCACTCCTGACAGACAAATTCGTAGATAGGCACGGCTGTTCTCCTTCAACCTTGACCGCCCGCCGAACATGGCTCGGTCTTCGCCAACGCTTAACTCGTCGTTCTACAAGCTACAAGAAGCCAAAAAAGCCCGAAGGCCCTACACAAGACGACAGTCGCCTACCGGCAACTGTCACGTTGCATTTCCT
>CAYXRG010000140.1:0-3888 GCA_964467575.1 uncultured Caldilineaceae bacterium | reverse complement strand
AAACGGCGTTTCGCTTCTGGATGCGTTCATAGCGGACTCGCCGCTAAGAGCGCAGAAACCAACGCAGCATTTTAGCCCAGGCGTCCCGTCAAGGGCGGGCTTTCCTTCGGCCCGAACGACACATTCGCCTGGAACTCGAACTGCACGCTCTCACCCGCGAAGCGGCAGGTGATGGTCGGGCAGTAGGGCGTCTCGTAGAAGCAGAGTTTTAGCGCCAGCGCATCGTCCGTGATCCAGGCAAAGCTTGCCGCCACCGGCACAGGGTCGCCGGTGGCGGCATCCACGGCGTCCGTCGCCCAGGCGCCGCGGCCGGCGCGGATACGATGCTCGCCTGTGGCGTCGCGCACCGTGTAGGCGCAGCCGTCATCGTCGAAATTGAAAGAGATGAATTCCAGCCCCGGCTCGTTGGCCTCGAAGACGTAGCGCCGGCCTGACAGCTCGGCCTCGATGGGTGACGCGGCTTGCCCTGTTTGCGGCGTGAGGGCCAGGTCTGCCAGGGCATCGCGCAAGCGTTGCTCCGCGGCAGCGTCGTCGGGCAATTCGGCGGGCTGCATAGCCGGCAGCAGACGCTCCCACACCAGGTCGAGCACAGCCTGCATGTCGTCCAGCCCGCCGGTCATCGCCAGCACCGCGTCTTGTTCCGGCATCACCAAGCAATACTGGCCGAAGGCGCCGTCTCCGCGGTAGGCATTGTGGCGGCAACGCCAGAACTGGTAGCCGTAGCCCTGCGCCCAATCGGGGTTCTCGTTGGCGCTGTTGTCGGAGTGGTAGGCCGTGGCTTCCGCTATCCAAGCTTCCGGCAGGATGCGCTTTTTATGCCACGTCCCCTTTTGCAGATACATCTGGCCGAAGCGGGCGATGTCCTCCGTCTTGAGGCTAAGGCCCCAACCGCCGGTGTTGATGCCGCGCGGGCAAGTTTCCCAAGTGGCGCCGTGGATGTTGAGCGGCTCGAAGAGGCGCGGCGTCAGGTACTCCAGCACGGTCTGCCCGGTCAGCTTCTGCACGATGGCGGAGAGCATGTAGGTGGCGCCGCTGTTGTACAGGAAATGCGTGCCCGGCGGATAGACCACATCGCGCGCCAGGAAAGCCCGCGCCCAGTTGTCGTCGTTGCTTTCGCGCAGATGGTCGACCGTATCCTCGGCGTGGCCGACGGTCATGGTCAACAAATCGCGTACGCGCAAAGCCGCCAGGTTGTCGCTGACCTCAGCCGGGGCCTCGTCGGGGAAGAAGGAGAGCACGCGATCGTCGACGGTGAGCAGCCCCTCCGCCACGGCCAGGCCGACGGCGGACGAGGTGAAGCTCTTGCTCAATGAGTAGAGGACATGCGGCCGCTCAGGCGCATAGGGCGCCCACCAGCCTTCCGCCACGACTTTGCCGCGGCGCAATAGCATGAGGCTGTGCAGGCTGTCGATGTCACGGTCCACGGCCTCGACGAAAGCGAGGATAGCCGCCGAGGCAATGCCCTGCGCCTCGGGGGAACTGCGTTTGAGTCTGTTTCGGGTGTTGATGGCGTTCATCTTGGATTACCTGGCTATCTGTTGAGGGATGAGTAAATCAGAATGTCGAGCAGGAACACGCTCACTGTGCAAGTTGCCACAGCCGGCGTGCGATGAAGATCAGCCACACTTCCCACGGCACGAGCGACAGCAGCGAAAAGACGAGGCCGATAGCTCCGGCCGTAGACGGGATGGCCATGAAGATGCCGGCGGCGAGGGCGAGGTAGCCGATTGTCCTGCTGAAGACGTCGCTGCGCAGCATGACAAAGGCGATGATGAGCAAGGCCACATCGCTGAGGACGTAGTAGGCGTTGAAGGCCGTGCCCGTGTAGAGGGCGAGCATGGCATGACCTGCGCCGAGGAGTGCGGTGCGCTGCGCTTCTGTAGTCGCGGCCGCGTACTGGCCGCTGAGCGCCAGCATCTCGAAAGCTGTGTTCGACGCGTAGTAGACGGCCAGGCCGACCAAAGCCGCGGCTGTGGCGATCAGCATGGCCGACCGGCTAGCGCGGCGCAGCGCCATGTAGAGAGCTAGGTAGATGGGGAGCGTGAGCGCGGTGTCGATGAGATAGAGCAGATCAAGGCTCAGCAGCCCCAGCAGCCAGTTGCGCTGAAGCAGTTCAAAATGGCCGGTTACCGTCTCCGGCGGCGGGTAGAACGCATAGACTGCTCCCTGGATGGGGATGATGACCGCCATGACGATGGCGGCGACGGCGCCGGTGCGGTAGAGGCCGCGCCAATCGGCGTGAAAGTCCGCCTGCGCCATAATCTAGCCTCCCTTCAAGTTGCGACTGCGCCGTTGCGCCGCGTTACTGCTTGTTGCGCACGCCCTTATACGCGGCCTTGCCCATCCACGCCGCTGCGCGGCCCAGGTCCTCTTCGATGTCCAGCAGCCGGTTATGACCGGCGGCGCGCACCTGCCCGGCGTTCAGCCCTACGGCGAAATCGCCAATGCTGTCGCGATCGCCGCGGCTGCCGCACGGATGGACATTGTAGCCGTGCGCCAGCGCCTCGCGGCAGGCCGCCAGCGCCTCGCTCACCGTGCCTACCTGTGTGATCTTGACCACCATCGAATTGCACGCGCCCGCCTCGATCCCCTGACGCAGCCGGTCGATGTTGGTGGTGAACAGGTCATCGCCCACGATCTCGATGCCCAATTCCTGCACCGCCATCGCGTGCCCCTCGAAATCCTCCTCGTGCAGCGGATCCTCCAGCGAAACGATGGGGAAACTGTCGACGTAGCTCTTGAGCAGCGCGATCTGCTCGTCGCGCGTGCGCTCGCCGGACATGAAGTGGCCGACGTACTTGTCGATGTCCGGCTCGTAGTAGCAATCCGCCGCGCAGTCGAAGTAGATGCCGACCTTGCCTTCATAACCGCACTGGATGATCGCCTCAGTCATGATCTCCAGCAGATGGCGATCATCCTCGATGACGCCTGCAAGACTCTCGGCGTGATACGTCTCGGCGTAGGTGTCCGGATAGCGGGCGCGCAGCAGACGGCGCACCGCCTCCGAGCAGCGCCAACTCCATTCGAGCGCGGTCTCGTAGCCTCCGGCCCCAAAGGCGCAGAACTCGTAGCTTGGCTTGAACCAGCGCGACGTACCGGGGTCGCGGTAGCGTCCGCCCGTACCGATGCCGACGATGGGGATAGGCAGCGTGACGGCGTTGGCGCCGCCGATGTAGCGGTAGAGCGGCAGGTTCGACGAAACCGCCGCAGCTTTGAGCGCGGCCAGCGAAACGCCGACGATGGAATTGGCGCCCAGGCGCGCCTTATTAGGCGTGCCGTCCAGTTCAATCATTAACTGGTCGATTTCACCTTGAAGGGTGACGTCAAGGCCGGTCAACTCAGGCGCGATAACGGCGTTGACGACCTCAGCGGCCTTGCGTACGCCGCGTCCCTTGTAGCGTTCACCGCCGTCCAGCAGGAAAGCGGCCTCGTAACTACCCGTGGACACACCCGACGCGGGCGTTGAGACGCCGATTGCGCCGTCCTCAGTCTCGACGACGACACGCAATCCGAAAAGTCCGCGCTCTGCTGTGATTTCTTTTGCCCGTACACTTCGGATTTTGGATCCCATCAGTCAACTCCGCGAAACGATAATGAACAGAAGCGTGTATGGACGCAGAGGGGTATGAAGCGGCGGCGCGGCAATCGTCCCATTGCAGAGGTGAAGTGATGCAGAAGTGACGCGCCTCGTTCAGTATACCCCGATCCGCGCCTGCGCGAAATCTTGAGACGCAATCGAATCGTCCTCAAGCATACCGGACGCTTGCGGTGAATCGAATTTTCCGCACTTGACATCAGAACAAATGTTCTGTACTATGGCAGGCAGGATGATTCATCGCTGTGACTCTTTCTCTACCGGAGGAAGTGCAACATGAGCTACCGGCGCAG
>CAYXRG010000139.1:0-4242 GCA_964467575.1 uncultured Caldilineaceae bacterium | reverse complement strand
CCTCGATAACAAGCGGTACAGGCGTTGGCGTGTCAGTTAGCGTAGGCGCAGGCGTCTCGGTGTCTGTCGCCGTCGGCGCAGGGGTCGGGGTATCGGTGACGGTAGGCGCAGGCGTTTCTGTGCTTGTCGATGTGGGCGAAGGCGTCTCGGTGTCGGTGGAGGTTGGTACAGGCGTCTCCTGCGCCGGCGTCTCGGTGTTCGGTGCAGTAGGAGCCGGCGATTCTGTATCAAGCGCGGGCGCGCCAAGGGTCCCAGCGGCGGCGATCGCCGGTTCGGGCGTATCGGCGGTTTCGGGTATCTCCTCGTCAAGCACGGCGGATTCAGTCGCCGCAGGCTCGACGGTGGCGTCCGCCTCTAGACGGCTTGGCGTGATCGTCGGCAGGAGGTCCACGGTCGCAGTCGCGGGCGCACTCGCTTCTCCGTCCACAGCCGGCTCCGCTGGCGTCTGCGGTAGTCGGGCTTGGGCTTCCAGCGTCGGCACGAGGGTCGCCAATGCAGTCTCGTCAGCCGTTCTCGTTTGCAGGCCGTAGATAACAAAGAGAATGATAAAGGCGATCAGAAAAATCAGTAGGATGCCGTACTTGACGATGTCATAACGCCAGATTGACCGAGGAGTCCGCATGCGTGACATAGCATTGTTACCTTGGTGGGCGTTTTACTACAGATTGGCGGCGCAGCCCCAGCGGATGAAACGTCACTCATCTTCCGCTGGGGCGTCACCGGTTTCAGATTGCGGGCCGCTCTCTGGGCTTGCGGTGCGCGGCATGGATCCATCGCGCTTCTTCCGCTTGCGGTTCAGAGCGGACCAGTCGATCATCCACTCCAGGGCAAAGCCAACCGCCAAGCCGGCGAAGATGCCCATGATGAAGTTGAACATGTCTCCCCTGCCTACGCTGCGCAATATCGCCGCGATGCCGGCGGCGCCAGCCCTATTATACCAGAGAAAGCGGAATTACCCCCGTTGCGTTTTAGCGTCTCGCGAATCGTGTCGCGACGACAAAGGATGGCGCTAGACGGAGCGCGACAGCTGTACGTTGTTGCGCTCGATTTGACGAGTCGCTTTGCATATTATATATTGTATACAATCCAACTGCGTTCGCATCCGAATCGTCCTTTTCCCACCCACCCTTTCGCGCCGCCGACCATCGCTTGCACCCGGCGGATCGATCACACAAGGAGCCTTGCCATGCCAGACGCCAACCGGCAGGTCAACGTCGCCATCATCGGCCTCGGTTTCGGAGCTGAGTTCATCCCTATCTACCAACAACACCCCCACGCTAACATGTACGCCATCTGCCAGCGCACGCGCCAAAAGCTCGACAGCGTCGGCGACGCCTTCGGCGTGGAAACCCGCTACACCGATTTCGAGCAGGTCTTGGCTGACCCCAACGTCGACTTCGTGCACATCAACTCGCCCATCCCCGACCACGGCTGGATGTCCATCGCCGCGCTCAAGGCCGGCAAGCACGTCCTCTGCACCGTGCCCATGGCCACCTCTATCGAGGAGTGCGAGCAGATCGTCCAATTGGTCAAGGAGACCGGCCTCAAGTACATGATGGCCGAGACGGTCGTCTACAGCCGCGAGTTTCTCTTTATCCAGGAGCTGTACGAGAAGGGCGAACTGGGCAAAATCCAGTACATGGCCGCCTCTCACCCGCAGGACATGGAAGGCTGGCCCGAATATTGGGAGCGCATGATCCCCATGCACTACGCCACGCACGTCGTCTCGCCCGTGCTGGGGCTGGTCGACGGCCGCGCCGAATACGTCTCCTGCTTTGGGTCGGGCACGATCAACGAGCGCCTGGCGCAGAAGTCGGGCAACTCCTTCGCCGTCGAGTCTTGCCACATCAAGATCAAAGACTCCGACATCGCCGCCCACATCTGGCGTTTCCTCTTCGACACGGCCCGCCAATACCGCGAGTCCTTCGACGTCTACGGCACGAAGAAGAGCTTCGAGTGGGCCTTGATCGAAGGCGAGGAGCACATCATCCACACCGCCAAAAAGCCCGAGCCGGAGATCGCAGAGCGCGTCTCCGTGCCCGACTACGCCCACCGCCTGCCCGAAGCGATCCGCCGCTTCACCACCACCATCCAGGATGCAGGCCATCTTTCCTTCATCCAAGGCGGCGGGCATGGCGGCTCGCACCCGCACCTGGTGCATGCCTTTGTTTCGGCGCTGGTCGAGGACAAGGCCCCTTGGCCCGACGCCGCCGCCAGCGCCAACTGGACCTGCGTCGGCATCTGCGCCCACCAATCAGCCCAGGAAGGCGGGGCCATCGTGCGCCTGCCCGACTTCACCCAGGCCGAATAAGGCCGGGAAAGCCGATAGGAACGCCTATGACGGACGCAACCAACACATCGCTGCAACAAGCCATGTCGCGCGTCAAGCCGGTCACGCTGCGCGAACAGGTCTATAGCCAGATCCGCCAGGCCATCTTCGAGCGCACCCTCAAGCCGGGCGACCACATCCAGGAGCGCGAACTGACGCCGCTGCTCAACATCAGCCGCACCCCGCTGCGCGAGGCGCTCGGTCTGCTGGAGCGTGACGGCCTGGTGCAGTACTTCCCCAACCGCGGCTGGTTCGTGACCAAGTACACCCCGCCCGAGATCGCCGAGATCTTCGCCATCCGCTCCGGGCTGGAAAACCTGGCCGCGGACCTGATCATCGACCGGCTCAGCGAGGCGGACTTCGCCGAGCTGCAGGCGCGCATCGACGAACTGGGCGAGGCCATTCTTGCCGAGGACGTGCCGCGCAAATTCAAGCTGGACATGGATTTTCATCAGCGGGTAGTCGAACTATCGGGCAACCGGCGGCTACTGCTCATGTGGCAGAACATCGCCGTACAGTGCTCGATTGTCTTCCACTACCACACCGTCACGCTGCCGGACTATGACCATTGGCTGGCGGTGGTCGACCATACGGCTATCCTGAACGCACTCCGCAGCGGCGAGGCCGCCAAAGTGCGCGCCGTCAACAACGAGATCAACCAGCGCGTGGCTGCGCAGTGCATCGAAGGCTTCCTCGCCGCAGAGGGCCGGGATGCGTGACAGGGGCCGCAAATTGTCACCCTGCACCCAGAGGGTTCCCGAGCAAAGGGTCTGGGCGTGTGGTGCGAGATGCTTCGCTTGGGAGCCCTCTGGGCACAGCATGACAAAGGGGCGCTCAGCATGACAATCCGCCCCCAAGCGTGAAATGCACCTCTATAAGGAAGGATTCTCTATGATCGGTCTGGCCTGCGCCACCATTTCGTGCGACGGCTTCGAGGACAACGACTTCCGCGAGAGCTTTCGCATCATGCCCGAAGTCGGCTACCGCTACATCGAGTTCAACGCCTGGTATCCCTCGGCGGTCACGCCGGCCAAGATGCGCGAGCTGAAACAGCGCTGCGCCGAACGCAACATCCTGCCCGCCTGCATCCACGGCATGGGCTTCGGCGCCGGCAACCCGCGCGAGCTGAGCAAGGACGTGGCCCACAAGCTGCGCTTCCTCGACGCCGCCCTCGAAGTCGGCTGCCGCCGCGTCTCCTTCACCGGCGCCGGGCGCGGCAAGGAAGGCGGGCTGGAGGCGATCATCACCGTCCTGCAGGAGGTTGCGCCCTCCGCCGAGGAGAAGGACGTGCTCATCTGCCTGGAGAACCACGCAGGCGCCAACCTGGAGAACATTGACGACTACGCCCGCATCTTCGACGTCATCGACTCGTCGCACGTGGGCATCTGCCTGGACACCGGCCACTTCGACGCCGCCGGAGTGGACATGGACGCGCTGATCGACCGCTTCGAGCTGCGCATCAACCACATCCACCTCAAGGAAAACAACGGCTTCGGGCGCAAGGAGTTCGTGCGCTTCGGACAGGGCACAACTGACAACCATCACGTCGTCGACCGCATGTTGGCGCTGGGCTACGAGGGCTTCCTCACTGTGGAGCTATCGCCCCAAGAGGACACGTCCACCATCCCGGAGGACATAGCCCTGGCCCGGCGCATGTTCGCCCAGTACGAAACGGACGCCGCCCGGTTGTCACCCTGAGCGGGGGCGAAGTATCAGAAAAGAAACGAAGTTTCTCCGGAGAAACTCCGTTTCTAGCGATGCTCGGCATGACAGCCTGTAGAGGCGCTATCCTTTGCGCACGGGCGGCGCGTCCGGCGGCAAAGATGCCGCCTCTACAAGCTGAGAAGTTTCTTACTTACCACCGTTTTCCGTTTTTCCGTTCACCGTTCCGCCTTTCACGAAGGAGTCAAAGG
>CAYXRG010000138.1:0-4298 GCA_964467575.1 uncultured Caldilineaceae bacterium | reverse complement strand
TCCACGAACTCGGAACCGGAGATGCTGAAGAAGGGCACGCCTGCCTCGCCGGAGACGGCTTTCGCCATCAGCGTCTTGCCGGTACCGGGCGGGCCGACAAGCAGCACGCCTTTGGGGATGCGCGCGCCGAGCGCGGCGAACTTCTGCGGTTCCTTGAGGAACTCCACGATCTCCTCAAGTTCCTGCTTCGCCTCGTCCGAACCGGCTACGTCGTCAAATGTGACGGTTGGCTTATCGCCCGTAAAGAGGCGGGCGCGACTCTTGCCGAACGACATGGCCTGGTTATTGCTGCCCTGCGTCTGGCGGAAGAGGATAAAGAAAAGGCCGGCGATGAAGAGGATGGGCAACAAGTTCACCAGAAGAGCCAGCCAATTGCCGGTGTTGCCCGGCGCCTCATAGGTGATCTTGACCCTGGCAAGTTGAGCGCTCTCAACGCCCAGCCCGATCAGCGTCTCCGTGAGCGGCGTGTTCGCCTCGCGGCGCGTGACCACCGGCGGCTGCGAGGCATCCTGGATCACCTCGACCTCAGCGCCCTTGACCACGATCTCTTGAACCTGCCCCGCTTTGACCGCCGTCGCCAACTGGCTCAGGCTGATCTGCTGCGGCGCTTGATCCGGCTTGTAAATATTGAAAAAAAGCGCCGCGCCCGCCACCAAAATCAGCAAATAGACGAAGGCGTTCCTGCTCCAGTTTGCGTTCACCATAGCCTCCTGAGCATTGTCGCTCGCAGTATAACAGAGTGCCGCGCGATTTGGCTAGTGGTCTGCGATACGATTATGCTGCGAACGCAGCCGTTGCGGGCCGCGCACCGGCTGCCGCTGCAGATATCCGGCGCCGAAAAAGCGCTGGTAATGAGGAGAGGATCAAATGGGGCTGTGGGAGGCGATCAAGAATATGTTTGGCGGCGCAAGGACCAACCCTGCGTCCGCACCCAGTATGCATGACAACATGGCGCGATACGACGAGCCGGAGCCGGACGTGCCGGAGATGGATGCGGCCTACCTGGAGGCCGCCCTCGCCGTCGAGCCCGCGCCGCTCGTGCTGGACATCCGCGAGCCGTTCGAGTGGCGGCAGATGCGCATGCCCGGCGCGCTGCACATCCCCATGAACTCGCTGCCCGACCGTCTTTCCGATCTGCCCAAAGACCGCCCCATCGTGGTGATGTGCGCGCACGGCAACCGCTCTTACGGGGTGACGGCCTACCTAAACGAGCAAGGGTTCGACGCCCGTAACCTGACAGGCGGCATCACCCGCTGGCGCATGCAGGGCGGCGACACGGAAGTCGGTGCGTCCTAAGATCGCATATCCGCTGCAAGTCATGCGAATGGAGCGGCGTATTCGCCATGTGTATGTCATTCGGAAACGAGCCTTAGCGAGGCGCGAGTTTTTTGCGCCAGGGCCTCTGCCGCCGAGCCGTCACGCCCCCTACAGCACCCGCACAATTTCGAGGCCGAGACCGCGCTCTGCCGAGGCGCGGTTCACGGCCTCCTCGCCGCCCAAAACGACGATGCGCCCATCGCGCGTCGCCGCCTCCAGCACATCGGCAAAGCCGTGGATATGGGCGAGCGTGGTCCCCAGCACCTCGTCCCGGTACAGTTGCCGCTCCTCGTCCGTTTCACCCAGCAGCCGGCGCACCATCGAAGTGTAACCCTTGGCGTCGGGCAGTTGATAGGCATCCAGCGCGCCGATAGCTCCGATGATACTCTTGACCAGTTCATCCTGGCTGAGGTCGGCGCTGCGTAGGAACGCCGCCGTCTCGTCATACACGTCCAACGTACGCAGCAGGTTCGGGTCGCGATAGGATGAGAAGCTGAAGACGCCCGAATGGCGGCCAAACCGGCAGAAAGCCCCATAGGCGCCGCCCTGGGCGCGCACCTTATCCCACAGCCACCCGGTGCGCACAACGTTGGTGATCACGCTGATGGAGCCGTGCGGCGCGTAGCCCGCGGCAAACAGGTCGGCGCTCTTACCTACGAAGTTCACCTGCGAGGACAACGTCAGCCCTTCGTCGCGCCCGTCGAGCGGGGGATTCCAGTCTGCGGGCGGCGCGCTCGCGCTTGGCAGCCCGGCGACGAAACTCGCCAGCGCGCCCCCGAACTCGCGCCAGTTGGCCGCGTCCAGCGTCACATTGGCGACCATGCCCGCGCGGTTAACGATGATGCTGCGCACCTGCTCCAGCCGGGCCAGCGCCGCGTCCCAATCGGTGTCGATCTCGTCCACGAGCCGGCGCAGGAACTGTAAGTAGCTGACGCCGCCGATCTGCTCCGCTGCCCAGCCTGCCTTGCTGTACGCGGCCAGCATCCTGCTCTGCACCACCGAATGCCCGCCGGGAACCAGACCGGACTCCATGCCCGCCTTGGCGCGCAGCACGATCTGGCGGAAGCGCGCCGGATCGTCCAACTTGACGGTAAGGAGGATGTCATTCAGGATGGCGAGCATCTCCTCGGCGCGGGGAACGGCGGCCTTGGCGTGCACAAAGAGACGCGCCGCGCCGTCGGGATCGTCACGCATGGGCGACAGCCAGGTAGAGGGGTAGATGCCGCCCGTCGTGCGGCCAATGCGCTGCGACAGCGCCGTGTAATCCTCGGTCTCCGTGCCCATCTCCACCAGGGCGCGGCCGAAAAGCTTGGCATAGGGCAGCAACTCCGCGGGCACGCCGTGCAGGTTGAAGCCCAGGTCGAGATAGACGATGCCGTTGGTGAAGAGATCGTGATAGAACAGGCGGCTGTCGTGCAGCGTCTCTTCCTCGATAGGGATCGTCTTGATCTGCCGGTCCAGGTCATCCAGGCCGAGCGAAGGCAGCCGCGCCAGGTCTTCGGGCCGGTCCGGCGTTTCCTGGCGGCGCTGCAACTCGCTGCTTTGCTCCATAATCACCTGCACGGCTTCGGCGTCTAGCGTGCGACGCACCTCATCCAGTTTCTGCCGTTCTGATTCCTCCATGCGCTGGTGCAGACCGGATTCCGGGCGCAGAATTACCGTCGCCCGATGAGGGTTTTCCGTCAAATGTAACCGTATCAGCTCGCGCAAATAGGCGGGGTCTTCGTCCAGCTGGCGGCGTACCGCAGCCAACGGCCCCTCGAAACCGAGCGGACGGATCGGATCACCGAGGTAGAGCCAGCCGTGCAGCGCCCGCATCATCAGGCTTAGCCCGCGCGGATAGGAACCTGTGTTGTTCTCGCGCAGGCTGAACTCCAGCGTGTTGTATGAGGCCTCGACCATACCGGACTCGATGCCTTCGCGGCTCAACTCCTCCAGCGTGGCGAGGATCAGCGTCTCCACCTCGTCCGCCTTGTCCGGGTCAATCCCCTTCATGCCCACGCCGAACGTCATCTGGCGCAGCGACGTGCTCAAACCGCTGCCCGTGAGGTCCTCGCCCAGCCCCGAGTCGATCAGCCGCTTGCGCAGCGGCGAGGCCTGCGTCCCGACCAGCGCATGCGAGAGCAGGCTCAAACCCATCATCAGTTCTTCGTCCACGGCCTCAGGCAGCAGCCAGCGCATCTGCACCATGCCGCGCTTTCCGCTCGCGCCCGCGCCGTCATCCGCCGCATCATAGCTGCGCACCAAACGCCGCGGCTGTGCGAAGCGAGGTTGCAGCGTCACGCCGGCGTCCGCCGGCCCGCGGCTGAACGGTCGCAGCGCCGCGTCGACGATGCGCAGCCGTTCTTCCTCCGGGTCATCGCCATAGAAGTAGACAAACGCGTTGGACGGGTGGTAGCGCTGCTCGTGGAAAGCCTTGAACTGCTCGTAGGTGAGTTGCGGGATGACCGCAGGGTCGCCGCCGGAATCATAGCCGTAGGCGTTGTCGGGGAAGATCGCCTGCTGGCTGAGCCGGTAGAGCAGGTTGTCGGGCGACGAGTACGCTCCCTTCATCTCGTTAAAGACGACGCCCTTATAGACCAACGGCGCGTCCTCACCGTCCAGATCGTAGCGCCAGCCCTCCTGCGCCAGATGCTGCGGCGTGATCAGCGGGAAGAAAACCGCATCCAGGTACACGTCTACCAGATTGTAGAAGTCCTGCAAGTTCTGGCTCGCCACGGGATAGACGGTACGGTCCGGGTAGGTCATGGCGTTGAGGAAGGTCTTGAGCGAACCCTTGAGCAGTTGCACAAAAGGCTCTTTGAGCGGGTACTTGGCCGACCCGCCCAGCACGGCATGCTCCAAAATGTGTGCGATGCCGGTCGAATCCTGCGGCGGCGTGCGGAAGGAAACGCCGAACACCTTGTTCTCGTCGTCATTCTGCAGCGAGAGCAGTTCAGCGCCGTTGCCGGGGTGGCGGTAGAGACGCGCCAGCGTGTTCA
>CAYXRG010000137.1:0-4466 GCA_964467575.1 uncultured Caldilineaceae bacterium | reverse complement strand
ACTAAGCATGTAGACCACAAAAAATGCTCGTCAAGTTCGGGGGGCCATTTATGATCGGCGACCTGCCAGCAACGTCCCTGTGTAATTGACTACGTGATTGTCGCATCACCTCCTGTTTATTCGGTTATGGGGATGGCAGTCAGGGGACCCGTCGCGCATGACGACAACAACCAACGCACCCGAAGCCTCACGCCGTGTGTGGAATTGGCATCTCATGCGTCTCTATCGGCGCTGTGGATTCGGATGGCCAAGCCCGCACCGTTCAAACTTACGCTTAATCCAACAAGGAAAAGGTCAAAATTGGGTTAAAAGAGAACGCTGAACGGGCAACTTATGGCTACGAAACCGCTTTCGTGGCGGGTCGCCGTTAAGATACCACGCCCTGCGTCGAGCGTCAACTTGCCAATACCGCGCATGAAGCCTCACTCCCCCGCCGCCCGCACGCGTACAGCCGCCATGTAGAGCGGCAGCAGCGCGTAGTAAATTGCGGCGACCTCTTGCGCCAGTTCGACGCCCAGTTCGATAGCGCGCGCCTTCGCCATGTGCGCAGCCAAATATAGATCGCACCACTGATCCGATGGGACGGCTTCCAACAATGCGACGAAGTCCGGCCAGCTCAACGGCGTTGCGCCTCCGTCCTCCGTCCGCAAGCGCAGCGTCTCATCGCTCGCCGTCACCGTGCGCACCGTATGCGCTTTGTCCTCTTGCGGCACGCTCGTATCGATCTCCCACGCCAGATCGCTCGCCTGCATGGCAACCAAGACCTGCGCTTGCAGCCGCTTGTCGTGCAGCAGCGCGTCGATGCACCGCGGCCAGTCCCACGAACTGTCCATGGACTCGTTCGACTTCTCAATGACGAAGCCATGAAACGTCTCGCGCTCATTGAGACTAAAAAAGAACTTGGCGCTTCTGAAGGAATCGCCCGGCGTAAAAAACTGGGGAAGCGCGATATACACTTCCGAACGCCTGTACACGGCATGCGACTCGAAAGGCTGGCCGCTCAGCGCGGCAAGACGCCCGGCCAGCAACCCCCCAAGTTCAGGACGCCGTCGCCACGAGGTCCCCGTCACATCCTGATCGAAGTCCGCCTCATTGAGCCCCTGGAAATCGCGGCCAAGCCGCATCCGGCTCGAGGTGCGCGACCGCCCGCGAGATGACGCCCGCGCCGACTTCTCCGCTGCAGCCAGCGCCTCTTCCTCGCAGATGCGTTCCCAAATGCGCGCTTGGAGTGCAATCGGCGAGACAAGGGTACGGCCGTCTGCATAGCGGATGACCATGTCTGACTCCTGGATGCGCACCACCGTGTACGCGCCATGCTCATTTCGATACTGCCTGCCCACCTCGAACGGGTGACGGGATGCACCGGTCATGCTCAGAACCTCCTGTACTGTTGGAGAAAGGCGCCGGCAAACGCTAACGGGCTGTGAGGAGATCGCGCAATGGGGAGACGCCCGTTGGTGGCGGGCGACGACAGACACGGATCGGCATAGATCAACTTCGCCACCGAGTCTGCGGCGAGCCTGTTACCATTATATCACGCGCGCGACACTCCTGAACGGCCAATCCGGACAGGTCGCCATGTTACAATACAGATCCGGACCCGCCGTGCTCGCATCCGGCAGATCGGTAGGTGATCAAAGAAAGGCCATGTCTATGTCACAACAACGGGAACTGGACGCCTTCTGGCGCGCCATCGCCAAATCAGTCGACGAGATTCTGGGCTGCCTAGAGCAGGCGCCGGCGGAATGGCGCAACTGGCGGCCAGGCGAAACGGCCAACACCCTCTACGCACTGGCCACACACGCGCTCGGCTCGACTGAATATCTGGTCTTGCAAGGACTCTGCGGCATGGATGTGAACCGCCGGCGCGCCGCCGAGTTCGTCGCGGAAGGCGCCGCAGTGGAGCCGCTGCAAGAAAAATGGCGGGCATTGCAAAACCGCGTTCAAGAAAGCTTCAGCCGCCTGCCGGATGGCGCGCTCGACCAGGAACGACCGTTTCGCCAGGAGAACATGACGGGACGCGAGGTCCTGCTCTTCGCTGCCCGCCATGCCGCCGAACACAAAGGGCACGCCGAACTGACGCTCGATCTAATCATCGCCAACCAGGGCCAACAGCCGCCGCTGCGCCAGCCGAGAACGTGAGCGACCACCCTCTATGCGCGTTATGATGGTGAGCAAGGCGTTGGCGACCGGCGCCTACCAGCGCAAGGCCGAAGAAATCGCAAGCCGCGGCATCGAACTGACCGTGCTGATCCCGCCCTATTGGGGCGACCGCCGCGGCCGCCAACAGGCGGAGCGCGCCCATACCGCGGGCTACACGCTGCGCATCGCGCCCGTGCGCTTCAACGGCAACTTCCATCTGCACTTCTATCCCGCCCTCGGCCGCGAACTAGACCGCATCCGGCCCGACGTGCTGCACATGGACGAGGAGCCGTACAACCTGGCGACATGGCTCGCCCTGCGCGCCGCACAGCGCCGCGGCATCCCTTCCCTCTTCTTCACCTGGCAGAACATCTGCCGCACCTATCCGCAGCCTTTCCGCCGCTTCGAGCAGGACAACTACCGCCGCGCTGCGCTGGCCCTCGCCGGCAGCGAGGACGCAGCCGCGGTGTTGCGCCGCAAAGGCTGCGCCGCGCCGATTGCGGTGCTGCCCCAGTTCGGCGTCGACCCGGAAATCTTCGCGCCGAAGCCGCCTGCGGCTGCCGCTGCGCCGGCATCCCCCGTCCCGTTCTGCATCGGTTACGCCGGAGGGTTGCTGCCCGAAAAAGGGGTAGACCTGCTGCTGCGCGCCTGCGCCGGGCTGCGCGGGGATTGGCGGCTGCACCTGGCGGGCAGCGGCGACGAGTATGACACGCTGCAACAACTGGCTGCCGAGTTGGACGTCGCCGGCAAGGTACACTGGACAGGTCGGCTCCCTAGCGCACAGATGCCCGGCTTCTATCGCCGCCTCGACGCGCTGGCCGTGCCCAGCCGCACCACCCCCGCCTGGAAAGAGCAGTTCGGCCGCGTGCTGATCGAGGCGATGGCCTGCGCCGTGCCCGTGATCGGCAGCGACTCCGGCGAAATCCCCCACGTGATCGGCGAGGCCGGCCTGGTCTTCCCAGAGGGCGATGCGGCAGCGCTGTGCTCGCACCTCCAGCGGCTGCACGACGACCCGGCGGAACGAGCGCGCCTAGGCCAGGCGGGCCGCGCCCGCGTGCTGGAGCGCTACACCATGGCGCGCATCGCCGCCGAGACCGTGACGCTCTATAGAAAGATTGCCGGTTCCGGGGTGTAGATTGACTCGGCAACCTGCCGCCGGTCTACGTTCGCCGGCTCCAGGGCGTATAACTCAGCCGGCCATCGTAGTCGTCGCGGCCCGTCTCCACAGCCAGCGGGAACTTCACCGGCGCGCCGTCGCGCTGCGAGCGATAGATGGCCGAGAACATCTCCACCACCTTGCGCCCTTCCTCGCCGGTGACCAAAGGCTCCCGGTCCTCGATCACTGCGTCCAAGAAATCCTCGATCTGCAGCTTGTGATAATAGGACATGGGGTCCAGCCGCTTGGCCGTGGCGCGGTCCTCCTCCTGCCATACGGGCAGCAGATGCTCCTCGCCGGGAACGCTCCAGATGTCGTTGACCGGCGGCTCCACCTCGGTGGTGACGCCGGCAATGAAGGGCGAACCGCCCTCCGTCTGTGCGCCGACCGACGCGCCGTTTGTACCGTGGATGTGGACCTTGCCGTACAGCCCCGGCTTCTGCGAGTTGCTCACCAAGATCTGGCCCAGCGCGCCGCTCCTAAAGCGCAACACCGCGATCGCCGTGTCCTCCACCTCGATAAACGGATGGTTCACATTGTCCCAATAGCCAAACAGTTCGTCGATCTCCGAGCCCATCAGCCATTGCAGCATGTCGAGTTGGTGCGGCGTCTGGTTGACGAGCACGCCGCCGCCCTCGGCATCCCAGCGCCCGCGCCATGCATCCGAGCGGTAATAGGCCTCGTCGCGCCAGCCCATGACCACCAGCGTGCCCAGCGCCGGCTTGCCGATCCTGCCGGCGCGGATGGCCTCGGCCATGCGCGCCACGGGCGGGTAGAGGCGGCGCTGGCTGACCACGCCCAGCTTGACGCCTGCCGCGCGGCAGGCGTCGATGGCCCGGTCGGCGTCGGCCAAGTCCGAAGCGAGGGGCTTCTCTACCAACGAATGCACGCCCTTTTGCGCCGCAGCCGCGATCACGCCGGCGTGGGTCGGGTGCGGCGTACAGATCGAGATCATCTGCACGCCGGCGTCGTCGATCATCTGCGCCAGATCCGCATAACCGCGTACGCCGTAGCTCTTGGCGAACGCGTCCGCCCGGCTTTGGTCCACGTCAAAAGCCGCCACGAACTCCGAGTGCGGCAGCGCTTTTAAGGCCTGGGCGTGCGTATGCCCGACCTTGCCGCAACCAACCAGGGCGGTGCGAATTTTCTCGGTCATGCTTGCTCTCTC
>CAYXRG010000136.1:0-4525 GCA_964467575.1 uncultured Caldilineaceae bacterium | reverse complement strand
GAGAGTAGGCCATCGCCAACCCATCCCTCTCGCCGTTTTTTCGTCCCTCACCCACACCTAGCACGAAGCGTTCGTCCCCAAACAATTCCCGAACCAACCCATACTGCCTGTGTAGCGCAAGCCAGCGCTCATATGATGAGCATGGCGTCGCCGAAGCTGAAGAAGCGATAGCCCTCGCGCTTGGCCTCCTCGTAAGTTTGAAGGAGGATGCGGCGACCCGCGTCAATGTCCTGTGGATGCGCTTGGGCGACGAAGGCGCTGACCAGCATGAGCAAGCTCGAGCGGGGCAGGTGGAAGTTGGTGATCAGCACATCCACGGCACGGAAACGGTATCCCGGTCGAATGAACAGGTCTACCGGTCCGGCGAAGGCGGCTGTGCGCTGCCAGGGACAGGCCTGGGCGTCATAGGGATCGATGCCCTGTGCGCCTGTGGAACTCCATTCAAGGGTGCGCACTGACGTGGTGCCGACGGCGACGATGCGCCCGCCCTGGAGGGTGACATCGTTGATGCGACGCGCCACATCACGCGGCAGTTCCGCCCATTCCGTATGGATCGCGTGGTCTTCGATGTCTTCGCTGGCGACCGGTTGGAAGGTGTCGAGGCCGACATGCAGCGTAACCATGTCGAATTGCACGCCGGTACGGCGCAGGTCAATGAGCAGTTCCGGCGTGAAGTGCAGCCCGGCGGTCGGCGCGGCGACGCTGCCCTCTTGGCGACTGAAGACGGTCTGATAGCGTTCGCGGTCTCCGGCATATTCGGTGATGTACGGCGGAAGAGGTATCTCGCCAAGCTCTTGGAGTTTTTCGAGCAGGGGGACGGAAAAGCGGACTGTGCGAATGCCGGTCTCGTCCACGCCGGTGACGAGCGCGGGAATGCTATCGCGCTTTTCGCCGGCTTCAACAAATAGCTGCGAGCCTTCAGTCAAGCCGCGACCTTTGACTAGGCATTCCCAAGTTTCGCCGCTCTGATCTAGCCGGCGGAGCAGGAAAACTTCTATCTTGCCGCCTGTAGGTTTGCGCGCATGCAACCTGGCTGGAATGACGCGACTGTCATTGGCGATCAGGAGATCGCCGCTGCGGAGATATTCGCCAATATCCGAGAAGCGACGATGTTCGATAGCGCCGGAGGAGCGATCTAGGACGAGCAGACGGCTGCTATCGCGCGGTTCGGCGGGCTGTTGAGCGATGAAGGACGCGGGCAGGCTGTAGTCGAAGAGGCTTGTTTTCATTGGCGTCCGTTGGTATATATCTCGCGGCAAGCGCAGAGGAAGCTATTCCACAGCAGTAGATGGCTAGGTTCGAGCTCGAAGATGCGCTCAGGATGCCATTGAACGCCACGCACCCAGCGATGGCGGGGGCTTTCATAGGCTTCGATCAGCCAGTTGTCCGGATCGGCCTGTCCCGCAACGGTGAAGCCGGGCGCAAGGTCGTCATGACTGATACCCTGATGGTGGAAGGTGTTGACAACCATGCTCGTTGCGCCGATGATGCGCCTAAAACCGGTGGCGGGGAGAATATCCACCAAGTGATAGGCGGTTTGGCCATCAGGCGAGCGATGGCCGTCAAGGTGCTGGCGCAGGCTTCCGCCGGCCGCTACGTTGAGCACTTGAGCGCCGCGACAGATGCCGAAGATCGGCAGGTCTCGCTCAAGCGCGGCGTGCAACAGGTTCAGTTCCAGTTCATCGCGCTCAAGGCTGATGTGATCTGGTTCTGCACCATCTAGTTCCTGGCCGAAATGCTGAGGGTGAACGTCGCCGCCCCCTGACGCCACGAGACCTGACAAGTGGTCCAACACCGCAGAGGGCATGCGACCGGATGCGTCCGGCGTATAGACGGCGCCATCGGATAAGACGGCGGGGGTGTCGGGCGCAAGGACTACTACATTCACGCCGGCGTTCGCTAACACATTCAAATAATTGCGGCTGTTCTTGTTGAGCCATGTCTGATCGCCGTGGGCGGATGTCAGACCAATGACAACTTGCTGATTGCGCTTATCGAACATCTTGCGCCGTCTCCCAGAGAGTTGCTGTGGAATATCACGTTGGATTAGGATGCTAATCGATATGGCGATTCTGTGCGAATTTTAAGAGTGTGTTATAAGTGGTGAGACGGCGGGCTGGAGATGCGTGTGCAGCCCGCCGCGTCGAACCGCCATCCCACAACACCCCGCGAGAATGATGTACACTGCCACGTTTCTTCCCATAGTATTGCTCATCGTCATAGCCGGCTTGGCTGTGGCGGGGCTATTTTTCTACGTCTATTGGCGGCGCGTGCAACGCCCGATGCCAATGCTTGATGGAGAATTGCGCCTTGACTGCCTTGCTGGGACTGTCGAGGTGCTGCGTGACCGGTACGGCATCCCGCACATCTATGCAGAGAGCGATGCAGACCTGTTCCGGGCGTTGGGATTTACACACGCACAGGATAGGCTGTGGCAGATGGAGCAAAATCGGCGCACCGCTAAGGGTGAGTTAGCCGAGGCTTTCGGCTCCGCCGCGCTCGATGCCGACCGCTTCAGCCGCATAGTGGGATTTCGGCGCGCGGCAGAGAAAGAGCTTGAGGCGCTGGATGCGGCAACGCGCCAGGTCGTCGACTGGTATGTGGAAGGGGTGAACGCCTTCATCGACGATCATCCGGGCCGGCTAGCGGCGGAGTTCAACCTGTTGCGTCTGGCTCCGGCGCCCTGGACCGCGGCGGACGCGCTGGCGTGCGGCAAGATGATGGCGTGGAGCATGAGCGTCAATTGGGAGAGCGAACTGGTGCGCCTACAACTGCTACAACGGGTGGGCGCAATACGTGCGGCGGATCTGGAGCCGGATTATCCGGCGGAGACTTCGATTATACTCGAGGCGCTAGGCGAGACGAAGGCGACTCGTCTGTTGCAGACGGCAGGGCTGATGCTCAACCAGTATGACGGGTTGAAGAAATGGTTTGGCATGGAAGGCGAGGCGCGGGGCAGCAATAGCTGGGTGCTCGCCCCAAAGCGCAGCGCGACGCGCCGTTCGCTGCTGTGTTGCGACCCGCATATGGCGGTGCAGGTTCCAAGCCCCTGGTATGAGGCGCATCTATCTTCGCCGGGATACGAGGTCAGCGGCGCAACCTTGCCTGGGATCCCCGGTGTGATGCTTGGCCACAACCAGCGGATCGCCTGGGGCATGACCGCTGCGCTGTGTGATGTGCAAGACCTGTTTGTGGAGCGGAGGCACGCGGATGATGCCGAGTTGTTTGAGTATGAAGGGCGATGGGAGCGGGCTGAGGTCGCGGAGGAGTCGATTGCGGTGCGCGGCGCTGAGTTGCCGCATGTAGAGCGCGTTCTGGTAACGCGGCATGGGCCGATTGTCGACAACTTGGCCGGTGAAACGCAACGCTCAGTGAATGGCGAACTAGCATTCGCTCTCAAGTGGACGGGCCATGCCCCGGGCAATACACTAGGGGCTGTGTTGGCGCTGAACCGAGCTTCTGACTGGGAGACGTTTCAGGCTTCACTAGCTGAGTGGTCGGATCCTCCGCAGAACGTGACCTTTGCAGATGTGGACGGGAATATCGGTTATGTGTTGGCTGGGCGACTGCCTAATCGAACGCACAATTTGGGCTTGACGCCGTCGCCGGGTTGGGACGGCCAGCACGAATGGGACGGTTATGTCCCGGACGCTGCGCTGCCGCGTTTTTATAACCCGCCCTCAGGCGCGATTGTGACGGCTAATAACAAGATCACGGGCGATGATTATGCGCATTTCCTGGGGATTGAGTATGCGCCGGGCTGGCGCGCTGCGCGCATCGAGGAGATGATTGCGGAGAAGGACCGCCACAGCCTGCGTGATATGGCCGAAATCCAACTGGATACGACGAGCAAGTTCGCCGCGCGATTGGGGCCATACTTCGGCCGCCTGGAGCCTGCCGATTCGTTTGAGAAGGTTGCAGCCGGGCATCTGCGGCGTTGGGATTACCGCATGGACGCAGACAGCCCAGCGGCGTTGATTTACCACTACTGTTGGCTGCACCTGCTGGATATGACGTTTGGCAATGCGCTGGGGCCGGCAAGTGACGGCTATCTGGGAACCAGCAGAACGCCCCTTTTTACGATCCACGGTTTTCGTTTGCGCGCCTCGACTCGATTGTTGGAGTTGCTGGACACGGAGGCGGAGTCGGTGTGGTACGGCGTGGACGCGAACGGCCAGCCAAGATCGCGCGACGCGCTCTTACGCAGCGCGTTGGCGCGTGCGGTGCGCCAGATCCGCAGCGAGTACGGCGATAATGCGCGCCGGTGGGATTGGGGGCGGGCGCATCAGGTGCGTTATGTGCATCCATTGGGCGGAGCGCGGATCTTGCGAACGTTCTTCAACCGCGGTCCTTTCCCGGTGGGGGGTGACATGACTACGCCGAACCAGACTAGCTACGCGCCGGTTTTGCCGCCGGGCTTGGTTAACGTGGCCGCGGTGTATCGTCAGGTATACGACGTAGGGGAGTGGGAACGCGCCCAGACGGTGACGCAGACGGGGCAATCTGGGCACGCCATGTCGGATCA
>CAYXRG010000135.1:1730-4884 GCA_964467575.1 uncultured Caldilineaceae bacterium | reverse complement strand
CGGACGGGCGAAAATTACTTGGCACGCCCATGAACCTATGCTATAATCCACACGCGTTGGCGGATAGGAGCGCCTCCCTCCGACCGGCCTGTGGACGCTTGCTTTTTCCCCCCTGCAACACTGGCAAGCGACCACGACCAAACGGAGAGAGTGCAGCAGGAGAGTGTACAGAATGATCGAAGTGACAATTGACAGCATCCGCGTCAGTCTGATGTCACAACATCGCATCGTCGTCCTCAAAGAGGAGAACGGGAGCCGTTTTCTGCCGATCTGGATCGGCCCTTTCGAGGCGGACGCCATCACGTTGCAGCTCCAGGGCATCGACGCCCCCCGGCCCCTTACCCACGACCTGCTCAAGACCGTAATCGAAACGCTGGGCGGCGAGGTGCTGCATATCCTCATCAATGGACTAGAGAAAAACACCTACTTCGCGCAGATCGTGCTCGACGTCGACGGCGACACCATCGAAATCGACAGCCGTCCGAGCGACGCCATTGCGCTCAGCGTGCGTGTTAGCGCACCCATCTTTGTGGCCGAAGAAGTGATGGACCAGGCCGGCCTGCTGCCGGAAGAGGAGATCAGCTTGGCGCAAGGCGCAACCGACGAGGGCCTGGATGCGCCCGCCGAAGAAGGCGAGCAAGCGCACGACGAAGATCTCGGCGTCTTCACCGATTTCGTGGAAGGTTTAGACCTGGATAACCTGCTGGGTAACTAATCTATTCTGCCATCCTGTTCAGCTTGATGAACGGCGGGGCTGCCTGGGCGCAGCTTCGCCGTTTTTACGCTAAAGGAGCTTTTCCCCAGGCTTTACACGCCTTTTCCACAGATTTATGCACAGGAAGCCGCGACGGAACCATGATGGACATCGAGTACGAGAACGGCGCACGCGAGCCTTTTGACGCTCCGGCCAAAAACATTCCCTCCAACTACGAGGCCGAACGCGCCGTGCTCGGCGCGCTCCTCATCGACCCGGACGCCATCATCAAGGTGGCGAACTTCCTGCGCAGCGCCGACTTCTACCGGCCGCGCCACGGGCTGATCTACGAGGCCATCTTCAGCCTGAATGAGCGCCACGAGCCGGTCGACTTCGTCACCCTGGTCGACGAGCTGGAGCGCAACGGCCATCTCGAAGAGGTCGGCGGCCCCGCCTACATCACCGACCTGATCGCCGCCTCGCCGACCGCAGTCTACGTGGACCACTACGCCCGCATCGTCGAGCGCACCGCGGTGCTGCGCCGCCTCATCTCCGCCGCCGGCAAAGTGGCCGAGCTGGCCTATGACGAAAGCCAAGACGTCGATGAAGTCGTGGACCGCGCCGAGCAAATCATCTTCGGCGTGAGCGAAAGTCGCATCCATCGCGACCTCGTCCCCATCCGCGCCATCATGACCGACGTCGTCGAGCGCATCGGCTTCCTCACCCGCAACCGCGATCACCTGATGGGCGTCCCTACCGGCTTCACCATGCTCGACAAGCTGTTGGGCGGCTTCCAGCAGAGCGACCTCATCATCCTGGCCGGACGCCCCGGCATGGGCAAGACCTCTTTGGGCCTCAGCGTTGCGCAAAACGCCGCGCGCCACTATAACGCCCACGTCGCCGTCTTCAGCTTGGAAATGAGCAACGAACAGCTCGTCCAACGCCTGCTCTCGATGGAGACCGGCATCGACAGCCACCGCCTGCGTCTGGGCGATGTGGCGGAGGAGGAGTGGACCATCCTCATGGAGGCCGCCAACCAATTATCCGCCACCTCGATCTTCATCGACGATACGCCCGCCGCCAGCGTCACCGAAATTCGCACCAAGGCGCGGCGGCTCTATGCCGAACACGGCATCGACCTGATCCTGATCGACTACATGCAACTCATGAGCGGCCAGTCCGGCTCGCGCCCCGAAAACCGCCAGCAGGAGATCAGCTACATCAGCCGCTCGCTCAAGGCCCTAGCCCGCGAGTTGAACGTTCCTGTCATCGCCCTTAGCCAACTCAGCCGCGCCGTGGAAAGTCGCGCCGACAAACGCCCCATGCTCTCCGACCTGCGCGAGTCCGGCAGCATCGAACAAGACGCGGATGTGGTATTATTTATCTACCGCGAAGATTACTACGTCGAAGACACCGACCGGCAGAACATCGCCGATGTGCTCGTCGCCAAACATCGTCACGGCTCGACGGGTACGGTCAGCCTGTTCTTCCGCAAGGAGCTTACCCAATTTCGCGACCTGGAGATTCAGCGCACCGCGCTGGATTATTAGACGCGCCGCCTTAGCCGGCGCTGAGAGCAGCAACTATGACGCCCAATACCACAGGCTTCATCGGCTTCCCCGACGCCAAAATGAAGCCGGTCATCGTCCCGGACCTGTTCTTCTCGGACCTGCTCCCGCAGATCGACGACCTGCCGGAGTTGAAGCTGACGCTGCATTGCTTTTGGCTGCTCAACGAGCAGAGCGGCGACCTGCGCTACATCCACGGCGACCATCTGCGCCGCGACGCCGTACTGCTCGCCGGCCTGAACCTGAACAATGACCTGCGCCCGCCGCTCGCCGTCCTAGAAGACGCGCTGGAGCGTTGCGTCGCCCGCAACACCCTCCTCCGTCTGGAAATCGCCACCGGCCCGGAACCGGGCGCGGACGATGCCGCGGAAACGGTGGAAGACTGGTACTTTCTCAATACCGTCAAAGGACGCCAGGCGCTGGCGATGGTTCGCCAGGGGCGCGTGGCCGAACTCCAGTCGGTCATCCCTGACGAGGCGCGCCTGCGTGTCAAACGCTCCAACATCTTCCAGCTATACGAGCAGAACATCGGCGTGCTGACCCCGCTGATCGCAGACCAATTGCGCGATATGGAAAAGACCTACGCGCCCGAATGGATCGCCGACGCGGTCGAGATCGCAGTCAGTCGCAATAAGCGACACCTGCGCTACATTCAGAACATCCTCCGGCGTTGGGAAACAGAAGGCAGAGATGGAGACCAATATGAAGAGTCTGGCGGACATTCTACGGACAGCCGGCGAAAGAACTACAAGCCCGACGAATACTCGGACTTCATCGTCGGCTGACGAGCCGGCGGCGCCTCCCCCAGGCCTGTTCGACGAACAAGGCGAAGACATGCCCGCCTCGCCCGACGCCTTCTCGCCCGACGATGAGGCGGTGCAGCCTGCGCCGC
>CAYXRG010000135.1:0-1630 GCA_964467575.1 uncultured Caldilineaceae bacterium | reverse complement strand
CCGCGGCCAATCCCGGCTCCCAGGCCGCCGGCGTCTGTCCCATCTGTGGCGGAACAGGCTATATCTTGGCGGATGTGCCGGTCGGCCATCCCGATTTCGGCAAAGCACTGCCTTGCCGCTGTCGCCAAGCTGAGCGTATGCAGCGCCGACTTTCCGCGCTGCATACGCTCAGCAATCTCGACACGCTCGCCCGGCTGACCTTCGACACCTTCATCGCCGAGCCGTCTCACCTGCCCCCCGACAAAGCCTACAACCTGCGGCGCGCCCTGGAAACTTGTATGTTTTTCGCCCAGTCGCCGGACGGGTGGCTGTTGCTCACCGGCGTCTACGGCTGCGGCAAGACCCACCTGGCCGCAGCCATCGCCAATGCTCGCCTAGCGATGGGCGAAGCGGCGCTCTTTATGGTCGTGCCCGACCTGCTCGACCACTTGCGCGCCGCCTTCAACCCGCACAGCACGATCACCTATGACAATCTTTTCGAGCAGGTGCGCACCGCCTCTCTGCTCGTCTTGGATGACTTGGGCGCCCAGAGCAGTACGCCCTGGGCACAAGAGAAGCTCTTCCAACTGCTCAACTTCCGCTACAATGCCCGGCTCGCTACCGTCATCACCACGAATCAGCGGCTGGAGGATCTCGATCCCCGTATTCGCAGCCGGCTGCAAGACCCCAGCATTGTCAACCATTACGCCATCGTCGCTCCGGATTTCCGCAGCGGCCAAAACCCCGTCCAGAGCGAGTTGAGTACGCTCGGCTTCCATCGCGACCAGCAGTTCGCCAATTTCGATATCCGGCGTTCAGACCTCTCCGGCGAGGAGCAACTCTCGCTGCGCGACGTCTTCACCGTCTGTGAAGACTATTCCCGCGAACCCCAAGGGTGGCTGGCGTTATCCGGTCGCAGCGGGAGCGGCAAGACCCACCTGGCCGCGGCGATCGCGAATTACGTGGTCGCCAACTCGCCTAATGACGTCATGTTCGTGGTCGTGCCTGACCTGCTCGACCACCTGCGCGCCGCCTTCAGCCCTAATGCCAACACGCCCTACGACCGTCGCTTCGACGAGATCAGGCGCGTCCCGTGCCTCGTTCTCGACGACCTGGGCACAGAAAGCGCTACGCCTTGGGCCAGGGAAAAGCTGTTCCAACTGCTGAACTACCGTTACAACGCACTGCTGCCCACGGTGATCACCACCAGCCAGGCCGTCAACGAAATCGAACCGTGGCTGCGCACGCGCATGTTCGACGTTACGCGGTGCCGGTTCTGTGTGCTCGATATCCCCGGCTATCGCCGCGCACGGCCCACAGACGAACCCGGCAGCGCCCGTCCCAAGTCACGCGGCCGGCGAACACGCGACTGAGCGGAACTTCGCCTAAGGTTTGAACGTACTATTGGCAATGTGCTATACTCGAGTCACAAACGCTGCAGCCAGGCAGGGGAAACGGGCGCAAGTCAGGGTTGACGCTTCGCAGCCGCTCCGCCGGCAAACACGGCAGACGTTGTTCAAGCTCTTCTTGCCGTTCTTGGCCTATCGACTGCCCTGCCCAATTCGCCTTGAATCTTGATCGGGAGCGCCGTTTTATGCGCAAGAAAAGAACCATTGGCCCGTTGCTCGCACTGGGTCTGCTTTTGGCCCTG
>CAYXRG010000134.1:0-5177 GCA_964467575.1 uncultured Caldilineaceae bacterium | reverse complement strand
AAATAGGGCCGTGCGGTTGACGCAGCCCTGGGAAAGCCCTACAATGACCGTCAAGCACATGACTTGGACCGTCAAGTACATGACTTGCACGGGGCTGGCCGCGGCCAAGCGCAGCCTGCATTCACGGCGGAAAGGATAAGTAAAACGGATGGCGCAGCATATCTATCAGGTTGACGCATTCACCGATAGGCCTTTCGCCGGCAATCCGGCCGGCGTCTGTGTGCTGGACGGTTCCGCCGACGAGGCGTGGATGCAGGATGTGGCGCGGGAGATGAATCTTTCCGAGACGGCGTTTCTCTATCGCGAGGGCGACGGTTACCGGCTGCGCTGGTTTACGCCTGCGGTCGAGGTGGACCTGTGCGGACACGCTACGTTAGCGAGCGCACATGTGTTGTGGGAATCGGGCTATTTGTGGACATCGGAGCCGGCGCTTTTCCAGACGCGCAGCGGCCTGCTCACCGCCGAGAAGCGGGGCGACTGGATCGAGATGGATTTCCCGGCGACGCCGCCTGCCGCCGCGGAAGCGCCTGCCGGGTTGATCGAGGCGCTGGGCGTGACGCCGCTCTATGTGGGCAGGACTAAGTTCGACTACCTGATCGAAGTCGCCGGCGAGCAGGAAGTGCGTTCGCTCACGCCCGATTTCGCTGCGCTGGGCCGGGCGGATGCGCGCGGGGTGATCGTCACTAGCCTCGCCGAGCAGATGGACTTCGATTTTGTGTCGCGCTTCTTTGGGCCCGCGGTCGGCGTCAACGAGGACCCGGTGACCGGCTCGGCGCATTGCTCGCTGGCGCCCTTCTGGGCGCAACGTCTGGGCAAGCAAGAAATGACGGCCTACCAGGCCTCTGCGCGCGGCGGCGTGGTGCAGGTGCGCATGGCGGGCGACCGCGTGCTGCTGCGGGGGCGGGCGGTTACCGTCCTGCGCGGCGAACTGGTATGACGGGTCGATTTGCCCCGGATGAAATGACGCTCCTGTTTGGTAGGCCGCTCCATCTGTGCTAGACTTTGCCATTGTGTCTGGGATATTGCGCGTATTTTTATCGCCGATCGGGCCGGCGTTAGCGCTGCTGGTCGGCGCGGTCACAGAAGTCATCATCGGGCGCTGGGTGCGTCGGCCTGGCTGGTTAACCGGGTTGGCGCTTTTTTTTGTCGCCCTGGCGACGTGGCTGTTCTTGGGGTTGCGCGTCGAGCCGGTCGTGCCCACGTACAGCCGGCCCTGGCAGCCGCCATTGCAGACCGGCGCCAACCTGCTGTGGGTGGGCGACGGCTGGAACTGGTACATTTCCGGGCTGCTCCTTCTCATCGGCGGCGCCGGCATATTGCTGGACCTGAATAGCCCGCGGTCCGCTGTGGCGCCGCGGCGGGCGCATATGTCGCTGGCCGTACACCTGTCTGTGCTGGCCGCCGGGCTGCTGTTTGTCGGCAGCGGCAATGTGCTTACCGCCATCATGACCTGGGTCGTGTTGGATCTGGTCATCCTCTTGCGGGGAACGTTGCAGCCGGAGTTGGGCGAGGATGGCGCGGAAGGGCTGCACTCGCCGCGCTATCAGGCGCGCGGGTTGAGCCTGCTCGGCGCGCTGCTGCTGCTGGTGGGCCTGCTGCCTGCCGGCCCGACCGGCCCCGGCCAGCCGCTGCAAGGAGGAACGCTGCCGCCGGAGACGGCCGGTCTACTGATGTTGGCGGCGCTGATTCGGGCGGGCATCTATCCGTTTCATCTGTGGCTGCTGCCCGCAGACCGCTCCCAGGTTAATGTGGCGGAGCGGCTGCTGGATCACATGGCGCCGGTGTTGTGCGGGCTGTGGCTGTTGGGTTGGAGCGTCGAGTTGGGACGCGACTACATCCTGTTGCAGCCGGACATCCTGGCGATCCTCTGCCTTTCGTTATTGGGCAGCGCGCTGGCGGCATGGACGGCGCGCGACCAGCCTAACCATACCACCTTCGTGCTGATTACGTCGGCAGGTGTGGCGGCTTTGGCCGGCGCGCTTGCCTATAATCGCGGGCCGGAAGGGTTGATCTGGCCTACGACCGCGTTTGCTTTAGGCGGGGCGCTATGGCTGGTGGGCGAACGGGTTTACCAGACCTGGGGATGGCAGATTCCGGTGAGTGTCGGGGCGCTGGCGTTGGCGGGCGTACCGTTTACGCCCGGCTTTCTGACACAGCCTGCGATCGCGCGCATGTTGACGGCGGGGCCGCTTTTTTTGGGCTTGTTCGGGGCGTTTGTCGTGGCGCAGTCGATCCAGATCGCCGCGCTGTTGCGCAGTTGGCGCAGCGACGAACCGCAGCAGCGCGGCGAGTGGCAGCCCGGCGTAGTCGGTCGACTGCTGGTCGCGACGGTGGCGTTGGGCGCACCGTTGAGCATCATCGGCTTTTTCCCGCGTGCTGTAGCCAGCCTGGCGAGCATGGAGGGCGCGATCCCGCCGCTGCTCGGCAACCCGCCAAGCGTGGTGGCGGAACTGCCGGTGTGGATCGCTGTGGCGGCGCCGCTTCTGTTGGGCATCGGGCTGGTGGCGGCGCGGCCGGCGTTGTGGCAAGCCTTCGGCGGTATGCTGGACAAGTTGGGCAGGATGGCGCGTTTAGAGTGGCTTTTTCGCCTCTCCTGGTGGGGGTTCAATCGCGCCAGCGACGCGTGGGGCGCTGCGCTGACAGCCATAGAAGGCGCAGGTTACTTCGGTTGGGTGATGGTCTTTATCCTCTTAGGCTATTTGCTCGTACGATGATGGGCACGAAGAATCACGGGTGGCAGAGATGTTTGATGCCTTGAGCGCTTTGTCTACGCCGGCAGGGCTGACTTTTACGGGCGTCGTCGCGGCCATGAGCATTATCCTCTGGGACTGGCGGGCTTCGCTGGCAGCCTTGCTGGTTGTGCAGAGCGCGGTCGCCGTGTTGTCCGTCAACCTTCTAGCCGTGCCGGGCCAATGGGCGCTGATCCAGATCGCAGTGATGGTTCTGGCCTGCGCAATCTTGGCCCTTTCGGCGGCACAGACGATGCGACACAGTTCCTCGGCGCAGCAGTCGGGGACCTATCTCCTGCGTCTTGTTGCGGTCGCGTTTTTCGCCGGCGCCTGGGAGTTGCTCGAAGTCAGGCCCGATTTCCTCAACTTCGGCCCGGATGTCTCCAGCTTCTTTGTGTGGCTGGCGGTCTGCGCGGTGTTGACGCTCGGCCTAGGGGCAAACCCGTTCTTCACGGCGGTTGGCCTGCTGTTTTGGTTCGTGCCGGTGCAAGCGACGGCGGCGGCGCTGATCGGCATCCCTGCTCTGGTGGCGCTGATCGGCATCTTGCAGTTGCTGGCGGCGCTGGCATGCAGTTATCTGATGCTGGTCGAGCAGGCTCCGCAGTCACTTGCGCACGAGACGCTGACCGACATCTCCTTCCCGGAAGGTCGCGATCTGGAAACGACGCGTGAGCGCGTGCCCGTGACGTCGCTGCGTGAGCGGCTGGCGCGGCTGCGCGGTTCGTCTGCCCGTTCGCAATATGCACGGATGCCCGATATGACGGCGGGCGGCGCGCCAACGACGCGGACGCGAACGCCATGAACGCCGAACCCGTCGTCGTCAGTCTTCCGGCGCTCTTGGTAGGCGGCCTGATCGCGGCATCCGCCGTCACCTATCTGCTGCGCGGCTGGGAGCGAACCACGGCGCTGCTGGGCGCGGTCTATGCCGCGGCGTGGGCGATGTGGCTCTGGCAGACCGACTTCAACGCGCCGGTGCGCCGGCTGGTCTTGGCGCGCTTCGCCGTAGATATGTCGGCTCCTTTCGAGCGCATCGGCTTTTCGTTGCGACTGGAGCCAGGCGCCCTGCCGATACTAGTGGCGAGCTTATGGCTGGCGGCGGCGACCTTTACGCTGGCTGCGTCCGTCAGCCAGGGGCGCAGTTTCGTGCCGTTCATGTTCGCTCTGCTGGCGGGGTATGCCGTCGTGGCGCTGTTGACGATCGGTCCGCTTGCCCCGCCCTTGATTACGCCTCTGTTGCTGGCTGGGTTGAGCGTGGCCGGCGCCTTTATCTTGCAGGCCGGACGGCTCGCCAATCCCGCCGGCCCGTTGCGCAGTTTCATTCCACAGATTTTCGCCTTTCCGCTGTTCCTGGTCGCTTCGCATTTCATTGAGCAGATGCCGCTCAACCCCCAGGACGTGTCTCCGGCCTTCGTGGCGGCTCAGTTGATGGCGTTGGGGTTGATCATTATGCTGGTTCCGGTTCCCTTGCACGGCGCACAGCCCGCCACCGCCCAAACTGCGCCGCCGATTGTGGCCGTCACGCTCAATTTGTTCTACCAATTAGCGGTTCTTCACTTGCTATTTCGCACGGTGACCACGTTCGAGTTCACGACGCAATTGGCGCCTCTGGGCGTGTGGCTGACATGGGCAGGGCTGATTACGGCCGTATGGGGCGGGTTTGCCGCCGCGGGGACCAGCCACGCAGGGCGGCTGCTGGGCTATACCGCGTTGCACGACTGGGGGCTGATTATCCTCGTCCTGGCTGTGCCGGGGACGCGTAGCTGGCCGCTGGTTTTGTTTCTTTTCGGCCTGCGCGGGGTGAGCCTTTTGACCGCGGCGGTGGGCATGTCCGTCCTCGAAGACCGTGTAGGCGGGCTGCACATGGACCGGTTGCAGGGGGCCGGCAGCCGGATGCCGTGGAACAGCGCCGCTTTCCTGTTGGGCGGGCTTGGTTTGGCCGGTTTCCCGCTTAGCGCCGGGTTCACCGGGCATTGGGCGGCCTTGCAGATCGTGGCGGAGACCGACTGGCGTCCGGCTGCGGTCGTGCTGCTCGCCTCCGGCGGCGCCATCCTGGGTTTCGTGCGCCTTGCCCGCTTGCTCTACGGGCCGCTCTTGGACCGCGCCATGCTGCGCGAGCACGCGGTCAACGTTGCATTGGCGCTGGTCGTCCTCCTGCTGTCGGCGAGCCTGGCGATTGCGCCGCAGATCCTGGACGGGCCGTTGAGCCAGGCGCTGCTCGCCTTCAGCAGCTAGGGCGACGCGCCCCCATGTCCCTTCCTTTGAGCAAGCGATGGACAGTTCGTTGCACCCCGTAGATTCTTCCCGATCGTCCCGGTTGGCCGGCTTTTACCGCAAACCTATCGAGGAGCGGGCCGCTATCGTTGCCGAGTGGGCTAACCTCGACGCGGACGATGTGGAGGTCCTGCGCGCCGGGTTGTCGCTGGCCCAGGCCGGCCAGATGATCGAGAA
>CAYXRG010000133.1:0-5178 GCA_964467575.1 uncultured Caldilineaceae bacterium | reverse complement strand
GTTTGCATAAGTTCATTTGTGGGCGGATTGGGCTGTATGCTACAATCAACCGCACCATGTCCGGTATACAACTCCCCGCAGAACGCAACCCAACGCACGCCTCGTGGCCCGTATACGGCCATGAGTGGGCCATAGAATATCTGCAACGCGTGCTCGAAGCGGGGCCGGACGGCGCCGGACGCGGGCCGCGCCACGCCTATCTGTTCGTCGGACCGCCGCAGGTGGGCAAAAGCACGCTCGTGCGCGCCTTCGCCCAGGCGCTGTTGTGCACCGGCGCACGCGCGCGACCGTGCGGACAGTGTCGCTCTTGCCGGTTGATGAGCAACGGCAACCACCCGGATTTTCGGTTGGTCCAGCCGACCGCTACGAATGGAGAAATCGACCGGGCAGGCGGAATGCTGCGGGTCGAGCAAGCCGGCGAGGTGATCCACGATGCGGCCCTGAGCCCGGTCGAGGGCCGCTACCGGGTGTTTGCCATCCAGGACGCACATCGCGCCAATGACAGCTTCTCCAACAAACTGCTCAAAACGCTGGAGGAGCCGCCGGATAGCGTGATGATCTGCTTGACCGCGGTCGACCGGGCGAGCTTGCTGCCGACGATTATCAGCCGGTGTGAGGTCATCGAACTGCGCCCTCTCCCCGTTGCGAAAGCGAAGGCCGCATTGCAGGCGGGATGGGGCCTCGCGGCCGAACGCGCCGAGCTGTTGGCGCGGCTGTGCAATGGACGACTAGGCTGGGCGGTGCGCCAGTTGGAAGACGACGCGGCCGAGACACAGCGACTGGAAATGTTGCAGGAGTTGTGGCGGCTCGCCGCCGCCAACCGCATCGAACGGCTGGATTTCGCCGGCGCGGCCGCAGCGCAGCGCGAAAACCAACAACTGTTCGCCATGCTGGAAGCCTGGGCGACGTGGTGGCGCGACGTCTTCCTGGCGCAAAACGGCTGCCTAGACGCGATCAGCAACGTCGACCAGCGCGCCGAGATCGACCGGCAGGCCGGCGTGCTGCCGGAGGCGTCTGTTCGTCGCTTTCTAGACACGTTGCAACTCGTCGAGCGCTACCTGCACCACACGGTGAACACGCGGCTAGCGCTGGACGTGCTGGCATTGGAACTGCCGCGGTTGCCCGTCTAGCGAGCGGCCAGATACGCCGTCCCATTGTTTGCAGACGCGCCACACTGACTCATTTCTCGGCGGCGAACTGCGTCGCCGGTCTCGATAGGAGCGTACACGCTATGCCTACCGTCATAGGCGTTCAATTCCGCCCGGTAACCAAACTCTACCACTTCAGCCCCGGCCCCCTCCTCGACCTTGCCATGAACGATTTCGTGATCGTCGAAACGTCGCGCGGGCAGGAGGTGGCGCAGGTGATCGCTCCGCCCCATATGATCGACGAAAGCGAAGTCGTCGGCGAGATCAAATCGGTGTCGCGCCGCGCAACAGCCTGGGACCTGGTGCAGAAAGACCGCTGGGAGCGCAAAGAGCAGGAAGCGTTGGCGGTCTGCCGCGAAAAGGCGCGCGCCAGCAGCCTGGACATTAAGATCGTGCGCTGCGAATATAGCTTCGACGGCGGTCGCCTGCTGGTCTATTTCTCGTCCGAGCAGCGCGTGGACTTTCGCGATCTGGTGCGAGACCTGGCGCGCATCTTTCACACGCGCATCGAGATGCGCCAGATTGGCGTGCGCGACGAAGCCAAGTTGCTCGACGGCGTGGGCAAATGCGGGCGGCAACTTTGCTGCACAAGCTGGCTGCGCGAATTTACGCCGGTCAGCATTCGTATGGCCAAAAACCAGCAACTGCCGCTCAACCCGGACGAGATCAGCGGGGTGTGCGGGCGGCTTCTCTGCTGCCTCTCCTATGAAAACGCGCATTACCGCGATCAGACCAAGAAGATGCCCAAGCTGGGCGCAGAGGTCATCACCCCGCAGGGCGTGGGGCGCGTCCGCCACATTCACCCGCTCAAAGAAACCGTCACCGTTCTCTTACAGAGTTCGGTACTGAGCGAATTCGCCGTGACGGACCTGATTACGAGCAAGAGCGCGAGCGGAGCCGGCTGCAGCACATGCGGCGGGTGTACGGTGAAACGGCGCGCCGGCGCAGAGGAAGACAACGCGCGGGCGCGCCGTGCTGCCGCGACGCATGACGACAACGACGCTGCGTCAAGCGATCCGGCCGATTCCGAAAACGCTGCGACCTCTAAAAGACGGCGCAGCCGTCGCCGGCGCAGACCGCGCCGTACCGACGAGGAGTAGGCGCGGGCGCATATGCGGCCCGCTCATCACGCTAAAACAGCCAAAAGAGAGGGGAAGGCCATCGGCCTTCCCCTCTCTTTTGGCGTGAATTTCCCTTATGCCGGCATCGTTTTAGAGAGGCCGGCCGAGCGTTCCATCCGCTAGGGGGTCACCGTGGTTGTCAGGGTGGAAGGTCGTTTGAAGACTGCCAAACGCACAGCCGTTCGCTCGTTGCCGTCGATGTCCACCTCCGTAAAGCTGGGCACGATAGCCAAGTCGATCTGATCCTGTTCCAAATACCCTCTAGCGATGGCAATTGCTTTGATTGCCTGGTTCACCGCACTTGCGCCGATAGCCTGTACCTCTGCATATCCGTGTTCGCGCATCACGCCTGCAATTGCGCCGGCTACAGCGGTCGAGCGAGACTGGGCAGACACTTTGATGAGTTCAGCCATGACAGTTCGGTTCCTCCTCCTAATACGCCTGTCTGCGTCTGACAGTCCAGTTGTCTGCATCGTGGCATGCAATGACGTTGTCCGGCATGCCGGGAATCCTTGTTTGTGATGTCTGCGGGCAAATCCTCCGTCTAGGCGGCAACGGTACAAAGAGCGACAGCCCGGCGCTGCACGCCCAAAGCGCGCCTATCACGCCGACGGGCGTTTGTTCCGCTCATCACGCAGCCAACCTCACGAAATTCTATCACATACTTTGTCTAGGCGACACAAACCAAAAATCGCCTTGACGGCATAACGCGCTGCCCGGCCAACCGCCGGCTATTTGGCATATTCAACCGAACGCGTCTCGCGCACGACCGTGACGCGAATCTGCCCCGGGTATTGCAGGTTGTCCTCGATCTTTTTGGCAATGGACTTGCTCAACTCGATGGCGGCCAGATCGTCGACAACCTCGGGACGGACAATCACGCGAATCTCGCGGCCGGCCTGGATGGCGAAGGTCTGGCTGACGCCCTCGAAGCTGTTGCCGATTTCCTCCAGCTCGGTGACGCGTTTGATGTAGGTTTCCAGGCTTTCGCGGCGTGCGCCGGGACGCGCGCCGCTGATGGCGTCCGCCGCGGCGATGATGACGGCCTCCACCGACTGCGGCTCCACCTCGCCGTGGTGGCTGGCGATACAGTTGACGACCACATCGTTGACGCCATAACGTTTGGCGATCTCTGCGCCGACAATGGCGTGAGGGCCGTCGATCTCGTGGCTGACGGCCTTGCCGATGTCGTGCAAGAGGCCGCCCAACCGCGCCACGCGCACGTTGGCGTGCAGTTCCGCCGCAATCAGCGCGGCGATATGGGCCGTTTCGATGGCGTGGTTGAGCTGGTTCTGGCCGTAGCTGGTGCGGAACTTGAGCCGCCCCAGCAGCTTTTGCAGCTCGCGGTGCAGCCCCTGCGAGTTGGTTTCGATGATCGCCTGTTCGCCTGCTTCGACGATCACCCGCTCGATCTCGGCCTTGGCCTGTTCGACTTCCTTTTCGATGCGGGTCGGGTGGATGCGCCCGTCCGCCACGAGCTTGCTCAACGCCATGCGAGCGATCTCGCGGCGCACAGGGTCGAAGCTGCTGATGATAATCGCCTCAGGCGTATCGTCCACCACCAGGTCGACGCCGATAGCCTGCTCGATGGCGCGAATGTTACGGCCCTGCCGCCCAATGATGCGACCTTTCATCTCATCCGAAGGCAGGTCTACGCTGCTCACTGCATATTCGGAGACGTGCTCGCTGGCGGTGCGTTCAATCGCCATGGTGATGATCTCGCGGGCGCGGCGGTCGGCCTGGTCCATCACTTCGGCCTCGACGGAGCGAATCGTCTGAGCCATTTCTTTGCGGGCGTTGGCTTCCACGCGCTCGAGGAGCAGCTGTTGGGCCTCCGCCTCGGTCATCTGCGCCACGCGCTGCAACTCGGTGGACCATTCCTGTTCCGCTGCGGCGAGTTGCGCCTCCTTTTGGTCGAGCCGCGACTCGCGTTGGTTGAGCTTGCGCTCGCGGTTTTCCAACTGCTCCATGCGCCGCTCGGCGCTGTCCAACCGGTTCTGCAAGCGCTCCTCGATGCGCTCCAGTTCTTGGCGGCGCCGGGCCAGTTCGGCCTCCATGTCGTTGCGCAACTGAACTTGCTCTTCCTTGATCGCCAGCTCGCGCTGCTTGATCTTGGTTTCTGCTTCAGCCAGAATGCGCTCCGCCTGGTCTTCGGCGCTCATAAACAGTTGACGTTGCCGCTCCTGTTCCGCTCGCAGCCCGGCCGCGCGCCCCGCCCGATGGGCGAAGTATGCCGCGGCCACAGCGCTGGCGATTGAAAACAGGAGGATCAACAGGATCCAGATTAGAACGTCCATACGTTAGCCCTCAAATGGTACGGCCCTGACGGGGCAGGGGCGTACAGATATGATCGAAACCCGGCGGCGTCTGGTAGCGACGCCGCTCTGCGACGACCCTTCAACAAAAAAGCGCTGCAGCACACGCTACAGCGCAAGATGAAGCCCCCGCCGCCGCAGGCAGAGAAACCAAGCAAGGCCCCACAGCCCCAGACCATCGCCCAAGAAGCGCCGCAGCGCCCGAGCGTTGCCGTTCTGACCGCGTGTGGTTATCCGCCGGTTTGCTTCAAATACTTGCCATTCGCTTGGAACTAACCGCCGGGGACCGCGCCCGCCTTGCCGAGCAAGGCCGTCACGGTCTAGGAGACGGCCGCCGCTTCCTCTGAAGCGGATGACGCCGACTCACTGACCGGGTATCGTTGGGGAAGCCCAGCTTTGGCTCGGATGAGATTATCGATCTCGCGCGCCAACTCCTCATGCTGGCGCAGATACTCTTTGCTGGATTCTCTTCCCTGTCCAATCAACTCATCTTTGTAACGGTAATAAGCGCCGCGTTTGGATAGAATGTCGTACTCGATGCCCAGGTCGACGAGGTCGCCGGAGGTGCTGATGCCCTCGTTGTACATGATGTCG
>CAYXRG010000132.1:0-5512 GCA_964467575.1 uncultured Caldilineaceae bacterium | reverse complement strand
ATAGTTGCCCAAGCCGACGAAAGGACGCACGACGCTTGCCAGCGAGTAATCGTAGAAGCTAATGCGGACGGCGAATACGGCAGCGAAGAACGTGAAGAATATGACAAAGGCCGCTGCCGGCGCAATCCACAAGAACTCGCTGAGAGAATAGGTGACCCGCCGCCGTCGGCGGCGGGTCTTCGTAGTTGGTTCAGTGCGAGTAGAAGCAGACATAGTTAGGTGTATTGTTTGCGATGGATCGGCGCAATCTAGCGTCCGGCGTACTGGGTGTTATAATCTGCGGCAGCCTTCGTGATCGCCTCTTCCGGGCTAACCCTGCCCTGAATGACGTCCTGCAGGGCCTGACGGATGCCGTCAAAGAGCGCCTGGGTCGTCACGACCTGCGGATTGCCATGGGCGGCTTCCGAGGCATAAGCGCCTGCCTCGGCGACAAACAACCCTTGCACTTCCGGATGAGAAAGGATGCTTTGGCGTGTGGGAATGTCTACCTTGCCCAGGGCCAGCGCCACTTCCTCGCTGTTGATCGCCTCCAGATAGGCCCATGCTTCTTCCGGATGCTCGCTTTGGCTCGAGATCATCCACGACCAGCCGCCGCTGAACGTTGCGTCCTGCCCTCCCTCCGGAGGCGGCACCTTGGTCCAACCGATCTTCTCCTCGCCCAAGGCGCCCACCAGGTCATTCGGCCAACTCCATGAGCCGAGTACGGCCATAGCGTATTCGCCCGACACCAAGGCGCGCACGCTGGCATCAATGTCGGTGGCGATCACTTCCGGCGGAGACACCTCGTAGGTGTTGACCAGGTCATAGTAGAACTTCGCCGCGGCAATGCCGGCCTCGCTGTCAAAGATGGCCCGACCTTCTTCGTCCACCAGATCGCCGCCGCCAGCCCACACATGGGCGAGCCACATGTGCGGGGTGTGCAGCGTATTGTCTGCCATGAACCCATAGCCCCATTGATCGATCGTGCCGTCGCCGTCCTTATCCATAGTCAGGGTTTGCGCGAACTCGATCAGTTCCTCGCGCGTCGCCGGCGGTTGATTGGGATCAAGGCCGGCCTCCGCCAGCAGGTCCTTGCGGAAGTAAAGGAGGCGCGCATCGGTCGTCGTGGGAATGCCGTAGTATTTACCGTCCACTGTTTCGACCGCTAGGATGGCGCTTTGCAGGTTCTCCGCATTAAGATACGGGTGGTTTTCCATGAACTCGTTGAGCGGAAGGATCTGCTCGGAGACGGCTAGGGTGTACGTATTGGCGGCGCCCTGGTAGGTGATGTCTGGGGCATTGCCCGCTTCGGCCGCAACGATGAATTGCTTGTAGAGTTCAAAGCCTGGCACGATTTCGAACTCGACGCGTATATTGGGGTTGTCTTCTAGAAATTTCTCGTGCGCAGCGCGATAGGCCAAGATCCCGGAATGTGCGTTCTCTGCGTAGAAATCAATCGAGGTCTGGACGCGCAACGTAACCGGCTGCCCGCTCTGGGCGCTACCGCCAGATTCTTGTACGGCAGGCGCGCACGCGCTCAAAATGAGCAATAGAAATACCGTTACTAGGATGAAGGGACGCCGGCTAACAGCGGCGCGTAGAGAGTAGTACTGCATTGAGATCTCCTTACTCATTTGCATCGGGCTGGACAAATCTGAGAAGCAAGCCTTGTCTTGCCCAGAAAGCACTGGGCGTCGAATAGTCTGCGTATTCGAAGGGATTTCGTTGCCTTGGCAATCATTCTGTGCTAGATTCACCTTAGCACACGACCAAACCTGGGTAAAGAGATTTCGGACAACGCAGTGCCATCCAAGTGCCATATCTCGCATGTTTTCTAAAGCCGAGTTTACGAAACAGATTGTCCTGGCGCTAGACAATTTACACGACTTCGTCTACCTCAGAGGACTGCCGGTGACGGCTGCTTTGGGGGTGGAAGACGAACCGGTAGACATCTCCGTACGCCGGCTGCAGAGTTCCGTACTGGATGCTATTGAGCGACTCAACCCTGACGACCATGTTTCTCCTCGGGCCAAAGAGCGCCGCCCGTACGCAATCGCTTACGGGCGCTACGTGCAGGGCGTCACGACAGCAGAACTCGCTGACGAATTGGCGATTAGCATTCGGCAGTTGCGGCGCGAGCACAAACGGGCAGTAGGCGCGATCGTTGACCTTTTGTGGCAACAATGGCGAAAGCAGTTGGAAGTGAGCGCTCTATCCGAAGACAATGTGCTGGACAGGAACCGCCACGAAGCCGCGGCTTCGGAAGCTGAAACCCTGATTGCGCGTGGTCAGCGGCAGACGCAGTTACTCTATGAACTAGTTGAGGGCATATTGGCGACGTTGGGGCCGTTGGCTGTACGGCGCGGCACAATTCTGGTCAACAAACTGACGCCTGAGATGGAGCCGATATATGCCGATCGCGTTGTCTTGCGCCAGGCGCTTCTCGAATTGGCAGCCTATGCTCTTGACCGAGCTGTTGGCGGCTCTGTAACAGTTGCCGCCCTCGCGGGCAATACAGTGGGGCTGTGCATCACGGCGGTTGGCTCATTGCATCCTGCTATGCGCGCCGGCGTAGGGTTCGAGATCAGCCGCCGCCTCATCACTAGCGCTGGAGGACGCATCGACTTGGACGAAACTCCAGCAGGCTGGCGGGCGCGCGTTGTTCTTGCCCCGGTCTCGGAAGCTTCGATCGTGATCGCCGACGATAACGCCGGCTTGGTCGAGCTCTTCCGCCGCTATCTGGCAGGCTATCCTTATCGGGTCTGGTCTGTAAGGACGCCTGAAGAGATTTTCGCTTTGTTGCCGCAGGCGCATCCAGACCTTATCTTGCTCGATGTGATGATGCCGGAACAGGACGGATGGGAGATGTTGATCCGCCTGCGCGCCGCAAGAGAAACGAGCGCCATCCCGATTATCATCTGTTCTGTCCTCAACGAACCGGAGATCGCCTACTCGCTAGGCGCCGCTGACTATTTGACCAAACCGGTCACGCAACACGATCTTCTTGCCAAGTTGGACCAATGGTGCGCTGCCCGAAACAGGCGGCACGGCGGCCAGGAGCGCCTGTAGATAGGCAAGCACCTCGGTTGGGGTGAATCCTCCAGCGCGCCGGATTGCAATCGATGTTCCCTGGGAAATCTCCTCGATTGCACAGCCGCTGACGGCAATGAGCGGAATCTGCCGCGTCTCCTCTCCCCGTTTCAACTCCTGAATCAACCATAACCCGTCCCCATCCTGCATTGCTAGGTCCAGGATCACAGCATCTGGACGTTGGGCTTGGATGCGCGCTAAAGCATCTCTTCCGCTATAAGCCCTGATAACCCGCCGCGGTTTTGACGCAGTCTGGATCATGCGCTCGACCATACGCACGGCCGCTCGGTCGTCATCCACGATCAGCAGCGTTCTCGCCTCCGGTGCGACACTGCGTAAGACGGATTGTAACGCGCCGGTTGTTACCGGCTTTTGAATATAGCAGGCGATTCCAAGAATTTCCTCGGTTTGTTTCGGGCCTGGAAGGGGGCAGGCGACCACCGGCAAAGGACAGGCGTCCAGTGCGGGCAGATGGTCGCATTCCCCATTATAGATGATGGCGCGTGCGGCATTATCGCGCGCCATTGATATGGCCATATCCCAGTCCGTCGCGGCCATGATCTCGATTTCTTCAAGGTGTCGTTGGAGCAGACGCACCTCATCCGCCTCCGGATCGCAGACGACGACGAAGACAGGCGGTTGGCTGTCGCGACGGGCCGGCATCATACCGCGCCGCACCGGTGAAAGAGGCACGGTTTTATTCACCGGAAAGGCGAAGGCGATTGTGGTCCCGACGCCCAAGGCGCTTTCAGCCCACATGCGCCCATTCATGAGATGTACGATCCGCCGGCTTACAGCCAGCCCCAATCCGCTGCTGCCTGTAGTGGTCGACAGTTGGCGAAACTCGTCGAAGATGCTTTCGAGCGCATCGGACGCGATTCCCGGCCCTGTGTCAGAGACCTCGATCCGGAGTTCGTGGCCGTCGTTGATCACCCGCACGACGATGCCGCCCCTCGACGTAACATGGGCGGCATTACTTAATAGATTGATCAGTATCTGACGGATGCGCGCCCCGTCGAGATTCAATACCGGCATTGTTTCCGGCAGGTCGACGCTTAACGACAGGCCTTTGCTCTGCGTCAGAGGTCGGATGATGTCGACCGATTCCTGTATCACAGGACCCAGGTTTACCGGCTCCAGACGCACGCCCATGCGACCCGCCGCCAGTTTTGATAGGTCAAGCACGTCGTCGATCAGGGCGAGGAGGTGGCGGCTGTTGCGGTGAATCTCGCTGACGTCGCGCAGGTACGGTTGCGGCAACCGCACGCCGTAGGCATGTTGAGAGAAGACCATGGTTTCGCTAAACCCTAATACTAAATTGAGCGACGTGCGCAGTTCGTGGCTGATCTGGGCGGCAAATTCGCTCTTGAATCGCAATGCCTCTGCCGCGATCTCTTGAGCCTGTGCTAGTTCGACATTGGCTCTCTCCAGCTGAGCGTAGGCAAGATCGAGCGATTTCAATGTGCGTTGTAGTTCCGAACGATGCTGACGCGTCTCCTCCAGGTGACGTTGTGTATCGTGTGCGCTTGTCTCGGCAGAATGAAGGGCGTTCAGGTAGCCTAACGAGGCTTGCCATGCGACAAGCGCCGCCACCCCCTGCTCTCCAGCCAGGACTGGCAGAACTGTAGCGGCGGCCGGATCGAGAACGCCTGCGGCGACAATGCCGCTTTCGACCACAAACACGACCAATGTCGTTGCTATGATTCCAAGAGGCCCGATGAGTGCGCCGGCCACGACAATGACCAGCATGAAACTCCGGGCAAGTTGGATATCCTGCACGATCACGACAACCAACGCCAGGTAGCCGATTTCTGCCGCCAGAAGCGCCCCGACTCCCAGCAGATAGGAGCGGCGCCCCAGTTGGTAGACCGTAAAGCCAGCAGTAAATGTGAATGTTAGCAAGACAGCAGCAGCAGCGGTCGGTAAACCCTGTCGTTCCATAGAGAAATAAATCCAGAGCCATGCGAGGATCCCTGAACCTACCGCGATGGTCAGAAAGGCTTGTCGCCGAAAATTATCGATATCCATCGACAGGCGGTTGAAGCGTTTGGCGAGAGCGCTCATCAGGGTTTCTCTCCGCGTTATGTGGCGCCGAAAATCTGGTCGGGACTGCAGCGTACATCATTCTATTCAGGACGAGGAAATCGACCGGGATCATAGTACGCCGTAATCGTTTCGCCGTTGATAGTCGATTCGGCTGCACAAAACCGGATGGCTTTAGGTCAGAGATAAGTCAAGACGTCTTGACATTGTGCCATGGTCGACACCGCGCATGGTATGGGCTCACGCCTGTGCCGGCGGGGCTGAACCAGTCATCCCATCCCCGAAAACGCCAGTGCGACTTTTGCGGCTGCCATGAGTAGTGCCGCCGGTCCGTTCCGGGCTTCTCAAAACCATACGGTTACGTAAACAAGGGGAACGCTTGCTCTGCGGGGCGGCAAGG
>CAYXRG010000131.1:0-5548 GCA_964467575.1 uncultured Caldilineaceae bacterium | reverse complement strand
CCGCGAAGGCGGCCGCACCGTCGGCGCCGGCGTGATTACCGATATCTTGAAGTAGCGAGACTGTCCAGGGGCGCGGCCAAGCCAGTGCGCGCCCCTGCCATAGAGGCGAGTAGCTCAATCTGGCAGAGCAGCGGTCTCCAAAACCGCAGGTTGCGGGTTCGAATCCTGCCTCGCCTGCCTGGCTTAACCACCGGCTTGCATGAGCCGGTGGTTATTTTCGACAGAGAACGCCGTATTCAGGCGCAACATACGCGCTGGACGGGTAAGCCTGCGGCGGCTGACCCGTGCTGTTCACAGCAGATGGAAACCAGGTGAATGATGAGTCATTCCGCTTCAGCCAAGCCTAAGTCAGAGAACGCCCTGATCCGCTATTTCCGCGATACGCGGGCCGAAGTGGCGAAGGTGACCTGGCCGACCCGCGAGACCGGTTTGCGCCTCACGGGCATCGTCCTAGCCGTCACCGTAGTTTCGGGCATCTTCCTCTGGATCGTGGACTCGCTGTTCAACGTGGTCGTCGCCGCGCTGATCGGAGCGATGTAGCGCCCGGCGATGGGCTGTAGTGAAGAGAGTGTGCGGGAACGCGGGCCGGCGGCTCGCCTCTTACCGCGCAGATGAAGGAGATGGACATGGAGGCAGAGGAAAAAGATCTGGCGCTGCAGTCCGGTGCAGACGCGGATTTGCCGATGCCGGAACTCGACGAATCTGCGGCAATGGACGAGGAGAAGGTCGAAGACTCCGGTCCGAAGCTGGAATGGTTCGTCATTCACAGCTACTCCGGCATGGAAAATAAGGTCAAGAAGAATATCGAGCACCGCGCCGAGTCTATGGGCATGTCGGACAAAATTCTGCAGGTAGTCGTGCCGACGGAAACCGAGATCGAGATTCGCAAGGGCGCGCGCAAGGAAGTCGAGCGCAGAGTCTTTCCGGGCTACATCTTGGTTAACATGATCATGGACGAGGACAGTTGGTATGTCGTGCGCAACACGCCGGGCGTCACCGGCTTTGTGGGCATGGGCAACAAGCCGACGCCGCTGCGCCAAGAGGAAGTCGACAAGATCATGAAGCGCATCGAGTCGGACGAGCCGCGCATCAAAGTCAGCTTCCAGCCCGGCGAACATGTGCGCATCATGAGCGGCCCCTTTGCCGAGTTCAGCGGTACGGTGGACGAGATCTACCCGGACAAGGGCAAAGCCAAAGTTTTGGTCAGCTTCTTCAACCGCGAAACGCCGGTGGAAGTGGATTTTTTGCAGTTGGAGCGCGACGCCTAGCCGCCAGCGGCAACGCAGCGCTTGAACTATTGATCTGTTCGGTGTACCATTGCTGGCCCCTGGGAGCCGAGAGCCGGTCGCCAGCCGGATGAAGGCGCACACCAGAACCAGAAGGAGTTAAGAAATGGCGAAGAAAATCAAAGCAGTCGTCGGCTTGCAGTTGAACGCGGGCAAGGCAACGCCCGCCCCGCCTGTGGGTACGGCCCTCGGTCCGCACGGCGTCAACATCATGGGGTTCTGCAAAGAGTATAACGCTCGCACGCAGGGCCAAATCGGGCAGGTCATCCCGGTCGTCATCACCATCTTTTCGGACAATTCGTTCACATTCATCACGAAGACGCCGCCTGCGCCGGAGTTGATCAAGAAGGCCGCCGGTCTGACCAGCGGCAGCGCCGAGCCGAATAAGGAAAAAGTCGGCAAGCTCACCAAGCAGCAAGTGCGCGAGATCGCCGAGATCAAGCTGAAGGACATGACAGGCGTCAGCGTGGAAAGCGCCATGCGCATGGTAGAAGGTACGGCGCGCAGCATGGGCGTCACCGTCGTCGACTGAGGCCGTGAATCGCAACAAGGTGGAAGGGAGCCTTGCTCCCGCTAAGACCACGGAGAAATAGAGATGCCAAAACACAGCAGACGTTTTAACGAAATCAAAACCCGCGTCGACTCGACCCAGGTGCACGAGCCGGAAGAGGCCATCCGCCTGGTGAAAGAACTGGCCACGGCCAAGTTCGACGAAACCGTCGAGGTGCACCTGCGCACCGGCGTCGACCCGCGCTACGCCGAACAGCAGGTGCGCGGCGTCGTCACCCTGCCCGCGGGCACGGGGCGCGAGGTCCGCATCCTCGTCTTTGCCGGGCCCGACGGCCAAGAGCTCGCCCGCGCCGCCGGTGCAGATTATGTCGGCGCCGAAGACCTGGCAGAACGAATCCAGGGCGGTTGGCTGGACTTCGACGTAGTGCTGGCGACGCCCGATATGATGCGCATCGTCGGCCGTCTCGGCCGCGTCTTGGGCCCGCGCGGCATGATGCCCACGCCGAAAACCGGCACGATCCTGCCTGCCGAAGACCTGCCGCGCGTCATCGAAGAGACGCGTCTGGGTCGCGTCGAGTTCCGCGTCGACAAGACCTCGAACATCCATGCGCCGATCGGCAAGGCTTCCTTCGACGAAAACAAGCTGATGAAGAACTTCGCCGCGCTGATGGAGGCGATCGTCGCCGCCAAGCCCGCGGCGCTCAAGGGCAATTACGTGCACCGGGTGACCGTGGCGAGCACGATGGGGCCGGGCATTAAGGTGGACGTGAACGCGGCCAGTTCGCTGCAGACCGACCAGTACTAGAAGAAACCCGGCCGCGCGCACCGGTCCGAATTTGGCTGCCGGCCGCGCACCGCGTATAATCTTTTCTTGCAACTGAATAGGCTTGAAGGGGGAGAGGCTGCATAGCCCATGCCCCCAATGCTGAAGACAGCAGGCGGTTTCCTTAATTGTGTCTGAATGCAGACGCAGCCTGCCGAGGCGCACGATGTGAGCCGGCCGGCGCAAAATGCACTTTGCGCCGGGTCCCGACTTGTGCCTATGAGCGGCGTCTTCTGCATAAACCGGAAGACGCCGCTTTTGATTCTGAAAGAAAGGAGGAATCCGAACTTGGCTATTACCAAACAGAAGAAAGAAGAACTGCTGGAGCGGTACAAGGAACAGATCGAAAACGCCCCGGCTATCGTCTTCACCGATTACCGCGGGACATCCGTCAGCAAGATGCAGGCGCTGCGCGCCAAGCTCAGCGAAACCGGCACGACCTATATGGTTGTGAAGAACTCCTTGCTCGCCTTGGCCCTCGAACAGACGGGCCGGAACTATACGGACGAGTTGTTGGCCGGACCCAAGGCCGTAGCGTTTGTCGGCGAAGACATCGGCAAGGGCGTGACCGCGCTGAAGGACTGGATCAAGACTGAGAGAATCATCGAGATCACCGGCGCGCTGCTCGAATCTACTGTGCTAGACGCCGCCGGAGCCGATTCGCTGTCGGATCTGCCGACCAAGGAACAGACGCTGGCCGAGATCCTCGGCGTGCTGAACGCGCCGGCAGGCAACATTGCCCGCATCCTGAACGCCCCGAGCAGCAGCCTCGCCCGCGTGATCAACGCCTACGTAGAGAAACAGCAAGCGGAGGAAGCCGCATAAGACGCGTCGCGGCTCGTTGCATGATCAGCCGGGCGACGGACGCCCGCATGAGAGTTCACACTGGAAATGGCCCCTGCGTTGTGCAGGGCTGCGCAACCCAAACTGGGAGGAAAATTTACAATGGCTGATTTGTCAGCAATCAAGGAACAGTTGGACAGCCTGACGCTGCTTGAGGCGGCGGAGTTGGTCAAGATGTTGGAAGAGGCCTGGGGCGTCAGCGCAGCGGCGCCGGTCGCCGTGGCGGCCGCGGGCGCAGCCGGCGGCGCGGCTGTGGCCGCCGAGGCCGAAGAAGAGCAGACCGAGTTTGACGTGGTTCTGGCCGATGTCGGCGCCAAGAAGATCAACGTCATCAAGGCGGTGCGCGCCATCACCAACCTGGGTCTGAAAGAGGCCAAGGAAGTCGTCGAGAGCGCTCCCTCCACGATCTTGCAGGCCGTCAGCAAGGACGCAGCAGCGGACGCCAAGTCCAAGCTCGAAGCCGAAGGCGCGACGGTGCAGTTGAAGTAAGCGCCAACTAGCCGCAGCGGCTAGCGCAGACGCCAACACAAAAAACGGGGAGACGCCCTCACGCCAATGCGCCTCCCCGTTTTTGTTATTCAGAGACGGCTGCTGAAACGCTCTACTCCGGCCCGCGCACGATCTGAACGGCCTCTTGCGGCGAAATCTCGCCGAGCACGACGCCGCGCTGGGCGCTCTGCATACGGTGGGCGAAGTCGGCAAAGGCGCGGCCATTGGGCGGCGCCACTGCGACATCCAACTGGCGGTTGAGAAATTCGTAATAGGGGGTCGGATTCGCCCAGGCCTGCATGGCGCTGCGGCGCGTGGGCAGGCGATGGCTGTATTGGCTCCACGCCCCCTGGACTTCTGGCGCCAGCAGTGCGTCGACTAACTCGAACGCCAGGCTGCGTTGTTCCTCGCCCGGCGTGAGCACGACAAAAGCCCACGTAGAGGCCAGGGTGATGGGCAGCCCGTTGCGCGTCGGCGTCTGCGCGAAATGAAGTTGGGGCATCGTGTCCCGGTTGAGCAGGTAGGCGCTGACGGCAACATTGCCCAGGTCAGGCTCCGGTCCGACCAGCCGGCTCCAGACCGCATCAAGGGTCGCCAGGTCCGCCACCTCGGTGGGGATCACGTTACGAATGCGGCCCTCAACCAAGAAATCGAAATACGCTCTGAGCGCCTCGTCGCTGCTTGTGGACCCATCTTCGAGCAACTGCCCGCCGGCAGCCGCGTACTGCAACAGGGCCGCGCCGTTCTGAAATAGATCGTCTCCGGCGGCGGTGAACCAATAGGGCTGCCCGTTTGTGAATAACTGGCCCCAGGTCGCGGGCGGCTGTTGCGTCTGGTCGCCTTGGTAGGCAAGATGGATCGCATCCGCCGCATAGGGGATGCCGTAGATCTCTCCGCCATAGCGAACCGCGTCGACGGCGAACGGATAGAAGTCGTCGGCGCGATTGGCTTGGTCCGCCGGAATGGGCGTCGCCAGGCCCAAATCGACGATCTGCCATAGGGCTTGCGTGTTGATCAGCACAACATCCGGCAGGATGGAGGGGGCGACGCGCTGGGCGCTGCGCAGATATGCGAAAAGGTCGGATGGCCCGGACTCCGCCCTGATCTGAACGTCAACGCGTACGCCCGGGTGAGTTTGCTCGAACTGGCGAAACGCACCCGCGAGGACGTCGCCTGCGCTGTCCTCCCCGGCGATGCCGGAGAAGGCAGGCAGCCAGATGACAAGCTGGCGGCTGTCCGACCGCGGCGCGTCGGGCGCGCCGCCCGGTGCGGGCGCGGTCGACTCCGGCGCAGGCGTGCTCTGCTCCGGTTCCGCGGGGAGCGGCGTGGCGAAGGCCAGACCTCCGGTGCAGCCGGCAAGCGCGGCCACAAGCAACGCCCAAGCCGCGCCGCATACCACGGCGCGAGCCGCCTGCGCCCGCATGGACCGCATACGCCGACCGGAAAAGCTATAGACGGCTACATGACGGCGAAACCATCGGCGCGACATGATTCTCCCTGCGGTAGGCGATTCAACCCCCCACTATCGTGCGACAAGGGCCGCACAGCACGTCATTATATCACAACCGCGTTTCGCCGCTCCTCCGCAGTTTGCATA
>CAYXRG010000130.1:0-5694 GCA_964467575.1 uncultured Caldilineaceae bacterium | reverse complement strand
CAGGGTCTTGGACTCGAGCAGCTTTCGTCCGCCGGTCGCCAAGAAAGTGCGCATAAACGTGCGCGTCATCACCACCGCCGTGAACATTGACAACAACACGCCGATGGTCAGCGTCACGGCAAACCCTTTCACAATGCTGGCGCCAAACGTGTTGCCGAACCAATAGAGCACCGCCGAACTGATCAGCGTCGATAGATTGCCATCACGGATGGCCAGCCATGCGCGGCTGAATCCGGTCTCCACCGCTAGCCGGATCGAGCGCCCGGTGCGCAGCTCTTCTTTCATCCGCTCGAAGATCAGGATGTTGGCATCGACCGCCATGCCCACGGAGAGCAGAAAACCGGCGATGCCCGGCAAAGTCAACACCACAGGGATCAACTTATAGATAGCCAGGTTCAAGAGCACATAGATCGCCAGCGCCGCGTCCGCTAAAAGGCCCGGGAGCCGATACATCAGCAGCATGAACGCCAACACGGCGAGGATGCCTAGAAGCCCCGCCTGCAGGCCGCTCTGCACCGAGTCCTGTCCCAAGCTGGCGCCGATGGTGCGGATGTCGATCACAGCCAATGGCACAGGCAGCGCGCCATAGCGCATCTGCACGGCTAGCGATTCCGCATCCGTCTTCGTAAAATCACCCGTGATGACGCCGGTGCCCTGGATTGCCGCGTTGATCACCGGGGCTGACAGCACGCGACCGTCGAGCACGATCGCCAGCTGTTCGCCGATATGATCGCGTGTGTAGGCAAAGAACTGGTCGCTGCCGGCCTGGGTTAACTCAAAGCTGATCTCCCACCGGCCATACTGATCCGGCGCGGCAATCGCCGCCCGCAAGATATCGCCCGTCATCACCGTCTCGAAAACTTGGTCCGGATAGGGAATATCGACCGGCTCCGCATTGCCCGCCACAATCTCGGCCTGCAGGTCCGATGCCGCCGTTGGACGGTTGGTTGTGTTGATCACGATGTTCGAGGCTAGCGGGATGCCGCCCGGGTTGACGAATTCCAACTGGCCGGTAGACCGCAAGGTTTCGACCGCCTGATCCGGGTTATCGACGCCGGGCAGCTCGACGATCAAACGGCGGTCGCCCTGCGCCTGCACCACGGCTTCGGCCACGCCCAACCCGTTGACGCGGTTCTCGACGATCGTCTTGGCCGCGCTCATCGCCCCCTCGTCTAGGGGTTGGCCCTCCGCCAAATCCGCCTCCAGCAGCACCTGGGTCCCTCCGCGCAGGTCAAGACCTAGCCGGAACTCCTTCAGGCTGCGGGGCGTCTCGGCGCCTCGGGACACGGCTCGGTTCAGCCAGTCCGGGTGATCGAGCGGCAGCACGATATAGAGCGCACCCAGGGTGAGAACAACGATCAAGATCAAAGCAATCGTAGTCGTATTGCGCATAAATCCCTACTCCAGTGGGCAGGAAGCAATCCCGTCACGAGCGTGACCAGCAGACGCGCTTCCCGACGCGAGATGGGCGTTGCATAAGACAGGACAAACGCGGTCATTATAGGGCCGCCCCCTAGGGCTGTCAAATACAGCCGCTCTTAAGCCTTTTTCGCGCTTCATTTCTGGCTCCCTATATGGCAGGATCGGCCATCCGCCCAGAGAGATCGTCGTGCCCGCTTTGTTGACCGCGCCGCCCTTCGGCGCTAGACTAGGCTTCATTATTCGACGCAACTCATTCGCTAGAAATGACGCCCATGACCGTACCCATGACTTTCGCCCAGTTCGCACAGACCATCCAAAACAACATCGCCCAGGTCATCGTCGGCAAACACGAAGCCGTCGAGCTAATGCTCGTCGCCCTGCTTTGTGATGGGCATGTCCTTCTGGAAGACGTCCCCGGTATCGGTAAAACCACATTGGCCAAAGCGCTCGCCCGCAGCATAGACTGCACCTTCTCCCGCATCCAGTTCACACCTGACCTGTTGCCCAGCGACGTGACCGGCATCAATTACTACAACCAGAAACGCCAGGAGTTCGAGTTTCGACCCGGCCCTGTCTTTCATCAAATCCTGCTCGGCGACGAGATCAACCGCGCCACCCCTCGCACACAATCCAGCCTGCTCGAAGCCATGCAAGAGCGCCAAGTCACCGTAGACGGCGAAACCTACCCGCTCCCTCGCCCCTTCATGGTATTGGCGACGCAGAATCCGGTCGAACTCGAAGGCACTTTCCCCTTGCCCGAAGCGCAACTCGACCGCTTCATGCTGCAAGTGCGCCTGGGCTACCCCGCGCTTGAAGAGGAAGACGAGATCCTCCTGCGCTACGAACACGCCGATCCACTCGACGACCTACAGTCTGTAGCGGACATCGAAACCGTGCTCAGCCTGCAAGAGCAAGTGCGGCAAATTCACGTCAGCGAAGATCTGCGCCGCTACATCCTAAACGTCGTACGCAGCACGCGCGAGCACGCCCTTGTTGAACTGGGCGTGTCCCCGCGCGGGTCGCTTGCCCTCTACCGCGCCAGTCAGGCGCTAGCCGCTCTGCGCGGCCGCGAGTTCGTGATTCCCAGCGACGTGCAGCATCTTTGCCCAGCCCTGCTCACACACCGCATCCACATCAGCCCGCAGACGCGGCTGCGCGGGCGAACGCCTGCCCAGATCGTTGCCGAAATCGCCGGCAGCGTCGCCGTCCCTGTCGCCCAGTAGCGCGCCATGCTCCTGCCGCAAAGTCAATCGCGCGTCGTCGATACCCAGAAAGACACCCAGTTTAGCGACGCCTGGGTGCTCCTCTCCGCCATCCTCCTGGCGGCAGGCGTCATCTTCGACAACCTCTTCCTCACTACCGCAGCCCTCTTTCTCGTCCTAATCGCAGCCGTCGCCTGGACATGGGCGAGGTTTAGCCTAGCCGGTTTCTGCTATGAACGCCGCTTCAGCGAGACGCGCGCCTTCCTGGGCGAGACCGTCAAACTGACGCTCGCCGTCCACAACCGCAAGCCCCTGCCCATGCCCTGGGTCACAGTGCGCGACGTATTCCCTTCCAGCCTGCCCGTCGCGCAAAACCGGCTCGAGGTCAACCCGACGTCCAACCTGGCAGAGTTCTCCACCTTCTGGATGATCGGCCCCTACCAGCGCATCTCTCGGTCCTTTGAAGTCAGTTGCAGCGAGCGCGGCTTCCATCGTTACGGCCCGGCGCAGGTTCTGACCGGCGACGCCTTTGGCTTCTTCAACCGTGGCGGCGAGTGCGGCGGCGAAACGCGCCTGATCGTCTACCCTCGCCTCTACTCCGTCGCCGAGATGCAGATCCCGGCCAAAAACCCTTTCGGCGAAACGCGCGGGCGCGGCAACCTCTTCGAAGACCCGCTGCGCACAGCCGGCATCCGCAACTGGCACGCGTCGGACGGGCTGCGCCGCGTGCATTGGAAGGCCAGCGCACGCTTCCAGGAAATGCTCAGCCGCGTCTACGAGCCGAGCGAAGAGCAGGTGATCCAGCTTTTCCTCAACGTCGCCACGCTGGAGCGCCATTGGCATGGCTTCATCCCCGAGTTGCAGGAACGCGCTATCAGCGTGGCGGGCAGCCTCGCGCTCCTCGCCACAGAGCAACGTCGCGCTGTCGGCCTCATCGCCAACGGCGCCCTCCCCGGCAGCGACCAGCCCATTCGCCTCATGCCAGGGCGCAGCCCGCAGCAACTCGTCCACATCCTGGAACTGCTAGCCGCGGTCACGCCTTTTGCTACCCGGCCCATTGAACAACTACTCTCCGAGGAATCTCCTCGTCTGCCCTGGGGCGCCACGCTGGTCGTCGTCACGGCCATCGCCCACCCCGATCTGCTGGCTGAGTTGGCTGACCTCGCCGCGGGCGGCAGGCGCATCACACTCATCAGCTTGGCCGAGAAGCCCCCGCGCCGCTGGACCGGCGGCATCACGGTCTATCACCTGCCGCATCTCGTCGACGACATCATCGCGCCGCAGCCGGCATCACTAGACGCGCCAGAGGAGATCGCCGCCTGATGCTCCTCGCCAATCGCCGCCATCGCCTGCTTTTCCTCGCCATCGCCGGTATGGACGTCGCCTGGGTCCTGCCCTTTGTGCTCACATGGGTCGCCTACTCTGCCCGCTATCGCGGCATGCCGCCCGCCTCTTCATACGCCTCGCTGCTCCTGAACCCGCTCGTCCTGTTCTTGCTCTGCTGGGCCGCCATGATCCTCTACCTTTTCCTCGCCGATCTCCTAAACCGGCAAGAACTGGACACGCCCGCCCGCGAGCTTGCCATTCTCGGTCTGCTGTTGAGCACCTCCTTGATCGCCATCCGTCTGCTCCTCTATCCGGCTGCTCCTCTACTCGACCTCGACTGGCTGGCGGACACAGCGACAGCCGTCCTGAACTTCACCACAACGCTTCGCCCGCCGCTGCTCGTTCTGGCAGTCAACGCCTACTTGTGGATCCGCGTGGCAATCGCCACGGATCGCGGCGTCTCGTTCTTCAGCGTCGGCGTTACGTTTCGTCTCGGCATGCTCCTAGTGTTATTCGGCGGTATTCTGCTCACTACCCTGGGAGGGCAGCCGGCAGTCGTCGCCATCCACGCTTTTGTGCTCTTCTTCGCCTTCGGGCTGCTCGCCGTTGCGCTGGCGCGCATCGACGAAAAGGCGATTGGCGCGGCCAATAGCACCGGAGCGCTCTTGCCCTGGTCGCGCTTTGCTCAGCTAGTGGCGTCCGTCCTGCTCTTTATCAGCACCGCGCTGGCGTTGACGCGGCTGGTCAATCCGCCCGCCTTACGTGCGCTGATTCACGTCTTCGATCCGCTCTGGTCCGCGATCGGTTGGGTGCTGATGCGTCTGCTCGTGGCTGTCTTCCTGCTGCTTGGCCCGCTAATGGAACGCTTCGTAGCCTACATGCAACGCCTGGCGGCCAACATTGAACCGCAGCCCGTTGGGCAGCCGGTCGGGCCAATCGAATACGGAACCGTCGAAACCGCCGTGCGCGAGTGGGCCGCCCTGCGCTACTGCCTGACAGCCGGGGCAATCATCGTCGTGTTGCTTCTCTTGTTGCTCTTCTTCGTGAGGACCCGGCCGCGCACCCGCACAGCCGAACCGGAGGAGGTCGCGCCGGAGGAACTAACCGGTAGCGGCGGGCTGGAACGTATGGGCTTGAGTCGCCTGCGCGAATTGCTTAACCTGCTGCGGCGACACGGCCTCAGCCGTCAGCTCCTCGCCGCGGTAACCGTGCAAAATATGTACGCCAACCTCGGCCGCATCGCGCGCCGCCGCGGCCACCCGCGCTCGCCCGCCCAGTCGCCCGACGACTATCTGCCTGCTCTGCGCCAAGCCTTCCCTGGCAGCGACGAGCACCTGCTGCGCATCACCCTCGCCTACATGCGCGTCCACTACGGCGACCAGCGGATCTCGCAAGATGAGCTCGACCGACTACGCGCGGATTACGCCCATACGCTGGCGCAGCCGCAAGCTTCGTCCCAGGCCTAGTCACCTCTGTCGTCCATAAAGCGGGTCGAGGCCGCACACATGTTGGTCGCGCCCCGTGTCGGCCACGTAGGCCTGAAACGCGCCGTCGATGTCCTCGTCCGGGCTGTGGCCGTTCTCCCTAGCCCAGTGGTAAAAGAGGATAATCTCTGGCCGGGCAGTCACCAATTCCCAATAGAAAAGCTGCGTCATCACGCCGCCCGCCTCCAGCATGCCGGAGGTTGAGTAGGCTTCCAACGCCGGCCGCCGGTCATAGGGGACGCTGTAATGGACCGCTCGCC
>CAYXRG010000129.1:0-5766 GCA_964467575.1 uncultured Caldilineaceae bacterium | reverse complement strand
TCGATGGCGACGTAGACTCGCTCGGATGTCAAGTGGATTACCCTTCTAGGGCGTAAAACGCGGTCTGCGACGGTGAGCTTGGCCCATTATACAATTTCCCGCCCAATTATCCGAATGGGTTTCGGCGGAAAGAGCAGCCCCATAAGTGGAGGAACCGGCGGCCCTGTGCCGGATCTGGCCAACGTCGACGACGGCGAAAGAAGCGGCAGTCTGGCGAATCTGCAAGTTCGCAGCCGCGGGCGCAACTTGGTGTTCGGTAGGGCCGTAGGGCACAATGGAGCCATGCAGGTATCGGTTGTGGCGACGGTATATAACGAACGGAAGAGTATCGGCAGGCTGCTTGCGTCGCTGGCAGAACAGACGCGACTACCTGACGAAGTTGTGATCTGCGACGGAGGCAGCACCGATGAGACCGTACGCCTGATCCGTGAGTGGGCGGAGGCGCAGGGCGGCTGTCTGGGCGAGGTGACGGTATTTGTCGAGCCGGGGGCGAACATCAGCCGCGGTCGCAATGCGGCAATCGTCCGCGCTGCGGGGCCGTTGATCGCCGTGACCGATGCAGGCGTGCGACTGGACAAGGACTGGCTGAAGAACCTCGCCGCACCGTGGGATGGCGCCCCGCAAGATGCCGCCGAACCTCTCGCCGCCGCCGGTTTTTTCGTGCCGTACTGCCGCGGCGTTTTCGAGACGGCGATGGCCGCGACCGTGCTGCCGCTTGTCGACGATATCGATCCGGAGCGTTTCTTGCCCAGCAGCCGCTCTGTAGCGTTTCTCAAATCGGCTTGGTCCGCTGCGGGCGGTTATCCGGAATGGCTGGACTACTGCGAGGACTTAATCTTCGATTTTCGCCTCAACGCGCTGGCAGCGGACGGCAAGAGCGCGTTCGTTTGGCGCCCGGATGCGTTGGCGTATTTTCGCCCGCGTTCCAGCCTGCGTTCGTTCTGGCTGCAATACTACCGCTACGCACGCGGGGACGGCAAGGCCGATCTGTGGCGCAAGCGTCACGCCGTACGCTATGCGGTGTACCTGGTTGGATTGCCCTTACTAGGGATATTGCTATGGAAAGGAGGCGTCGCGCGCTTGTTCGGGTTGGCAGGGCTGCTTGCGGGGACGGTCGCCTACTTTGGCCGGCCGTGGCAGCGGCTGCACGCGCTGTCCACCCGGCTGACGCGGGCTGAGCGCTGGGCAAGCTATCTGCTGCCGCCCTTGATCCGCCTAGTGGGAGACCTCGCCAAAATGGCGGGCTACCCGCCAGGCCTGTTGTGGCGATGGCGGAACCGCACTCGCAAGGAGATCTATTGGCGTCGCCAACTCGGAAAGACAGATGCCCTTACTGATTGACGGGCATAACCTCATCGGCGCCGGCGTGTTTGAGGATATCAGCCTGGCGGACGAGGACGATGAGGCGAAGCTGGTCGCCAGGCTGCGCGTCTGGAAGAGTCGCTACCGCGGCGCGATCACAGTGATCTTCGATCGCGGCATTCCCGGAGGCCGTGACCGAAACTTAAGCGGTGGAGGCGTCGAGGTGGTCTTCGCCGCGGACCCGGCCCAGGCGGACGACCTGATCCGCCGGCGGCTGCGCGGCAGGCGCAAGGGGTTGACGTTGGTGAGCAACGACGCCGCGCTGCTGCAGGTAGCCGAGGCGCACGGCGTGGAGACGCTGCGCGGCGACGAGTTCGTGGCGCGCTTCACGCTGCGTGCACCCGAATCGCAGGAGGCCGGGGCCGAAGACGATGTGCAACTGAGCGAAGATGAGGTGCATGAATGGCTGGCTTTGTTTCGCTCGCATCGCGCCAAGCGACCGGACAGGACTCGGCCTGGCAGAAGCAGACGGCGCAAATGAGGCGTCGCCGCACTGCATTGTGAGGCAAGAAGAATGAGTCGAGAGCCGGCGCACAAGCCTAGACGTCGCGTCGTCCCCGCAGACTTGATTGAAACCACGCCCGATGCCGGCGCGGCCTTTCATTGGGCGCTGGCTGCGCCGCTCCTTCTCTTTCTGGCGTGGATCTGGGTTGACGTCTTTACGCATTACAGCCCGGTACGCCCCTTCTGGCTCGACGTAGGACTGGCGGCGTTAGCGTACGCGGTCGTGTTCGTGCTGCCGCTTGGGGTTGCGGCTCATCGCGCTGTGACCGCAGCGCCGCGGCTGTTCCAGCATGCCGGCTGGGACCTGCGGCCCCTCGAACCAGTTGCGCCGGAGGAGCAGTACCTCGTACGTTATGCATACCGCGAACGGCGGCGCGCGCCTGGGAGCTGGCGGCGCTGGTTGATGCGCGCCGCCCAGGGCTGGGTTTACCTCGAGATCGCGACGATCTTCGCCGGGGCTGTGTTGATGATCCCCCTTTTCTTTAGCGCGAGCGAGTTCGGCTTCGGGCGGTAAGTAAGGCTGACTCCTCTACGCCCGGAGCTCTGTGAAACGGAGGCGCGGGAGCCCTTTACTCCACTGAACGGGCTACTTGAAACCTTCGACGTTTACGTCCACGAGAACAACTGCATAGACGCAATTTTCGCAATCCAAGTCAAGAACCGACGTCCATTCTCTGCTAAATTGGTTGTTGGAAGGAGAGGCGCGGATGGAACGATGGGAAAGAGTCGAAGCCGTTCAGCGTATGCAGGACTATGTAGAACAGAACATTCATTCACCCATCACATTGATCGAGTTGGCGAGGTGCGCCGGCTATTCGCCTTTTCACAGCGCGAGAATCTTCAAAGAACTCACGGGCAGGACTCCTTTCGAATACATCCGTTCTCTCAGGCTCAGTCGCGCTGCCCTGGTATTGCGGGACGAAAAGGCGAAGGTCATCGACGTTGCATTGGATTTCGTTTTTGACTCACACGAAGGTTTCACCAGGGCGTTTTCGAAGGAATTTGGCGTAACGCCCCACAAGTACAGCAGAAATCCGACGCCGGTCTACCTGTTCATGCCGAGTTCAATCCGAGGGTATCACCTCCATATCTCAGAAGGAACTGGAACGATGGCAGAGAATCCCAATGCTCATACAGTGTTTGTGCAGATCATAGAACGTCCGCAACGAAAGCTGATTCTCAAGAGAGGAACCAAGGCAAGAGACTACTTCGAGTATTGCGAGGAAGTGGGCTGCGACATCTGGGGGTTGCTTTGCAGCGTGAAGGAAGCTCTCTATGAGCCGATTGGGATGTGGCTTCCCGATAAATTCCGGACGCCAGGCACATCCTATTACGCCCAGGGTGTCGAGGTTCCGGCGGATTACGCCGGAGTCGTGCCGGAAGGCCTGGAGATCGTTGACCTCCCGGCGTGCAAGATGATGGTCTTTCAGGGACAGCCGTACGACGACGAGAGCTTTGGCGCGGCCATCTCGGAATTGTGGGAAGCGATGAAGACCTACAATCCTGAGGTTTACGGTTTTGAATGGGCGGATGAGGATGCTCCGAGGTTCCAACTCGCGCCGCAAGGGTATCGCGGCTACATCGAGGCGCGCCCTGTTCGGCAGATCGCCAAGTAGACAGCATAACCGTTAACTGAAAGTGGCGCCCAGGGTCTCCGGGCGCCACTATTTTATGTAGATGCTTGGACCTCTAGGCGGCGGGATGATGCGAGCCGCGGGCCAGATCTGCGGCGAGCGCTTTGAGCGTCGCCAGATCATCGTCAACGCCCGCGGCGCGCACCAGCGCCGAGCCGACGATGACGCCGTCGGCGATGGCGGCGACCGCGGCAGCCTGTTCGCCCGTGCTGATGCCGAAGCCAACTGCCAGGGGCAGGTCCGTGTGGCGCCGGACGCTGCGCACAAACGCGGCCAGGTCAGGCGGCAGTTCGCTGCGCGCGCCGGTGATGCCGGTGACGCTGACCATGTAGATGAAGCCTGTGGCATGGCCGGCGACGAGGCGGATGCGCTCTTCGGTGCTGGTTGGCGCAAGCATATAGACCGTCGCCAATCCGGCGCGTCTGCATGCCTGCTCTAGTTCTGCGGCCTCCTCCGGCGGCAAATCCGGTACGATCAGCCCGTCGAGACCGGCAGCGGCTGCGTCGTTGACGAAGCGCTCGACGCCGTAGCGGTAGAGCGGGTTGAAGTAGGTCATGCCGCAGAAAGGCTGGGTGACGCCGCGGTCGCGCAACTCGCGCACCATCTCAAGACAGGCGGCGACAGTCGTCCCTTGCATCAGGGCTTGGTGCGTGGCCGTCTGGACTGTGGGGCCGTCCGCCAGGGGATCACTGTGGGGGATGCCGATCTCGAAGAGGTCGGCCCCGGCATCCGCCAGGGCTGCGATGGCGTCGATTGTCACCTGGCGACTGGGATAGCCCATGGCGTGATAGGGCATGAACGCGGCGCGACGCTCCTGGCGTGCGACGGCAAAGGTGTGATTGATTCGTTCAAGTCCGGTCTTAGCGCTCATGATTCGGTTGGTCGCTCTCTGTTGGACTGGGTTTGCATTCGTTCATCGGGCATGGGTCAGGACTTCTCACTAGCCAGCACGCGGTTGACGGCGCCGAGGTCCTTGTCGCCGCGGCCGCTGAGGTTGACGAGGATGATCTGGTCACGGTCCATCTGCGGGGCCAACTCCAGCAAGTGCCCGATGGCATGGGCGCTCTCCAGCGCGGGGATGATGCCTTCCAATTCGCACAGAAGTTTGAAGCCCTGCATGGCTTGGTCGTCCGTGCAGAAGGTGTACTCAGAGCGGCCAAGGTCGCGCAGCCAGGCGTGCTCCGGGCCGACGCTGGCGTAGTCGAGGCCGGCGCTGATGCTGTGGGTCAACGCGATCTGCCCGTCGTCATCCTGCAGGACGAAGCTCTTGGTTCCCTGTAGGATGCCGAGGCGTCCGAGCTTGGGGTCGGCGAAGCGGGCTGCGTGCGCGCCGCTGTCGATGCCCAGCCCGCCCGCCTCGACGCCGATCAGGCGTATCTCGTGATGATCGAGGAAGGGATGGAAAATGCCGATGGCGTTGCTGCCGCCGCCGACGCAGGCGACGATGGCGTCGGGCAAGCGGCCTGGCCCGTCCTGACTCTCGGTCATCTGACTGAGGGCTTCGCGGCCAATGACGCTCTGGAAGTCGCGCACCATGGTCGGGTAGGGGTGAGGGCCGAGCACGCTGCCCAACAGATAATGCGTGGTGCGCACGTTGGTGACCCAATCGCGGATGGCTTCATTGATGGCGTCTTTGAGCGTCTTGCTGCCGGATTCGACGGGACGTACTTCTGTGCCGAGCAGGCGCATGCGGAAGACGTTGGGTTCCTGGCGCGCCATGTCGACCGTGCCCATGTAGACGACGCACTCCATGCCGAGCAGGGCGGCGGCGGTAGCCGTGGCGACGCCGTGCTGACCGGCGCCGGTCTCGGCGACGATGCGCGTTTTGCCCATCTTGCGCTTCATGAGCAAGGCTTGGCCTAAGGCGTTGTTGATCTTGTGTGCGCCGGTGTGGGCGAGGTCCTCGCGCTTGAGGTAGATCTGTGCACCCCCCAAGTGCTGGCTGAGGCGGCGGGCGTAGGTGAGCGGCGTCGGCCTGCCTACGAAGGTGCGCTGCAGGTAGGCGAGTTCTTCCTGGAAATCGTGATCGCTCCGTGAGCGCAGATACGCTTCCTCCAGTTCGTCCAGGGCGGGCATGAGGGTCTCGGGCACGAATTTCCCGCCATAGGGGCCGAAATGACCGCTCTCATCGGGATAGGCGCTGTAATTCACGGTCTGTTTGCCGTGTGCTGCGCCGGCGGTTGAGTTTGGCATCAATCAGGTTCCTCTCTTCTAGTGGCCTACATCGTTCGGGCGGCAATTCAGGGGTATGGATCTTGTCGTGGGC
>CAYXRG010000128.1:0-5914 GCA_964467575.1 uncultured Caldilineaceae bacterium | reverse complement strand
TGCATTTCCTGTCACAGGTTGCCCGTCGAGCCAGGTCGTTGTACACTAGAACCTTGGCGCGAACCCGGCGACAACCTTATTTTCGCGCCCAACCAGTATAAACAGGACGCAGCGGATTGTCGAATCCGGTTGCAGTAACGTTTTCAATTCTACAACCGTATTCCTATTTTATGCGCTAGAATCTCGTTAGAATTGCGTCTGCAAGACGCTTGCACCCGAATCGGATACATAATGGAGAAGTGCAGGCCGCATGATGAAATACCGCTTTATGACCCAACCGCTGGAGACAGGACTATACGAGCCGGAGGGCATCTACCTAAGCACGCCTTTTGACGGCACGCAGCAGGTCATCCAGTTTTTCGGACAACACCCCAATCACTATGCGCAGTATCGCTACAACAGCATCGCGCTCAAAGGGCATCCAGGCATCGACTTCGCCATGCCGCCGGGGACGAATCTGTTCGCCGTGGACAACGGGCGCATCATGGCGATCAGCTACGAGACCGGCGGCTTCGAACGTTACATCAAGATCGAGCATCGCTGGGGCGAATCGTTCTATGCACACGCAGGCGATGTACAGGTGGAGGCGGGCCAGTTGATTAAGCGAAACGACGTGATCGCCGCATCCGGTCCCAATCGCCTCGGCGTGGAGCCGCATATGCACTTCGCCATCCGCGTGACGCCCTACAACCGTTTCGACGGCTGGGGCGGGTTTATCGATCCGTTGCCCTTCCTAAATCCGAGCAACATCGTATTGCCTGACAGCGAGGACGAAGCGCTTCACCCGATTATTTCGCATGACATGGCCGATGAAACGCCCGGTATGCGTCGCCCTTGATGGATTGCTATGCGATATGTGGATAGTTTTTCCCGATCGAGTCTCTCTGAATAGAATCATATAATAGGTAGTACTCTCAGTAGTCCCTGGGGAAACCGGGGATAAACGAAATCGGCAATGGCAGAGCTTAGCGTCAGCTGCTATATGTAGTCTATTCTAGGTCGGGGCAACCTAGATCGACAGACTAACGGATGCGCCTGGCGCGCCCGAGGCTGTTGAATAATTCAAGGGATGACGGTAGAATAGAAGGGAAGACTTTTCTCGCCCGATGCGCCCCGAATACAAGATGTTGTGGCGGACGCCTGTTCGGCAACAGACCGGCAGGAAAATGGGGATAGATGGGGAGAGTGTATGCGCAGCTTGTCCCCAAGTTATCGCCAGGTTGTGCTGCGAAAATTCGGACGCAAAACGCAAGCGTGTGTACAGTTGTATCGCTGACGGCGGGGACGGCAGCAGACGACAGCGCCAAGCCACCGTCGCACATTTGGAATTGCTACAGGATGTAGCCCATAGCAGAGGGGGGATGCCCCGATGACTGATACGATTCGCGTGTTAATTGCGGAAGACCATACCGTAGTGCGCGGCGGGTTATGCGCTCTGCTGGAGAATGTGGACGGCATTGAGGTGGTGGCTGAAGCCGCCGACGGCGTGGAGGCTATTCTAAAGACGCGCGCCATCAAGCCGGATGTGATCCTGATGGATTTGATGATGCCACGCAAGACGGGCATCGAGGCCATCGAGGAAATCAAGCGCGAGAACCCGAATGCGCGCATCTTGGTGCTTACCAGCTACTCGGACGACGACAAGGTGTTTGCCGCTATCAAAGCCGGCGCCCTGGGTTATTTGCTCAAGGAGACCTCTACCCAGGATTTGCTGCAGGCCATCCGCGACGTCTATAACGGCGAATCTTCTTTGCATCCCGCGATTGCGCGCAAACTCATCCGCGAATTGAACCGCCCTTCGACTTTGCCGCCTTCTGACGAGCCGTTGACCGAGCGCGAAGCCGAGGTGCTGGTGCTGGTGGCGCGCGGCCTGTCTAATCAGGATATCGCCGATAAACTGGTCATCAGCGAACGAACTGTACGCACGCATGTCAGCAATATTCTAGGCAAACTTCATCTGGCGAACCGCACCCAAGCCGCCCTCTACGCACTCAAGGAGGGGCTGACCAGCCTAGACGATGTGCAAACTTAACGCCATATGCCTGCCGCTTAGGCGGCACAGATTGGCCGGGACGTCTACGGCATTTGTATGATGTCGGGGCGTTTTGAGCGTGATATGATGGGTGCAAAGAAAAGGGGCGTCTTATGACAGAGACGCCTCTTTTATGACAGCAAGACAGGCAGCGATTCAGACGACAGGACGGATAAAGACAGCAAGCGTGGCGCAGCGCCGTTAACCGATATGTCAGACCGAAGGGACGCAGCGGTCGGCGGCTGTCCAGCCAACGTAAGGCGGGAGTTTTTTTATGCCTCAATATCCAACACCTCGACGTAAACCGATTGACGACGCTGATCCGGTGGCGGCCGACAGCGTACACGACAGCATACACGACGACGACAGCGTGCGCGTGCTGGTGGTCGATGACGAGAAAGTGATTCGCAATTTATTGCAATTATCGTTACAGCGCATGGGCTACCAAGTGGTCACCGCTACCGACGGACCGGAGGCGTTGAGCCTGTTCGAGGCTCAACATTTCGATTTGGTATTGCTCGACATCCTAATGCCGGGCATGGACGGCTTTCATGTGTGCCGGGCGATCCGCAAGTTGTCTGACGTGCCCATCGTCATGTTGACGGCGTTGAATCGGCCGGACGACATTGTTTTGGGCTTGGAACTGGGCGCGGACACGTACATTACCAAGCCTTTCACCTTTAAGGAGGTGGAGGCGCGCATCCGGGCCATTTTGCGCCGCGCCGCCGGCCGGACGGAGAGCGAATTTGTGCAGGTCTTGGAGCATGGCGACGTGAAGCTGGACAGCGATCTGCGCGCGGTGACGGTGGCCGGCAGCCTGGTCGAGTTGACGCGCACCGAATACCGGCTGCTGCACAACCTCATGACAAACGCCGACCGCCCGTTGAGCAAAGATCGTCTGCTGGAAACCGTCTGGGGTTATGAGGCCACCGACACCAATTCGAATATTGTCGAACTGGCGATCCGCCGGCTGCGCAAGAAGTTGGAGGACGATCCCTCTAATCCGCGACGTTTGGTGACGGTGCGCGGGGTGGGCTACAAGTTCTGCCCGCGGTATGCCGGCCACGGCCGCAACGGCCAGCCGGCGCCCGCCGAAGCGCAACACCGCCGCCCGCCCGTCGATCACTGGCTGCCTGTCGATTCTAACGGTTCTAACGGCGCCAACGGCGACGAGGACGAGTAACCGGCGTTCGTTCGCCGGCGAAATGGGGTTGAACCGATGAGGATGGCCGCCGCGTACGCGGCGGCCATCCTCATCGGTTCGCGCCCTTCTCCTGCTTCTCTCTGCGGATGTGATACAATGCGCGTAGAGAGGGGAGCGAGACGTCGATGAAGCCGATGAAGCCGATGAGGCCCATGAGGCCCATGAATACCCAAAGCATGCCAAGCGGGAAGAAGCGGCTGCTGCGAGGGGCGGCTTGGGTTGTAGCCATGCTGTTGCTCGTTGTGACAAGCGGCTGTGTCGAAGCCGGCCGGCTCGTCGAGCAGTTGTCCGCATCGGACAAGCAGGAGACGCCTGCGCCCAGCCCAACGTCCCTGCCTGAAAGCGAGGCGACGCCTATGCCCGCCGCCGGCGATATCGCGGCGGACGTACCCGTTGCGGCTCTTGTGGACGCGGCCGGGCTCGATATTGAAGAGCGGCGCATTGTCGACGTGTACGAACGGGTAGCCCCTTCGGTCGTTTCGATCACGACGCGCGTTTTGCGGCGCAACTTCTTTTTTGAGGTGACGCCCGAAGACGGCGCGGGTTCCGGCTTTGTGCTGGATCGCCAGGGCCACATCTTGACCAATTATCATGTCATCGCCGAGGCGGAGCGCATCGAGGTCAACTTCGGTGAAGACACGGTCTATCCCGCCAGGGTTGTCGGTCTGGATCGGCGCAACGATATTGCCCTGATCCGAGTGGACGCACCGCCCGAGTTGTTGGAGCCGGTGGAGTTGGGCTCGTCGGCCAACCTGCGCGTGGGCCAGCGCGCCATCGCCATCGGCAACCCGTTTGGCCAGTTTGGGCGTACACTGACCACAGGGGTGATCAGCGCGCTGGGCCGAACGCTGGAAGGGCAGGACGGGCGCACCATCACCGGCGTCATCCAGACGGACGCAGCCATTAATCGCGGCAACTCCGGCGGCCCTTTGCTCGACAGCAGCGGGCGCGTCATCGGCATTAACACGGCCATCTTCAGCCCAACAGGCGCCAGCGCCGGCGTCGGCTTTGCCGTGCCGGTGGACACGATCCACCGGGTGTTGCCGGACCTGTTGACGCTGGGACGTTACCGCCACCCCTGGCTGGGCATCCGCTACGCCTATGCCGTTACGCCCGGCTTGGCCGAAATCCTCAAACTGCCGGTCAATCAGGGGCTGTTGCTCGTGCAGATGTATAACAATGCGCCGTTGGCCGCGGCCGGCGCACGGGGGGCGCAGAGCGAGGCGATTATCGGCAACCAGCGCGTTTATATCGGCGGCGATATTCTGCTGGCGGTTGACGGCGTGCCGGTCAGCCGCTTGGAGGAACTGGAAGTCCTGCTGGAGGACAACTACCGCGTCGGCGATGTGGTGACGGTCACGCTTTTACGCGACGGCAGGGAATTCGCAGTACAACTGGAACTGGCCGAGGAGCCTAGCTGAGCCGCCGGACGTTTGCAGAAAAGATGTGCGCCGGGCTACGCTCAGGGACCCGGCGTTTTGTTTTGCCATTTGATTGCTGTCGAGCGATCGAGAAGAGGATTAGATGAAGCATTCTCTAACGGATGTGCCGGGCGTGCGCGTCGGCCACTGGACGGATCGGGCGGCGGGAACCGGCTGCACGGTCGTTCTGTGCCCAAAGGGCGCGGTCGCGGGCGTGGATGTGCGCGGCGGCGCGCCCGGAACTAGAGAAATCGCGCTGCTGGACCCGACCTGTACGGTGGATCGCGTGCATGCTGTGCTGATCGGCGGCGGCAGCGCCTTCGGACTCGCCGCGGCTGATGGGGTGATGCGCTGGCTGGAAGAGCGCGGTCACGGCTTTGACGCCGGCGTGGCGACGGTGCCGATCGTGCCCGCAGCTATCCTTTTTGACTTGGCGATAGGCCGGGCCGATGTGCGGCCGGACGCCGCGGCGGGCTATGCCGCGTGTGAAGCCGCCCACGACGGGCCGGTGGAACAAGGCTGTGTCGGCGCGGGGACCGGCGCTACCGTGGGCAAAGCGCTGGGCATGGCGCAGGCGACCAAGAGCGGCATCGGTTCCGCCAGCCGCCGCATCGGGTCTGACCTGGCGGCGGCCGCCCTGGTCGCAGTCAACGCAGTTGGCGATGTAATCGATCCGGCGGATGGCCGCATCATCGCAGGCGCACGACGGCGGGAAGGCGGGTTCGCCGGCTCCCAACAGGTAATGGAGAGCGCGCAGGAGCGTATGGCTCAGGTGTGGCGCAGCGGCAACACGACCATCGGCGTGATCGCCGTCAACGCGGCGCTGACCAAGACGACGGCGACGAAGGTCGCACAGATGGCCCATGACGGTCTGGCGCGCGCCATCCGCCCGGTGCATACGCCGGTAGACGGCGACACCCTGTTTGTCCTGTCGCTGGGCGATGTCGAAGCCGACCCGGGGCTGATCGGCGCCATCGCCGCGGACGTGACGGCCGCCGCTGTGCTGGCCGCGGTGCGCCAAGCCGTGGGGATGTTCGGCCTCCCCGCCGCCCGTGACTTGGGCAGGGCGTAAGGGAATATGTGACAGTCTGTCCGGCGAAGGTAACAGGGGTGAATTTCGCGCAGGGGCGCCGAGCGCCGAGCTAACGGCTCATATATGATGGACTAGAAGCGGAGTTTCAGCGCTGAAACTCCGCTTCTCTGGTTCTTGCGCCCGCAGGCCGTGGGGCGCGCCAAATGGCGGCTTGGCCCAAACCG
>CAYXRG010000127.1:0-6122 GCA_964467575.1 uncultured Caldilineaceae bacterium | reverse complement strand
CAAGAACCGGCGGATCAGACAGAAAAGACGAGGCCCTCCCAGCAGCTATAAGGGAGGGCCTCGTCTTGTTTTGGCCGGCTACTGCACAGCCGCCCACAGGCGCAGCAGCCCGTCATCCGTCACCAGCAGCGCATAGACGCCGTTGTCACTGATGATCAGGCGCTCAATCTGCGCCGGTACGTCGTCGGTAATCCAGGTTTGGCGCACGCCCAGGGAGGCGCCGTCGGCCCGGCCGTAGAAGTCGGCATACGGCCCGGCGATGATCATCAACGAGCCGTCCGGGCTGAACGCCGCGCCGGTGGACGCGAAGTTCGGGTCGCCCTCCGGCAGATCCGCGATCAGGTCGGCGCCTGACGTGTCATAGGCGTACCACTCAGCCTGGCCTTCGCCGTAGACCGCCAGGTCGCCGACGCCGCCTGCATCCAGCGCCGGCCATACGGCTACCTGCGGCAACTCCGTCAGCGTACCCAGCCCGCTCCACCACAGATCGCCGTCTTCTGACCGGAACTCCACCTCACCGCCCTCCAGGCCGACCAACAGGCCGGGCGCGCCGGCGGGGCTGGACGCAATGCTCGTTACCGGGCCGGAAGCGGCGGCCAGGTGCGGCAGTTGTTCGCCGGACACATCCCACCAGCGCAAACCGCCCTCCAGGTCGCCGCTCGCCAACAGCCCGTTGGGCTGGAAGGCCAGCCCCGTCACCTGGCCGGCATAGCCGCCGAGCAAGGTAGCGGGCAGCCAGACGACGCCGAAATTGTGGAATACCTGAATCTGCGACCGGTTCTGCGACTGGACCGTCACGGCTAGCTTGCTGCTGTCCGGGCTGAAGGTCGGGTTCGCATAGAAGGCCAGTGCGGGCGTCCACCACAGCGCATCCATCAGGCGATGGGCGTCGAAGAAGTAGAGTCGTCCATCCGTGGTCGTCACCGCCAGCCAGTTGCCGTCCGGAGACAGTTCGGCCTCGGCCACATCCAGCCCGGGGATCTCGAGCGCGGCGGTCTCGGACAGCATGTCGAGGTTGTCCGTTGTCAGCGGTTCGCGGGCGGGCAGCCGCCCGAACGCGCCGTCATCCGTCGTTGTGTAGGTCATGCGGATTTCGGCGTCGCTTCCCGCCGGGCCGGGCTGCAGAGCGACCTGGTAGCCGCCCTTGTCCCAACGCCGGTGTTCCCAAGAGACGGGCGCGCCGTATGGCGGCAAAGCGGGCTGCCAGCCCTGCATACGCAGCCACGCGTCCACTGTGCTGATGACGGCGGGGCCGTCGAACTCCGCCGAGGGAACGACGGCTAGGTCGAAGCCTTCTGCCGGAGCGCTTGCCAAGTCGGGCGGCAGAGGCAGGGCGGCAAGTACCTCGCCCCCGTCCGGGGTGAGCGCGACCTCTGCCGCTTCTTGTACCACGCGCAGCTCGCCGGCGGCCAGCGTCTCGCCGTTCAGGGTCAGCACATAGGAATAGGCGCCGGGCTGCCAGTCGATCAGCGTCTCGAACACGAACCAGTCGAAGAGCGCGTGCGAACTGGGCGCAATGCGGATGGTCAGAACTTCGTCGGTCACCAGCGCGCCGTCCGGATCGTACCAGAAGAGACGCAGGTTGCTGTTGGGCGGCAGATCGCCGGTGCCGCGCACATGCACGACATCCTGCGGATGGATGGCGCGGGTGACAAGGATCGGCTCGCCGCTATACACGTCGCCGTAGTAGACGCCGAAGTTGACGAGTTCGGTCTGCTGCGGCGGATTGTCCTTGACGGCGAAGCGATGCGCCGCCACCGGCACGCCTTCATAGAATAGGTGCGCCGCGTAGGAGCCGACCGCCAGCGGGAAATCGGTGTGGAAGATGAAGGCGGCACGTGTGCCCTGGTCGTCCTGCAGGATCACCGTGTCATACGCGTTTACCGGCCCGCCCGCCAGGTCGATGGCGAACGCCGCGACCGGGTGATCGGGCAGGCTATCTTGGAAGATCTGGGCCGTCAACGCGCCGTCAAGGTCAGGTTCGGCAAAATGAACGGCAAGGGAAATCGTTCCCTCCGGGTCAAACTCATACAGCGGTTCGGGGTCCTGATTCGGCCCCGGACGGTCGCCGCTCATGGTCGTGGCGAGCATGGTCACGCCTAGCCCCAGGTAGTCGTCGAAGGCCTGGCGCACCGCCGCGGCGTCCAAAGTGACGCCGGCGTCGATTGCCTCGTGTACGATCTCTTCGGACATCTGCCAATAGGTGTCGGGCAGGATGAAGACCTCGGTGACGAGGATGCCGCCAAAATCCAGAATAACGACGGCCATCTGGAAGAGGTCGCTGGCCGCGCGCAGCAATGCAGCGTTGTCTGCGCCTACGTCGGGCCGGCCTAGCTCGCTGGGGAGCAGGGTCGGGTTGCGTCCTAAGCCGCTTTGCGCCAGCGTGTCGACCAAGCCGCTCTCGACCGTGGCGACGATCTCGTTCCATTCTTCGGGGGCAAAGGGTCTATCCGTGATGGCGCTCATGTTGACGAGGACGATGCCCTCGATGGGGTTGAGGCCAAAGCTGTATTCGAGGGTGTCGTCGTCGAAAACGACCGACTGGAAGGGATAGTCGGGCGGCATCATCAAACTGATCAGGCCTAGCGGGTCTTCGAAGGGAACAGGCGCGCCGGCGGGATCGGGCATACCGCTCACCGCCGCGATCGTGGCCTTGGCTAGGGGCGGCGACCAGTTGAACGAGGTCAGCGCGGTGTGGAGCGCGTCTGCACCGCTAAACCCCGCGATATCTGAGGCGACAAGGACGGCGGCGACCCCGTCGGTCTCTTCGACCCAGGCCCATAGGTACGGCGCAGACTCGTTCTGCGGTGCGTGCATGTGCAGATAGGCGGTGCGCAATTGAGCGTCGCGCCGGTCTTCGAGCACTTCAATCGTTGAGTCAAAGAGCAGGAACTCGTCGATGAAGCGCGCCCATTCCTCGTCGGAGACGGAGCGGAACAGCGGCGCGCTGTCGTCTTGCTCCACCGCATAGGCGACGGAGATGAAGCCTGCGGCGACCACCGGTTCGTCTTCGTTGTCCGGAGAGAAGAAACCATAGACGATGGACCCCGGCCCTTCCTGTGTCTCCGGCTGCGTGCTCAACCCGGCCGGGACTGCCAGCGAGAAGGCGTTTTGCGGATCTTGGTAGTGCTGGCTCTCCATATCGTCAGCGCCGGGGGACGCAGGCTCGACGACCTGAAGTTCCTGCGTCTCCTCAGTTTCGGCCGGTTGTGCGGGCTCAGGCTCCGGCGTCGCGCCCAACGACGCGCGCACCAACTCCGGCGACCAGGTGAAGTCCGCAAAAACGGCGTCGATGGCGGCGCGCAGTTGGCTGCGCTGGCTGCGGTCGACACCGGCGGAGAGGACGGCGGCCACATCGCCCTCGGCATGCAGTTCAACCTGTAAGAAGCGCTCGCGCGTGGTTATGCTGCCTCCGGCGCGCAACTCGTCGCCGGGGAGAAAGTCCAGGTCGATCAGCGGCAACGTCGCGCCGCCCGCAGCCGTCTGGAAATTTGCCAAGAACGCGGCGAAGTCCGTTTCGCCTGTGATCGGCTGATCGAGCAGAAGAAACAGAACGGCCATGCTGTTGTTGGTTTCCGGCGTTCCGAAGGCGCGCCCGCTACTGGCAAGCAGCCCATCCAACGAGTTCTCGCCGATCATCTCGTAGGTGACGTCTGCCGAGTCGCTGAATTCTTCCGGAACCGGCAGCGAGAAGCGTCCGTCGGGGTCCTCATACAGCGTAGTTTGAGCCAGGCGAGCGGCCGGCGTCGCGGCGTTGGCATGCGCCGGCGCCATAACCAGCGCCAGACACAGCCAGATCGCCATCATCCAATGGGGGCGGCGCTGCGGTGCGATTGCGGCTTTTTTCATGCGTCGATTCCTCTCCCTTTCTGTGCGACTCCTAGTTGGTCTTATCCTCATGCGGTCATTCCGCTTGGGGCAATCGAGTACGGAAGCCAGGCTCGACCACATAGCCTGGCTTCCGGTACAGCGCGGTCGAGGGTTCGCCCTGACCGAGGGTTCCCTAGACGGACGAGCCGCCGCGGCCGACTTCCACGCGACGCAGGGCCGCGGCCACGGCCACCGTTACCAGCGCGGCGAGCACGGCCTCGATCACCATCACCGGCGTCAGCAGCGGAATGACCGCGGGCGCCAATAGCTTGAAGGCGATCAACGCGCCCACAACTAGGATGCTGTTCGTCAGCGCGCCGGCCACGCCCGCGGCCGCCAGTCCGAAGAGTTCGTGCCATCGCCGCGCCAAGACATAGACGGCATAGGCCGCCAGGCCGATCGCCATGCGCGGCAGAATAGCAATAAACGGGTTCTTGAACAGCCCCGACGTATCGAGCAGAAAGCTCGATAGGCCGAAGATAAAGCCGAGGATCAGGCCGGTTAGCGGCCCCTCCAGCACCGCGCCGATGATCACCGGTATCTGGACGGTAGTGGCGTTGCCCGGCGGGATCGGGATGGGCGGATAGCCGAGCACCTGCACAAAGGACTGTAGAATGATAACGGCGGCGAGAATGCCGGTGACGACGATACGCCGTACGGGCAGAAGTTGGTTGGACGGTCCATTTCGCATGGCTGTCTTCTTTGCGCCCTTTCTTCCTTCAGAGAATGTGGCGACGGGGCTAGCCCCATGCCCCGTCGCATTGCGCGTGAAGTGTGCCGGGTTCAGCCGGTTTTGTCAACCGCAGAGTGCAGCGCCGCCGTCTGTCGTCTAGTCCGCCTCCTCTTCCAGGCGCGAGAGGTCGGCCAGCATTTCGACAGCGCTGCCGGGGCGATAGCGCTGCCAGAGCGCGGCTGCAATGTCGTTTGCGTTGCGGTGCACGCCGCAGCCCGCAAAGTAGTCGCATAGCCGTTGCAGGTCTCGCTGCAGGATGCGGCGCGCATGGGCGTTGGCGTAGATGTCCGTGACCTGGGGAAAGTCGATCAACGTGATCTCCCCCTCCCAGTAGAGAATGTTGTAGGCCGACAGGTCGCCGTGGACGACGCCGAGCTGAAGCATGCGCTCCACGTCTTCGAGCACGATGTCGAACAGACGCCGCGCCTCGGCCGGCCCCAGCCTGACCCCATGCAGCGTGGGCGCGGCGCGCGTGCCGTCGCCGATGTACTGCATCAGGATGGCGTTGTCGCTCACGGCGAATGGTTTGGGCGTGTGCGCGCCGGCGCTGTGCAGCTTTTCCAGCGTCGTATACTCGTACATCAGCCAGGAGGAGTGCGCGATCTGCAGGCCGAACTCCGTCCGCTTCTGTACGGCATGCACGATGCGGCGTTCATTGGCCTTCACCTCGCGCCCGCCGGCCAACAGCAGCGCCCGCCCCTCGCGGTACATCTTGTCGTTGCGCAGGTTGCGGAACCTGCGCGGCCGGTAGACCTTGGCCGCCAAGAACTCGACGCCCAGCGCGGGGTCCGCCCGGCAGCGGTAGACGTTGGCCTCCTTGCCGCCCTTGACGTTGGCAAGAACGTCTACGATCAAGTCGAGATCGTAGAAGGGGCGGATGGCCTCCAACAGGAAGGGGCCTTCGTAGCGGGCCGGCTGGTAGGTGGTGATAAAGCCGGCCTCCAGTCCCTCGGCTTCCTCGGCCAGCTCGCTGATGATCTCCTGCTGCGATTTCTTCCCGCCGCGTCTGCGCGCCGCGTCGTGGCGCCGATCCTCTGTCCAATCGGGATCGTAGCGTGCGGCGTACTGTTCGTACTTATCTACGTCATGTACATCATGGAATTGCGGGTGGGTAGCCGCCATACAGCGTGTGTCTCCTCACAGGTTTGTTCGAGCCAAAGGCGACCGATGCTTGGACGCCGTTACTGAGTCACGAACGGAGTGCGCCTGCAAGGAGGACGCGCAGCCCTAACGGCTTGCACGCCAACAGCGCCGCCCGCTTAGGGCGACAGATGCCGGATTCGCGTTCCAGGAGTCGAGAATCGTTACGCGGAAAAGCTCAGGAGATGCCCGGCAGGCGCATTCGGTTCGTCGGTTGATGGTTATTGCCATGCGAGGGGCATTGCATGGTGCGCCTCCTTTCTACCGGTAGTGAATCGTCCGAACGATAACCAGCCGTGAAACCAATTACCAAACCAATCGTCAAACGCGAGCAAGCGTAGCACAGATCGCAGCCGGTGTAAAGCACGGATCTGCCCTT
>CAYXRG010000126.1:0-6235 GCA_964467575.1 uncultured Caldilineaceae bacterium | reverse complement strand
GGCGCTGAACACGTCATATGACGGGAAGCGGTCGGTTATCCGCTTCCCGTTCTTTTTAGCTGCGCTGGTCGACGCGCGCCTATGACCGGACGCTGTCCGGTTTCCCCGGTGCGTTCCGAGCTATGCTACAATGAAATTCTTTGATGGGCATCGTGTGTAAAGAGGGAATGGCATGAAGTTAAAGCGTCTTGTGGCTGCATCGTACGGGCATTTTTCAGTCGACATGCTGAACGCGTCGCTTGCCATGGTCTTGACGTCCTTTTCCGGCGTGCTGGAGTTAAGCGTCAGCCAGATCGGGTTCGGCGCCATGATCTACACGTTTGCCGCCGCCCTCACCCAACCGCTCTTCGGCATTCTGGCCGACCGCTGGCACGGGCGATATCTGGGAGCGCTTGGCCTGTTGTGGACGATGACGTTCTTCGCGCTTTCGCCCTTCATGCCCAGCTACCCGGCGCTGGTGGCCTGCCTCACCATCGGCGCACTGGGCAGCGGCGCCTTGCACCCGGCGGGCCTGCTCAACGCCTCGACCGCGGGCGGACGCCGGCCAACCACGGCTACGTCGGTCTTCTTTGTGTCCGGTCAGACGGGGCTGGCATTGGGTCCTGTCCTAGCTGGCATCATCATCCAGACGATTGGCCTCAAAGCGGGCCTGCCCCTGATGTCGCTGGCCGCGCTGCCGGCCGTCATCCTCATGGCCACCGCTCTGCGCGACCCAATTGAGGACAGCCATGCACGCGCCAAGCCGCCTATCGCCGACAAGGGGACAAGCAGTTCGGCGCGTAAGCGCGGAATAATGGTCGGCGCGGCGTTCGTGCTGCTGATTGCCCTGCGCTCGACCACCCTGCAAAGTTTCATGATGTTGCTGCCCCGTTACTTCGCCGATCTCAATTACGAACCGGCCACATATGGGGCGATGCTCGGCCTGTTCACGCTGGCTGGCGCTTTCGGAACTTTTGCCGGGGGCTTTCTGGGCGATTCGTACAACCGGCGCATGGTCGTGTTTTTGTCGATGATGATCAGCGCGCCCTTTTCCTATGGCTTACTGCACAGCCAGGGCGCGCTGCTGATTGCGTCGGCGGCCCTTGCCGGCATGTTGCTCAATATTCCGCACAGCATTCTGCTGGTGATGGCGCAACAACTCCTGCCGGCGCGCAAAGGCATGATGGGCGGCGCTGTGCTGGGCTTCATGTTCGCCAGCGGCGCCGCTACCGCCTGGCTGGCGAGCCTGTTGGCCGACCAGATCGGGCTGGGGCCGGTGCTGACGGCGCTGGGCTTTGTGCCCATTGCCGCCGGCGTATGCGCCTTCGTGTTGCCCTCCACGCGGCAGCCCGCGCTAGAGCCGGAGCCGGTCAAGACGCCGGCGACGCCTGCTGCAGCCGACTAACCGCCGGCCGTCGCGCGGCATATCTGCCGCCGATCGCGCAATGTACGAAGACGCGCGGCAAAGGCGCGAGACGCTTCTTGTGCAGAGGCGTCTCGCTTTTTCATGGGGAAGGGGGAGTTTGGATAATTTAGACAGATTTATTTGACAAAAATCCGCGGGCATGTTAGTATGCAGCCGATATGACGCGATGGTCGCTTGCGAACGGCAGCGGGCAAAACGACCGGAAATAGTTCTGCTTCGCCGGCTGGATTCGTTTATTTGGAGATAAGGCCGTATGGCCCTCAACGCCTATCAGAATCGAGAAAGTTCGTCGTGGCGCATTCTGGAGTATCTCCAGCGCAAAGGCGCAGCCACGATCAAAGAACTGGAAGACCTCCTCGGCGTGACGACCACAGCCGTGCGCCAGCAGTTGCAGACGCTTCAGGCCGACGGCTATGTGGAGCGGACGCGCGTGCATGCCGGCGTTGGCCGCCCGCATCATGCCTATTCGCTGACAGCTAAGGCGCACGAGCTGTTTTCGTCTCACTGTGACGACTTGGCCCTGACGCTGCTGGAGGAAGTGTTTGCCCTGGAAGGCGAAGAACGCGCCGGGCAACTGCTTGAACGCGTGGGCAGCCGGCTGGCCAAACGCTACTCGCCCCTCGTACGCTCGGGTCGCCTCAAGGAACGCGTCGCTCAGCTTGCCGAAGCGCTCTATGCGCGCGGCGTCTTGACGGACGTTTCCCAAGAAGCGGAGGACGTGTTCATTCTCCAAACCTACAACTGCCCCTATCACGAACTGGCGCACGAACACCGCGACATCTGCGAGATGGACGAGAAGTTCATGCGCGAGGTGTTAGGTTCGGACGTAAACTTGCACCGGTGCATGATGGATGGGCATCCAAGTTGCAAGTTCGTCGTCCACCGCAATTTGCAAGGGAAATCGTAAACCGCGAACTCGAAGCGGCATCCGGCGATTTCGGGCTTGTTCGCCCTTTTGCTCTGCTCTTTCGAGTCGTTTGGTCTCTACTTTACGGAACAAATTCGCAGTTCTTTGTATGATAGTTGGGTTAATAGCAATCGGTTCACTGCACAGGAGTTGATACAAAATGAGCGTTCTCGAGATTCGTAATCTGCATGCGGTGGTGGAAGACGCAGAAATTCTGAAAGGCGTCAACCTTACACTGCGCAGCGGTGAGATTCACGCCTTGATGGGGCCGAACGGCTCCGGTAAATCGACGCTGGCCTATGTGATCGCCGGTCACCCTCACTACGAGGTCACCGAGGGCGATATTCTGCTCGACGGCGAGAGCCTGCTAGACATGGAAGCCGACGAGCGCACGCGCGCCGGCGTCTTTCTGGCGTTCCAATATCCCGTGGCCGTGCCGGGCGTGAGCGTCGCCAATTTTCTGCGCACAGCCGTTTCCAACGTGCGCGGCTACACCCAGCAGGCGGAAAACAACGGGAACTCGCCCGCCGTGATCGGCAGCAACCTCATGCCCATGCGCGAGTTCCGCCGCGAGCTGAACGAGAAAATGAAGGAATACAACGTCGATCCGAGCTTCGCGCGCCGCTATCTGAATGACGGCTTCTCGGGCGGCGAAAAGAAGCGTACCGAGGTGCTGCAAATGGCGATGCTGGAGCCGAAGTTCGCCATCCTCGACGAGTCCGATTCGGGGCTGGACATTGACGCGCTGCGCGTGGTCTCGGACGGCATCAACAAGCTGGCTACGCCTGACCGCGGCTTCCTGCTGATCACGCACTACCAGCGCATCCTAAATTATGTCAAACCCGACTACGTGAGCATCTTCTACCACGGCCGCATCGTACAAACCGGCGGCCCCGAAGTGGCCCACATGCTCGAAGAGCGCGGCTACGGCTGGGTGGAGAAGGAATTCGCCGACGAGCCTGTAACCGCCTAGCGCCGCTGCCGTTTATCTAGGCAGCCGGCCTTTGATTGAAGTGAAGGAGAGTACCGGATGGCGACACAAACCGACCGAGAACAGCTTACGGGCGTCAAAGAAGAATACCAATACGGCTTCCACGATGTGGAGACCGCGTTCTTTAAGGCCGAACGCGGGCTGAACCACGCCGTTATCGATCAAATTTCGGACCATAAGAACGAGCCCGACTGGATGCGCCAGTTTCGTCATGAGGCCCTGGACATCTTCCTGTCCAAGCCCATGCCCACCTGGGGCGCGGACCTGAGCGGCATCAACTTCGACGAGATCTACTACTATCTGAAGCCGATGGAAGAGCGCGGCAAGTCGTGGGATGACGTGCCCGAGAGCATCAAAAACACATTCGAGCGCCTGGGCATCCCCGAAGCCGAGCGCAAATTCCTGGCGGGCGTCGGCGCCCAATACGACTCCGAGGTTGTCTATCACAGCCTGCGCGAGGAGTGGGAAAAGATAGGCGTCATCTTCTTGGATATGGACAGCGGGCTGCGCGAGCACGAGGACATCGTGCGCGAGTACTTCGCCACGATCATCCCCGCGGCCGACAACAAGTTCGCCGCGCTCAACAGCGCTGTGTGGAGCGGCGGCAGCTTCGTCTACGTACCCAAGGGCGTCCATGTGGACATCCCGCTGCAGGCCTACTTCCGCATCAACGCCGAGAACATGGGCCAGTTCGAGCGCACGCTGATCATCGTGGAAGAGGGCGCCAGCGTCCACTACGTGGAAGGCTGCACCGCGCCCATCTACAGCAGCAACAGCCTGCACAGCGCGGTGGTGGAGATCATCGTTAAGAAGGGCGCTCGCTGCCGCTACACCACGATCCAGAACTGGAGCACGGATGTTTACAACCTCGTGACGAAGCGCTCCATCGCCCACGAAGGCGCAACCATGGAGTGGATCGACGGCAACCTGGGCAGCAAGGTCACCATGAAATACCCGGCTGTCTATATGATGGGGCCGAAGGCGCACGGCGAAATCCTGTCGATTGCGTTCGCCGGCCACGGCCAGCACCAGGACGCCGGCGGCAAGGTCGTCCACGGCGCGCCCTACACCAGCTCGAAGATCGTCTCCAAGTCGATCAGCAAGGACGGCGGGCGGGCCAGCTATCGCGGCCTGTTGCGCGTGGCCAAAGGCGCGCATCACAGCAAGAGCAACGTGGTGTGCGATGCGCTGCTCCTGGATGAGCAAAGCCGTTCGGACACCTATCCTTATATCGAGATCGAAGAGGATAACGTCAGCGTTGGGCACGAGGCCTCCGTGAGCAAGATCGGTGAAGAGCAGCTCTTCTACCTGATGAGCCGCGGCATCGGCGAAGATGAGGCGGCGGCCATGATCGTAGGCGGCTTTATTGAGCCGCTGGTCAAGGAACTGCCGATGGAATACGCCGTAGAGATGAATCGCCTGATCCAACTGCAGATGGAAGGTTCGATTGGCTAAACGCCTCTTGGCCCCTTGCCTACAACCTTGCAGGCAGCTCGCCGCTGTCTGCAAGGCGTAGACGACGCCACAAGAGGCAGGCGGTGCGCCGCCCATGACTGCGCCGCCCATGACGATGACACGGAGGAAAGAGAACGTGAGCGTTCTTGTAAAAGATATAGCCCCGGGCGACGTAAAGAAGTCCGTGGAGCAGTTTAGTGAAGCAACCGTGCGCGCCCTTTCCGCGGCGCGCAATGAACCGGAGTGGATGCTGGAGAAGCGGCTGGCAGCTTGGGCGCAGTTCGAGGCCATGCCCTGGCCCAAGTCCGACGACGAGGCCTGGCGCCGCACGCGGTTGACCGGCTTCAAGCTGGACAACTTCCAGCCCTATGCGCAGACCGACGGCAAGCCCGCCGCGGTCGATGCGCTGGTCCAAGTAGAACTGGACGAAATGCAGAGCGCGGGCAGCATAGTCTTCCAGAGCGGTGACGTCGCTTTCCGGCATAACGCCGAAGACCTGGACGCCAAGGGCGTAATCTTCACCGACCTGCGCCGCGCGCTGCACGATCATCCCGAACTGATCCAGAAGCACTTTATGACCGAAGTGGTCCAGCCGGAACAGAACAAGTTCACGGCCTTGCACGCCGCACTGTGGGATTCCGGTGCGTTCATCTATGTGCCCAGAAACACCAAGGTCGAACTGCCGCTGCAAGTGATTCTCCACCAGTCTGCTTCGGGCGCGGGCGGCTACCACCACACGCTGCTCGTGGCGGAAGACGGCGCCGAAGTGACCGTCGTCGACGACCTGCTCGGCGGCGAGAACGGGCTGCAGAACAGCGTGGTCGAATTGGTGGTGGGCGACAACAGCGTCGTCCGCTACATGAACTTGCAGGACTTCGACCACTCTACCTGGAACTTCCTAACCGGCCGCGCCATCATGCACCGCAACGCCGACCTGCGCTGGATCCAGGTAAGTTGGGGCAGCCGCCTGACCAAGGCCTTCCTGGACTTGGATATGCAGGGCGAGGGCGGTCATGGCGAATTGCTCGGCATCTACTTCCCCACGGGACGCCAGCACATCGACCACCAGACGCTGCAGATTCACCGCGTGCCCCACTGCTTCAGCGACCTGCTCTTCAACGGCGCGCTGAAGGACAAGGCCCGCAGCGTCTATATGGGCATCATCCAGGTGCACCCGAACGCGCAGAAGACCGACGCCTACCAGCGCAACGGCAACCTGATCCTCGACAGCACGGCGCGGGCGGACAGCATCCCCGGCCTGGAGATCGAGGCCGACGACGTGCGCTGCACCCATGCCGCCACCGCGGCCCAGGTGGAAGACGAATATGTGTTCTATCTGATGGCGCGCGGCTTGACGCGGCCCCAGGCCGAACGCATGATCGTGCAGGGCTTCTTCCAGGCCGTGTTGGACCGCGTGCCGGTGGAAAGCGTCGTGACCAAGTTGGAACGCGTGATCGAACGCAAGATCGGCGGCTAA
>CAYXRG010000125.1:0-6371 GCA_964467575.1 uncultured Caldilineaceae bacterium | reverse complement strand
CCGGCGCGCCGCCGTCTGCGCGGTTGGTGCGGATGTTGCGCGCAATGGGGGTGGCTGCCATTGGCACGGGCTTCTGCACCTGCACCGTGTAGATCGCCTTCACGATGTCGCCGGTGATGTCGGACATCAGCTCGCTGTACATGTTGAAGGCTTCACGCTTGTAGGCCACCAGCGGGTCCACTTGAGCCAGGGCCTGCAAGCCGATGCCCTCGCGCAGCCGGTCCAGGTCGGTCAGATGCCGCACCCAGCGGCTGTCCACGGCCCAGAGCATGATCTGCTTTTCGGCGCGGCGCATGACCTCATCGCCCAGCTCCGCTTCTTTGGCGCGGTAGACGTCCAGCGCCATCTGCACGGCGTGATCCGCGATCTCGCTCTGTTTCATGCCGCGCCACTGCTCTACGCTGAAGTCGGGCGGCATATGGAAGATGCCGTTGAGCGCGGGCGCCAGTTCGTCCAGCCGCCATTCCTCTTCGAAATTGCCGGTCGTGAAGCTGGCGACGAGGCTGCGGATCTCCTCCTCGATCATGGTCTCGATGGAAGCCTTCATCGAAGGCTCGCTCAAGATGCGGCGGCGCTGGTCGTAGATGCGGTTGCGTTGCTCGTTGACCACTTCGTCATATTGCAGGACGTGCTTACGAATGTCGAAGTTGTGGCCTTCGACCTTGGTCTGGGCGTTTTCGATGGCCTTGCTGACCAGGCCGGCCTCGATGGGCATGTCGTCCTCGACGCCCAGCCGCTCCATGAGGCTGCTGATGCGTTCGCCGCCGAAGCGCCGCATGAGGTCGTCGCCCAGGCTCAGGTAGAAGCGGCTGGCCCCAGGATCACCCAAACGGCCCGAACGGCCGCGCAACTGGTTATCGATGCGCCGGGCTTCGTGGCGTTCAGTGCCGACGACGTACAGCCCGCCCAGGGACTTGACCGATTCCCGGTCGCGCGCGGTCTCTTCCCACTTCTCCTTGAGGATGGCGGTCCACGGCTCCGGATAGGTCGAGGTCGGGTCTTGGCCGCGCTTGAGCATATCGACGCACGCGATCCAATCGTGTTGCGGAATTTCCGTCAGGTCGATGCCCTGGCGGCGCAGTTCTTCGCGGGCCAGACCTTCGGGGTTGCCGCCGAGCAGGATGTCGACGCCGCGACCGGCCATGTTGGTGGCAATGGTGACTGCACCGGGACGGCCCGCCTGGGCAATGATGGTGGCCTCGCGCTCGTGGTTCTTGGCGTTGAGCACCTCGTGCGGCACGCCGGCGCGTTTGAGTAATTTGCTCACCAACTCGCTTGTCTCGATGGCGACCGTGCCCACCAGCACCGGCTGGCCGCGTTGGTGCGCGGCGGCGATGTCCTCGATGACGGCCTTGAGCTTAACCTCCGGCGTGCGGTAGACCATGTCCGGCATGTCATCGCGGACGATCGGCCTGTAGGTCGGCGCCACCACCACGTCGAGGTTATAAATGCGCTGGAATTCTTCCTCCTCGGTCTTGGCTGTACCGGTCATGCCAGCCAACTTGTCGTACATGCGGAAGAAGTTCTGGAAGGTGATCGTCGCCAGCGTCATGGACTCCTTCTGGACCTTGACGCCTTCTTTGGCTTCGATGGCCTGGTGCAGCCCCTCGCTGTAGCGGCGGCCTTCCATCAGGCGACCTGTGAACTCGTCGACGATGATCACTTCGTTGTTGCGCACGATGTAGTCGCGGTCGCGGCTGAACAGGGCGTGGGCGCGCAGCGCGTTGTCGAGATAGGGGATCATCTCGAAGTGTTCCGGGCTGTAGAGATTCTCGATGCCTAGCCGCTGCTCGATGCGGGCGATGCCGGCCTCGGTCAGCGTGACGACGCGCTCTTTGTCGTTGACCACGTAGTCCTGTTCGGGGCGCAGCGTGCGCACCAGCGCTGCGAATTCGACATAATAGTTGGAGCTTTCGCGCGCTTCGCCGGAGATGATCAGCGGCGTGCGCGCCTCGTCGATGAGGATGTTGTCCACCTCGTCGACGATGGCGTAGTGCAGATCGCGCTGCGTCAACTGCTCCAGGCTTTGCACCATGTTGTCGCGCAGGTAGTCGAAGCCGAACTCGTTGTTCGTGCCGTAGGTGATGTCGGCCAGATAGGCCTCGCGGCGTGCGATGGGCCGCAGCGCCTGGAAGCGGTCGTCGGCGGACGGGAATTCGGGGTCGTAGAGGAAGCTGCCCTTGTCCGGACCCGCCGCGCTGTTCTGGATGACAGCGGCCGACACGCCAAGCATGTGATAGATCGGCCCCATGAGTTGCAGGCCGACTTTGGACAGGTAGTCGTTGGGCGTGACGAGGTGCGCGCCGCGGCCGCTCAACGAGTTGAGGTAGAGCGGCAGCGTGGCGACCAGCGTCTTGCCTTCGCCTGTTTTCATTTCAGCGATGGAGCCGCTGTTGAGCACCATGCCGCCGATGAGCTGCACGTCGTAGTGGCGCAGGCCGATGGTGCGCTTCGAGGCTTCGCGCACCGCGGCGAAGGCTTCCGGCAGGATTTCGTCGAGCTGCTCGTCTTCCAGCTTGAGAATCTCGCGCTTGATGCGGTCGATTTCAATACGGGCAAAACGTTGTTCGTCGGTGCCCAGCACGGCTAGATATTCCTGCTCCGCGGCCTCTAGCTGTTCCTGGAGCGGGGCGATGGCCGTGCGGATGCGCTGGCGGAAGGTCTCGGTCATGGCGCGCAGTTCGGCGTCGCTCTTGGCCTCGAACTCGCGCTCCAGCGCGTTGATCTGCTCGACCACCGGCCGGCAGCGCTTGAGGACCTTCTCGTTGGGGTCGCCGACGATGGCGTGGTAGAACTTCTTGATCATGGGTTTCCCTTTAACCTGTGCGTACAGTCCGTTCAGGTCTTTGTATTCTATCACGCGCGGGGAAAGCGTCAATGTTATCCCGGCAGCCGTTCGTTGGGATAATGCGGGCAAGAGCTTTTGATGCAGGGCGTCTCAGGCTTTGACGGGACGGCAACGGGTGACGTGCAGGCGTAGCTGCACGGCGCGGCGGCCCGCGGCGCGATGCGCCATCCGTATCGCCAACTGGCGCACTTCCTCGTCCAGCGTCCACCCTTCGAGCACGATGCCGTCGCGCGTGGCGATGACGCGGATCTGCGCCGCACCGCCGCCCAACAGCGGGTGAGCGGCCAATGCATCGCGGATGCGCCATGCTGTCGCCCTGTCCGATGTATCGCCGTGTACCCTTACCATTCCTGCACTCGCTAAGTCCTCTATTAAACCTTTTGTTGCTTATCCGCCTTCGCAACAAGTGTAGCGGGCGAACATTGGCAGGGCGCATGCACACCATTTGATTCTCATAAGAATCGGGCGCGGGCCGGGCTGCGGTGCAGAATCGGGCGGCGAGTTTTCGGCGCGGCGCGGCTTTGCACTATACTGACCTCGAATCGTTGTCCGGACCTGAGCCGTCGGGAACTCACCGGCGGATGCGAGGGGCTGTGCGCGTACTGATCACCGGAATTGCCGGCTTTGCCGGCAGCCATCTAGCCGAACACCTAACGGGCGAGGGCGTGGAGATCCACGGCGTGGTCCATCGCCACGACCGGCGCATTGCGCATCTGAGCCACCGCCTTCATCTGCATCGCGGCGATCTGCGCAACGCGCTGTGGGTGAGCGAACTGGTGCAAGATGTGCAGCCTGACTGCGTGATGCACCTGGCGGCCTGGAGCGATGTGGGCGGCAGTTGGCAGCAGCCGTGGGCCGCCTATGAACTGAACATCCAGTGCCAGCTTCATCTGCTGGAGGCGCTGCGCCGCTGGCGGCCCGATTGCCGTACATTGGTCGTCACCTCGAACGAGGTCTACGGGCTGCTGCAGCCGGAAGATCTGCCGGTGGACGAGGAGACGCCTTTTCGGCCCAATAGCCCCTACGGCGTGAGCAAACTCACCCAGGACATGATGGCGCTGCAGTACTGGAACAGCCACCGCTTGCCGACGATCCGCGTGCGCAGCTTCAACCACATCGGGCCGGGGCAGGCGGACGATTTTGTGGCAAGCTCTTTCGCCCGCCAGATCGCGGAGATCGAAGCAGGGGCGCGTCCGCCGGAGTTGGCGGTCGGCAACCTGGACGCACAGCGCGACTTCACAGATGTGCGCGATGTGGTGCGGGCCTACTGGCTGGCGGCGCTGCGCTGCCAGCCGGGCGAGGCCTATAACGTGGGCAGCGGACGCAGCTATGCTGTGCGCTGGCTGCTGGAGACGCTGCTGTCCCTGACGACGGCGCGCGTCGCCGTCAACGTAGACCCGGCGCGGCTGCGCCCCAGCGATGTGCCGGTGAGCGTGTGCGACAACCGGCGGCTGGTGCAAGCCACCGGTTGGCAGCCCCAGATCGCCTTGCGCGATTCGCTGCATGATGTGCTCAATTACTGGCGCGAGCAACTGCGCCGCAACGCCGAGCCGGCCCCTAGCGGCGGTGAGGCGCAGACGCAGCGGGATTAGAGAGGGAGAGATTAGCCTATGCGAACCGCGCTGATTACGGGCGTCACCGGCCAAGACGGCAGCTATCTGGCGGAGTTCCTGTTGGAACAGGGCTATCGCGTGGTCGGCATGGTGCGGCGCACCAGCACCATCAACTTTGACCGCATTCGCCACATCCAGGACCGTGTCGAGATCGCCCAGGGCGACCTGCTCGACCAGACGAGCCTGACCAATATCCTGCAAGAATACCGCCCGGACGAGGTGTACAACCTGGCCGCGCAGAGCTTTGTGCCGACCAGCTTCACCCAACCGGTGCTGACGGGCGAGTTCACCGCGCTGGGCGTTACGCGCGTGCTGGAAGCCATCCGCACAGTGGACCCGACCATCCGCTTTTACCAGGCCAGCAGCAGCGAGATGTTCGGCAAGGTGGTCGAAGTGCCCCAGCGCGAGACGACGCCCTTCCACCCGCGCAGCCCGTATGGCGTCGCCAAGGTTTACGGCCATTGGATTACGGTCAACTACCGCGAGAGCTACAACATGCACGCCTCGTCGGGCATCCTGTTCAATCACGAAAGCCCTCGACGCGGGCTGGAATTCGTGACGCACAAGGTTACCCACGCCGCGGCCCGCATCAAACTCGGCTTGGCCGACGAACTGCGTCTCGGCAACCTGGCTGCACAGCGCGACTGGGGCTACGCCGCAGATTACGTGCGCGCCATGTGGCTGATGCTACAGCAGGACGACCCGGAGGACTACGTGATCGCCACAGGCGAGACTCACAGCGTCGAGGAGTTCGTCAGCGAGGCCTTTGGTTATCTGGACCTAGACTGGCGCGAGTACGTCGTACAGGATCCCAAGTTCTACCGCCCGGCAGAGGTTGACTTGTTAGTCGGGGACCCGAGCAAAGCGGGCCGTAAGCTGGGCTGGGAGCCGTCAGTCGATTTCCGTCAGCTCGTGCGCCTGATGGTCGACGCGGACATGCAGGCGTTGCAGCGGGGAGACGGCGGGTATGCTCCCCTGGCGAGCGAGGCGCCGCGCGCATGAGTGCGCCGCGCTCACGGCGCACCGTCGCCGCGGCGGGGCAGCGTCTACGCGTTTTCTATCATGCCGGCGCCGAAGACGCCGATCGTTCGGTCGCGCTGCTCCTGATCCACGGGGCGGGCGGCAGCTATCTACACTGGCCGCCGCACCTACGGCGGCTGCCCGCGGCCAACGTGGTTGCGCTCGACCTGCCTGGGCACGGCGAGTCGGAAGGGCCGGGCAGGTCCTCGGTCGTCGCTTACGCCGAAGCGGTCAAAGCGGCGGCGGACGCGTTGGGGCTGGCTTCGACGGTTGTGGCCGGTCATTCGCTGGGCGGGGCGATCGCGCTGGAGATGGCGCGGCGCTATCCTGATTACGTTGCGGGCGTGGCTGTGCTAGCCGGGGGCGTGCGCCTGCCCGTGCCGCCCGGCTTGATCGAGATGTTGCGCACCGACTTTGCCCGCGCCACGGAGCGCATTTTCGACGGCGCCTATACGGACCAAACGGACCCGCGCCGCCGCGCTGTGCTGCTCAGGCAGCTGCGCGCCAATTCGCCGGAGACGCTGATCGGGGATTACCTCGCCTGCGCCGCGTTCGACGCAACGCCGTTTGCGCCGCAGATCGATGCGCCTGCCCTCGTGATCTGCGGCGAACAGGACCGGACCGTCCCCCCGGAACTGGGCGCGGCGCTGCACCGGCTGTTGCCCCACAGCGAACTGCATATGCTGGAAGAGGCCGGGCACATGCTCATGCTGGAACGGCCTGAGCCGGTGACGCAGTTGCTAGCCGACTTTGCGGCGCGAGTGCATAACTAACCGGTTTGTTCGCCAAGTGTCTGTCATTCTGAAGCGAGCGTTAGCGAGCTGAAGAATCTCGCTGTGCCAGAAGTAGAGATGTTTCGCTCCGCTCAACATGACAGGTTGCGTATTTAG
>CAYXRG010000124.1:0-6596 GCA_964467575.1 uncultured Caldilineaceae bacterium | reverse complement strand
CAGTGCAATATCCCTTGAAAACGATCGGCGCTCTCGAAACTTGAAACAGCCCTAGATCCGAGGGGTCTATTTCAAATCGGGGGCGAGTATTGGGCAGCCCACATGTGACTTGAACACCTTTCCGCCACTCCGGATCATTGACCCTCCTGGCGCCTGACGGATAAAGGGCAACCACAAGGGTCGCCCCTACGATGCCTGCCGCCTGCCGCCAAAGTCTTTGTCATTCTGAAGCGAGCGCAGCAAACTGAAGTATCGCGTCGTCCCGGAGGTCCGGATGCTCCGTTCGGGAACGCTTCGGGCGCCTTAAGACAGTCTGCGCATCGAGCGATCCAGCCGCCTATTGGGTGCGCGTCAGGAGGACGATTTTCTTTTGGTTTGTTCCGAGTTGTGTTACCATCATCGCCACATTATTGTGAAAAAATTCCCCAAAAAAGCCGGTCATCTATAGCTTTTACATCACCAACATTGTCATAACATTGTCAAACGAGTGTGCGTGGAGTCTTCCGCTATTGGAAAGGCGGTCGCTGTGAAGCGTCGGAGATGGCCCGAGGAAACGGGCATTGCGATCATCCTGCTCATGGTCGCCCTGGCTATGAGCGCTTTTTCTGAGAATTTCCGGACCATCCAGAATCTTCAGATTCTGCTGTTAAACGGCGCTGTCATCGCCTTTTTGGCGATGGGACAGTCCTTCGTCCTTCTTACCGGCGGGATTGACCTGTCCACCGGCTCCAACGTTGCGATGACCGGCGTGTTGGCCACGGTGCTCATCAGGATGGGCATGCCGTGGGAAGTCGCAGCGCTGTTGGCTGTTGCTGCGGGCACAGCTTTGGGCGTCTTCAACGGCCTGTTCATCCACTTCATCCGCCTGCCCGCCTTCATTGTGACCTTCTGCACGTTTGGAATTGCCGCCAGCATCCCCATGATCATCACCGGCGCCAATTCCGTATCGGTGAAGGATCCGGGCTTTGCCGTGATCGGTCGCGGATCGGCGCTCGGCATCCCCATGCCTGTTTTCCTTGTACTCGTAGCCGCGGTGATCCTGACGGTGATCCTGCGCTACACCCCGTTTGGCGTGCAGATCTATGCGACAGGCGGAAACGTCGAGGCGAGCCGTTTGGCCGGCGTGAACATCGCCAGGACTATCGTCTCAGTCTATGCGATTAGCGGCTTGTGTGCGGCGATTGGCGGCCTGATCGTCGCTAGTCGCTTGATGGTAGGCTATCCCTCTGCCGGTTCGGGCAATGAACTCTTCTACTCGATAGCCTCGGCTGTGGTCGGCGGCGTCAGCCTCTTTGGCGGCATCGGCAGCATCCCCGGCGCCTTGCTGGGCGCCATATTGATCGCCACCGTGTCCAACGGCATGAACGTTTTGGGCGTTCAGAGCTACTGGCAGCCGCTGGTGATCGGCATGATCATTCTGGCCGGCGTCACGTTTGACACCTACCGGCGCCGGGTTTCGTTTGGCGAGCTAATTCGTCGCTTTGGCCGGGGCGCTCCCCAGCCGGCGCCGTCCCTCTCGGCGGGCGGCCAAGACTGAGCGCATGGAAAGGAGCGCATCATCGATTTCGACCGCCCTCTCTATTCAAGTGCAGTTCAAAGCAACCATAGCGCAAATCAAATCTAAAAAACCCACAACCCAGGAGGTAGCTTGTGAACAGATCATCCCTATCCGTGAGTCTTGTCATTCTGCTGCTGGGCGGGCTTCTGTTGAGCGCCTGCGTAGCCGCGACCCCGGCTGCTGCGCCCGCTGAGCCCGCGGCCGCTGCTGAAGCGCCGGCCGAGGCCGGCATCCCGCGTCCCGAGGCCTGCGATGCGGAGAACCCCTTTATCGCCGTGGCTCTCCCCAACCTCACCAATCCGTACTACGTGGCGATGCAGCAAGGCTTCGAGGATGCAGCGGCTGAGGCCGGCTTCGAAGTCGAGATCCAGATCGCCGACAATGACGACGCGCAGCAGTTGGCGCAGGTTGAAGCCATGCTGCTCAAGAAACCGTGTGCGCTGGCGCTGAACGGCGTCAAGTCCGAGCCTGCGGCAGCCATTGTCAAGGCCGCCAACGACGCAGGCGTGCCCGTCTTCACGGTCAACGTCATTGTGTCAGACGAAGCCCTGGTCGACCAGGGTGCGACCATCGTGCAGTACCTGGGCGCCGACAACAAAGCGGGCGGCTCGCAGACTGCTGAGATGATCCTCGAAGACCTTGGCGCCGATGCGCCCATGAAGATCGGCTTCGTCACCGAACCCGACGAGGTGCCCACCCTGGTGCGCGATGGCGGCTTTGAAGAGACAATCGCCTCTAACCCCAACGCCGAAATCGTGGCCAAAGTGGACGGCAACGTCAAACCCGACGACAGCCTCCAGGCTACCCTAGAAATGCTGCAGGGCAACCCCGATATCAACGTCATCTTCGCCAACACGGGCCCGGGCGCATACGGCGCTCTGCAAGCCGTCCAGTCTCTGGGCAGGAGTGATGTGCTCGTCTATGGGTTCTGCGCTTCCGAAGAGCCGTTGACGGAGATTTATCCGGGCTGCGTAGCCCAGGAGCCCTATGACTACGGCGCGCGCGTGATCGGCCAGATCAAGGACTGGCTGGGCGGCGCTACGCCGGAGGTCGAGATCCTGCGGCCCTTGAAGACCTTCAGAACCGGCGATACCCCTGCCCCGGGCGAAGTGGGCTAAGACACTAGAGGACGGGCGGCATGAAAGACCAAGATCCAAACGGCGACTTGTTGGGGCTGGAAGCTTCGGCAATCAGCAAGTTGTTCTCGGGCGTGCCAGCATTATGGCGCGTATCCATTGCCGTCCGTCCAGGTCAAATCGTTGGACTTGCCGGCCACAACGGCGCCGGCAAGTCTACTCTCCTAAAGGTCCTCTCCGGCGCCTACCGGCCAGATGAAGGCGCCGTCCGGCTGGATGGCAAAGCGATTGATCTGCATTCTCCCGCCGATGCGCTGGCCAGGGGCATCGCCACGGTGCATCAAGAGCTTTCGCTGCTGCCGAACCTCACCGCCACGCAAAACGCCTTTCTTGCAAAAGAACGCGCGCGGCTAGGCTTTCTTCAGAGCAAGAGCATGGAAGCGGAAACGCACGAGATGGTGGAGCGTTTCGGCTTAGACATCGACGTGACCCGGCCGATCGGCGACTATCCCGTGGCCACGCGCCAACTGCTTGAACTGGCGATTGCCACGCACCGCAAGGCGCGTTTCCTACTGCTGGATGAGCCGACCACCAGCCTCGAAGGCGATCAGATCGACGAACTGCTCGAGAAGATTCGCGACCTCGCCCATAGCCAAGGCGTGGGCATTATGCTGATCAACCACAAGCTTGACGAGCTGTACGCAGTGGCAGATCACATTGTCGCCCTGGTGGATGGGCAAGTGCGAATCAACGGGCCGTTGCAGTCCATCGCCCGCGAGGAAGTGGTGCGCGCCATCACCGGCGCCGAGGCGGACGCGCCGGCGCCTGCTCCCGCTCAGCCGTCGCCTGTCACAGAGCCGCATTCGCCGCGCGGCGATGCGTCGACCCGGTCTCACTCCGTCGAGACGGCGGTGAAGGTGAGGCGCCTCAAGACGGAGACGCTGCACGATGTGAACCTGGATGCGCAATCCGGTCGCGTCCTGGGGCTGTATGGGCTCGTCGGCTCAGGACGAACCGAGTTCCTGCGCGCGCTCATCGGCCTTGAAGATATCCGTTCCGGCACGATCGAGCTTTTTGGCCGTCCCTATCGGCCGCGCAACCCGGCCGCGGCCCGCGACGCCGGGATCGTCTATTTGACGGAGGAACGCAAACGCGACGGCATCATTGCGCCGCTTGATTCTATCGTAAACGTGTCGTTGCCGGTGCTCCGCCGCTTCAGCCGGTCAGGCTTTCTGCACATCTCAGAGATGAACCGGCGCACCAATGAATACCTTGACAGACTCAAGGTGCGCGGCGACCGCAGTTCACCCGTCATGCGGCTTTCCGGCGGCAACCAGCAGAAAGTCCTGTTTGCCCGCGCTCTGGCGCAAGAGCCCAGGGTCCTCCTTTTGGATGAACCGACCAAAGGCGTCGATATCGGCGTGAAGGTCGATATTCATCGCATGATTCGCGATCTCGCCCACGAGCAGGGACTCACGATCATCCTGGTCTCTAGCGAAGAAGAGGAGATGCTAGAGGTAGCCGACGACGTCTTGGTCTTTGTCGGCGGCAGATGCGACGGCCGTGCGGAACTCGCCCATAACCTGACCGAGACGCAACTGCGGCATGAGGCATGGCTTCCGGCATAGCCCCGCCGCCGGGCCGGCCTAGCAGCCTGGCCTTCACGCAATGCACAAAGGACCATCCATGACTCTGCCCGAACCGGAATCGACTCTGGATATAGCCAGGCGCCGGATCAACGTCGAAGCAGCCGGCGTCCAGGCGCTGGCGGATCAGCTGGACGAGAGCTTTGTGCGCGCCGTCGACCTGATCCAGAACATGACCGGCAAGGTGTTCATCACCGGCTCAGGCACCTCCGGCATTATCGGGCGGAGAATGGCGCATCTGTTGACGGTCTGCGGTACGCCTGCCCTCTATCTTCAGCCGATGGATGCCCTCCACGGCGGCATGGGGGTCGTCGCCAAGGGCGACATTCTCATTGCCATCTCGCGCGGGGGCGAATCCGCAGAAATCAACGATCTGGCGAAACGCCTGCAAGAGATAGGGGTGCGCATCGTCTCGCTGACCAGTGCGCCGCAATCCGAACTCGCCGAACTCGCTGATGTTAGCGTCAACCTGCATAACCTGGAGGACATCGACCCAGGCGGCGTCATTGCCATGGGCAGCACCTTGTTGGTAGGCGCCTGGGGCGATGCCCTCGCCTACGTGTTGATGGTCCGCCGCGGACATTCCTGGCAGCAGGTGCTGCACAATCACCCGGCAGGCGCCGTCGGCAAGATCACCGAGCCGCCTCCGGAGTTGTCCTCTCCCACCGACTGACAACGAGAGGAGTCCCCATGCCTGTCGTCGCCGGCGTTGACAGTTCAACCCAGTCTTGCACCGTCGAATTGCGCGATGCGGACAGCGGCGCCTTGTTGTCGCGCGGCAGCAGCCCGCACCCGCCAACCCATCCGCCGGTCAGCGAACAGAACCCGGCGGATTGGTGGACGGCTTTCCAAGGCGCGCTGCGCGCTGCGCTCGATGCCGCCGGTCTGCAGCCTCGAGATGTCGACGCCATCAGCGTGGCGGCGCAGTGCCACGGCCTCGTCGCCATGGATGGGGAAGGCGAGGTCTTGCGCCCCGTCAAGCTGTGGAATGACACCACCTCCGCCCCCCAGGCGGCGGCCATGGTAGAGCGGTTCGGCGCTGATTGGTGGGTGCAGACGGTCGGATCCGTGCCCACCGCGGCGTTCACCATCACCAAACTGGCGTGGGTTGCCGAGCATGAGCCCGATCTGCTGTCGCGTATCCGCTCGATCTGCGTTCCCCATGACTGGCTGACCTACAAGCTCACGGGCCGCCATGTAACCGACCGCTCGGATGCATCCGGAACCGGCTGCTTCAGCGTGCAGGGTGAATGGTTGGCGGGTCTGCTGGCGGACGTCATCGGCCCAAACATAGATTGGCCTTCCATCCTGCCGCACGTGCTCGGCCCTAGCGAGCCGGCTGGACAGGTGCAGCCCGCCATCGCCCGCGAACTGGGTCTACGCGCCGATGTGATTGTCGGCCCAGGCGCCGGCGACCAACACGCCGGCGCGGTCGGCCTCGGTCTAGCCGAAGGCGAAGTTCTCTACAGCCTGGGCACATCCGGCGTCGTCATCACGACCTCGAAGAATCCGGTCTTCGATTTCACAGGTATGGTGAACAGCGTAGCCGACGCCGCAGGCGGGTTCTTGCCCCTGGTATGCACGCTCAACTGCACAAAAGTCACCGACACCTTCACCCGGCTGTTGGGCGTGAACCATGAGGAGATGGCGGCTCTGGCCCTTGCTGCGCCGATGGATCGCCCCAGGCCTGTCCTCGTAGCCTACTTCGACGGCGAGCGATCGCCCAACCGCCCGAAGGCGCGCGGGATGATGGGCAATCTCACCAACGAGATCACGCGTGAGCAGCTTGCCCTGGCGGCCTTTGAAGGGGTGCTATTGGGCCTGATCGCCGGCCATGAGGTGATGCGCCGGTCCGGAACGCCTGCTGACGGGCGGGTGGTCGTTGCGGGTGGGGGAGCAAAGTCGCCTGCCTACCGCCAGGTTCTGGCGGATTTGCTTCACGCTCCGGTACAGGTTCTCGACGCGCCGGAAGCAACAGCGCGCGGAGCCTGTATACAGGCCGCCGCCGTCCTGGCGGGACGAGATATTCGCAGCGTGCGCGATGAGTGGCAGCCCTCGGTGCTGCACATATGCGACCCCCGGTCTTCAGCCATTCAGGACATTCAGCTTCAGTACCAGGCTCTGGGCCAGTTCACCGGCCTAGACGCCGATGCCTAAGCGGCGCCTGCCGCCAAGCCTTTGTCATCCTGAAGCGAGCGCAGCAAGCCGAAGAATCTCGTCGCACGTCACGAATCGTAGGGGCAACCCTTGTAGTTGCCCCTCCATCCGTCACGAGTCAAAATGACGTGTGATGTCTGCCGCCCTACGGCGCGCCGC
>CAYXRG010000123.1:0-6824 GCA_964467575.1 uncultured Caldilineaceae bacterium | reverse complement strand
GGCATCCATCCACGCTTCGGTCTGCTCGTTCAACACGCCGTGACCAGCTTCACCTATGAGCACGAGTTCGGCGTTGGAGATAGCCTCTGCCATTGCCTCCACGTGCTCGAGTATTAGCACCTCTTCATCAGCGCCGGCCAGCACGAGCACAGGAATGTCAATCTCGCTCAATTCCTCAAGGGTGAAGTCGGGTTGCATCAACAACAAGTTGCGGACTTTCTCAAACATGACCGGCATAATAGTCGGGTCCGGCGCCAGATCTCGGTACATACCGCCAGTCATTGCATCCCAATCTGCGAGTGTGGCGTTCTTGGCGTAGTCCACGAACCAGGGCTGCAATCCTTCGGTCGACCAGTTGACGGATGCAGTCACGAGACTCCTAATTCGTTCCGGGTAGTCCTGCGCCATGACCAGGCCGATGATGCCGCCGTCCTTGTTGCCCACCACGTGGGCCGAGTCGATGCCCAGCGTGTCCATCAAGGCGACCACATCCGCGGCCATCTGTGCATAGGTGAGGGGCAGGCCTGAGTCTGTCGTGCGACCGTGTCCGCGGAAGTCCAGCGCGATGACCTGATACTGCTCCGCAAGCGCGGGGATCACATCGGCAAATTGCGCCGTGCTCCCGGTGACTGAGTGGATCAACAGGACCGGCTCGCCCTCGCCGTAACTCTCGTAGTACATGTCAATGTCGTTGACCTTCGCGTATTTCCCCGCCGGCGGGGCGTCAAGTTCACCGGCCAGGAAAGCCACAGCCGCTGCATTGAACTCATCCGGCTTTTCATAGGGAGCGGCATGGCCTGTGCCGGGTAGCAACACGAGTTCTGCGCCAGGGATCGCCGCCGCCAGTAGCCGGGCGTGCTCGACGCGGACGAACTCTTCCTCCTCGCCGTCTAATACCAGGACAGGGCTGGTGATACTGCCCAACTCCTCCAGGCTGTAATTGGGTTGGGTGTTATATAGCCAGCGGAGTTGTTCGATCATAACATCCAGCCATTGGGGATCCGGCATGTTGGCGATGTATTCCTCTCCCAGCATGGCTGCAAAATCCTCATGCGTAAAGGTGTTTACCATCTCTAGGAACTCGGGTCGCAACCCTTCCACCGTAAAGTTGGCCCCGTAGGAAACCAACTTGGCGATGCGTTCAGGATGGTGAATCGCCATCTCTAGTCCAATGATCGCCCCGTCACTCCAACCAACCACATGGACTTTCTCCAATCCCAGGTAGTCCATGAGCGCCAGAATGTCATCCGCCATCGACGCATAGGTCAGCGGGTCTCCGTTGGAAGAAGACCGCCCCCGTCCGCGACAGTCCATCAACACTGTTTGATAGTCCGCCACCAGCGCGGGCACGACGTTGACAAAGTCAGCCGTACTTTGCGCGCCCCCGTGAATAAGCAGCACCGGTTCGCCAGCGCCATGGATTTCGTAGTACATTGAAAATCCGTTGATGTCCGCGTAGGCGCCTCCTTCCGGCAGTTCAGCAGCCGTTTGCTGCGGCGTGTCCGCGCCGCTGGCCGTCCCACCCTGCATATACGCGCCAGCCAACAGGACGGCCAGCACAATTACACCGATACCGATCCATCGTCTGATATGCGTCATGGTTGCATCTCCTTTTCAACCAGGTTCAACCAGGGCGGGCAACCGCCCCTGTATGCAATATTCGTATAGGTAACAGGTCCTTGTTTCTCTCGCCCGCTGGTGCGCCGCACAGCGCATAGATACCTCTTGGAAAGCCTCTGATACAAACGCCTGAAGCCAACTTTACATTGTTCAACGTCCCAAAAGCGTCGCAAACGGCCCCGCGCCGGTTAAAATCATGGTAGAATTGGGGGGAGTTCTTAGGTGCGCCGTTGTCATCTATTTCCAGGAGCTCGCCCTCGTGGCTTTACTTCGGATGCATCTCCTGGGCGCGCCGCACATTGAACGTGGTGAACAGCCATTGCACTTCGTGCGTCGTCGCGCCCTAGCCCTGGGCGTCTATCTCGCCGTCACCGGTGTGGCGCATAGCCGCGACGCGCTCACCACGCTTTTATGGCCGGAAGCCGGGCAAAGCGAAGGCCGCGCCAATTTACGCCGGATTCTCCACGCCCTAGGCCGCACCGTGGGCGAGGATTTTGTGGTTGCCGAAGACGACCGGGTGCGCTTGCATCACAATGGCAACCTGTGGCTGGACCTGGAGCAGTTTCGCGGCCTGGTGGCCGCCTGCCACCGACACGGCCACAGCGTCGATGTGGTCTGTCCGGACTGTCTGCCCCTGCTCACCGAGGCCGCAGATCTCTACCGCGACGACTTCTTGGCGGGCTTCAGCCTGCCTGACAGCCCGAATTTCGACCGCTGGCAGTTCTTCCAAGCCGAGCAAGCGCGCGCCGAGATGGCGCTTGTGCTGGATCTGCTCACGCGCAGCTACATCAGCCAGGGCCACTACATTCAGGCCATGGTCTACGCCCAGCGCCGCCTGGCCTTCGATCCCCTTTACGAACCGGCCCATCGCCAACTGATGCAGCTTTATGCCTGGACTGAACAGCCTGCAGCCGCGCAGCGCCAATATGCGCTGTGTACTCGCCTGCTGGCGCAGGAGTTGGGCGTACCGCCTGCAGAGGAGACCGAGGAATTGTACCGCGCCATCTGCGACCGCCGGCTGGCGCTGCCTGCGCGCGCTGCGTACACCCCCGCCGTTCCGACAGCAGCGGAGGACGACATCCGCATCCTGACCGTCGTCAGCGCCGGACTGGTCACCGACGAGGAGGCCGCCGACGTCGCGACCCGCGGCGATCAGGTGCAGCGCCTGTTCCGGGTCGTGGCGCAAATCGCCCAGCGCTATGGCGGTCATGTGGAGCGCGTGGTGGGCGACGATATACTGGCGCTTTTCGGCCGCGACCGGGTGCACGAAGATGACGCCGAGCGCGGCGTTCGCGTGGCGCTGGAGGTGTTGCAGCAGATGGCCCAAAACGCGCTGTCTGTTCGCATCGGCGTCAACACGGGCATGGCCTACTGCCGGCGTGAGGGTCAGGCCGACGTCACGGTGATGGGGGGCGTGGTCAACCTGGCGGCACGGCTGCGTAACCGCGCGCCGCAAGGCAAAGTTCTGGTAGGACGCAATACCTATTTGGCGACGCGCGGCTTGTGCGACTATGCCCCCATTACCCTGCATCTGCCCGGCGCGACTGCCGGTGTCCTCGCCTATCAAGTGGTGCGCCAACATCCCCACGCCGCCAAAACGCGCGGGATCGAAGGGCTGAGCGCGGAGTTGGTGGGCCGCGACCCGGAGATGGCGTGTCTGCAGGCCGCCCTTGCCAAAACGCTAGCAGGCGAAGGGCAGGTGGTCGCCATCTCCGGCGAAGCAGGCGTCGGCAAGTCGCGCTTGGTGGCCGAGTTGAAACAAATGGCGCGTGCTCAGGCCGCCGCAGGCGAACTGCCCGCGTATCCCTCTCTGGTTCACGATTCGCCTTTCCTCTGGCTCGAAGGGCGCGGGGTGGAGCACGCTATGGGGTCAGCCTACTGGCTCTTCGGAGATATGCTGCGCGGCCACTTTGCCGAAAGCGACCGGGATGGCAACGACCCCGCCATCTTGGCGCGCCACGTAGCCGCCGTGCTGAACGGGTTGGCGACCGCAGGCCATCTCACTGTCGAGGAGGTGGAAGAGATTGGGCCGTTGCTGGGCTGGCTCCTCTCGCTGCACTTTGGCGCCGCATGGGATGCGCGGCTGAAAGGAGTGGACGCCGACCGCGTGCGCCAGCGCGCCTTCGCCGCGATGCGTCGCTATCTGGTCGCATTGGCGCAGCGGCAACCGCTTGTGCTGGTCTTCGAAGACCTGCACTGGGCCGACGCGCTCTCGCTCGCTCTGGTGGCCGCGCTGCTGGATGATCTGCCCGGCAATGCGCTGTTGCTGCTCTGCGTCTACCGTCCTGAAACCGGCCAGGCAGAGGGCGGCTTGGCCGCGCTGGCGCGCCGGAAGCGTGCAGCGCGCTTGACGGAGTTGGCCTTGACCGAATTGTCACCGGCGCACAGCCGGCAGATGATCGCTTCACTACTGGCTATCGAACAACTGCCGCCAGCCATCCGTGAGGAAATCCTAGACAAAGCGCAGGGCAATCCGCTCTTCTTGGAAGAGATCGTGCGCTATCTGGTGGATGCTGGCGTCATATACCGCGCGGGCAACGCCTGGACTGGCCGCTTCGAAGCGGCCACGGTCACGACGCCCGAAAGCGTGCAGAGCCTAGTGCTCAGCCGCGTGGATCGGCTCGACGCCGCCCAGCGTCTGGTCCTGCGGGCCGCATCGGTCTTTGGCCGCCTCTTTCGTCCCGCGGTCCTGGCCCGCCTGATACCCAAGGACGCGGGCCTCGATGCAGGTCTGGCGGCTTTACGTGCGCAGGGCTTCGTCTATCTGGAACGGGCGCAGCCGGAAGCGGAGTATTCCTTCCGGCATGTATTAGTGCGCGATGCCATCTACCAGGACCTGCCGCGCAACTGGCGTGTTGACCTCCATCGTCAGGCCGGTCAGGCGTTGGAAGCCCATTACGCTGCCGAACTCCAGCCCTATGTGGAGGAACTTGCCCATCACTACGAGCTAGGGGACGATGTAGTCAAGGCGGTGGAATTTCTGCTCAGGGCCGGGCAGAAGGCGCAGGCCGCCTACTTGAACGAAGAGGCGCTGACCTACTATCGCCGCAGCCTGGCGCAAGCGGAAGCGTTGCCGGGCAAGGACGGCTCGACTTGGCGGCTGGCCGCGCTGCGTGGCCTGGGCGAGGTCTATGCCACGCAAGGCAATCTGGCCGAGGCTGAACCACCGTTGCGCCAGGCGATGGCGCTTGCCAGGCAGTTGGAACTGCCGGCGGCTGAACAAGCCCGGCTCTACTTCCCGTTGTGCCATCTGCTCCGCTGGCTGGGGCGTTTCGAGGAACTCTTCCGGTTTGGGCAGGAGGGCTTGGCGCTGTTGGAAGCCGGTGATAGGGGTGAGCTCTCCCCCAAAGAGTTCCCGCGCCAAGGCGCGGCCGCGTCTGCCGAGGCTGTCATGCTGACGACTTTCTTAGCTGCCGCCACGTATCACATGGGGCGGCGTCGCCAATACCGCAGTTTGACCGGCCCTGTGATAGATGCATTGCGCCGGTTGGGCTATGGGCAACAACTGATAGTGGCCTACGGTATAGCCGCGTTTTGGTATCGAGACGCCAAGCAGGTGGCCGAGGCGCGGTCCTGGATACGGTCGCTCAAAGCGGAGGCGCGCCGACGCAATGATCTGTGGACACTGGGGTATCTGCTCGTTACGCCAGGCTACTGGCTGCCCGAAGCGGCCGGCGATCTGGACGCGATCCTTGCCAATTTCGAGGAAGTTCTAGCCATTGCCGAGACGATTGGCGACGAGATTATGCGGGGCTATGTGCTGACGTTTTGGGGCTTGGTGCAGGCATTGACGGGCAAGTTGGCACAGGCGGAGGTGATGCTAACGGAGGCGCTGGCGATCAACGAACGCAGGGGCGCCCTCCACTTTCGGATACTCGACCGCAAAGGCATCGGCTTTGTCCGCCTTTGCCTGGGCGACTGGGCTGGAACGGTTGCTGTGCTGGAGCGCGGACTAGCTGAAGCCGCTCAGATCCGCCTGCGTATCCATGGCGTGCAGATGTCACGGCTGACGCTCGCCTACGCTTATCGGATGCAGGGGCGACACGCGGAGGCGGCCGCGCTCTACCGGATGGTGGCCGTCGAGGATGAAGCCGACGGCGACGGCCAGTCCTGGATCGCTTTTGCCTTGGCAGGGCTGGAGCAGACATTGGACGACCCGGATGCGTTTCACGTTGCCTGCCGTGAAATCGCGGCCGCGCGGCCCGCGGGCGACCCCCTGCCGTTGGCACAGTGGCGGCTTCAGCCCGCGGAGCCGGATACGAAGTTCACGACGCACGGCCCGGCTGAACCGGAGATGCCCGATTTGACTAAAGGATGGTCTTGGTGCGACCTCTACGGTGACTGTTCGTATAGCGCGGGCGACGACAGTATAGTGATCTACGCGTCCCGCTACTACCGCGACCTCTGGTTCAACAACGTGAGTGCACCCCGGTGCATGCGTGCGGTCAGCGGCGACTTCGCCCTCGAGACCCTCTGCGACGTTGCCCTGCCTGACCGCCCGGCTATGGGTGGCCTTGTCGTCTGGAAAGATGCCGAAAACTTCCTGCGTCTGGCCTGGGGCGCGCACGGCCCGCACACGCTAGATCTGATGGGAGCCCTGGGCAACCGCGACCTCTATCTTGGACGGGGTTATCTGCCGTCTGTGGGACAGATGTATTTACGCCTAGAGCGAACCGGTGCAACGGTACGCGGGCTATGCAGCGCAGACGGCAGAGAGTGGTTCAGCGTGGGTCAAGTCGCCTTCCAGGCGGACGACCCGCTGGAGGCGGGCCTCTTTGCCACCGGCATGATCCAGTGCTGGGCGTATCCCGCCGTGTATCCCGACGGGACGGCGGTCCGCTTCCGATCCATCAGGATATGGCAGGTCCGCACTACTATGCCATTGTGATGATGCTTAGGAGCCGGTAGCGCAGCCACGAGAGAAAGAGCGTCGCTGGACAGCCCGTTGTCGGTTTACTCAAGGTGTGGCGAGCGCCTAGTCCCAGGCGAAGACTTTGGCCGGGCGTGCATAGACGGCAGGATGATCGGTCAATAGCACCACCGTATCCCCGCGGCGGGCCGCGTCGATCAGAAGCTGTAGGCGCGGGTTGGGGGCGGCAATTGGATTGCCATCACGCGATGCTCAGTTTTGGCGGGCACAATCAACAAACTGTTTTTACACTGACAGCGCGGCTGCGGTTGGGTTAGCTCTACAGCACGATCCT
>CAYXRG010000122.1:5454-6831 GCA_964467575.1 uncultured Caldilineaceae bacterium | reverse complement strand
CCAGCACGTAGATCAGCACGCCCATGCCGACGCTGCCGATGCTGAACGCAGCCCAGACCAGGCGCACCAGGTTGGCGTCGATGCCGATCTTCTGCCCGATGCCGCCACACACGCCCATGAACACGCGATCGCTGCGGCTGCGCTTCAACGGAAACTGCTGTCTCGTGCGTCGCAGGCTCGCCTTCACGCTCTCCTTGCTGGGCATCTTGTCACTCACTCCGCTCTTCATGCGTTCTGCGGCGTCGCCCGCGTTCCAGCGCATGCCGCGGCCCGTGTAGCGCAACAGCACATACCCCGCGCCGATCAGCAGCGCCGGCCAGAACGCCACCGAAACCAGCGCCCAGACGCCGCTCCACAGCCACGGCAGCACGCCGAGGTTCGCCAGCAGCCACAGACCGCCCAACGCCATCAGAACAAAGGCGGCCCGCGCCAGGTTTCTCTCGTTCAACTCCAGCGCTGCCGCGCGCACCTGGCCCTGTTCGGCCGTGCCCACCGGCAGCAAGATCAACAGCGCCACGTAGGCCAAGATGCCGCCGCCGCCCGTAGCGAACGTCAACACCACCCACAGGATGCGCACCAACGCCGGATCCCAGCCGGCAAACTCGGCCAGGCCGCCGCACACGCCCCCGATCAGCTTATCACTGGGGCTCCGAAACAACATGCGCTTGCGCCCTTGCTCAGTCACACTGGCCGGCGTCTCAGCCTTGCCGGTCTCAGCCATGACATTCTCTGCAATCTGTTCCATTTTTCTTCGTCTCCTCTATAACCTTCTCAAACCGCCGGGGCGTAGCGCTGGTCGCACAGACGGCCCGCAAATCGCATCCTGCCCCGCTTTACCGTCTTGTTCACAGATCAGTACGGCGATTTTCGCAAAAGGTTGCAGCCCGCGCCCATGAGTTTTCGCGCCTGTGCTACAATGCGTATGTATTGCCAATAGGACCGTGCAGCCGTCCCTGCCGGAAACCCAACGCGGCTGCTCTGCATAGAAGAGGCGCTTGCCCGTGTCCTTCGACCTGACAAGCCAAACGGATCATCGCCCCTGGCCTCTGCCGGATGGCCCGTGGACCATGCGCCAGTCATGGCGCGACCTGCTCTTCGCGCACTGGCCGCTCCCCGTCGCCGCCGTGCGTCCGCTTGTGCCGCCCGCCTTCGGGATCGACGCCTTCGCCGGCGAAGCCTGGATCAGCATCGTGCCCTTTCGCATGGCGGACGTCCGCCCCGCCCGGCTGCCTGCGCTGCCCTGGCTCTCGGCGTTTCCCGAACTCAACGTGCGCACCTACGTCACCGCGCCGGGGCCGACTGGCGTCAAGCCCGGCGTCTTCTTCTTCAGCCTCGACGCGGCCAACCCCGTCGCCGTCGCCATCGCCCGCCGCTTCT
>CAYXRG010000122.1:0-5354 GCA_964467575.1 uncultured Caldilineaceae bacterium | reverse complement strand
CAGGCGGCTGAGGCCGAGATCGTCGAAAACACGGTCGCCGCGGCCGGCGGCGTGACGCTGCCCGATATGGCGCCGCGGCTCCACTTCTCGCGCCGCCTGGACGTGCTCGTCTGGCCGCTGCGCCCTCTCACCGCCTGACGAGCGCCCGATGGACTCCTACCGGCTCGGCGTCGCCGTCAGCATCCTGGGCGCGCCCCTACGTTCGCACGACAGCCGCCGCTGGCAAAACCACCCGCATCTCAGCGTTAGCCTGGCCTATCTGCGCGACGTTTTCGAATACCTGCATGCCCAGGACATCCGCTTATACCGTCTCTCCGGCCAGCTGGCCCCCTACAGCAGCCACCCGGACATGCCCCAATTCCACCGGCAGATCGACGATTGCGCGCTCGAACTGGCCGCCATCGGCGACCTGGCGCGGCTCTACGGCATCCGCCTCAGCCTGCACCCCGCCCATTACGTGCGCCTGAGCAGCCCCGACCCGGCGCGGACGGCGCGCGCCGCGCAAGAACTCGACCTTGCCGCCGCCCTGCTCGACGCCATGGGCGCGGGTGAGGATGCGGTGATAGTCGTCCACGTCGGCGGCCCTTATGGCGACGCCGCGGCCGGTCGCGAGCGCTTCGTGCGTGCTTACGAGAGCCTCTCCCACGCCACGCGCCGCCGCTTAGTCCTCGAAAACGACGACCGCCACTACGCCCTGGCCGACACGCTCTGGATTCACCGGCGAACCGGCATCCGCCTGGCGCTCGACGTCCTGCACCACCGCTGTCTCGACCCGGCAGGCCTGCCGCTCGTCGATGCGCTGGCGCTGGCGCTCGCCACCTGGCCGCCCGGCCAGCAGCCCAAAATCCACTTCAGCAGCCCCCGCACCGAGTTGCGCCGCCTCTATCGTAACGGTCAATGGCGCGTGCAAATGCCGCTGCCCAACCAGCACAGCGACTTCATCAACGCCTTTGAGTTCATCGACCTGTTGCGCCTGGCGCGTGACCGTGGTCTGCGCCCCTTCGACATCATGCTAGAGGCCAAGGCCAAGGACCTGGCGGTCCTGCGCTTACGCCAACTCGTGGAGCGCTACGCCCCGGACCTCTCGCCCTGCCTGCGCTAAAGCAAGGGCGCACAGAATATACCGCAAAGAACATCTGACGGATGACGCCTGACTCGTGATGCCCGACGCCTGACTCCCGACTACCCCTCATTCCACGCCATCCGTCCGAATCTCCGGCTGCACCTGCGCCCCGCGTGCCCCAGGGATGAGACGCCCCGTCACCACCTGCGCATCGTGCTGGAAGACCAGCAGCGTATGGCGGTGCAGGGCCTCGTCGCGCAGACGGCGCTTCGTCTCGATGCTGACCATGGGCAGAATGTCGAAACTCGGCGTCCAGGCCAGGCGGTCCATGTGCACGGCCCAACTGCACGCATCGCCCAGGAATAACAAACTCTCCCCCTTCGCCTCTACCCACACCGTCTGCAGGGCGGCGGTATGGCCCGGCGCCACATCCGTGCGCACCTGACTGCCCAGCCGCTGCGGGCCATCCACAACCCGAAGCTGTCCACGCGCGGCCAGCGGCTCCCAGTTGTCGGGGAAATAGGTGGCGACAGTGCGTTCGTTCGGGTAGCTGGCATCCGCCAGATCGATGCGCTGCACCAGGTAGGTCGCATTAGGGAAGACAGGGACCACAGGCCTCGGCCCGCCGTCTTGGCTGTCCCAACGCGTGCAGCCGCCGGCATGGTCGCCGTGCAGGTGCGTCAGGATGACCGTTTCCACGTCTTCCGGCGCAAAGCCCGCCGCGGCCAGATCTTCGACCAGCCGCTCCGTACGATCTTCCAGGCCGATGATCTGCCGCTGCTTCGCCGTCAGTTTGTCGCCCACGCCCGTGTCCACCAGAATCAGGCCCGCGTCCGACTCGATCAGCAGCGAACGCGTGTCCGCTGGGATGCGGTTGCGCTCATCCGGTTGAATTATCTGTTGCCACAACACGCGCGGCGCCAGGCCGAAGAAGCCGCCCCCGTCCACGCGGTTCAACCCATCGCTCAGAATATGGCAGCGCACGCCGCCGATCTCGAGGGTAATTGCCACCGTTCCGACATCCTTTCCTGCACGTTGCCTGCACCGGTGCGAGAACTTGCCCGCCCAATTCTACCATCTATTCGCAGGCATCATGAGTCATCCGTCACAAATCAGGCGTCACTTTATTGCACGAATTTCACGAAGCGGTTGGGAGCAAATTCGTGCAATTCGTGTAATTCGTGGCGACTCTTTTCGCTATTTGCGACTTCACGGTTTGCCATTCGGCAGTTCCGGCATGGCTTGCTCCGCCGCGCCATCTAACCTACAATAGTGGCGTTGTACCGTAGACCCAAGGAGAATTGCAAGTTGACCAATCGCGATCCGGAAAGCGTATCCCCTAAAATTGAGCCGTTGACACCTGCCGAGAAGGAAGCGCTCCTGGCGCGCGCCCGCGCTCAGGGCCGCGCACTAACCGAGGACGAACAGGCCGCGATCTTCGATCCCCCGTCCGCTGCGGTCCAGGCGCCGCCCGCGCCTGAAGTCGCCGAGATGACGCCTGCGCCGCTCAACGCCGGCCAACTGGCGGAACTGGAACGCGATTTCTTCCCGGAGCTCGGCCCAACCGAGCGCCCGCCGCGCCTCTCGCTCGTCGGCGGCGTCATCTTCGACTTCGACGATACCCTAGCCTATCTCGCCAAGCCGCGCGAGGCGCTGCTCGAAGAAGGCGCCCGCGCTGCCGATGCCTTCATGCGCAGCCGGGGAATGGAATTGCCCGCTGACTTCTGGCGCAACATCGTCGAAGCGCGCCGCTTTGCCGAAGAAAAGTCCGAAGAAGAGCGTGAAGAACACATCGCCGACGACGCCATGAGTTTCCTGCTCCAGTTCTTCGGCTATCCTGCCAGCAAACTCGACCCGGCCATCCTCCAGCAGGCGGTAGACGTCTTCTACGCCCCGGAGATGACCGCCTGGCGTCTTTATCCCCGCGCCCGCGAGGTCCTGGCCGAACTGCGCGCCGCGCGCTTCAAGCTCGCCATCATCGCCAACTACAACTGCGACCGCGTGTTCCAGCGCACCGTCGACTTCCTCGGCCTGCGCAGTTACCTGGACATCTGCCTGAGCAGCGCCAGCGTCGAATACCGCAAGCCGGATGCCGCCATCTTCGATATCGTACGCAACCAGTGGGATCTGCTGCCCTACGAGTTGGTCATCGTCGGCGACAGCCTGCGCCACGACATCGCCGGCGCCGTTGACCTGGGCGCGCTCGCCATCCAGACAGCTTTCGGCGCCGATCCCCAGGTGGCATTCGACAACCGGCAGGCGGCTGATTCGGTCTCGGCCAATGCTGTGGTGACCAGCCTGGCAGAAGTTCCGGCGCTAATCAAAGAGTGGGCAGCCCCATGAACGAACGCATAACTGCTGCACAGGCCGGTAAATCGGCGCATGAAGCCGCCCGCCCGGTCACACTCTCGCGGCGTTATCCTGCGGCCCCGCTGGTCGGCGTCGCCGCCGCGGTCTTCGATGCGTCCGGCCGCGTGCTGCTCGTCCAGCGCGGACGCCCGCCTGCCGCGGGCAGTTGGGGCCTGCCCGGCGGGCTGCTGGATCTGGGCGAGAAGCTGGCGGAGGGCGTCCGCCGCGAGGTGCGCGAAGAATGCGGCATCGAGATCGCCGTCGGATCAGTCGTCGGCGTGTTCGAGCCGCTGCAATTCGACGATCAAGGCCGCATCGAATACCATTACGTCGTCGTCGATTTCTGGGCCAGCCGCCTCAGCGGCGAAGCCCGCGCCCAAGACGACGCCGCGGCCGTCGCCTGGGTTGCTATGGACGAGTTGGGCCTGTACCGTCTCAATCCGGATACCCGCCGCGTAGTCGAGGATGCGTTCGTCGCCTGGCAGACCGGCCAAACTGCACAGACGCGCAAGCAAAATGTCGAGCAGCCATGAAGACCAGCCCCACACCTGAAACCCCGCAGGAAGCGTCATCAAGCGAGGCCGAAGGCAGCGCACACTCGCTGCCGCAGTTGAGCCGGCGTCTCATGCAGCTAGCCGCCCAACTAGATGCGCTCCAAGCCGAGATGGACAAGATCGCCGCGCAGGTTGAAGATGGCGGCGTACAAGTCTCCGCCCTCGTCAGCCATCTCACCGACGCGCAAAGCACGCACCTGTTGCAGACGCGCCTAGCCGAGTTCACCGAGCAGATGAGCTCCGAGCACGAGCAGCTCAACTTCCTCGAGATGAAACTGGCGGACCTGGCGACGCAGGAGCAGATCGTGCGGCTCGCCGCCACCGTCGCCACGCAGGGACAGGTCAGCGCCCTGGCAGAGACGCTGAAAAACCTAGTGCGCGGCATCGAAAAGGCCAACCGACTGGGCGAAACCAAGGAACAACAGCTCGGAAGCGTCTTGGGAACCCTGCAGGAGATCGTCGCCCGGCGACAGCAGGCGGCCGAACGCGACCAAGAGCGGCAACACGAGCAAACCGACGCCATCCGCCGCAACGCGCGCGGCGAACTCGCCGCCGATCTGTTGCCCGCGCTCGACGGCCTGGAGGTCGCGCTCGAACGGGCGCGCACCATCCTCGCCCGCCAGCGCCACGACTTAGCGGCCCTAGGCCAACTGCCGGTCGGCCCCTTGCCCGATCAGCGCCGCCAGCCGTCGCCCGGCCTCCTCGACAAACTGCGCTCCCGGATCGCCAGTGAGGGCGACGCCGAGGGCATATCGGCCTTGTCCAGCGCTCCTCTGCCCGAGTCGATGGCCGCAACCGTGGCGGCGATGGAAGCGTGGCTCAACCACCTCACCCTGGTGCGCGACCGCTTCAGCGCGCTGCTTTCGCTGGAGGGCATCCGCCCCATCGCCACGCTGCACCAAAAGTTCGACCCGCGCCTGCACCTGGCGGTCGATTCTGAAGAGCGCGGCGATGTGCCGCCCGACACGATCGTGCGTGAACTGCGCAAAGGCTACCGCCAAGATCAACGCGTTCTGCGTTACGCCGAGGTAGTCGTCTCACGCGCGCCGGACGCTCCCCGCCCAGCCGCCTCCTCCGCAGAAAGAGGTCGCGCCCAGCCCGGCGGCTGATCGCGACCTGTTGTGTGTGCATTGCTAGCGCGGCTGCCGTGACAGGCGGCCGCGTGGCGCGTCCAATTTGATCTGACCTGTGCCGGGATGCCCTGCACGGCGTCGATGATGTCGTAGATTTGGCTTAGGCTTTCCATTCGCGGTATTCTGGCAGATGGGGAGCGCGCAAGCCATTATCCCTGCTCCCTCCACCAAAACTAACCTCATATCACCGCGCAAGCGCGCTGGATAAGGAGCACAAAACCATGATCTCCCGATGGTGGATGGCCTTGGCGTTTG
>CAYXRG010000121.1:0-6833 GCA_964467575.1 uncultured Caldilineaceae bacterium | reverse complement strand
CGCGCGGTTTTCGGCGCGTGCAGAGCGTTAGCGAAACGCGTCCTGCGCCGCGGGGCGCTGGATGGAGACGGCGGGGGCGGGTTGAGCTTGGGCGGGCGGCGCATAGCCGCGCACGATCACCGCGGGGCGACCTTCGTCGCTTTGACCCATGAGTAAACTGGCCGCACCTGCCAGTTCGTCTGCAATGCATTCCTCGCTGCTCACCAACTCGTAACCGTAGAGATCGCGCAGCCCGCGCTGGTTCCACAGCGGCGGAAGGCCCGCACAGCCGATGCAGACGCCGGCTGTGCCGATGCGCCAGGCGCGGCCGTGGCTGTCGATGATGAGCACGGCGGGCGCAACGCCGGTCAGTTCGGCGAAGCGCCGGCGCAGCCCCTCGGCGCTGGCGTCCGGGTCCGCAGGGAGCAGCGCCAGCAGCGGCTCGCCGTCTTCGGGCGCGATATTGCTGCGGTCCACGCCGGCATTGGCGCATACCCAGCCGCCCTTCTGCTCCACGACGAGCAGCCCGCGTCGCGCCCGGATCACAGCGCTGCTGTCGTCCAAGATCACCTGGACGACGCGCGGATCCTTGTCGACGATGCGCGCCAATTCCTGCGCCCGCTCGCCGGGTTGGACCTCGCTCAACTTCACCAGCCGGCCTTCGGCCTTGCTGACGATCTTCTGCGCAACGACGACGATGTCGCCGTATAGCAGCTTCTCGTCCACGGCGTGCAACTGCTGCACGATCAGCGCGGCCAGGTCATCCCCCGGCCGGATGGACGGCATTCCCTGAACGGCAAAGAGATTCATGGTCAATTTGTATCGGGTTTCTGTGCGATGCGCATAAGCGGCGGCAGCAGTGAGCGATGGACCGCAGAGAGGATCGCTTCCAGCGCGCCGCCGCCGATGGCAAGCGATTTGTCGGACACGGTGAAGCAGAAAGAGCGCTCGGCGCGCGGGTCGAGGTCGCCGATCTTCATGCCCGCGGTCACGGGCACGGAGGGATGCACGAGACCGCGCAGAATGCCGGCGAACGGCGCGACGACAGGTGCGGTTTCGCCGTTCGCCCCCTGTACGACGGCGATGGTCTGGTTTGGTTCGATGCGGTCGCCGATCTCGAAGGAAGGGGCGACGAAGCCGTTGACCGGCGCGCGCAGCACCCTAGAGGCGTTAGCCACGGCGCCCGGCAGCACGCCTGGGCTGCCGGTGTCCGGCTGCGCGTCGCCCTGCCAGATCACGCGGCCAAGATTGTGGCCGCGGTTCGTCTCTATCACGGCGTGACAGTCCTCGCCCGCGCCGAAGCCGGGGCCGAGCGCGACAACAAAAGGAGCGTCGTCGCGGCAAGTGCCGGTGTTGCGTTTGGCCATGATGGCGTCGACGAGAACCGCGGGCCGCAAAAGGCGCACTGCCTGCGCTTCCGGGTCGACCAGGACGGGGATGTCGTCTGCGGCCAAGTGCCCGTCTACCTCGTCCGGCGTGCAGCGCACCCCGCGCACGCCCTCTATAAGCACGCTGCCGTCGAAGACGGCCTGGGCAAAGGCGGCCATGCGCCGCACGGCCAGCGGGCGTTCGATCTCGGTCATGACCACGGCAAAACCGGTGCGGTGCAGGCGTACGGCTACGCCGGTGGCTAGGTCGCCGGCCCCTTTGATCAATACGATGGGGCGAGATGGGGGAATGCCGGGCTGCCCGGCGCGGTCAGGCTGTGCGTTCACAATGTTCTGTATGATAGACCAGCGGGAGGGGTACGGCGAAATTCGCCGCAAGCCGGAGAGGTCAGCGTTCGGCGCGGGCGGGCACATAGCGGTAGCCGCGGCCGCGCTCGTTCTCGATGACGCCGACGGGCGGAGACGCCTCGTCGAGGCGCAGGCGCAGGCGGCGGATCGCCTCTTGCACGCGGCGCGGGGATGCGTTGGGCCGCTTCCACACGTCTGCCAGCAGTTGCTCGGGCGAGACGACTTCGTGTTTATGCGTCTGGAAATAACGCAGCAGCGCGCTCTCGGTTTTGGTCAGGCTGTCGAAGAAGAGGGCCTGGCCGCGATTGGCGTTGCCGGCGGCGCCGGTCGCAGCGGCATCGCCGGCGCGCACCCGCAGAAACTCGGCAAAGAGCGAGGAGAAGAGCTGGTAGCCAGGGGCGCCGTAGATGACCATCGCCTGGTTGATCAGCCAGTTGAGGGGCGCGAACTGCTCTTGGGTCACTTCGTTGAGCGGCAGGGGCGCGGCGAGCAGGCGGCCGAGCAGCGCCATGACCGCGGCCGGTTCGATGCGCGGGGGCGGGGCTTGCAGCCGTCGCCACAGGGTGGCGAAGAGCAGGCGGCCATGTTCCGCCAGCCGCAACCGGATCAGCGGCAGATGCTCGGCACCGAGCGGTTGGCGAGAGGCCAGCATGGTCTGGACTTCGGCGAGAATATCGCCCAGACGGTGCAGCAGAAACGGGTGGCAGCCGGTCAACTCCAGCAGGTCATCGCATGCGGGGAGGATGTTGGGATAGGCTGCACAATAGGCGTGTACCCAGCGCAGCGCGGCTTCCGTCTCGATCAGGCCGACAAAGAGCTGCGTCATCACGTTGAAGAGGGGCGACGCGGCCAGTTCGCGGTCCAGGTCGTGCAGCGGGTGCTCCGTGGCGACGACCAGCGCGGTCTCCAGCGTGAGCGGGCGCAGTTCGTCGATGGCGTCGGGCGTCAGCAGTTGGTTCTGGAACACGGCGTCGAAGTTGTCCATGAGCAGGATCAGCCGGTAGCCCATTTGGTTAAGCTGGCGGCTGATCTGCCAGATGCGGCGGCTGGCGGATGACTGGCCCTCTACCGCGGCCCAGTCGAGGTCGATGCGCTCGACGGTGCGAAGCTGGCGGATCAGGCGGTCGCAGAGAAAGACGAGGAGGTCTTGCTGCGCTTCCTGCCAGGCGCAGTCGATCTGCGTGACGACGATACGTCCGGCATCCTGAAAGGCGTAGGGGCGCAAGTCCGCGCTGTCGTCGCCCAAGAGCGGCCCGTCAGGTGAGGCGAGGTATTCGAGCAGGCTGCTTTTGCCAGCCAGCTTGGAACCGACCAGCGAATAGCTGGCGGGCTGGGGAGCCAGCGCACCGGAGACGATCTCGCGGATCAGCCGCTCGCGTCCGTAGAACTGGTTCTGCTGCCTGTCCATGACGCCCCCTATCGTGTCGTCATTGCATAGTCATCGCGCCATCGCGCCTTCATTACAGCGGCTAGGCCGGGTTCAGCGCCAGCCATTGCTGGAAAAGCCGTGCGGCAAAACGCCAGCGCTCCGGGGCGGTCAGCACCAAAATGTCGGAGTCGGTGAGTTCGCGCAGCGTATGCGCCAATCTGTCGGCGGGCATGTCGGGCAAAGCCGCGGTAAGCGCCTGCCGGGTGACCTCGCCGTCCTCGCTCTGCCCGGCAAGCAGCGCCAATTGCTGTGACACCTGCACGGCGCTGCCGCGGATCATGTCGAGGAAATGGGCGAACACGCTTTCGGTTGGTTGCATGAACTCCGTGCGCACTGCGTCGATATCCGCCCACTCCACGCGGCGGCGATCCTGGCGCGCCATGTGCGAGGCCAGCTTGAAGCAGAAGGCCTGGATGAGGAACGGGTTGCCGCCGGTGAGGCTTGCCACGTAGGCGACGCTCTCCGAAGAAAACTCCACGAAGTTGCGCATCGGCCATTCGATCAGACGGCGCACGTCTTCGTCGTCCAGCGACTTGAGGACGAGCTTCTCGCCCAACTCCATCAGACGCCAACTCGGGTCACCGGACTGATGCTGGGCGCGCTGCGAGAGGGCGTCGTAGGTCTGCTGCTGCACGACGGTGATGAAGCAGATGCGGGGTAGGATAGCCTGGAGCACGCCGCGCCAGGCGTCGAAGAAATTGGGGTCAAGCTGGCCTTGCAAATGGGCGTCGGTGGTGCGGCTGAACTCGTCTAGGAGCAGGACGAGGCGATTGGCGCCGAGCCGGCTTTGGATGCTGCGCAGGTAGGCGATGAACTGGGTGGGCGGCTGGTGGTCGAATAGGGCGCGCAGCGGCGCGTCCAGCGCGGCGACGCGCGGGTCGGTCTGCAAGTCCGTGTAGACCGCGTTGGCGATCTCGTAGAAAAGATTGCCTTCCGCCAGGTTGCCCAGCAGTTGGAAATCGACAAAGGCCGGCACATAGCCCTGGTTGTTCAGGTAGTGACGCTTGAGGTAGAGCAGCAGCGAGGTCTTGCCCACGCGCTTCTGACCGATCAGCCAGATGTTGCCCGAACCGGCGCGCAGCCATTCGGCGCACTGCTCGAGTTCGCGCGAGCGCCCGAAGAACATGGCCTGTTCGTGCACGGGCAGGCGGCTGTAGGGATTGAAGCCGCCGCTGTTGCCTACATGCATCATCGTCTCCAGCTCGGAGGGCGGCAGGCGCATGGCGCGCACCTCGGCGATGGTGCGGTTGGGCAGCGTGCGCAGCGCCGTCGCGATCTCGTCGATCACCTCCTGATTCTCGGCCTCCAGGTTAAAGCGCAGGCGGGCGACGCCGTGGCGGGCGACGGCCTCGACGCGGTGCAGCGTGACGCGCGGCAGCTTGATGTAGATCTGACGCACGGCGTCGCCGAGCAACCCGTCTTCGTCGTGGCCGGTCAATTCGACCTGCGCCAGCGTGTTAAGCCGCGGCTGCAGGCGCCAGGCAAGGGGAACAGCCTGGTCTCCGCCTTGGATGCGCGGGCAATCGGCGCGATGCAGGCGCAGGCGTACGATCTCGCCCTGGCGACGGGTCGGCAAGCCGATGATGTCGTCGCCGGGGCGGGGCCGGCAACATTGCGACACCTGCACCTGTGCGGGGCGCACGCCCAAGGCGCGCGGCAACCGCACTTGGCGCACAATCTCGTCGGCAAAGAGCGGGTGGAGGATCTGGTCGGCGACGATGCGCCCGGCCGCGATGTCGGCCAGCAGATCCTCGACGCGGGCCAGCTTGAGACGGCGCATAGTCTGGACGGTGGCTTCGGCGATGCGGTGCTCCGGCACATTGAAGCCGTAGTGGTCTTCCATCTCCTTGCGCCGCCGGTCGAGCAGCCCCTGCCCCTGGTCTACGCCGCGGCTGCGCCGGCGCAGGAAACGCTCGATGCCCGTGCGGGCGCGGCTGGTGCGCGCGGCGTTGAGCCAAACTTGCGTCGGGCCGGATGCGTGGGCGTCGTGCTGTAGCGCCACCAGGTCGAGATGATGTAGCGGGGTGTTCGGTTCAACCAGCTCGTCATTGACGTAAAACGCTTCGCACTGGTCGGCCAGGTCGGTGTGCACGTTGTAGGCGTAATCGACGACGGTGCAGCCGCGATGGAAACGGAACAACTGGCCTTGCGGGCTGAAGACGTAGAGGGTTTCGGGCAGCGATCCGGCTGGAGCGGATGCGATCTGCGCGCGGCCGTCTGCGGCGTCGTTCCACCAGGCGTGAGGCAGGTCGGCGTGCAGGCGACGGCGCATATGCAGCGCGGCCAAGCCCCAGGCGTTGATCTCCTCCATGTCGGGCGTGCAGACGCGGAAGTTGACGCGCACGCTCTGGCCGGAGAGGTCCAGGTTGGCCGATGTGTGCAGGCCGCGCGTGCCGTCGATGCGCCCTTCGCCCAGCGTATCCGAGAAAGCGCCGTCGATGGGCTGGAACGAGCTGTGCAGCCAGTAGAGGGCGCGGTAGCATTCCTCCGCCGAGTCGGCCAGGAGGGTAACGTCTAGGTGGCGCTTCCATTGTGCGGATCGAGAATGTTCGCGGATGGGGTCGCAGCATTCTCCCACGGTATCATAGCGGCGGCGGATGGCATCGACGGGGAAGCGGGGCGCCAGCGCGGCGACGACGGCGGCAAAGGCGCGTTCTTGCATCGCCTCGACGCGCGCCACATCCGATTCCTGGGTGCGCCACATCCACAAGTCCACTTTTTCTTTGAGTGTGTGCATGCCGAGCATGCCCAAGAAGGGGCTGAGCAGCGAGCGTCCTTCATCGAGATAGAGATGCGGGTGGCCGCTGCGCCCGCTGCGTGCTGCCAGGAAGCGTTCCCAGAGGATGGCGACGGCCAGAAAGGCAAGTTCCGGATTTCGGTAGGCGGCGACGAAATGGAGGACGCGCTGGCGAGCGCGCGGTTTGCCGCGCCCGGCCGAATCTGCATATTTACACAATATGTGTGTATATTCGTCGCATAGCGCCCCAGCGTGCGGGCCGCAGACCTCGCCGATACGGTGGGCGGACAGTGTGTTATGCTGCACAAATCCATGCAAAACACCGGCGGCGACCAGTGCGTCGGAAGCCCCCCAGCGGGCCAGATGCGCGGCGACGGCTTCGCCCCTTTTCCAGAGTGAATCAGCCTCGCCGGGCGACAAGTCCGCCGGCAGATCGTTGCGCAGCGACTGCACCAGCGCTGTTGCACAAGCAGGTAGGGCGGGTATGGGTGATTGCAACATAATGCTCACACTGACAGATACACAAAATTACACAATTCGATACAAAAATGCACAATTGGGTATTGACAAACAAATTCCTGTGTGGTATCTTTGTGGATGCCTGTGTGACTCACACAGGTGCACACAATATACACCGCTAGCTTGTGGTGTGCAAGTGGCGCAACAAGCGCCTAGCGGCAAGGAGGGAACGGCCATGAGTTGGGATATGGCGAGTTGGGCAATCGAGAAGGAACGCCAACAGGATATGTTGCGCGCGGCCGAAGCCTACCGGCTGGCTCGAAGTGTGAGCATGAACAACCGCGGCCCGAGCCGGATCGCCCGCATGGCCGGCGCGGTGCGCCGCTTCATGCAGGCCCAATCAGGACACAGCGCAAGGCGCCGCCTCAGCGCTGATCAGGAAACTGGCGCAACTGGCACGAATCTTGCGGGCGTCGGCGGGGAGATATGTTAA
>CAYXRG010000120.1:0-7509 GCA_964467575.1 uncultured Caldilineaceae bacterium | reverse complement strand
CCATCCGTCACGAGTCAAAATGACGTGTGATGTCTGCCGCCCTACGGCGCGCCGCCGATGACCGCGGGCAGCAGCACGCGGTGCGGCGCCGGCTGTTGACCCGTCTCCTCGCCCGTTGTCTCGCGGAAATGCGCCGTCAGGGCGCGGTCGCCCGTCACACTGAAGCGGTACAGCGCATCGCCGGAGACGCGCGCGGCGTTCTCCCGCCACTCGACGAAGAGCCAGCCCGGTGCAGGCGCGGCGCCGGCCTCGGCCTGTGCGCCGTGCGTGTAGACGCCGGCCCCGCTCACCGTGCCGCCCTGGGGCGGGTCCGCGGCCAGGCTGAGGGTGTAGGTCAGGGCCTCGAATGTGGCGGTGACCGACGTGTTCTCGGCGATGGTGAGGGTGATGGGGTTGGGGACAAGGTTGGCGGCCTGGGCGAAAAGGATGCCGCTCCAGCCGGCTAAGGTCCAGCCCGTATCCGCCTGCGCCGTCAGCGTCACCGCCGTGCCGTAGAGGTACTCGTCCTGCTGCGGGTCGACCGTCACCGCGCCCTGGCCCGCCGTGCCGATGTGCAGCGAATAGGTCAGGGGGGTGAACGTGGCGGTGATCGTCTTGTTCTCGGTGATGACCAGCGTGGCGGGGTTGGCTGTGCCGTCGAGGTCGCCGCTCCAGCCCGCAAGGGCCCAGCCCGCGGCCGGCTGCGCCGTGAGCGTGACCGCCGTGCCGTAGAGGTGCTCATCCTGCTGCGGGTCGACCGTCACCGCGCCCTGACCCGCCGTGCCGATGTGCAGCGTGAAGGCGGTCTGCGCCTCGTAGGCGCCCATGTCCACGATGCGGTTGACGACGCGCCGGTTGCCGTCCAGGTCGGTGTCGACAGTGACGCTGAGCGTGTTGCCGGCGTCGATGGCGGGGGAAGCGAATTGCAGGCGGTAATCGCCCGTCGTCGTGGGCGCGCTGCCGGCGGCGATGGGCGCCACGAAGAGCGGGTCCGCATCGAGCATGCCCGCGCCGCACGCAGCGCCGGTCGGGCAGCCGCCCTGCACTAGGCTGTAGGAGAATGTGGGCGTGGCGTTGACGTTGGAAATCTGGGGGCCGTCCGTGGAGGCGTTGTTGCCCCACAGGATCGTGTTCACGATCACCGGGCTGCTCACCCCGCCGCTGTCGCTGTAGTTGAACATCCCGCCGCCGGCGTTGGCCCAGTTGCCGCCGAAGGTGACGTTGGTCAGAGAGGGGCTGCTCACGCTGCCGGCGCCGGAGCCACTGTTGACCATGCCGCCGCCGTTGCCGGCGTAGTTGCCGCTGAAAAGCACGTTGGTCAGCGTCGGGCTGCTCACGCCGCCGCTTCCGTAGCCGTAGTTGTACATGCCGCCGCCGTAAGCGTCGGCCTGGTTGCCGTCGAAGGTGACGTTGCTCAGTGACGGGCTGCTCACGCCGTCAGAGCCGAGGTTGAACATGCCGCCGCCGTAAGCGACGGCCCGGTTGCCGCTGAAAGTGACGCCGATCAGCGCCGGGCTGCTCACGCCGCCATTTTCGCCGTCGTTAACCATACCGCCGCCGGCGACAGCCGAGTTGCCGCTGAAGGTGACGTTGGTCAATGTCGGGCTGCTCACGCCGTTATCACCGCGGTTGACCATGCCGCCGCCTAAGTCAGCCTGGTTGCCGCTGAAGGTCACGCCGTTCAACGTCGGGCTGCTCACGCCGCCGCTTCCGTAGCCGTAGTTGTACATGCCGCCGCCGTAAGCGTCGGCCTCGTTGCCGTCGAAGGTGACGTTGCTCAGTGACGGGCTGCTCACGCCGCCGGAGCCGTCGTTGGCCATGCCGCCGCCGTAGCCTGCCTGGTTGCCGCTGAAGACAAGGTTGGTCAGCGTGGGGCTGCATTCGCCGCCGCTGCCGCCCGCGCAGTACAGCCCGCCGCCGCTATCGTGCGGCGGTTCACTGAATGCAATCGCACTCCCGCCCGTGACGGTGAAGCCGTCGATCGCCGTGTTCGCCGTGACCGGCGTGCTGCCCGCGCCGTCCAGGTAGAGCACGTGGAAGGCGTTCGTCCCGGCGATGCTGGCAGTGCTGGTGACCACGCCATGCGCGTCGGTCATGTCGTCCTGGCCGATGTCGCCGCTGAGCACGGTGGGGTTGGCCGCCCAGTCGCGCTGCTCGCGCGCCGACTCGCCCCCGGCGAAGCCGCCGTAGAGACGCACGTTGTCATGGTTGAGGCGGAACGACTCGCTCGGGCTGTTATCCACGTGGGAGCCGCCTTCGTCCGGGTAGTAGACGCCCGCCGCCGCCCAGATCTCGTAGACGGTCCCGCTGTCGGCGTTGGCGACGTCCAGCGCATCCTGCAGTTTGGTGTACGCGTCCTGCCACGAACTCCCGTCGTTGGCGCCAGTTGCGCCAGCGTCCACATAGAGAATGGCCGGCCCTTGGGCCTGCGCCGTCTGCATTTGTCCCAGGCCCAAGGTCAGCAGCAGCGCCAGCAGCGCGGCCAGCGCCAGGGCCAGTGCGGGCGCCCGCAGGGTACGCGAAGACAAGGTGCGACCGGTCGCACCTTGCATAGTGTGCAGTGTGTTCACGACGTCCTCCTGATTGTGAGAAAGTAAAGGGAAGAAGAGCGCTCGGCAAGACCCTAAGACGCACCGGCCCTGGAGCCATTTGTTGCGTGGTTTAGACGCTGATCACAGGATACAACAGATCGCCTCCCACGCCTGATTCGCGACGTGTGACGAACGGAGGGCAACCACGAGGGTTGCCCCTACGATAGGCCGCATCCCCGCCAGGCGCCTCGCGTGGTCTACGGGCATGGACAACCCCTGGGCGTCCTCCCTGATGCAGGAGCCGCCGCGTTCGCTGGTGGAGGCGTATCGCCGCTACAGGTGTACTGGAGGAGTACGAAAAACGCATCCGCCAGGCGCCCGGCGTGTGGGAGAACTGGGTCTACGCCCGCGACCACGACCACGACGGCGCGCCCATCCCCTACGCCATCTCGCCGATCGCCGCCAAAAAGCGCCGGCCCGCCGCCTCCAGATCGCCGTCTACCGCAAACGCCACGCTGTGCACGCAGATGCCTTGCAGGGAGTACGTCTCGGCATTTTCGGGCAGGCTCGGGTAAATCAGCGCCGTCTCCCGGCAGCCGGTCATCACCGCGTAGGCGACCGTCTGCGCGATGTCGGCGTCATCCGGCGACGCGTTGACCTTGTACTTCGTGTCCAGCACCAACAGCGTGCGCCCTGTGGCCGCGTCCTCGACGATGATGTCGGGCCGGAAACTGCGCTGCCCGTGTGAGCCATAGGACAGCGATGCCTGCTTCTTGACACGCCATCCGTCCGGCTTGTGCGCGATGAGCCACTCGGCCACGAACTGCTCGTACAACTGGGCCATGTTGACCACGAACGGCGCCATCTGCCGGTCACCGATATAGTGCGACGGCCCGCTCTGCGCCAGGAAGAAGCGGCTCAGCGCATGCAGCGGGCGATAGTCCTGGTTGAGCCGGTGGTACAGCCGCTCATCACAGGCGTCGGGCGAGAAAGGCTGTAGCGAGGTGAAACTCTGCACAGCGCGATACGCCTGGCGCACCACGGGCAGCACGCGTTCGCGGCAATAACCGCTGCGCACGATGCGCCACAGCGTCCACGCCAAGATCTGGTTCTCCTCCACATCCGCCGTGTGTTCGTGATAATGACAGCGCAGATTGGCGTCCCACGGACGGCGCACGCTGGCCGGCACGTCGAAGCGCCCGCGGATATATGCCAGCCGCTGGTCTTCGGGCAAATAGGCGCGGTATAGCCCCTTGCGGCTGCGATCCAGGATGCGCCGCGCCAGCACGCTCGCCAACTGCTCGTACACCTCTTGCAGCGACTGCGTGCTGATCAAGCCGTGCCCGAAATCGAAACTGCTCAGGCGGTAGGCGTACTCGAACAGGCCGAACAGGTTGCGGATGCTCGTCTTGGGCTGCAATGACAGCGCCAGCGTCTCCGTCAGCCGGATGAAGCCCGCCCAGCCCTGCGCGGTCAATCGCCACTGACGTCCGTTCAGCGGCGTGGGCCCCTCGACGTTCACCATGCCGCGGTACTGGCTCTGCGCCAGTATCTCCGCCGCTTCCCACGAGAACGCTGTCTCTGGGAGCGACCTGGACCTGTACTCCTGTAGAACGACCGTCTGCTCAACGGGCGTCATGCCGTCTGGCCTTTTGGCAGAATACCCTCGGCAACCTTCTCCCAGGCGAATTCGGCGGCCTTATGCGGGTTGTCGAAGAAATACTCCGCCAAATACGGCTCGATCTCCATGCGCCAGATATCCTCGATGTACTCCTGGAGACGCTCGTGCAGGAAGAAAGAGATGCCGATGGCGTAGTGCTTGTCGCCGATCTCGCGGTTGAGCCGCTTCAACATCTCGATCAGCCCGCCGACGGCGAAGCCCGTCGCGTGGCGAGCGTGGAAGCCGCGCAGCACGTCGTAGTCCGGGTCAAGCGCCAGGAAGGCGAAGCGCCGCCGCAGCGCGTGGTCGACCAGGGCGATCGACCTGTCCGCCGTATTCATGGCCCCGATGATGTACACGTTCTTGGGGATGCTGAAGCGGCGGCTGCCGCCCGCCAAGGGGATCTCATCGTCGCGGTACTCCAGCAGGTACATCAGTTCGCCGAAGACCTGCGCCAGGTTGGCCCGGTTGATCTCGTCGATGATCAGCACGCACGCATCGTTTCGTTGACGCGCCTGCCGGCAGAACTCCAGGAAGCGGCCGGCCATGATCGGGTACTCCAGCCGGCCGTTGATTGACTGGGGGCGGATGCCCTGCACGAAGTCCTCGTAGGAATAGGCCGGGTGAAACTGCACGAGATCGACGAAGCCGTCGCCTCCGCCGACCACGTGGCGGGCCAGCGCACGCGCCATGAAGGTCTTGCCTGTCCCCGGCGGCCCGTAGAAGATGGCCTGCTTCTTGCGCTCGATGGCGCGCACCCACCGCGCCAGCTTCTCTTGCGAAAAGCCCGTTTCGGCCGCGCACTGCGCCAACGGATAGAGCGGCTGGATCGGCGGCTCGTCATCAGGTTCTGGAAGCTCCAGATACTCCTCGATGGCGGGCAGCGGGTCATCCTCCATCGCCAGCAGCGCCAAGGGGAACAGCAGCGCATGCGTCTGCGCCACGCGCTCCACCAGATCCGCTTCCGACATCTGCAGCAGCTCTTGCGCCGGGATCACCAGCGACACGTCCGGATAGTGGTTCTCCGGGTGGTCGAGGAAGTCCTCCAGGCTAATGCGCGGCTCCTGGGTTACGGTTCCGTCCTCTTCGACGGTGAACGTGTCGCGCCTGCCGAAGAGCAGCCCTGCCCCTTCCAGCGTCTCGTCCAGGATCTCTTTGAGTTGCCCTCTGTGCCGGGCGACGTTGGCTTCGAAGCGCCGCCGCGGTTCGCTGCCGTAATCGCCGATGTAGAAACCGCATTCCAGATACTGGAAGTTCATCCACATCGCCAACTGCGCGTCCTGCGAGCGCTTTCCGCCCTTGGGGTAGAACGCGCCCCAGTACCAGGGCCACGCCCCGCCCTGGCCGAAATCGTTCTTCAGGAACTTAGCGAAGATGCGGCGCTCCGTCTCCATGCGCTCGCGTATCGACTCGGGAAGCCGTTTCGCCACGTCCTGCAGCACCCGCTTGAACGGCCCCTCCACCTGCGCGACGAACTCCTCCTTGTGCTCCTGGTAGAACGCCGCCGTGGGCGTCGCATCCAGTTGCGCCAGTAGCTCGAACGTCTCTTCAGAGAACGGGCATTCCGGGTTCACGACGTAATCGTCGTCGAACAGGGGCGCCGGGCCGTTGGTCAGCAGCTTGTCCCGCGCCTGTGTGTCAAAGACTGCATCAATCAACTCCTGCCGGTGGACTCGTTGGAACTGGCTTTGCTCCCACTTGGCGAACAACGTCCCGATGTATTGGAACGATCGCTCGACGTGCTGTGCAAACTCCTCGGACATTTCCCTAACCGGCTTAAGTGGCAGTTCGTACACGGCCACGGGCAACGCAGTGGGGAAGGATTTGAAGGCGCCCCAGTGCTTGTATTGCGCCAAACCGGGGCCGTCCATGAGCAGCGCCAGGCTGATCCCCTTGTCGCCATACGCCTTGGGCCCGCGCAGGTCCACGACGACCCACTCGCCGAAGTTGAAGCGGATTACCTGCGGATGCGCCTTGGGCAGCGTGAGCACACACAGCTTGTTGTCCGGCCCCTCCACCGCCAGCCACGTCATGCACTGGCGCAGAAAACCGAACGCCCACTCCGCCTCCTCGCGGTCGGCGAAAATCTCCGAGAACGGCTCGGCCAGACTCGAATCCGCTGTCGAGGCATCCCGTATCCCTGCAAATGTCTTGGCCTGTACTTTTCTCAGCGTTTGCGTCCATCCATACTGCGTGACCTTTCGCCGGCGCGTATCAGTCCACTCGACCGGCAGCCGGTGACCTTGCTTCACATCCGGCTCGAAGTAGTAAGGGCCGGTGACGATGCCGATGCCCAGCACCTCCTTCGTACCGCGATTGGCGACGATGTAGTCGCCCTCTTTGATGACGCGAGCAAAGGTCCACACTTCCTCCAGCGCCTTTTCGATCTGGTCCTGTTGGCCCGCGATTTCGTCGCGACGCTTGACAAAGTCGGCGCGGCTGAGTTCGCTCAGGTCACCCAGTTCGTCCCAGCCCATGGCGATGAAGCCGCCTTCGCGGCACTCGTCCCATTGCCAGGCGTCCTCGCCCGGCGCGATTTTCCAGCACTGCGTCTTCAGCACGAACCCTTTGACCGCCACCAGCCAGTGACAGAACATGTCGAACACATCCGCCGGCGGCAGGTCCAGCCCGGCGCTGCTCAACAGTTCGTCGAGCTCGGCGACCACTTCCAAGGCCGTGGCGTTGAGCTTCGGGTAGTCCGTCAGGTCGCTGGAGTATTTCTTGCCCGCCAGATAGTTGACGACCGCGCGCGATTTAGCGTTGATCAGCGTGAACTCGTCCGGCCGCAGCGCGTTCAGAATCGGCGAGAGCATGCCCGCCTGGAAGCCCTTGACGTTGCGCAGCGCTGCGAAGTCGCGGCAGGCCGCCTGCAGCGCCGCCGGCTCGTCGTTGCAGCGCTTGGCGAAGTCCAGGATCGCCTGAGCGACCTTCGGCCAGTCCTCTGCTCGCACCCAGCGCTTCGACTCGTACCACTTGCGCACGTCGCCGACGATCGATGGGGCATAGTGAATCCACGCGCCGATCTCGCGGGTCAGGATGTTGTCGTTATAGGGCAGCAGCTTAAGCAGGACCAGATTGGTGATCTCCTTGCCGGCGGCCTGGGCCTCGAGCACCGACGTGAAATTGTCGCGGCCCGTCTGGCGCGTCGTCGCATAGACGCCCTGATGCCAGACGCCATCCTCCGTGGCCGGGTAGGATGCCAGGAACTCCTGGAACAGGTTGGCGATGCTCGTGCGAATGGACGGATCGATCATGGCGAAACTCCTTGAACCGGCTATGCGCCCGCATTCAGCAACGTTTAGTTATGCGCGGACCCTCATCCAGCCACGCGCCGGCCCG
>CAYXRG010000119.1:0-8084 GCA_964467575.1 uncultured Caldilineaceae bacterium | reverse complement strand
GAAAGCGGCGGAACTTTCTTTACCTACATCCACCCCCGTGCGCGGTAGACTGCCATGCCCATATACTCCTTCAATACGCGCGTCGATATCTCCAAATACTGCACATCCGGCAGCAGTCTGTAGAACGCTCCGCCTAGACCAATGCCGGGCGAGTCCTCGTCCGAACGCGTGGCGAGAAAATCGGTCGGCGCCGGTATCACATCGAATCCCTGCCGCTCGAAAATGCCCACCGAGCGCGGCATATGCAGCGCGGACGTCACCAGCAAGATGCGCTCGACACCCAGTTCGTCGGCGATGGCGCGCACGTGCAACGCGTTCTCGTACGTATTCTGCGCCGCCGCATCGGAAATGATGGCGTCAGCCGGCACCCCCATAAACTCCAGGAGTTCGCGCATCCCTTCCGCCTCCGGCACGACCGACCCCATCCACTGGATTGCCCCGCCGGTCACAATCACGTGCGGAGCCTTGCCGGAGCGATAGAGCCTCACCGTCTGAAAGAGCCGGTCTCCCGCCTCGTTCACTTCAGTCATCGTACGCGGATATTCCACCGAGCGCGTGCCTCCGCCGAGCAACACGATCGCATCCACTGCCGGCGGATCATCCTGCGGCAAATGCCGCCATTCCAACGACTTCGACAGCGTTCCCGCAACCCATCCGTTGCCGAATACGAGCAAGAGCATCGCCGACGCGACCGCCAGCGCCGTCGACCACGAGTCCCAACGCCGCAAAGCCGCCGCCAAGAGTGCAAGGATGCACGCCAGTCCCAGCGGGTAGAGCAAAAGGGGCAATATTTTGGAGAGATAGAGAAACATGCTCAGTTCGCCAGTTCACGCGCCACAAAGCGCCCGGCATCAGTCACGACCAGCCGCTCATCTTCGACTACAACACGCCCGCGCAGCAGCACTGTCCGCGGCCACCCCGTCACTTCCATACCGGCGTAGGGCGTCCATCCCGCGGCCTCGTGCAGCGTGTCCGTTTCGATGCGCATACGCCGCGCCGGATCGAACAGAACGAGGTCCGCGTCATAGCCGGGGACCACCCGGCCCTTAGCGCCCAAACCCATCAGTCGCGCCGGCGCAGTGCTACAGACCTCCACCCACCGCTCCAGGCTGAGCCTGCCCGCCCCGACGCCGAAATGGTAGACCAGCGCCAACCGCGCCTCGATGCTCGGCAAGCCGCCGGGGATCAGCGTGAAGTCCGCCTGACGCTTCTCCGCACGGAGCCACGGGCAGTGATCCGTGCTGACCACATCCACATCCCCGCTAGCCAGCGCCTGCCACAGCGCATCCTGGTCCGCCTCATTGCGCAGCGGCGGCGCACAGACGAACAACTCGCCGTCCGGCCCGCCCAGATGCCTGCCTGCGCTCAACAGCAGGTATTGCGGGCATGTCTCGGCGTGGATGGCGACGCCGCGCTGTCTTGCCCGCCGCACCTGCTCGACCGATTCCTTTGCGCCGACATGAAAAACGTAGAGCGGGCAGCCCGCCACATCCGCTATCTCTGCGGCGCGATGAATGGCGCTTGCCTCCAGCCGCGCCGGCCGCGTGGCCGCGTGCCAGATCGGCTCCGTGTGTCCCGCCTCCAGCGCGCGCCTGCGCAGTTCGTCCAGCAGCAGCCCCGTCTCGCTGTGCAGCACCACGCGCCCGCCTGCCCCGGCCACAGCTGTCATAGCCCAGTAGAGCGCGGCGTCGTCCAGCGCCATCCCTGCATAGGCCTGGTACATCTTGAATGTCGGGCAGCCCGCCGCGACTGTGGCCGATACCTCGCCCAGGCGCGCTGTATCCGCCGCATGCCATGCCGGCACAGTCATGTGCAGGCCATAATCCGCGGTGACGACGCCGTCCGCCTCCTGCCTGCGCTGTGCGAGCGCATCCAACATCGACTGCTCAGGCTCCGGCGTCACGAAATCGATCACAGTCGTCGTGCCGCCGCATAACGCAGCCCGTGTACCGCTCGCAAACGTGTCCGTACTCACGCGGCCCGCCAGCGGCATCTGCAAGTGCACATGCGGATCCACCGCGCCGGGGATCACCAGCAGCCCATGCGCGTCTATCACGCGCTCGCCCGCCAGGTCGTTGCCGATCGCCGCGATCCGCTCACCCCGAATGCCTACGTCCGTACGCAACGTCCCGCCCGGATCGACAACCGTCCCCCCGCGGATGACCAGATCGTACATGGCGGTTCAGTCCTCATTCTCCGTAGCGGGCGTGAACACGCGCAGCGCGGTCAGCGGCGCATTCGCCTTGACTGTGAACGCGCCCAACTCGGCCGGCAGCAACACCCACTCCACCGCGTCCAATTGGATAGTCCCCCACTCGCCCTCTAGCGTGGCGCTCCCCTCCAGCACGCCCCAGATCTCGTAGGTAGCGCCGTCACACTCACCGGCATAGGAGGCTCCCGGCGCGAGCATAAACCGCTCCGTACGGAAATAGGCGCACTCGCCGATCAACTCGCGGCGCTGCCCGTCGCCGTCCAACTGCGTGGGTTCGTACGCCCCCGGCTCGACCTGATCGAAGTTGAGCACGTCGAGCGCTTTGTCGATGTGCAGCGGCCGCGGCCTGCCCCAGTCATAGATGCGATACGTCGTGTCGCTGTTCTGCTGAATCTCAGCCACAATCACACCCGGCCCCAGCGCATGGACCGTCCCTGCCGGCACGAAGATGACATCGCCCTTCTTCACAGACAACCGGTGCAAGAAATCTGCCGTCCGCTCCTCGGCAATCGCCGCAGCAAAGGCGTCACGGGTTACACCCGGCTTGAACCCGTAGATCAACTCCGCGCCCGGCTCGGCGTGCAGCACGATCCACATCTCGGTCTTGCCGTACTCGCCCTCATGCGCCAGCCCGTAGGCATCGTCCGGGTGGACCTGAACTGACAGCCAGGCGTTGGCATCCAACAGCTTGACCAGCAGCGGAAACTTGCCGGCCTGCAGCGAGCGCGCATTACGCTTCCCCACCAGCGCCTCGCCCCACGTATCCAGCGCCTGGGGCAGTGTTCGCCCGGTCAGTACGCCATTGCGCACCATACTCGAACCGTTCGGGTGCGCCGCGATATCCCAGCTTTCGGCCACGATGCCGTCCGGCAGCGCGCGGCCAAACCGTTCGGCCAGGTTGCGCCCGCCCCACGGATAGTCTTTGAAAACCGGGGCAAACAGCAGCGGATAGAGCGCAGGCGTTGGATCATTTCCTGCGAATACGTCCGTCATATCTGTCACCTTCGCTTGGTATTGAGTTTGTCGCATTCCGACCGCACGCCGGCCTTCTACCCATCGGCGCACGCGTCCCCACAAGCCCGCCGTCGACGCGCCGTCCTCCGTCTCACCCTCCGAAGCGTCCGGCGGAAACGGAGGCAAATCGAGAACCTTGCGCCAAATATAGACGCCAAGCAGCTTGATCGTGGCGAGGACCGGCGCAGCCAGCACCGCGCCCAACAGCCCGGCCAATGACGCGCCCATCATTACGCCTACGATTACCGCGATGGGATGCAGATCCAACGCGTCGCCCACGATGCGCGGCACCAAAACGCTGTTCTCTATCTGTTGGATGGCGGTCATCACGCCGAGGATCAGCAGTCCATATACCCAGGGTGACAACCCCAGATAGTTGCCGGGCTGCAAAACCGCGACCGCCGTCGCCGCAACTGCGCCGATGATCGGCCCCAACGTCGGCAAGAACTCCAGCAAGCCGGAGAGCAGACCGAGCGCCAGCGCGTTGTTCACGCCCAAGACGGCTAACGCAACGCTGACAACCACGCCGATCGTCAAGGCCAGCACCACCTGCCCGCGCAAGTACGCATTCCAGATCGCCAGCGTGTCGTTCATCAGGCGATCCGCATCCTCGCGATAGCCCGGCTGCTGCGCCAGATCGCCGATCGCGCGGCCAAGCAGCGGCGCGTCTTTCGAAATGTAGAGAGAGACGAAGAAGATCAACAGCCCGTTGGCGAAGGTGTTGACCGTCCCCTTCGCCAGGTCTGCGATCAGAGAACCGCTGCGCCCGGCAAGTTGTTGCAAGCCGGTGCGAAGCTGGCTCGTGATCAGGCTGACGTCGACATCTGCCCACAAACTGCCCACGTGAAACTCGTACGGGCCAAGGGCGATCACCGCCTGGCTCCAGCTTCGCACCGCCTCTTCCACGAAACTCACCACGTTGGGGATCAGATCGGGCGTCATCGCCGCCAGCCTCGACGCCTGGCTGGCCGCCGCAAAGCCCAGGGCTGTGACAGCGCCGCCGCCGATCACGAGCAGCCCGACGTATACGACCAGCACGGCATAGATGCGCTTCAACGGCGCCGTGCGCTCCAGCCACGAGATCAGCGGATTCAGCAGATAGGCCAGGACGCCGGCGATCACCAGCGGCGCAATAATGAACTGGAAACGCCAGATTACCAAGCCGGCCAAAACGAGAATGGAGCTGACGATGATAGTCTTGGTCGAAGCGCTCCACGGCGGCGAGTCGACCGGCTTATCAGCGCCGCTGCTCATAGCTTCTTCAATCCAGCCAGCGAGGCCGCCAGGCGCTTGATACCGATACCCGGAAACGCCACCGTCACCTCCTCCTCGCCGCCCGCCATCTTGCTCTCGATCACCGTGCCCACCCCGAACTTGGGGTGTTGAACGCTATCCCGCCGCTTGAACTGCAAGGCTGCTTCCGCCTCCTCCTTCGATTTGGAGGCTTGGCCGCCCGCCCTTCGTCTAGGACGCGCCTCCTCGCCCGGTGACCAGTAAATGGCGCCCGATGCTTGTTCCTGCTTCGCCCTCGGTCCGCCCGCCTCACTGCGCGTTCGTCCCGCGCCGCGCCGGGCGGAAGGCCCTGGGTTCCAGCCGCCCGCGTCATCCCACGAAGTCGCGCGGCGATACGCGCTCTCACGCCTGCCCTGCCGATTCACCGTTCCGCTCAACAGATTGGCCGGCACCTCTTCCAGAAACCGGCTGGGGATCTGCGGCTCTGCCCGGCCCCACAGACTGCGCATCGAGGCGTGCAGCAGATAAAGCCGCTTCTTGGCGCGCGTGATGCCCACATAGCACAGCCGCCGCTCCTCATCCATCTCCTCTTCGTCGCCGCTCTCGATGCTGCGGTTGTGCGGCAGGATGCCGTCCTCCATGCCGACAATAAAGACGACCGGAAACTCCAACCCCTTGGCCGTGTGCAGCGTCAACAGCGTTACCGCGCCGCTTTCTGCGTCAAAATCGTCCACGTCGCTGACCAAGCTCACCTCTTCCAAGAAGAGGGCAAGCGGCGTCTGCTCCTCCGGCATGCCCGCCATGCCCGGCATATACTGCGCGGCCACGCCGCGCAACTCCTGCAAGTTGGCGAAGCGCTCCTCCCCTTCGTCCGTGCCGTCGCGCAGCGCGTCCACATAACCGGAATCGGCCAGAACCGTGTCCAGCAACTCGGCCACCGAACCGTAGCGGTTGTTGCGGTCGTGGCGAACCCACTTCTCCGCCATCGCCGCGAAGTCGACCAAGCTGTTCTCGGCGCGCCCGCCAAAGGGCGCTTTCTCGTAAGCTGCCGGCGGCAGAAAGACATCCGGATACAGCTTCACAAACCGTTCCGCCCCGTGGTGCAAAATCTGAAGCGCCTGGAACGCGCTCACCCCCAACGACGCCGCCCACTCGCGCAGCGCGCCATACGTCTTCGGGCCGATGCCGCGCGGCGGCTCGTTGACGATCCGATCCATCGCCACCGTGTCGCTGGGGTTGTGCACCAGCTTCAAAAAGGCCAGCGCGTCCTTGATCTCCTTGCGCTCGTAGAAGCGCGTCGCACCTACCAGCTTATGCCTGATCTGGCGGTAGACCATCGCCTCCTCCAGCGCGCGGCTCTGCGCATTGGTGCGATACATCACCGCGAAGTCGCCGAAGCCGAACGCCCGCGTCGCCACGAGACGCTCGATCTCATCGCAGACGTAGCCCGCCTCCTCGCTTTCGTTGTACGCCTCGTACAGCGTCACGTCGAGGCCGCGGCCGTTGTCGGTGTGCAGCCGCTTGGGCGTGCGGTTGCGGTTATGCGCGATCAGCGCGTTGGCCGCGTCCAGGATCGTCTGCGTGCTGCGATAGTTCTGCTCCAGGAGCGTCACAGTCGCCTCGGGGTAATCCTCGCGAAAACGCGTCACATTGCGGTAATCGGCCCCGCGAAAACGGTAGATCGACTGGTCCTCATCGCCCACGACGAACAGGTTGCGCTTGCCCTCCGGCTCATTCACCAGAACGCGCAGCAGTTCGTACTGCACCATGTTCGTGTCCTGGAACTCGTCCACCAGCACATAGGGCCACTTCTGCTGGTACTTGGCGCGTATCGCCACGTTATCGCGCAGCAGCGTCGCCGTCTTGACGAGCAGGTCGTCGAAGTCCATGGCGTTGTTGCCCTGCAACGCCTCCTGGTAGCGCCCATACGTCCTGTTGACGATCTCCTCGAAATAGGACCCCGGCTGGTAGTCCTGCGGCGACACCATCTCATTCTTCAGCTTGCTGATGTGCGCCCGGATCGCCTGCGGGCTGTAGCGCTTCTCGTCCAGGTTTAGCTCGCGCAGCAGCGTCCGCAACAGCGCAAGCTGATCCGCCGAGTCGTAGATTACCCAGTTGCGCGCATAGCCGATGGCCTCGGTTTCCACGCGTAGCACGCGTGCACAGATGCTGTGGAACGTGCCGATCGCCAGCCCGCCCAGCCGCGGCGGCTGCCCAGGCAGCGGCAGGCCGAACTTCTGCTCAAAGATCATCTCCACGCGGCCGCGCATCTCTCGCGCCGCCTTGTTGGTAAAGGTGACCGCCAGGATGTTCCAGGGCGCAATGCCGGCCTCGTCGATCAAGTAGGCGATGCGCCGCGTCAGCACCCTCGTCTTGCCTGACCCCGGCCCCGCCAGCACCAACACCGGCCCGTGCACCGTCTGCACGGCCTGTCGCTGTTGCGCGTTCAGGTTCGCCAGCAGATCATCCATAGCTCGGCCATCCCCTACTCTTCGCCGTGTAGCAGCCGTACGTAACTCTCATAACGCTCTCCGTCTATCTTTCCCTCGTCCACAGCCGCGCGCACGGCGCATCCCGGCTCGTGGTCATGCGTGCAATTCGGGAAGCGGCACTCGTGGATATACGGCGCGAATTCCCGGAAGTAAAAGCCCAGATTCTGCGGGTCGATCTCGTACAGCCCAAGTTCACGAATGCCCGGCGTATCAGCCACATAGGTGCGCGTCCCGAACGGCAGCCGGAAAAGACGCGCCGCCCGCGTCGTGTGCCGGCCCTTGTCCAGCACCTCGCGCAGATCGCCCACCTGGATATTCAGCGCCGGGTGGATGGCGTTGAGCAAGCTGCTCTTGCCAACCCCGCTCGGCCCGACAAGCACCGTGATCGTATCTGTCAGCTGCGCTTTCAGTTCGGCGATGCCCTCGCCCGTCTCCGCGCTGGCGTAGATCACCCGATAACCTATCGCCGCGTAGCGCTCGAAAATCGATGACGCATGTTCCAGGCCGGTCAGGTCGATCTTGTTGGCGCAGATTATGGCGGGCAGTTCGTTGGCCTCGGCGATGACGAGGAAGCGGTCCAACATGCGCAGATGCGGCTCCGGCTGCGTGACGGAAAAGACCAGCAGCGCCTGATCCGGATTGGCGAGAATGACGTCCTCGGCAGGCACGGAGACGCCCGGATGCTGGCGGCTGAGCACGCTGTGGCGTTCATCCACCCGCTCGATCAGACCGCGTCGCGCCCCGTCAGGCTTGACCCACACGCGGTCGCCGACCGCTACCAGCGTGTCGCGGCCGCGTTCCTGCAACAGTCGCCCGCGCACCTCGCACACGCGCACATCGCCCGATGCCCCGTGACGCCCGTTTTCGGTTCCCTCGATCTGCACATCATAATGGTGGCCGCGCGCCCGCACCACCACGCCGGGCAGCAAATCGTCCGAGGTGCGCTTGGGCTTGGGCTTGCGCGTGCGCGGCGCCTCGAAGTACTCCTGTAAGTCTTCGAATTCCTCGTATTCGCTTCCCGGAATGTGTGGTCGCTCAGCCAATAGTGTGCTTCTCTCCCGCCGGCCTAATCCGAACACCAGTTCGAGTGTAGCAGCAGCCCTACGCGCTGTCAATCAACCGGCGTTGCGCTG
>CAYXRG010000118.1:0-8262 GCA_964467575.1 uncultured Caldilineaceae bacterium | reverse complement strand
TCCGCCAAGTGCGCTGGCAAGGACCAACCATCGACTGGCTGCTCGAACACGGCTACAACCCGGATCCTTTCTGGGAAGAAGGGTAGGTATGTTGCCTGCAAGGCCGGCCATGCTGGATACAATGTACAAAGTGCAAAAGCCCGAAATTGCTTCTTGACAGCGCCAACCATGCGTGCTATCTTATCCGCCAAGTGTTGGAGAAATGCATTCGCGTCGCAATATGGATACAGAGCCGATCGTCATGGCATCGCACGTGATCGTCGAAAAGCCCCATATCATCCTTGACCGTACGCAGAGTACTGAACGTACCCCTTCCCTCGCCGCGACCCTGAACCTGCGCCCCGCATGGCGCGGGTTTTCTTTTTCCGGCTTCTGGTTTAGCTATTACTATTTTACCGGCGGGACGCCATCCTGCGCAGGAGGGAAGTTGATACCTGGCTGACATCAGGTAGCATCGAAACTCACCGAGGGCGTGGAATGGCGAAATTCCCGCCCTCGGTTTTTTTGTGCCGTCGACGCGCGTTGGCTGCTGTAGAGAGTCCTCTATATCCGACCAGCGCAACCAAGTTGTACGATCAGCACCGGAGGGAAGACCGATGACCATTGTAGCGTTTCAGGGCGAACGCGGCGCCTATTCCGAAGAAGCCATCCGGCAGCACTTCGGGCCGGATATCACAACCCTGCCCTGCCGCGCCTTCGAAGACATCTTTGAAGCTATCGAGAAGGGCCAGGCCGACTATGGAGCCGTACCCGTCGAAAACTCGGCGGCGGGCAGCATCAACAAGTCGTTCGACCTGCTGCTGGAGCGCGATCTAAGGGTCAGCGGCGAAATCCTGCTACGCGTGCGCCACAACCTGCTCACCTTGCCCGGCCAGGCCGGCGCCATCCGCGAGGTGCGCAGCCACTTCCAGGCCCTCGCCCAGTGCGAAGGCTTCCTGAACCGCCACGGCTATGCCGCCGTCCCCTGGTACGATACCGCAGGCAGCGCCAAAGACCTGGCCGCCCAGCCCGCGGACGGCGTCGGCGTCATCGCCGGCAAGCTCGCCGCCGAGGTCTACGGCCTGGAAATCGTCCACGAGGGCATCGAAGATCTGCGCCACAACTACACGCGCTTCTTCGTGGTCGGCAAGGGCGAAGCCGAACGCACCCCTACGTCAAAGACCTCGCTCGTTTTCGCTGTGCCCAACACGCCGGGCTCGCTCTATCACGCCTTGGGCGAGTTCGCCCAACGCGAGATCAACCTCACGAAACTGGAGAGCCGGCCGCGGCGCAACCGGCCCTGGCATTATGTCTTCTATCTGGATTTCGATGGCCACTGGCAAGATGCCAACGCCGCCGAAGCCATCATCCGGCTGCTCAATCGTGCCGTCTTCGTCAAGCTGCTGGGCAGCTATCCCGCCGCCCCGCCGCTGAACAACGAGGCGAGCGTCGCGCAGTCGGAACTGCTTCAGATCTAGCCGACTACACAGTGACAACCCATTGGTGAAGGAGAAACGCTCATGATCGTCATCATGAAACCCAACGCAACCGCCGCCGAGATCGGCGCCGTCATCCGGCGAGCGGAGTCCCTCGGGGTCACCACCCACCCCATCTACGGCGATAATCGGACCGTCGTCGCCTTGGTTGGCGACCTGACGCGCGTCAGCCGCGAATCGTTCAACGCCATGGACGGCGTGAACACGACCGTTCGCATCCAGGAGCCGTACAAACTGGCGAGTCGCACCACGCGGCCAGAGAACTCGGTGTTCGACGTTGGGGGCGGCGCGGTCCGCATCGGCGGGCCGGAAGTCGTCGTCATGGCGGGGCCGTGCAGCGTCGAGAGCCGCGACCAGATCGTCGAAACGGCCATCGCCGTCAAGGAGGCGGGAGCGAAAGTCCTACGCGGCGGCGCGTTCAAGCCGCGCACCAGCCCCTACAGCTTCCAGGGTCTCGGGCTGAAAGGACTAGAGTACTTGGCCGAAGCCCGCGCCGTCACCGGTCTTCCCATCATCACCGAGGTCGTCACGGTTGAGACGCTGCCGATGGTGGCAGAATATGCCGACATTCTCCAGATCGGCGCGCGCAACATGCAGAACTACGGCCTGCTGCATGCCGTGGGCAAGACTCAGCGCCCCGTCATGCTCAAACGCGGCATCAGCGGCACGATTGAGGAATTGCTGATGTGCGCCGAGTACATCGTCAGCAACGGCAACTACAACGTCATGGTCTGCGAGCGCGGCATCCGCACCTACGAAACCTCCACACGCAACACGTTCGACCTCAGCGCCGTGCCCGTGATCAAGCACACCAGCCACTTACCCGTAGTCGCGGACCCGTCGCACGGCACCGGCTACCGTGAATACGTGCCGGCGATGGCAAAGGCAGCCGTCGCAGCCGGCGCCGACGCGCTGATCCTGGAAATCCATCCCGATCCCGATAATGCGCTGAGCGACGGTCGCCAGAGCCTGAGCCTCACCGAATTTCGCAAGCTAATGGCCGATCTGCGGCGCGTGGCGGAGGCAATTGACCGCTTCATCGACGGCGAACCCGGCACGAAACCAGCCGTTCAAGAGGAAATCGCCCAGGTTGCATAACACGGCCCGATACGCGGGCCATACCCAAGGAGGCAGCGCGCCATGATTATCGTGATGCAGCAGAACGCCCAGCCCAAGCAGGTAGAAGATGTCGTCCGGCGCGTCGAGTCGCTCGGCTACAAGGTCCACCTGAGCCGTGGCGAGGCCAGAACCATCATCGGCATCATCGGGGCCGACGAACATCTCCTACAACCAATGAGCTTTGAGGCCATGGATGGCGTCGAAAAGACGATGCGCGTCATGCAGCCCTTCAAGGTCGCCAGCCGCGACTTCTCGCAGGAGAACACGGTAATCGACGTGGGCGGCGTCAAGATAGGCGGCCCCCAAGTAGTCGTCATGGCCGGCCCATGCAGCGTGGAGAGCCGCGAAATGCTTCTGGAAACAGCCCACGCCGTCAAGGAAGCCGGAGCGACCATCCTGCGCGGCGGCGCATTCAAGCCGCGCTCCAGCCCGTACAGCTTCCAGGGCCTTGGCGAAGAAGGCCTGCGCTACCTGGCCGAAGCGCGCGAGCAGACCGGCCTGCCCGTCATCACGGAGGTCATGACGCCGGAGGACATCGAGATCATCGGCGATTACGCCGACATCCTCCAGGTCGGCGCACGCAACACCCAGAACTACGTATTGCTGCGCGCCCTGGGCAAACAAAATAAGCCGGTCTTCCTCAAGCGCGGCATGAGCAGCACCATCCAAGAATTACTGATGAGCGCAGAATACATCCTCAGCGGCGGAAACATGCACGTTATGGTCTGCGAGCGCGGCATCCGCACTTTCGAGCCGCTGACCCGCTTCACCTTCGACGTCAACGCCATCCCGGTCATCAAGGAACTCAGCCATCTGCCCGTCGTGGCGGACCCAGCCCACGGCACCGGCAAATGGAGCCTCGTCGCACCGGTTGCCATGGCGGCAGTCGCCGCCGGCGCAGACGCTATCATGGTCGAGGTTCACCCGGACCCGACCGTTGCCTGGAGTGACGGCGCGCAGAGCTTGACTCCGGCGCGCTTTGCCGAGATGATGAAGGTATTGGCGCCTGTCGCCCAAGCAGTCGGTCGCACGCTCTAGCCGGCGCCAGACATCACGCAAGCGGGAATAGCCATGCAGAAACGCCTGAAGGACTGTCGCGTCGCCGTCGTAGGGCTGGGCCTTATGGGAGCCAGCCTGTGTATGGATTTGACGCGCGGCGGCTTGTGCCGTGAAGTGCGCGGCATCGCGCGGCGCACCGATACCGTACTCGAAGCTTTCTTCAGCGGCGCCGTAGACCTGGCGACCAACGACCTCTATACCGGCGTCCTCGGCGCGGACATCGTTGTCCTCGCCACGCCCGTGCGCACAATCCTCTCTATGTTGGAGGAGATCGGCCCGCTGCTCTGGCCCGGCTGTCTGGTTATCGACATGGGCAGCACCAAAACCGAAATCTGCGCGGCCATGGAGAGTCTGCCGCACGGCATCCAACCGGTGGGCGGGCACCCCATGACGGGAAAAGAAACCGCGGGCTTCGACGCTGCTGAACCGGGCCTCTACCGCGGCGCACCCTGGGCGCTCACGCCGCTCGCCCGCACCAGCCGGGAGTCGCTCGACCTAGCGCACGAACTGGTGCACGCCGTCGGCGCGCGCCCCGTCCTGCTCGCGCCGGATCGCCATGACCGGCTCGTAGCCGCCATCAGCCACCTGCCCTACCTGGCCGCCGGCGCCCTCGTCCATGCCGTTACGGACCTGGGCGAACAAGACCCTTTGGTTTGGGACCTCGCCGCCGGCGGCTTCCGCGATACTAGCCGCGTGGCCGCCAGCGACACCCGCATGTTTCTGGATATTCTGATGACCAACCAAACCGCTGTACTCGGCCAGTTGGATGCCATGCTCGACCACCTACATAGCTTGCGCGCCGCCCTGGCCGATAACAACGAGTGCGAACTCAGCAGGCGACTCGGGGCAGCGCAAGCCCGCCGAGCCGCCTGGAGCGCACGCCCTCTGCCATGAAACCGAGGAATGTTCTATGACCAGCATCCGCATCCAAGGCGGGCCGCCGATCAAAGGACGCTGCCACGTCCCCGGCGACAAATCGATCAGCCACCGCGCCGTCATGTTTGCCGCCATCGCCGAAGGCGTCAGCCGCATCTCCAACTTCCTGGACGGCGGTGACTGCCGGCAGACGGTGCGCGTCATGCGTCGCCTCGGCGTGACCATCGAGGAGCAAGGCCCCACCGACCTGCTTGTCCACGGCCGCGGCCTCGACGGACTGCAAGAGCCGGATGACGTGCTCGACTGCGGCAACTCCGGAACAACCATTCGCCTGCTCGCCGGATTGTTGGCGGGTCAACGCTTCACCAGTTTCCTCACCGGCACGGACCAAATCCGACGGCGACCCATGGGCCGTATCGTCAGCCCGCTACGCACCATGGGCGCCAGCATCATTGGGCGACAGGGCGGCGACTACGCTCCCCTCGCCATCAACGGCGGTTCCTTGCGCGGCATGGAGTACGACATGCCTGTTGCCAGCGCCCAGGTCAAGAGTTGCGTGATCCTCGCCGGTCTCTACGCCCACGGGCTGACCGTTATCCGCGAACCCGGCCCAGCCCGCGACCATACGGAACGCATGTTGGCCGCCATGGGCGCGCCGATCGCGGTCTACGGCAACACTGTCCACTGCGAACGTCCCGCCGATCCGCTTCAGGCGCTGGACATCGCCATACCCGGCGACCCGTCCTCCGCGGCCTTTCTCGCCGCAGCCGCGGCCATTGTACCCGACAGCAGCATCACCATCGCCGGCGTCGGCGTCAACCCCACACGCACCGGCTTCCTCGACGCGCTGGCAGAGATGGGCGCACGCATCGAGTACCGCAACCCGCGCAAACGCTCCGGCGAACCCGTAGCCGACATCGACGTCAGCGCCGGTGAGCTTAGCGGCGCGACCTTTAGAGGCGAGCAGATCGTCACCATGATCGACGAACTTCCCGTCCTCGCCGTCGTGGCGACCCAAGCCCAAGGCCGCACAGTCATCCAAGACGCGGGCGAACTGCGCGTCAAAGAGACCGACCGCATCGCCACCACCGTGAGCGAACTGCGCAAGATGGGCGCCAAGATCGAACCGCTGCCCGACGGCTTCGCCGTGGAAGGTCCTGTGCGCCTCATGGGCGGAACCGTAGAGAGCCTCGGCGACCATCGTCTCGCCATGGCGCTGATCGTCGCCTCCCTCGCCGCACAAGGACCGACGACGATCTACGGCTCGGAAGTGACCGCCGACAGCTTTCCCGGCATAGAGTCCACCCTCCAGGCGCTGGGCGCGGATCTGGAAGTGCGCCGATGACAGAGAGGGTAGCCATGACGCCGGATAAGTCCATTTCAGGCCGCACCCAGGTCGTCGGGCTGCTCGGCTGGCCCGTTGGGCACAGCGTCAGCCCGCCCATGCACAACTCCGCCTTTGCGGCGCTTGGCCTCGACTGGCGCTATGTGCCGCTGCCCGTGTCGCCTGCCCCGGCAGAGCGCATTGGGGAGGCTGTGCGCGGGCTGGTCGCCCTCGGCTTGCGCGGGGCCAATGTCACCGTTCCGCACAAGCAGGCGGTCATACCCTTTCTCGACCAGCTCACGCCCGCAGCGCAGGCCATCGGCGCGGTCAACACCATCCTCGTCGACCCGAACGGCGAACTGCACGGCGACAACACGGACGCTCGCGGCTTCATCGCCGACTTGCGCGACCATGGCGTCGACCCGGCGGGACAGCGCGTCCTCGTCATCGGGGCTGGCGGTTCGGCGCGCGCCGTCGTCTACGGGCTGGCCGAGGCAGGAGCGGCAAGTATTAGTATTCTCAACCGGACGGAGTCGCGCGCGGCTTCGCTGGTGAACGACTTGTCGCCGCACTTCCCCGCTTGCCCAATCGCCGCCAAAGCCTTCCCGCAGGCTCTCGCCGCAGCCGCCGGCAATGCGGAACTGATCGTCAATTGCACGTCGCTCGGCATGACGCCCGACGTTGACGGGCTGCCCTGGGACGCTGCGCTGCCCTTTCGTACCGATCAGGTCGTCTACGACCTAGTTTATAACCCGCCCCTCACGCGCCTGATCGCCGCAGCCCGCGCAGACGGGGCGACGGCCATCGGCGGTAAGGGGATGTTGGTCTGGCAGGGCGCGTTCGCCTTCGTCTGGTGGACCGGCGTTGAGCCGCCCATCGAGGTGATGAAGGCGGCCATCGGTATGACAGACACAGACCGGAGAACGTAAAGGACGGCCGCAACCGGATGGCGCCCACGACAAGATCCATACCCCTGAATTGCCGCCCGAACGATGTAGGCCACTAGTAGAGAGGAATCCGATTAATGCCAAACTCAGCCGCCGGCGCAGCGCGCGGCGCACAACCCGTGAACTACAGCGCCTTTCCCGATGAGAGCGGTCATTTCGGCCCATATGGCGGAAAATTCGTGCCCGAAACGCTCATGCCCGCCCTGGACGAGTTGGAGGAGGCGTATCTGCGCTCTCGAGGCGATCACGATTTCCAGGAGGAACTCGCCTACCTACAGCGCACCTTCGTGGGCAGGCCGACGCCGCTCACCTACGCCCGCCGCCTCAGCCAGCACCTAGGGGGCGCGCAGATCTACCTCAAGCGCGAAGACCTCGCCCACACCGGCGCGCACAAGATCAACAACGCCTTGGGCCAAGCCTTGCTCATGAAGCGTAAAATGGGCAAGACGCGCATCGTCGCCGAGACCGGCGCCGGTCAGCACGGCGTCGCCACAGCCACCGCCGCCGCCCTGCTCGGCGTGGAGTGCGTCGTCTATATGGGCACGGTCGACATGGCGCGCCAGGAACCCAACGTTTTCCGCATGCGCCTGTTGGGCACGGAAGTGCGCGGCGTCGAATCCGGCAGCAAGACGCTCAAAGACGCCATCAACGAAGCTATCCGCGATTGGGTCACAAACGTACGCACTACGCATTATCTGTTGGGCAGCGTGCTCGGCCCTCACCCCTACCCGACCATGGTGCGCGACTTCCAGAGCGTCATTGGCCGCGAAGCCCTCAGTCAGATGACCGAGAGTCAGGACGGGCCAGGCCGCTTGCCCGACGCCATTGTCGCCTGCGTCGGCGGCGGCAGCAATGCCATCGGCATCTTCCATCCCTTCCTAGATCATCACGACATACGTCTGATCGGCGTCGAGGCAGGCGGGCTGGGCATCGACAGCGGCGCGCACGCGGCCCGCTTCGCCGACCCCAAGCTCGGCCGCCTCGGCATCCTACAGGGAACCAAGAGCTTCGTCCTGCAGGATGACGACGGCCAGATCGCGTTGACCCACAGCATCAGCGCCGGTCTCGACTACGCCAGCGTCGGCCCCGAGCACGCCTGGCTGCGCGACCTCGGCCGCGCCGAATACACCTACTGCACCGACGACCAGGCCATGCAGGGCTTCACGCTCTTGTGCGAATTGGAGGGCATTATCCCTGCCCTGGAAAGCGCCCATGCCATCGGCCACCTGATCGACCTGGCTCCCCAAATGGACCGCGACCAGATCATCCTGGTTAACCTTAGCGGCCGTGGCGACAAGGACCTCGGCACAGTCAACCGCGTGCTTGCCGACCAGATGCCCTGAGCTATGCCGGATAAACGAATGCAAACCAGTCCTACAGAGAGCGACCAACCGAATCATGAGCGCCAAGACCGGACTTGAACGAATCAATCACACCTTTGCCGTCGCACGCCAGGAGCGTC
>CAYXRG010000117.1:0-8688 GCA_964467575.1 uncultured Caldilineaceae bacterium | reverse complement strand
GCGTATCGGCGGCATGACCGTTTTTCCGTTCAATTTTCCTTTTTCTTCAATTGCCAGGGAGCGACTGCATGACATCCGTACCAACTCTGCACGATGGGGAACAAATCGTCTATTTTCAGGCCGGCGGCGACTGGTGCTATCTGTGGACGCCGGAGACGTTCCGGGCCGGTACGCCGGTCCCCGTGTTGATTCACCACCACGGCGCGGGCGGCTATGTGCGCGACGGGGGGGCGGACTGGTTTGAGGTGGACCAGAAGGTGGGCTATCTCAAGGCGATCATGCAGGCGACAGGCTGCGCTGTGGCTTCGTCGCATGCGTGCGGCGACCACTGGGGCAACGCTTGCGCTACGCAGGCCAACGGAGCGCTGTATGAAGCGCTGCTTGCCAGCGGGCATATGGACGCGTCGCGCGTCGGCTTGATGGGCGGCGGGCTGGGCGGCGCGCTGGTATGGAATACGGTGCTGGGCCCGCTGGCGGGGAAGGTGAAGACCGCGGCGGTGTTGCAGGCCGTCGCCAGCCTAGAGGACATCATACGCGACCACAAGTTCAAGGCGCCGTTGCTGGAGGCGTTTGGCCTGCCCGTCGACCTCGACGACGACGCGGCGACGGCTGCGGTGGCTGCGCAGGACCCGCTGCCGCGGCTGCAACGGCTGCCTGCCGGCGCGCCGCTGCCGCGCACGGCCATCTATCATGGCGGGCAGGACAACAATGTGCTGCCGGAAGCCAACGCCGTCGCCCTGGCGGATGCGCTGCGGCGCGCCGGCGCCGACGTCACGCTGGAGATCTTCCCCGAGGTAGATCATTTCGTCTACGAGATGGGCCAGCCGATCCAGGATCGCTTGGCCGCGTTCTTCGGCGCGGCGCTGTAAGCCCAACTTCTCACCTGCCGGGGAGTTCGCAGCTTCCCGGCGGGTCTTCTTCTCAGCCCAAATAATCCACAGGCAGCGGCGTTTCGACCGCGCTCCCGTCGACAACCGACAGGGCATAGGCTGCGGCGGCAGGGCGTGACGCGACCACGCGCCGCCTTTCACTGCCGACGTAGTGGAGGGCCGCGCCGTCGTCCAGCGCGTAGCCGGGGCGGATGCTTGCCTCTTGGAGGAAGCGATGGAACATGGGGCGTCGTTCGGGTTCGCTGTCGTAGTGCGGGCAGAAACTGCCTTGCAGGAAGCCGAGGGCGTCGAGCACGCCTAGCGAGCTTGCGCCGGAGTCGGTGACGCCTTGCTCGAACCAGCAGATGGCGCCCGCGCTGACGCCGGCCAGGATGACGCCGGCTTGCCACGCCTCGCGCAGGATGGCGGGCAAGCCCCATACATGCCATACGGCGAGCATGCTTTTGGTGTTGCCGCCGCCCACGAAGATGACATCCTGGTTGAGCAGCAGGCTGCGCAGGTCGGGCGTGCGGCTGAACAGCGGCATATAGGAGGGGCGACAGTCGAACCGGGTATAGGCGGCGAAGAAATTGACGACGTACTGGTTGGCGTCGCCGCTGGCAGTGGGCAGGAAGCAGACGGCGGGCCGGGCCGCGTTGGCCTGGTCGAGGATATAGCGGTCGAGCGCCAGATTTTGCGGCTCCATCGAGAAGCCGCCGCCCCCTAGGGCGATAATATGTTGTTGTGCGGAACTCATCGTGCGGGTCTCCAACTGGTATGGGTTGTGCGCTAAGGCGGGTTGTGAGTGCGATCATAACAGGGGATGGCGTCTACTTACAATCGCGGCGGCTCATAGCTATCGCACCCGGCGGCAAGGATGGCGCGGCTGCATCTGCCCTCTTGTCGCTTTGTCGCTGGCCGGTTTGACAGAGCGTTTGTATGCGCTTATCGTACCAGCCAAAGCGAGGGGCCATTGCGCCGCGCCGGACGCGCGACGCCAAGCATCATCCAGAAGGACATCCCATGAAAGTCAAGAAGGCTGTGATCACCGCAGCGGGCCGCAAGCAGCGCACCCTGCCGCTGCAAACGCTGATCGACCGCGATTCGGTGGAGAAGTCGGTGCTCAACATACTCATCGACGAGGTGGTGCGGGCGGGCATCCAGGAGATCTGCGTTGTGGTGCGGCCCGGCGACGAAGCGGCCTACGCCGAGGTGGCGGGCGACCATGCAGGGCGGTTGAGCTTCGTGCCGCAGGCCGACTCGCTCGGTTATGGGCACGCCATCTACTGTGCGCGCACCTTCACCGGCGATGACCCCTTCCTGCACCTGGTGGGAGATCATCTGTACGTGAGCCGCGACGACAAGAGCTGCGCCCAGCAGTTGGTGGAGGTGGCTGAGGCTCATGACTGCACGGTGTCAGCGGTGCAGGCCACGCGCGAAAGCCTGCTGCCCTATTACGGCACGGTCGGCGGCCGGCGGCTGCCCGGCGCGCTGGATTTATATCAGGTGGATACGGTGATCGAGAAGCCTACGCCCACCGAGGCGGAACAGCGCCTGATCGTATCCGGTCTGCGCGTGGGGCACTATCTCTGCTTCTTCGGCATGCATGTGCTGACGCCTTCGGTGATGGAGGCGCTGGGGCGGCAGTTGGAAGCGGCGCAGGACGGCGCGGATAAGGGGCTGGCGAGCGTGACGCTCTCCTCGGCGTTGGCCGAGCTTTGCGGCCGCGAGCAATATTTGGCTGTCGAGCAGCACAACTCGCGCTATGACCTGGGCGTGAAGTACGGCCTGTTCAGCGCACAGTTGGCCCTGGCTTTGCAAGGGCAGGACCGCGACGATGTGCTGGCGCGCGTGGTCGAACTGCTGGCTGCGGGGAGGACAGGCGAACGATGAGGCGCTCTACAAGTGAACTGGTCCGCATCGTCACGTCCGCCGACCCGGCGCAGCGCAACCGTTCGCTGGACGCGGTGTGTCGCGACGCCACGCTGGAGCAACTGCTGGCCGAATGCGCCGCACTGGATCGCTTCCGGCGCACAAGCGATAATCTGTACGAGCGTGTGCGCGCCCTGTTTTTCCTCTATGCCATCTACCGTTTTCACCTGCCGCAGCGCCTAGAGTCGGACAAGGGCGCGCTCATCCCTTTCGACGGGTATGCCAACCTCCTCAAGCGTCGCTTCGAGGAGGCCATCGACATCTTCTTGCAGACGCAGACGGCGGCGGGCGGGTTGAGCGACGGCATCGCCAGCGCACTGGCTGCGGCCTATCACAGCCTGGGCTTCCAGACTTTGGCCGACCAGGTGCGGCGCAGCGTGCGTTCGGTGCGCGGCAACCAGTGGATGTTTCGCATCGGTCACCCGGCCGACCACCCGCTGCGCGTGCGGCCTGAACTGTTGCAGCGCACGCCGGCGAGCCAGGGCTTGTATCCCATCCTGCACGAGGCCACGCCTGTACGCATGGACCTGACGCACAGCGGGTGGAGTGATATCTTCTTCCTGGGCATGGACTTCCCCGAAGGAGCGCGCGTGCTCAATGTCTCGGTGGACCTGAGCGTGCGCGGGACCAGCGAGGAGTCTGCGCCGCGGCCGCCCATCGAGACCTACTTCCGCGTGATCGACCAGCCCGTGCTGCGCCTGGTGAGCGTGGACCTGAACACGACCGCCGAGATCACGGCGCTGGACGAGGTGTTCGACTTCGCCAAGGACTATCTTGGCCTGCTCAAGGCGGCGGTGATCGCCTCCGGCATCGTGCCGCCCGGCATCGAGGGCGCAGGGCAGCCGTTGAGCGACCTGCTGGCGCGCATCGTGGGGCCTGGGTGCGGCATCGAGTTGGTGAGCCAGGTGAACGGCATCCCCAAGGGCTCGCGGTTGGCGGTGTCGACCAACCTGCTGGCCTCGTTGATCGCGGTCTGTATGCGCGCCACAGGGCAGACGCGCGCCCTGACCGGCCAACTGGCGGAGGAGGAGCGCCGCGTTGCGGCGGCCCGCGCCATCCTCGGCGAGTGGCTGGCGGGTTCCGGCGGCGGCTGGCAGGATTCGGGCGGCGTATGGCCGGGCATGAAGGTGATTCAGGGCGTGGAGGCCGGCGAGTCCGACCCGGAGTACGGCGTCAGCCGGGGCAGGCTGCTGCCCAATCACCGCATCCTGACCGACGAGGACGTGTCGCCGGCTATGCGGCGCAAGCTGCAGGACAGCCTCGTGCTGGTGCATGGCGGCATGGCGCAGGACGTGGGGCCGATCCTGGAGATGGTGACCGAGAAGTACCTGCTGCGCTCCGAGGCCGAATGGCAGGGCAGGCAGGAGGCCATCCGCATCATCGACGAGATTCTCGACCTGCTCAAGCGCGAAGACGTGCGCTCGATCGGCGCGGCTACGCAGCGCAATTTCTTCGGCCCCATCCAGACGATCATCCCCTGGGCGACGACACTCTACACCGAGACCCTGATCCGGCAGGTGGCTGAGGAGTTCGGATCGCGTTTCTGGGGCTTTTGGATGATGGGCGGCATGTCGGGCGGCGGCATGGGCTTTATGTTCGACCCGGCGGTCAAGCCGCAGTCCCAAGCGCGCCTGCAGGAGATCATGTCGGCGGCAAAGCGGCGGCTGGAGGCGGCTGTGCCCTTTGCGATGGAGCCGGTCGTGTACGATTTCGCCATCAACGAGCGCGGCACGTTTGCGGAGCTGTTAACGGGCGAGCAGGCCCTCATGCCCGCGGGCTACTATGCGCAGACCGTACCGGCGCTGGTGCGCCACGAGCAGCGCAGTCTGTCGCCTTTCCGCCGCGCCGAGCTTGACCGCTTCGCCGCGGCCTGCCGCACCGAACCCAAGCTGCGCGGCATGGTGCAGACGCTGTTTGATAGGCTGCTGCCCAGCGCCGACGTGCAGGGTGCGGACACGGCGACGTTGGCCGAGTTGCTGGAGCAGTTCGGCTTCGACCGCGTGCAGCATGAGCAGATCAAGGCCGACATGCGCAGCGGGCGCATCGGGCTGGCGCAAAACCGGCTGCCGGTGACGAGCCGCATCGAGGATGTACGTGAAGACGAACTGGTCGATTTCGGCCGCAGCGACGCAGACGCCCAACTGCGCAGGTGGCGCGATCTGGGCATGCAGGCGCTGGCGGAGGGCGCGGCCGCGGTTGTGTCGCTGGCGGGCGGCGCCGGCAGCCGCTGGACGCACGGCGCGGGCGTGGTCAAGGCGCTGCATCCCTTCAGCAAGCTGGGCGGCAAGCACCGCTCGTTCATCGAGGTGCACATCGCCAAGAGCCGCCTGACGAGCCGGCTATGCGGGACGCCGCTGCCGCACGTCATCACGACGAGCTATCTGACGCACGACCGCATCGAGGCGTATTTGGCTGCCGAGGACTGGTACGGCTATGCGGAGCATGTGATTCTGTCGCCTGGACGCGCCATCGGGCTGCGCATGACGCCGATGGCGCGCGATCTGCGCTTCGCCTGGGAGGAGATGCCGCAGCAATTGCTCGACGAGCAGGCGCAGAAGATGCAGGACAGCCTGCGCGCCGCGCTGATCGGTTGGGCGATGCAGATGGGCGAGGGCGGCGACTATACGGACAACACGCCGCTGCAATGTCTGCACCCGGTAGGTCATTGGTACGAGGTCCCCAACATGCTGCGCAACGGCGTTCTGGCGCGGCTGCTGGACGAACGCCCTCAGCTTCGCTATTTGATGGTGCACAACATCGACACGCTCGGCGCGAACATGGACCCGGCGATGCTCGGCTGCCACATCGACGCGGGCAAGACCTGGACGACCGAAGTCATCCGGCGGCGCATCGACGACCGCGGCGGCGGGCTGGCGCGGGCCGACGGGCATGTGCGCCTGATCGAGGGGCTGGCGCTGCCGCGCGAGGAGATCGAGTTCACGCTTTCCTATTATAACTCCAATACTGCCTGGCTGGAGATCGACAGGCTGCTGGCCCTGTTCGGCTTAACGCGTACGGACCTGGCGGACGAGGCGAAGGTGGCGCGGGCTGTGCGGGCGATGGCGGCGCGCATGCCCACCTACATCACGCTGAAGGACGTGAAGAAGCGCTGGGGCAAGGGCCAGGAGGATGTGCTGCCGGTGGCCCAGTTCGAGAAGCTGTGGGGCGATATGACCGCGCTGCCGGAGTTGGATTGCCAGTTCGTGGCGACGCCGCGGGCGCGCGGGCAGCAACTCAAGGAAGTGGCGCAGTTGGACGGCTGGCTGCGCGACGGGTCCGCAGCCTATGTGGAAGAACTGTGCGCCTGGGAGTAGGGAGAAATCGCCACGAATTTCTCGAATTGCACGAACAAAGCGCTTGTGATTCGGCGCACTCGGGAAATTCGTGGCGAAAGTTATCGCGGCAAGGGGCTTTACGGGTTCTCCACTGCGAAGGGCAAGCCTTCGGGCCAGACGTCCTGCGGGACATAGCCCAGGACGCGGCGGGCCGGTTCCATGTCCAGCCGCTCCAGATACTTGGCCTTGCTGATGGCGAAGAGGGTCACGGATTCTCCCGGCGCGGGCGTCGGCGATTCGACGACGCGTTCGTAGAAGCGGGCGGCGTCGTCGTGGCTGAAAAAGACGTCGCGGCCGAAGCGGCTGGCTTTGAGCGTTTCGGCTTCGCCGGGGTCGCGCGGCAGCCAGCCGATGCGCACATTGACCACAGATAGGTCATAGACGCGGGCATACATATGGCCCATTTCCTCGGCCCAGACCTTGGTTAGCGCGTAGTGGTTGGTCGGGCGTACACCTTCCTCCATGCGCAACAGCCTATCCGGCCAACCGAAGCCCATGATCGTCTGGACGCTGCTGGCGAGCGACAGACGCTTGACGCCGAACTCGCGGGCGGCATCGCAGATGTGATACAGCCCGATGACATTGGGGTGCAGCAGCACATCCAGGAAGTCGGCGGGGTTGGGGTAGGCGCCGAGGTGAATGATGACGTCCATGCCCTCGACGGCCTGGCGCACCTTGTCGCGGTCATCCAGGTCGCCCATGATGTAGTCCTCCACGCCTGGTGTGGCGCGCCGCGCAAAGCCGCGGACATAGTGGCCGCGCGCCAGCAGGCGCTGACAGACGGGCTGCCCGATGGCGCCGGTGGAACCGGTCACCAACACGCGTTTTGGTTCTGTGGTCTTCTCAATCATTCTCTCTAGGTCTTTCTAATCTCGGGGTTCGCGTCCGGACGCCGGAGCGCTTCAGGGTTTGGGCGTTTCCAGCAACACCGTCGCGCCCATGTCGATGTACTTGTTGCGCAAGTCGGCGGTGTAGTTGCGGTACATGAGTTTGACATCCGTGCCCTCTAGCTGTTGCAGCGTGTAGCGCACGCAGTCGTCGTCGGTCTGGAACGGGTGGTCGGGATAGCGCTGCCGGTTCAACTTCAAGTCCATCGGCCCCCAGGAGAGGCAGTCTACGCCCGGCTTGGCTAGGCGGCGGGCGTTGCTCACCGCGTGGATCGATTCGATCTGAATCCAGAGCACGCCGGTGCTGTTCCACCATGCCATGTAATCGGCGGGGTCGGGGTGGTCTTTCAGGCCCCAACGCGCGCTTCCGCCCCAACTGCGAACGCCCTGTTGGGGGTAGTGGAAGTTGTCGATTGCTTCGAGGACGGAGCTTTCCTGCTCGACCTGGGGAACCTCGACTCCGGTCGGCCCCAAGTCGAGGATGTTGCCGATCAGATAGGTGAAGCGCGTGTGCTTGATGCGCAATTGCACGTGGACGCCCATCGCTTGGGCCATCCGGCAGAATGCGACCAGGCGTTCCTCATTCAGTGGTTCGTGCTGGCTGTCAATCCAGACAAAGGCGTAGTCGTCCTTGCCGAGGATGGTTTCGAGTTGGCTTTGGGTGGAAGCGATGGGGACGCTGACGCCGATTAGGATCTCGCCGGCGTGGATGCGCTGCTTGAGCGGTGTGGGATTAGGCATGGCGATTCTCCGGGAAGTTGGATAGGTAAAGCGGTTGGATGGCTCACGGTCGCGGCGGCGAACTAGACAATAGATCGGGCGGACGGGCTGGGAAAGAACGGGAAGAGGCGCCGCAGCGCGGCATCGTCGAGCGGCGCGCCGTATTCGCAGACCTCGAACGCTTCGGCGTAGCGGATGTTGCGCCCGGCTTCGCCGTAGAATCGGATGAGCTTGTCTCGATAGCTGCCGGCGATGCAACGCAGCCGCGGCTCCAAATGCGTACGCAGCCAGGCGCGCCGTTTTTCCGGCTCCGCGGGCACGTCGTCCAGATAGCCGCCATTGTAGGGCAGCCACTCAAACATCTGCGATTCGTGACAGCAGAGCGCGTCGACTTTCTGCTCGACGACTTCGTCGATGCCGATTACGACATCTGCCTGGAACGGATAGGGCTTTTGGAAGTGGTCCCAGGTATGAACGATGACGGGCATGGCGTGCAGATGCGGGACGTGGGAGACCACATTAGGCACCGTCACCATGTAGGATGCGTCCTGCACAAGCTGCGAGGCGTAGCGGTGGTCGGGGTGATAGTCATTCGGCCGGTGGACCATGACCAGGTCGGGGCGGAATTGGCGGATCACGGCAATCACGGTGTGGCGGTTTTCCAGCGAGGGCAACAGCGCGCCGTCATGGATGTCGAGCGTGACGTACTCGGCGCCCAGTGTGGCCCCGGATGCGGCGGCTTCGGCGCGGCGTCGCCAGGCAAGGGGCGCGCCGCCCATCGCGTGATGACCGGCGTCGCCGTTGGTCAGGCTCACCAGTTTGACCGTGTGGCCGAGGCGGGCGTAGAGCGCGGCTGTGCCGCCGGCGGAGAAGTCGGGGTCGTCGGGGTGAGCGCCGAAGATCAGAATGCGCAAGGCGTCGTTTGTAGTCGTCATGGGGCGGCGG
>CAYXRG010000116.1:7596-9043 GCA_964467575.1 uncultured Caldilineaceae bacterium | reverse complement strand
ACGACGAAGACGAAGGCGCATCCGGGGCCTACATCCCCATCCCCACCGAGACGTTCCTGGAGGAGCTGAGCGTCAAGCTGCAGCTTCACCCCATCAGCGTCTACTGGCTGCTGGAGGAGCTGCGCGGCGAGGGCGTGCGCTGCAAGCCGGAGGAGCGCCGTCTGCTGGAGGACCGGCTGACGGTGATCATCCTGCGCCTGCTCGGCCATCGCTGGCCCAGGCAGATCGAGGCGGGCGAACCCGTCCCGCCCTGGGCCGACCGCGACGGCGTCATCCCCCTGAGCGCGGGCACGGGCGAGCCTACGCTGGCGGACCGCGTGCGCGCCCGTCTGCGCGCCGAGGACGGCGACCTGGGCGCACAGCAGGTCGAGACGCTGCTGCACGAGCTGACGGGCCGGTCGCTGGAGGAGTGGCTGCGCAGGGAGTTCTTCAAGCGCCATGCCGGCCAGTTCAAGAAGCGGCCCGTCGCCTGGCATCTGGCGAGCGACCCCACGGCCGCCGGGCGCAAGCGCAGCGCGACGCCGGCCTTCGAGTGCATGGTCTACTACCATGCCACGGGCTCCAATGCGCCTCTGTTCGGACGAGGCGCGCAGAACGACGTGCCGGCCCGCATCCGCACGCAATATGTGGAGCGGCTGCTGGCCCCGGCGCAGCGCGATCTGGCGCGCGCTCGCGGCGAGAACGACGATGCCGCCGCGGCCGCGGCGCAGGCGCTGATCCAGGAGTTGGAGGACTTCGCCCGCCGTCTGCGCGGCGTGGAGGAGGAGGGCTTCGCCTGCGCCGAGCTGGACGAATACCTGGCGGATGAGCCGCTGGACCGCTGGGCGGGCGACGGCGTTTTCGCGCCGGCGTCGCGGCAGGAGTTGGTTGCGCAGGAGCGGGCGTGGCAGGTGGACATCAACGACGGCGTGCGCGTCAACATCGCCCCCATGCAAAAAGCCGGTCTCTTGGCGAGCGATGTGCTGGCGAAGAAGGACGTATCCAAGGCCATCGCCGACCGGGCGCGCTGGCGCTCCGACGAGCGGCGTTGGGTGCGCGCCGGCAAGCTGCCCCGCTGCGGCTGGATGGACGAGTCCGTGCCGGAAAGCCCGAAGTGGACGGAGTTGGCGCCGCAGCGCGAGGCCGAACGGCTGCGGCTGGAGGAGAAACGGAAGAAGGCGCTGGCGGAGTTGGGGCAGGAAGGCTAGATTGGTCGCTGAGGACCACTTTGGGCAAATCTTTCAGGCTGAATCATAAGAGTATTTATTCCGGAAAGGCAATGTTATGGCGAAGGCTACTCCCGGGTCCTGTTTCGGATGCAAATACTATTTGCGCTTTTCCGCCGCTGAGAGGCGATACATCGGTAGGCCGCTGGCACAAGCCGGCCTGCAGGAGACCGTGTGGGGCGGCTGCACCTATGCACATGGGGACGAGCGCCATCTGATCCGTCTGTACCTCCCCTCTCCGT
>CAYXRG010000116.1:0-7496 GCA_964467575.1 uncultured Caldilineaceae bacterium | reverse complement strand
GGACTTCCCGCTGCTAGCTGCCGCCTATGTGAGCAGAGCAGACGGGAACGGAGAAACGTGATCCTTCTGGAGGTTCCGCAGGCCGTCGCTCTCTTCAGAGCGCTGCCGCGTCCTGCCCCGCAGATTGGCGCGCCCAAGGTGGAAGTCTATGACGACGATGACTATTTGCAGTTTGCGGGGGGCACTGAGGACGACTGGATTTCGGATGATGAGGCGGATGAGTTGGCGCTCATCATGGATGAGTTGGACGACTTTTCGGAATCCATGGCGCGCTCCAGCGATAGCGGGTGGTTCTACTCAGACTAGCTAGTGGGCTAGTCTGCGGTGTATTGCGGGCGGGCGCTGGGCTGCCTGGCGCGGCGTGATATCACTTGCACGCTTCTGTGCGCGGAGTCCAACATGAGGCAGTCGAAGCCTACGCTGCCTCCGCATTCAGGCGTCAGGGCGCGTTTGTGTTGGAAGCTGCGCTGTCCTATAATGCAGAGCATGGGGCGTAAGTACGCCGTAAGCACGTCAAAGGGAAGCCAAACATGATACGAAAGTTATTCCGTACCGGCAATAGCATGGTGGTCTCACTGCCGAAACAGATGCTCGAGGCCCTGCAGTTGGCGGAAGGCGAAGAGGTCTCGGTGGAACTGGATGCCGAGAACACCCGCATCGTCATCACACCATCCACTGGTGACGCCGATGGCGTCGATGCCCAGTTTGCCAAGCAGGTTGCCGACTTCATCGAGCAGTACCGGCCCGCCCTTGAGGCCCTGGCTCGGTGATCTATCTGACTCCGGCCCAGGCGCTCTTCATCCACGCCCGCATCATCGCTGAGACCGGCGGCCGGACGCCCTCCGGGCGCGGTATCCGCGACCTGGGGCTATTGGCAGCGGCCGTGGCGCGTCCGCAGGCGACTTTCGAGGGACGTGACCTCTACCCGGACCTGTTCAGCAAGGCGGCCGCGCTCATGGATTCCATCATCCGCAACCATCCATTTGTCGATGGCAACAAGCGCACGGGCATTGCTGCCGCCGGTATGTTCCTGGCGTTGAATGGACGGCGGTTGGTTGCCGGCAACGATGAGGTGGAGCGCTTCGCGCTGGCTGTGGCAAGTAGCGGCATCGGACTCGACGACATGGCAGCCTGGTTTGAGCAGCATAGCGAGTTGCATGATGGGTGACACGCTGCAAAAACGTATCCACAACCTTGTAAGCCTGACCTTCGGCGCCGGCGAGGGGGCTTGGCTGGTTTGGTGCGACCCGCGCGGCGATTGGCTGCCCTTGCTGCGTCGCGTGGCCGGCGACCGGCGCATGGGCGGGTTCACGCTGGTCGAGGTGACGGAACAGATAGCCGGCGCCATCGGCGGGCCGGTGACACGGCGCGACGTGCAGCAGCGCATCGATGCCCGCGAACCCTTTGTGCTGCACGTGCCTGCAGAGCGGGCGGCCCTGGGCTGGCTGTGGGGCCAGGCCCTGCTGGCGGAGGCCATCGTTGACACGCCCCTGCGCGCTCAGCTTATGGAATGGGGCTGGCATCCCCACAGCCTGACCGTCAGCGACGATGAGGTCGCCGTGCTGGCGCGCACTATGCTGCAAGAAGACCCTGCGGAATGGGGTTCCGGCGGCCTACAGCCCAACTTGGATCAACTGCTGGACATACTGAGCGGCTGGCGTGAACCGGACGAAGACACGCGTCTGGCGCTTAACCTGACTGTAGAGCAGGCCGGCCTGCCGGCCGTCGAAGACGACGATCTGCCTGGCTGGCGACGTCAGTGCCTGGCAATGCTGCTCGTCACCCACGCCCGCCACGTCGCGCCGGACATCGTGCCCGAAGCGTATGAAGGCGTCATTTCCGGCCCTGAACGCGCTCTCGCCGTCGAGCTAGTCGAGCGCTGGGTGGACAGCCACCGGCTGGCTGAGCGGCTGCCCGACGCTATCAAGGAAGCTGATGCTGTGGCCGGCCTCTCCGGCATCTCGACTGCGGCAGACGTCACCGATGGCCCCTTCGTTTCCCATGCGGCCGAGAAGGTGTGCTTTGGCGGCACATGCAGCCAACTGGCGCAGCTAGACGGACGAAGCCTCCTGGAAGCCCTGGCTGCGCTGACAACGGACGTTGAGAAGCACGAGCGCGGCCTCTGGGGACATCGCATGGCGGGCAGTTCGTGGGCAATCCCCTGGGGAGAATTGGGGCGACTCAGCGCGGCTGCCGGCGAACTTCTGGCCGCATCGCCCGCAAACGCGTGGTCAACCCCCCAGGACGCCATCGCCTGGTACGTGCACGGCGGCTGGCGCATGGACCGCGCCGGTGAAGAGATCGAGCGCGACCTTGAGGCCGCCACCCCAGAACTGACGGCGCTGATCACGCCCCTGCGTCTGGCTTATCGGGCGCGTTGGGAAGACACGGCGATTCGCTGGTCACAGTGTTGGGAGCAGGCAGGCTGCCCCATGCCGCGGGACATAGGGACGGCCGGCGCGTGGCTAAAGGCGACGCTGGAAGCCGCTGCGACGCCAACCGCAATCCTGACCGTGGATGCGCTGCGCTTTGACCTGGGGGCCGGATTGGCCGAGCGGCTCAACCACCAGGAAGGCATTGAGCGCGCAGTGACATATGCCGCCAGGGCCTGTCTGCCGTCAATCACGGCCCTAGGCATGGGCGCGGCGCTGCCTATTGCTGAGGAGCAGCTAGAGGCCGACCTGGCGGATGGAAAATGGCAGCTTTATCGGGAGCCCTCTGGGCGCGGCTCAAGCGACAATCTGAGCGTTGCGCAAACACGAAGAGCCTGGTGGTCTCAGCAAGCCAAGACCGAGGTCGTAGACGGGCTGTCTTCTATCCTAAGCGGTGATATCCCCGAACCTACCGAAAGCAGTCAACGTCTGGTCGTGTATGATGGCGCTATCGACCGGCTGGGCCATGACGACGAACTAGCCTTTCAGGGCAGTCGCACGGCCATCGACCGCTATCTAGGCGTCATTGAACGGCTGCGCGACCGCGGCTGGCGGCGTGTCCTGGTCGTCACGGATCATGGCTTCATACGCTGGTCGGGCACGTCGGAACATCACGTCTCATTCCCACATCCAGAGCCGGCCTACCAGTCGCGCCGCGCCGCAGCGTATCCTGCCCAGACGGCCCTAGACGGCCCCCATGCCTTTGCTCCTGGCGGCAAGTGGAAGGTTGCATTTCCGCACGGCGCTGCCTGCTTCCGCACGTATGGCGGCCTCGGATACTTTCACGGGGGAGCGTCGCTGCAAGAGTGGATTATCCCGTGTGTAGTGGCGGAGTGGCCGCAGACCGCACAGCCGGTTGGCGTGGAGCTTGCACCGGTTGACCGCATCTTGAGCGAACGACCTAAGATCACGCTGGGCGTCACGACAGGCAGCCTCCTGCGCGAGGATAGTATTCCCCGCCAGGTCGAGATTGTTATCCGTAACGCCGCCGCCCATACGATCCTTTTCCGTTCGCAAATGGTGACGGCGACAGGGGAAGAAGCGCAACTAGATGTAGTCGTTTACGCGGTCGAGGGCGTCAGCGCCGAGCGCAACACGCCGCTGCGCATCCAGGCGCGCGATGCGCGCACTGAAGTTGTGTTGGCTGAAATAGAATGCACCCTCATGATTGAGTTGGGAGGATGGTAGACGCCACCCATGGAAACCACGCACAACGATTTCCGGCCTGATGAACTGGACCGATTGCTTTTCGGCGCTTTTCCCGGCTTGGTGATGCGCAAAGACCTAACGCAGAAGCTGCGCGGCATGAGCAAAGCGCCCAGCTATGTGCTGGAGTTCATGCTGGGAAAATACTGCGCCGATCTCTTTGATGATGAGGCTGTGCGCGAAGGATTGGAACTTGTACAGGAAGAAGTGGCGCGCTATATCCCCCGTGGAGACGAGACTGAGGTGATCAAGGCGTCGATCCGCCAGCGTCCCCCCAGACGTCTGATCGACCTCGTTCAGGTGCATCTGGATGAGCGCCTGGACAGCGGCGTTTATTGGGCTAGCCTGGTTACGGCCAATATCCACAACGTCAACATCAGCGATAAGACGGTGGAGCAGTACAACCGCCTATTGACTGCCGGAGTCTGGTGTAATCTGTTAGTGAGCTATGACGACACCTACCGCTATCGCAACCAGACCTATCCGTTTGTGATTCAGCGGCTCGAACCGGTCCAGGTAGGGCGTGTCGACCTGCAGGAGTATTGCGTTGGCCGCGCTCAGTTCACGAGGGATCAATGGATCGACGCGCTGCTCCGCACCATGGGCTACGAGCCCTCCCATCCGGCGCTTAATCAACGCGTGAAGCTGCTCTACCTGGTGCGCATGATCCCGCTAGTTGAGGCCAACTACCACATGATCGAACTGGGGCCGCGCCAGACAGGCAAGTCCTTTTGCTTTACGGAACTCAGTCCCTATGGCACGCTCTTGGCCGGCGGCGCGGTGACTGTGCCCAAGCTCTTCGTCACCACCGCGGGCCGGTCCGCTCCTGGGCTGATTCGTTCGCAGGACGCTATTGGCTTTGATGAGATCGCGGGCAGCACCTTCAACAAGGACGACGACAAGAACCTGTACAAGAACTACATGGAGAGCGGCCAGATCAGCCGCGGCACAATCACCGTAACCGGTGAGGCGGGTTTTGTGTTCAACGGCAACATCAATTTCGACCCGCGCGTGAATATGCAGGCCGAGCACCTCTTCAAGCCGCTGCCCATGACTGTGAGCGACGATGCCGCCTTCCACGATCGCTGGGCAGCTTATCTGCCCGGTTGGGAGATGCCGCCCATCAAGCCCGAGATGTTGACAGCCCACGTCGGCTTCATCCTTGACTACATCGCCGAGTTGTTCCACCGCGAGCTGCGCCATTCAGGCAATTACGGTACGCTGTGGGAACGTTGGTTTGAACGGCCTGAAGGCGAATGGAGCGAGCGTGATCGGCGCAGCATTGTGCGCACCTTTTCCGGCTTGGCTAAGCTTATCTTTCCGTGCGGCGAAATGCAGAAAGAAGACGCCCGCATGTTGTTGGAAATGGCTTTGGAACTGCGGCTGCGCGTGCGGTTGCAGCTTCATGAGATCGACAGCAAGGAATTCGTCCTGACCTCATTCTCATATGTGGACCGTGAAACGGGTGAGCTTCATACCGTGCAGGGTACTGTTTAGTAACCTGTTGTAGAAACAGGCGATAAATAAATGCTCCTGGAGAGTGGGCCGAACACGTTTCCTCTAGCGAAGTAAAAGGTTCACTATGAACGCTTCCGATACCTGGAAAACGCCTGTCGACAAAGACTTTCTGCTGACGCCCCATCCGATCATCGGGGCGCTGACGTTGGCAGGTTTTATAGCTGTTTTGGTCAGCGACAGGCAGGCGGACACAGGGATTCGCTTCGCGTATCTGCTCTTCGCCGCCTTTTCCTATTTCTCGGCTCTGACGGCGCTGCTGCTCTATCAGCGCTATCCAGAAGTAGTTCGTTGGTTGTTATGTTTCCTCTTGGTGGCAGTGGTGACCGGCGGGCTAAGCGTATTGCAGGGTATGGCGTTTCTGTCTCTACTGCCAATCCCCATTGTGGTGGCTATATTGTTGGTCGGCTTTCCGTCTGCGTTAGTTGTTACTCTTACTCAGAGCATATGCCTGATATTCGCCTATCAACATTGGCCTATGGGAATTGGCAATCTCCTCATCGTGCAGGTGTCTTTGTGGCTTACCTTTTTCCTGCTGGTCGTTCTATATTCCTCGGCGCGTAGGATCGCTGATTGGTCTTTGTACAGCACCCAACGCCAACAACGTCTGCTGGAAGATGCACGCGAGCGCATGCTAGATCAAGAACAGATACTGGACGAACTCATGCATGCCAACCGTCAACTCGATCTCATGAACGAACGGCTGGCATCAGCTAGGCTTATGGCGGAGGAGGCGCAGAAAGCTAAATCCGTCTTCGCGGCCAAGGTCAGCCACGAATTTCGTACGCCTCTTAATATGATCATCGGGCTGACCGATTTACTTATCGAGACGCCGGACGTTTACGGCGACGCCTTGCCGGCTGCACTGCTTGAGGACTTGCAGATCGTCCATCGTAACTGCATGCACTTAACAAGTATGATCAACGACGTTCTTGCCATTAGCCAGATGGAGGCAGGCCGCCTCTCATTGCATCGCGAGTGGGTGAACCTGGAGGCCGAGATAGAATCGGCCATAGCCGTCGTCGCCCCGCTCGTTGAGAAGAAGGGACTCGCGCTCCATGTACGCATTCCCGCGACCCTGCCTGATGTCTACTGCGATCAGACGCGTATTCGCCAAGTGATACTGAACCTGATCAGCAACGCCGCTCGCTATACCGAACGGGGGACTATCGTCGTCGAGGTCGTAATCAACGGCCCAACTATCACGGTAAGCATTACCGACACGGGACCGGGTATCGACTCTCAAGATCTGGAGTTGATATTCGAACCGTTCTACCAGCGAACAGGCAACGTGTGGCGTGAGAACGCAGGCAACGGGTTGGGCCTAGCCATTAGCCGGCAGTTCATAGAACTTCACGGCGGACGGATATGGGCGGAGAGTACGCCTGGCAGCGGAAGCATGTTTGCTTTTCGGCTGCCCGTCTCACCATTTCCCTCTCCTGCGGCTTCGACAGCAAGATGGATTAATGAAGAATGGATGTGGGTGGAACGCACCGAACGACCCGATATCCCGCAGCTTCCCTATCGTCGGCGTATCGTCCTGTGCGACGAGACCGGCGAGTTGAGCAGCCTGGCGGTTGAATCTGCCCAAGCGGTTGAAATCGTCAACGCAGAAAACCTGAAGGCGGCGATTACCGCTATAGATGAGTGTCCGGCCCATGCGCTTATTCTGAATACGGCATCTATGGATCGTATGTGGAGCGCAATCGATGACGCGCGCCGCAATCTGCCCGACACCCCAATCTTCAGTTACACACTGCCACATTCGATTGACCTGGCACGGGTGTACGGCGTGTTTAAATATCTAATCAAGCCGATCACCCGCGCCGATTTGCGGGCCGTATTAGCTGGGCTTGAGAGAGCGCCAGCGCGCGTCCTTGTCGTAGACGATGATCGGGACTTCCGTTCGCTGCTTGTGCGCATGCTTGGCGCTCTTGCCCCTACTTTGGAAGTGATGGAAGCGCAAAACGGGGAGCAAGCTCTGCACCTCCTTCGCGATCAAGCTCCTGACCTGATATTTCTCGACATTGTCATGCCAAACTACGACGGCTGGCATTTCCTTGATCTCAAGAACTGCGACTCGGACATATCCGACATCCCAGTGGTCATTGTCTCCGCCCAAGATCCGTTGGGGCAGGCGCTTTCGCGCGGAACGCTCGTCACGACTATAGGTGAGGGGATATCTAAGGAGATGTTGCTGCGGTGTGTCTGCGACCTGGCCGAGCTGCTCACGCAACCTGCGCCAGCGCCTGATCAAACGCCTGCAACAACTCCACACGCCGAACCGGCTTAGGCAAATACGCAGCCGCCCCAAGGGCCAGCGCCAGTTCTTTTTGGCGGATG
>CAYXRG010000115.1:0-10026 GCA_964467575.1 uncultured Caldilineaceae bacterium | reverse complement strand
CGGACTGATCAACTGGCTGAAGCAAGAGGGCCATGCTTTCAACCTCTACGGCGTGCGCACGCTGGAGGAATTCCTGCAGGCCGTGGCGCTGCATCCCGTTGCCGTGACCGCGGACTTCAACTTTCCGCAGTGGGGCTACTACGGCCGCGGCTCCGGCCACAACGGGACGTATTACGCCTATACGCTGGCGTAGGGGACGGATCGCATGCGCGCCGTCCCCATAATCGGGGCGATTCGGGCGGATTTGGCCTGATGTGCGATAATGAGGGTGAGAATTTCCTCTTGCCGTCATCTTGACCGGCCGGATCGTTGACTTACCCCGTGCTGCCAGACGCTAGATAAGCGATTACAAACAGTGCCCGTGCAACTTCGCCTCACCCCAGCCTCGCCCAATAGACCGGTGCGTCTTGCCGCACCCGCAGATGATAACCGGACGGCGCGGCTTAACTCGCTCCGTTTCCCGCAGAGGGCTGCGCGGAGCCGTCATGTTGGAGGACCTCCACCATGCCCTACGACGTAATCATCATCGGCGGCGGCATTGCCGGCTGCGCCGTCACCCGTGAGCTTTCACGCTACCGGCTCAAGTTGGCCCTGCTCGAAAAAGAGATCGAGGCCGGCTTCGGCACGAGCAAGGCCAACTCCGGCATCATCCACGGCGGCCACCACGCCTCCACCTCCACGCTCAAAGGCCGGCTGGAGTGGGAAGGCAACCAAATGTGGGACGACCTCTGCGCCGATCTCGGCTTCGGCTTCGACCGCGTGGGCGAACTGACCGTGGCGCTGGCGGAGGAGCAAGTCCCCGTCCTGCACGAACTCCTCGACAACGCCGCCGCCCGCAACGTCCCCGGTCTACAACTGTGGGACCGCGAACGCATCCGCCGCGAGGAGCCCAACCTCACCGGCGACATCGTCGCCGCCGTCTTCGCGCCCACCACAGGCGTGGTCAACCCTTACGAAGCCTGCTTCACCCTGGCGGACAGCGCACAACTCAACGGCGCAGAAATGCGCATGGACTGCGCCGTCACCGGCCTGGCGATGCACGACGGCCTGTGGGCGGTCGACACCACGCGCGGGCGGTTCCAGACGCGCTTCGTCATTAATGCCGCGGGGCTTTTTGCCGACCACATCGCCGAGATGGCGGGCGTGCGCACCTTCACCATCCACCCGCGCAAGGGTGAAGAATACATGCTCGACAAGCGCGTGCAAGGGCTCGTCAAGCACGTCATCTTTCCCTGCCCCACACCCGTCTCGAAGGGCATCCTCGTCATCCCCACCTTCGACGGCACGATCATGGTGGGGCCGACCGCGCAGGCTGTGGACGACAAGCAGGAACTCACCACCACCGCCGCCGGCGCGGACGAAGTCTTCGCCGCGGTGCAACGCTTGGTCCCCGGCATCAGCGCCCGCGACTGCATCGCCGAGTTTGCGGGACTGCGCGCCGCGGCCGACGGCGAGGACTTCATCATCGGCCCAACCGCCAAACGAGGCTTCATCAACGTCGCCGGCATCCAGTCGCCTGGCCTGACCGCGGCCCCTGCCATTGCCTGCATGGTCGCCGATATTCTGGCCGACGAAGGGTTGGAGTTGACGCCGAAAGACGAATTCATCGCCAAGCTGCCGGAGCCGGTGCGTTTCGCCAAATTGACCACCGACGAGCAGAAGGCGCTTGCCGAGGTCAACCCCAGGTATGCTCGCATCGCCTGCCGCTGCGAGCTGGTGACCGAGGGCGAAGTCGTGGACGCCATCCGCCAGGGGGCCAACTCGCTCGACGGCATCAAGTTCCGCACGCGGGCGGGCATGGGGCGCTGCCAGGGAGGCTTCTGCACGGCGCGCTGTATGGAACTGCTGGCGCGCGAACTCGGCCTGCCCATGACGGCCATCACCAAGCGCGGCGGCGCTTCCTGGATCCTCATCGACCGCCGCCGCGCCGGTTACGACAGCCCGGCTTACCCCGCACCCACGGAGGCGACGCGATGATCGGCGGCAAGCTCAACCACCTCCGCTCGATCTACGATGTGATCGTGGTCGGCGGCGGACCCGCCGGACTGGAAGCGGCGTTGGCCGCACAGAACGCCGGCGCGGAACACATCCTCGTCGTCGACCGCGAGTTCGAGGCGGGCGGCATCCTCTTGCAGTGCATTCACAGCGGCTTTGGCCTGCATCGCTTCGACGCCGAACTGACCGGGCCCGAATACGCCCAGCGCCTGCTCAACCAGATCGTGACAACGCCGGTGGATGTGCTCACCGACGCCTATGTAGCCGACATTGCCGGCAACCGCCGCAGCCCGTCCGTCGGCCTGCGCATCAAGCTCCTCTCCTCGGAGCATGGCGTGCATGTGCTGGAGGCGCGCTCGATCGTGTTGGCGATGGGCGCGCGCGAGCGCACGCGCGGCGCTATCCGCATCCCCGGCACGCGCCCATCCGGCGTGCTGACCGCCGGCCTGGCGCAGAAGTACGTCAACATGATGGGCTATCTGCCCGGACGCCGCGCCGCCATCCTCGGCTCCGGCGACATTGGCTTGATCATGGCGCGGCGGCTGACGCTCGAAGGCGTGGAGGTAGCCGGCGTCTTCGAGATCATGCCGCACCCCAACGGCCTGGGACGTAACATCGTCCAATGCCTGGAGGACTTCGACATCCCCCTGCACCTTTCGACCACGGTCGTCGAGATCCACGGCCGCGACCGCTTGGAAAAAGTCACGGTGGCGCCGGTGGATGCGCAGTTGCGCCCGCGCCTGTCCGAAGCTTGGGACGTCGAGTGCGATACGCTGCTGCTCTCCATCGGGTTGATCCCCGACAACGAGCTGGCCCATCGCATGCGTCTGCGCCTGGACCCCGTCACCAGCGGGCCGGTCGTCAGCAGCACGATGGAAACCTCGGTAGACGGCATCTTCGCCTGCGGCAACGGCGTCCACATCCACGACCTGGTCGACTTCGTCAGCGAGGAGGCGACGCTGGCGGGCCGCTACGCCGGTCTCTATGTCGCCGGCGGCCTGCCCCCGGCGGATAATGTACGCTTGCTGCCCGGCGAAAACGTGTCCTATTGCGTGCCGCACACTATCTCCACCGACCGCACACATGTGGTGTACATGCGTGTGCGCCGCGCGCTGGAGAAGTGCACCATCCGCCTAAGCACGCCGGGCGACGAATATATCTACGAGAAAAATTTGCGCTATGTCGTCCCCGCCGAGATGGTGAACCTGACGGTTCGCCCGCGTTTTCTGGAAAATTTCCACGGCGACGCGCTCAAGGTGGACGTATTGCCCAGGTGAGGATTCTGTCCATGACCAACGAAACGACCTATCTATGCATCGGCTGCCCGCTCGGCTGCCGGCTAGAGGTGGAAGAAGACGCAGCCGGCGACATCGTTGAGGTGCGCGGCTTTGCGTGCAAACGCGGCAAGGAGTACGCCATCCAGGAGCACACCGCGCCGCAGCGCACCGTCGCCACCACCGTGGCCATTCGCAATAGCTCCTGGGCGCGGCTGCCGGTGCGCTCCAGTGCGCCTGTCCCCAAGGATGCCGTGGTCGAGATCTGCCGGCAGCTGCATGCCGTAGAAACAATCGCACCTGTGCAGATGGGCCAGGTCATCGTCGCCAATGTGCTCGGCACCGGCGCGGACATGATCGCCACGCGCGACATGCCGCTTGCCTGACGCCTGATTCGTGACGAATATCATGCATACGGCTCGACTCTTGAATCCTGTGACTCCAAACACCCACACCAAAAGGAACCTGCGCCATGATCCATGATATGCGTTGGACCTCCAAGAAGATCGCCCAGCGCATTCAGACGGTGGAGTCGCTTGTCCACCGTCGCAAGCGCCCCATCGGGCCGTTCCGCTATTTGGAATTGCCCGGCCCGATGAGCTCGCCGCCCGTCAGCCCGGATGCGGACGATGCGGGCTGGCAGGAGATCGGCCCGTTCACCCACTGGGGCAAGCGCTACACCGACTTCGTGCTGCGTTGCGAGTTCGCCGTGCCCACGGATTGGGACGCTGACGCCCCTGTCGCACTCTACCTGCCCATCGGCGAGGCCGGCGACTTTAGCCACCCCGAAGCCCTGGCCTATGTGGACGGCGCCTCCTACGCCGCCTGTGACCGCCACCACCAGGAGATCAACTTGCCCGCCGAATGGCGCGACGGCGCCACGCGCCTGCTCGCCTTGCACGGCTGGAGCGGCCTGATCGAACGCGGCATTTCCGCCCTTGAGGAAGACCCCGGCCTCTTTATGAAGCCCTGCTATGTGGTGCAGATCGACCAGCCCACGCGCGACTTCGTCGCCGCGGCGCGGGTAGCCCAGGGCATCGCCGAACACCTGCACGACGACGCTCCCGAAAAGGGCATGCTGCTCAACGCGCTCGACGACGCCTTCAAGCTGGTCGACCTGCGCGAACCGTTCGGGGATGCGTTCTACGCCAGCATCCCCGGCGCGCTGGCCGCGCTGCGCGAAGGAGTCGCCAAAGCCGGCAAGCCGCTCGACGTGAGCATCGTCGCCAGCGGCCATGCCCACATCGACGTCGCCTGGCTGTGGACGTTGGGCCAGACGCGGCGCAAGTCCGGGCGCACCTTCCACACCGTCATGCGTCTGATGGAGCAGTTCCCCGACTACCACTTCACCCAGAGCCAGCCGCAACTCTACGACTACGTGCGCCAGGACTACCCGGATCTGTTCGAGCAGATCAAGGCGCGCATTGCCGAAGGTCGCTGGGAACCCATCGGCGGCATGTGGATTGAGGCCGACTGCAACCTGTCCGGCCCCGAATCCCTTGCCCGCCAGTTCCTGCTGGGCCGCTCCTTCTTCCGCCATCACTTCGGCGACGTGGACACGCCCGTGCTGTGGCTGCCCGACGTCTTCGGCTATGCCTGGAACCTGCCGCAACTGATCAAAGAGGCAGGGCTGGAATACTTCTTTACCATCAAGATCGGCTGGAGCCAGTATAACCGGCTGCCCTACGACAGTTTCTGGTGGCAGGGGCTGGACGGCACGCGCGTGCTCACCCACTTCAGCACTACGCCGGACTTCGGCTTCTATGCCAGCACCTACAACGCCAACGCCTCGCCTCGCCAGGTGTTGGGGACGTGGAGCAACTTCCAGCAGAAGGAGCTACAACACGAGTTGCTGATGGCCTTCGGCTATGGCGACGGCGGCGGCGGCCCCACGCGCGAAATGCTGGAGAACATCCGCGAGATGGCCGCCTTCCCGGCCACGCCGCAGATGCGCCAAGCCCCGGTCGGAGAGTTCTTCCGCAAGCTCGAAGAGACATCGGGCGACCGTCTGCCTACCTGGAACGGGGAGCTTTACCTGGAGCTGCACCGCGGCACCTATACGACGCAGAGCCGCAACAAGCGGGCCAACCGCAAGAGCGAATTCCTGCTGCACGACGCCGAGTTCGCCGCATCCTTGGCCGAGCTCGTCGCGCCGGGCTACGCCTACCCCAAGGAGGAGCTAGGCCGGGCGTGGGAGTTGGTCTGCCTCAACCAATTCCACGACATCATCCCCGGCAGCAGCATCAACCCCGTCTATGTCGAATCGCAGGAACAGTACGCCGAGATCCGCAGCCTCGGCGAGCAAGTGCGCGACCAGGCCCTCGCCGCCATCGGCGCGCAGATGGACGCCGACGCGCTGCTGGTCAACCCGACCGGCTTCACTCGCCGCCACCTGGCCTTCCTGCCCGGCGAGTGGGACGCAGACAGCGGCCTCCAGACCGCAGCCGGCGCGCCCGTCGCGGTGCAGCCCACGGCGGACGGCGCCTGGATCGACGGCGGCGAACTGCCGCCCTACAGCGTCACGCCGCTCAAGCTGGCCGCAGCCGCGCCCGCGCCGCAGACGGGGCTGCATGTGTCGCCCGACCTGCTGGAAAACGACCTGCTGCGCGTCGAACTCAACGGCGACGGCGACATCACGCGCATCTACGACAAGGCCGCCGGCCGAGAGATGCTGCCGCCCGGCGCACTCGCCAACCAGTTCCAGGCTTTCGAGGATCGCCCGCTCAACTGGGACGCCTGGGATGTGGACATCTTCTACGACGATAAGATGTGGACGGCGGACCCGGCGCGGAGCATCGAGGTCGTCGAGCAAGGCCCGCTGCGCGCCACGCTGGAAATTCGCCGCCGCGTGCTGCACAGCGACTATGTGCAGCGCATCTCGCTGGCGCATAACAGCCCGCGCCTCGACTTCGACACGACCATCGACTGGCGCGAGCGTCACATCATGCTCAAAGTCGCCTTCCCGGTGGATGTGCTGACCCCGACCGCCACCTACGAAATCCAGTGGGGCAATACAGAGCGGCCCACGCACCGCAATACCAGTTGGGACTGGGCGCGCTTCGAAACGTGCGCACAGAAGTGGGTGGACCTAAGCGAGGGCGACTACGGCGTCAGCTTGCTCAACGACTGCAAGTACGGCCACGACATCCGCGACAACGTGATGCGCATCAGCCTGCTGCGCAGCCCGACCATGCCCGACCCCGAGGCGGATCAGGGCGAACATCGCTTTGCCTACAGCATCCTGCCCCATGCCGGGCGCTGGAGCGAGACGACGATCGCCGAAGCCTATGCGCTCAACGATCCGGCCCTGGCTGTGCGCACCGAACGAGGCGCACACGCTTCCGCCGCGGCGACGACGAGCCTGTTGTCGGTCGATTCGCCCAACATCGTAATCGAGACGGTGAAGCGCGCCGAGGACGGCAACGGCCTGATCGTGCGCCTCTATGAGTGCCGGCGCACGCGCGCACAGGCGACCCTGACCGCTAGCTTCGGCGTGGCCGCGGCCTATCGCGCCAACATCATGGAGGAGAACCAGGCAGAGCTGGCGGCGCAGGGTAAGACTGTGACTTTCGTTGCCAAGCCATATGAGATCATCACGTTGCGGCTCGTACCCGCCGCCTGACGCATGGCGCGTGACGCACAAGGGCGTCCGCGGAGGACGCCCTTATCGAGTATATGACAATTCACGCAGGAGGGCGCCTGCAAGGGGCGCCCTCCTCTCTCATTCAATTCTATTCAATCTGTTCGAGCAGGCCCATCAGCTTGTGCTTGCGGCCGTGCGGCGAGGTCTTCAACTCGTTGACGAACTTCTGCCAATCCGCCTCGCGCCCCGCGGCGCGGTGCGCGTCACGGGCGCGGCGCAGCCACTCCACCGCTTGCGGATAGCTGCGCGACTGGCCCGGCTCGATAATGCGCATCGCCTGTGAGAGCGATTGGCGGATCGCCCAGCCGGGCCGCACGGAGATGGCCTTTTCTACGACGCGCGCCAGCGTTTCCGCATCTGGCCGCTCTCCGATCTTGGCGATGGCGTCTTCTACCAGGTCTTCGTGGAGCAATATATCCACCAAGCCCGGTTCGGTCCAGCCGTAGCTGCGGGCGCGCAGCGCGTTGAGCGTCTGGCTGCGCACCTGAGGCCAGGCGGGTCCGGCCAATTCCTCTAGGCGCAAATAGGCCTCCAAGCTTGGCGCTGCCTGCAACGCTTCCATATAGGCTTCCAGGGCCAGCTCGCGCTGGTCGAGGCTCGCAGCGAACGCCTGCAACCATAACGCCAATCCCGCCTTATCTCCTAACCCATAGAGGCCCTGGCGCGCAAAGGCCAGCACCGCTTCGGGCCGCCCCACGGCGTCCAACGCCTGCACAATGGTCAACGCCTCGTCCGCAGTCCATGCCTGGTCGTGGCCGAATTCGATGGCCTCCGTCACCCGTTCAAGCTCAATCAGCTTGAGCGCATAGGCTAGGCGATGCCCGGCGCGTTGGGCGATGTCGAGATAGCGCTCATGTTCATTGCGGCGATTGAGCACGCTGAGCAGCGGTTCAACGAGAGGAGGGGGAGGAGCCTGATCCTGGGCGGCCAGCCGTTCTAAGACGTCGCCGTCCTCGTCCAGAAGCTCCGCCGCCATCAACGAGCGGTCAAAGGCGTCGTCCACGCCATAGTAGCCGAGTTCGTTGATCCAACTGTAGAGAGAATCGGCCCAGTAGCGGCGCTCGGAGGGCGAAAGCTGTGCGCCGAGCAGCGCTTGCGTCAGCGGCTCGTCCAATTCGTACCAAAACTCGCTTACGATGCCGTCCGAATCGTCGAGCACCGTCCACTCTTCCACCATGGCGGCGATCAGCCCGGCCAGGATGTTAAGGGCGTCCCGGCTGTCGCCCTGCGCCAATGCCTGCTGCGCTTCGCCCAAGACCTGGCGAAGCTGGTCCACGACGCCGCCCACATACCAATAGGCCTCGGCGCTGGGCAGATAGTCTAGGGAATGAATGATGGCGCCGACGCGCTGCTCGTACTGTTTAGCGCCGGCCGCGTCTTCATCGAACGCTTCGTCGCGGTGCAAGTCCCAGTGCAGCCGTTCGATCTCACGCTGGATCTGGCGGCCCAACCTGGGGTTGCGTCCGGCCATATTGCGCAGCACCGCTTGCAACTGGCGGCGGTCCAACTCCGCCAGCAAATCCTCCGGCCCGGCTGTCGCCGCCAGTTCCGGCTCGGCATAGACGCAGGCCAGCGCCACAGCCACCACATGCTTGCACCATCCTCGCCAAGCATAGGCGCAAGTGCAGGTGACGCCCGTCACGCCGCCGGCGTCGAACTCGATGCGCACCTGATAGGGGGTGTACTCGTTGCCTTCGACCTCGCCCTTAATAGCCCGGCCGCGCCGCGTCAACGACAACACCGCGCCGCGTTCAAAGTACTCGCGCCCGCGCGCGAACGACTGCTTGGTTGTCTGGCTGCGGACAACCGCCTCACTGAGTCCGGGTATCATTCTTCAACGCTGCCCCACTTCTATGCGGCGCGCCCGCTGACAGGAGTAGGTCGGGAGGCCAGGTCAGCGCGCTAGGGATGGCTGATCCTTGCACCGTGACACATGCCCCCATCGCAAGCACCCCCTCCCGCCCGATTTTTTTCGCGACAATAGGATGGCTAGGGCAAGTCGACGGCCAGAAAGCAAGCATAGTCTTCAGCGTCAGGTTCACAGGAGTTGCCGCCTTCTCACAAGAGATGACGCATTGCACCGCGTACAGATACGCTTGCCTGTGCAAGTTTCGCCGGTTCGCGTTGTGCGAGCAAGCCTAAGCCGGCGTCCCCTCCAAGTAGACGGCCTGTTCGGGCGTCAGCAACACGTCTCCCGCGGCCATGCTGTCCGCCAATTGTTGTGGCGACTGGCAGCCGACGATGGGGACCGTCGTGAAGGGCTGCGCCTGCAGATAGCCGAGCACGACGGCCGTAACGGTGGTCGACAACTCGCGCGCCAACGCCATTACGCGCTCGAAGCGCGCTTGGTTTTCCGGCGAGGCGTAGATAGCTTGCAAGCGGGGAGACATGCGGTCAGCGACGCCCGTCGCCATCTTTTGGAAGAGACCATTGGCCTGAGAAGTGTAAGGGATCGCAGCCAGCCCGCTGGCGACGTGCAACCGCCGCAACTCGTCGTCCATGACGACGATCGTCGTATCGGTGATGGCGGAGCGGTCGATCACGGCCAGACTCCACATCATCTGGTCGCCGGAGAAGCCCTGCAAGCCGTGCGCGGCGGCATAGTCCTGCGCTTCGCGGATGCGCCGCGCCGTCCAGTTGGAACAGCCGAAATAGCGGATCTTGCCGGCGCGCACCTGCCCGTTCAGCGTCTCCAGGATTTCGCCCACAGGGCGCCGGACGTCGTCGCGGTGCAGCCAGTACAGGTCGATGACGTCGGTGCGCAGGTGGCGCAGGCTGCTATCCAAGTCGGACACGATCTCGGCGCGCGACAGGCGCGACACATGCATGGTGCGCAGGTCGGGGTGCGCGCCCTTCGTCGCCAGCACCACCCGATCGCGCTTGCCGCTGCGGCTCAGCCACTCGCCGATGGTCTTCTCGCTAATGCTTTCCGGACCCGGCAGCCAGTTGGCATAGACGCTGGCCGTGTCGATGAACGTCCAGCCTAACTCGACAAACTGGTCCAGCATGCCGAATGAGCGACGCCGCTCGATCTTGCTGCCGATATCAGACGTGCCCAAGCAGATGGCGGACACGGCCAGATCGGTATTGGGCAAAGTGACAGTGCGCATCTTC
>CAYXRG010000114.1:7329-10145 GCA_964467575.1 uncultured Caldilineaceae bacterium | reverse complement strand
CCCTGTACGTCGGCATAGCGCGCGCCTTGCGGCGAGGGATTCTCGCGCGTGTACTTGCCCGTGAGCAGACCGCCAGCCAGCGGGCTCCACGGGATCAGGCCGATGCCGTAGGTCTGCGCCATGGGGATCAACTCGCGCTCGATGCGCCGGTCCAGGATGTGATAGGGCGGCTGCTCGCAGACGAAACGGTTCAGCCCCAGTTCCTTGCTCACCCACAGCGACTCCATCACCTGCCAGGCGGCGAAGGTGCTCGTGCCGATGTAGCGCACCTTGCCGGCGCGGATCAGATCATCCAGCGCGCGCAGCGTCTCATCGATGGGCGTATCGGGGGCCGGACGATGGATCTGGTAGAGGTCGATGTAGTCGGTCTGCAGACGGCGCAGGCTTGCTTCGCACTGCTCGATGATATGCCGCCGCGAATTGCCTCGTGCATTCGGATCGTCGTCATCCATCTCGCCGTGCACCTTGGTCGCCAGCACGATCTGATGCCGCTTGCCGTTGCGCTTCAACGCCTCGCCGGTCACCTCTTCGCTGCGGCCGCGGCTGTAGACGTTGGCCGTATCCAGGAAGTTGATCCCGGCATCTATCGCCCGGTCGATGATGGCATACGAATCGTCCGCGCCTGTCCGGCCACCGAACATCATGCAGCCCAGGCAGAGCTGGCTGACCTTCATCGCGGTGCGCCCTAGAGATCGATATTCCATGCGTAGCTCTCCTCGTCCTTCTTGTGAATCTCTTGTCAAACTGGTCATCAATACAGGGTCTTCGACACATAGTCAGACCTACCTGCGCATAAGTATAACATACGCGACCACGCGACTTGCCGATGAGGGCGCACCCTCGGCCGTTTAGCCGCCCCTCGCTTTGCCGACGACTCACCGGCGGAAATGCGCCACAACCTGGCCTAACAGTTTCACCGCCTCCAATGGGTCGGGGCCGAGCGGCGGGCCAAAACTGAGATGCGTCGCGCCGGCTGCGACCAGCGGTTCCAGCCGCTCGATCACGTCGCCCGGCCCGCCGACCACGCCGATGCGCAACATGCGTTCATCAACCAGGCCGATGGCCTTTTCCTCATTGCGCTCTACCGTCATGGCCCGCTCGACGCCGGCGAAGTCAGCCCGCGTCAGCCCCAATTGATCCAGAATCAGCGGGTTGAGCGTATAGCCGTAATACGCGATCTTCTGCGCCAACACGCGGCGCGCGGCCTGGCGGTCATCCGAGAGCGACACCCAGATGCACGCGGCCAGGTCTAGCGGAGCGAGTGCATCAGGCCGCCGCGCAGCGCCTACTTCGATGTGCGGCAATACGCCGAAGTAATGTTCCGGCGGGAAGAGCAGCGGCAACGCCCCGTCCGCCACTTCCCCGCACAGTTGCAGCATTTTCGGCCCCATCGCGCCGATGTAGATCGGCGTCACACGCGGGCCGCGAAAACGCAAATATGCCTCATCGCTCCAGTGCAGCGCCTGTCCTTCCATCTCCACCGTTTCGCCTGCCAGCAAGCCCCGCACAGCCTGTACCGTCTCGCGGACGGTCGCCAGCGGCGCGGTCTGCTCCAAGCCGACCCACTGCAAGAAGTCGCCCGCGCCCGCCGCCAGCCCCAGATTGAAGCGGCATCCGGTCAGTTCGTCCATCGTCGCCGCGTACATCGCCATTTCGGCAGGATGCACCGTGTAGGGGTTGAGGATGCCCGTACCCACCTCCAGCCGCGTCGTCGCCTGGGCGATGACGGGCAACAGCGCCAACGCGCTGCGTAAGAATAGGTCATTGCTCACCCAGAACTGGTCAAAGCCGGCGGCCTCCGCCGCCTGGGCCAACGCCGTGTACTCGTGTAACGTCAGGTCGTTGTTCAGACGCAAGCTAAAGCGCATCGCCCGCTCCGATCACTGCCTCGGCTTCTATCTCGACCAAATACTCCTCGCCCACCAGGTGCGCCTCGACCAGCGTATTGGCTGGACGAATGGCGCCGAAGCGTGCGCCGTGAACGCGCGCCACAGCCTCCCAGTCGGCGATGTCGCGTACATACACGCGTGTGCGCACTACGTCCGCCAGTCTGCCGCCCAATTGCTCGATGGCCGCCGCGATCTTATCAATGGCGAACCCTGCCTGAACCGCGGCATCGCCTGCGCCCACCAAGCCATCCGGCCCGGTTGCAGTCGTGCCGGAGACCAAAATGCGGTCGCCGATGCGCACTGCACGGCTATAGCCCGCCAGGGCTTCCCAGTGCGTGCCGCTGCTGACCGTCTGCTTTCCTTTCCCCATAGATTGTCGCTCCGTCTAGTGAATGTCGTTGGCCGTGGCTGCCGCCCGCGCCGAATGTAGCCACGCGCCCATGATATCATGTACAATAGCCGCGACAAGTTGCAGCCGGCGAATCGTCGCCGGCCTATTCTATCGCATTTTGGGGTTGGCGTGACTATCTACAACGCACTGCACAACGGCGCCAAAGCGCCTGCAGACACGACAGTGGTCGTCGCCATGAGCGGCGGTGTAGACAGCTCCGTCGCCGCCGCCCTGCTCGTCGAGCGCGGCTATCGCTGCATCGGCGTCATGATGCGCCTGTGGACCGAACTGCGTGCCGGCGAAGCCTCCACCAACAAGTGCTGCAGCCTGGAAAGCGTCGCCGACGCGCGCCATGTCGCCGACCAGTTGGGCATGCCGTTCTACCTGATCAACGTGGAGCAGCCCTTCAAGCAACAGGTCGTGGACCGCTTCATCGCCGGCTATAGCGCCGGCTTAACGCCCAATCCCTGCCTCGCCTGCAACCGCCACATCCGCTTTGACTACTTGCTCAACTACGCACGGCGGCTTGGCGCAGA
>CAYXRG010000114.1:4457-7229 GCA_964467575.1 uncultured Caldilineaceae bacterium | reverse complement strand
TTCGTGGCGGATGACGACTACCGGCGCTTCCTGCACGACTGGGCGGCAGACGCCATGCGCCCCGGCCCGATGGTCGACGTCCGCGGCCGCGTCCTGGGCCAACACGAGGGCCTGCCCGCCTACACCATCGGCCAGCGCAAGGGCCTGGGCATCGGCGGGGCCGGTGAGCCGCTCTACGTCATCCAACTGGACCGCGCCCGTAACGCGCTCGTCGTCGGAACCAAGGACGAACTCGGCCGCGACAGCCTGATCGCATGCGAAGTTAACTGGACAATGGACGAACCGGTCGCGCCCGGCACGCCCGCCGGCTGCAAGATCCGGTATCGGGCGCAGGCGGCAGCCTGCCGTCTCTACCCGCAGACGGACGGCAACGTCATGGTCCGCTTCGATCATCCTCTACGCGACATTGCGCCGGGCCAGGGCGCTGTCTTCTATGACGGCGACCATTGCCTCGGCGGCGGCATCATTGCGCCATGATCACATTTGTGCCGCCCGGCTTGCTTCTCAGCGCGCTCGTCAGCGCCGGTTATGCCGGCCTGTTTCACCTGTGGGGCGGGCGCAGCCTGCGCGACCTCGTCGCCTACCTGCTCGCCTCCGCCGCGGGCTTCGCCTTTGGCCAGGCGCTTGCCGTGCTGCTGCACTTCCCCCTGCCCCGCATCGGCCAGGTGCACATCATTGAAGCGTCCGTCTTCGCCTGGCTCGCCATGATCGGACTGCGCGAACTGCGCGCCGCAGTCACGAGCGGCAACCCGGACCGCACCTGATCGCGCAAGAACCGCATTTCTGACGCTTGACTCGTGACACATGACGCATCACTAACCGAGGAGACGCCTAAGTGGTCATCAGTGCAACCGTTCGAGATATTGCCATCATTGTCGTCGCCGTGCAGAGTATCGTCATCGGCGTCCTCATCGCCGTTCTCATCTGGCAAATCTGGCGCCTGGCGGCGCTGATCCAGACCGAGATCAAACCGATGCTGGACGATGCCAAGACAACCGTCAACACCGCACGCGGAACGGTGACCTTCCTCAGCGACAACCTTGCCGAACCGGTGATCCGCACCAGCGGCACGATGGTGCGCTGGCGGCGCACGGCCTCCGCCCTGACGCGCGACCTCATTCCGCGGCGATAACCGGCGACGACCGCACCACTACCGCTTACCCGCGCGGCATGGCCGGACCGCCGCGCAACGCGTCGTCCGTCTGCGTCGTCTCGCTCGCCGGGAACACCTCGCCCGCACGCACGTGTAGGCATTGCGCAGCGGAGCGAAACTCGGGCGTGAAGTCGTCCCAGTCCGTAGTCGTCAAGATCGCCTGCTCCACCCCTTCCAGCGCAGCCAGCAGCGTACTACGCCGGTGCGCATCCAACTCGCTCATCACATCGTCCAGCAGGAGAAGCGGCGCGCTGCCCGTAGCCGCGGTCATGGCCTGCACCTCGGCCAGCTTCAGCGCCAGCGCCGCGCTGCGTTGTTGGCCGCGGCTGCCATACGCGCGCAGGTCTCGCCCATTGGCGAGCAGACGCAGCTCATCGCGGTGCGGGCCGTACAACGACGCGCCTGCGGCCAGTTCACGGCGACGCCGCTCCCCCAGCCGGCGCATGAAGCGCTGCGCCACCGCGTCGGGCGTCACCATAAACGCGGCCAGTCCGGCGTCGCTCGTTACCCCGTCTTCGCCCAGGCGATTGCCGGCGCGCCAGCGTCTGAACTCCCCATCGTCCAGCGGGCCGTAGTTGAAACTGGGCAGATATTCCACACGCAGCGTCTCGCGCCCGCCGCTCAAGTCGGCGTGACGTTGCCGCGCCAGCACGTCGAGTTGCGCCACGAAGTTCTGCCGCTTCGCCAGCGCGAGCGCGCCGTGCTGCACCAGCTTTTCGTCCCAGAAGTCCAACTGCGCATCCACCGCCGGGGACGCAGCCTGAACGCCCTGCTCGCGCAGCGTCTTCAGCAGGCTGTTGCGTTGAGCTAGCACCTTCTGATACTCGGACAGGCTGCGGCAATACGCCGGGTCGATCTGGCAAAGCGCAATGTCCAGATAACGACGCCGCTCGCCAGGACTGCCATCCACCAGCCGGATGTCTTCAGGCAAGAACAATACGGCGCGCAGCAAGCCGATCAGGTCCATGCTGCGTTTGCCCACCCCGTTGACCTTGACTTGTTTGGTGAAGTTGAGGCCGTCGCTGCGCGGCGTAAAGATCACTTCCAGTTCGAGCAGGCGTTCGCCCTCGCCTGCCCGCACCTGCGCCGCCACGCGGCAGTAGGGGATCGGCTCCTCCTGCGCCTGCCAATCCACCACCTCGCGCTCCGTCTGCGCGTGCACGGGCTTGCTCGTGGCGAGCAAATACACCGCTTCCAGCAGGTTCGTCTTGCCCTGTGCGTTGTCGCCCTGCAGCAACGTCAGCCGGTGCGTAAAGTCCAGGTCGAGATGGGCATAGTTGCGGAAATGGGTCAGCGAAAGGTGCGTGAGGAAGGTCATAGATGAGGCGGCCTTTGGATCAGCGCCGCTGGGTCAGTTCGGCGATCAGCACATCGATCTCCGTGTCCGCGTCTGCGCCGGTCTTCATGGCGAAATCCGCCTCCAACAGCCGGTTCATGATCCCTTCCAACTCGGCGAGGCTGTAGGCTTGGGCTTGCTGCATGGCCTTGCGCACCGGGTAGGGCCGCTCGCCCACCAGCGTTGCAATCTCCTGCTCGCCGCCGCGGATTGCGCCCATCGCCTCCTTCACCTTGAGGATGATGCGATACTGCCGGGCGATCATCGTCAACAGGTAGAGGGC
>CAYXRG010000114.1:0-4357 GCA_964467575.1 uncultured Caldilineaceae bacterium | reverse complement strand
TCCACGCCGCTGTCCACAAAGACCAGGTCGCACGATTCCGGCGCATCAGGCAGGCCCTCCAGCAGCGCAGCGGCCTCGGCATGCGCCGCGCTGTCCGTGTCCTTGCTGGCGGCCATGCGCTTGTCCAAGTGGCTGAGATAGCCGTGGACCGCCACCAGCCGCCGCGGCGTCAGAAAAGGCATCATGGCGGCGTGCCCCAGGATCTCCGCCGCGCTGGTCTTGCCGCCCGCCAACTCAGTCGTGTTGAGGCCGGCCATTTCCGGATCACCCAACGCAGCCGACAGTTTAGCCAGCCGTTGCGCCCCCAGATATTCGTCACAGTCCAGCAGGAGATAGACCATCAATCGGCAGAAAGGGCCGGTGAGCGGTTCGGTTCACCGGCCCAGAATGTCCAATACAACCCGTCAATCAAACGTCACCCGGAAGACGGAGACCCCGCCGGTTTGCAAGGTCCGGATCTCCGTCACCACCCGGTCTTCCACGTCCGGCAGCGTCGTATACGCCTGCAAGCGTGAGCCGAGCGGCCGCGCGGCCACGAGCGCGATCAGAACCAGCACAAGGCTCATCACAAAACGCTCCAGCCGGCCGCGCACCACCGCCGAGCCGAACATACTCGCCGCCGTCACAGTCGCGCCCGCCGCCAGCAGGTTCGTGCCGCAGTTGGGATGAATGGCAAGCCCGCGCTCGCCCGCCTGCAGGCGCAGCAGCGCATCGCCCACGGCGTGCTGCAACTCCTCGGTCGTCGCCTCCCCAACGATGGTAAAGCCCAGCGGATCGCTGTATCCGCCAAAGCGCCGGTTGGGAAGGCGCGCCGCCAACAGATGCAGCGTCGCATGTTCGATGGCGTGGTGCTGGCGCGTCCGCCGCACCACGCCCGACAGGCCGTTCAGCATCCGCCCTAGCCTTGAATCAGAGTCTTGGCCTTGGCGACCGCCGCTTCCGGCGTCAGGCCGAACTCGGCATACACACGCTTGTACGGCGCGCTGGCGCCGAAGCGGTCGATGCCCATCACCGCGCCCTTGCGCGGGTCATTGCCGACCCAGCGCTCCCAGCCGAAGGTGACGCCCGCCTCGATGGCAAGCTTGGGCGCATCCGGCGGCAGCACCTCGGCGCGGTAAGCGGCATCCTGCGCGGCAAACAACTCCCACGAAGCCAGGTTCACCACGCGCACGCCGATTCCTTCTTCGGCAAGCTGCTTGGCCGCGTTGAATGCAATTTCCACCTCGCTGCCGGTGGCGATCAGGACCACCTGCACGCCGTCCGGCGCGGCCTCATACATTACATAACCGCCGCGGGCCACCCCTTCGGCGCCGCCCACGCCCTCAGCCGTGCGGTCGTAGACGGGCAGGTTCTGTCGCGTCAGCGCCAGCACGGTCGGGCCGCTGTTGGTGAGCGCTATCTTCCACGCCACGGACACCTCGTTGGCGTCCGCCGGCCGGATCACCGTCATGTTGGGAATGGCGCGCAGCGAGGCCAGATGTTCGATGGGCTGGTGCGTAGGCCCGTCCTCGCCCAGGCCGATGCTGTCGTGCGTCAGCACATAGACGACCGGCACGCCCATCAGCGCCGAGAGGCGCATGCTGCCGCGCATGTAATCGCTGAAGACCAAGAAGGTGCCGCCGTAGGGGATCACCCCGCCGTGCAGCGCCATGCCGTTGAGAATGCCCGCCATGCCGTGCTCGCGCACGCCGAAATGCATGTTGCGCCCGCCGTACTCGCCCGCTTGGAAGGCCGGCACGCCGCTGATCATCGTCTTGGTGCTGCCCGCCAGGTCGGCGCTGCCGCCCATCAGGTTCGTGACTGTCTTGGCCAGGGCGTTGATGACCGTCCCGCTGGCATTGCGCGTCGCCACCGGCTTGCCTGCCGGGAAGACGGGCAGGGACTCTTCCCAACCGGCAGGCAGCTCGCCGTCCAGGTAGCGCTGCAATTCCGCCGCCTCAGCCGGATACTCCTTGCGGTAGCCTTCCCACAGCTTGGCGTAGTCGGCCTCCAGCGCCTTGCCCCGCTCGACCGCCTGGCGGAAATGGGCCAGCACGTCGTCGGGAATATAGAAGCGCGGCTCCAACGGCCACCCAAGATATTCCTTGGTCAATTCCAACTCGTCTTCGCCCAGCGGCTCGCCGTGAACGCCCGCGGTGCCCGCCTTGTTGGGGCTGCCGTAGCCGATCACGCTGCGACAGCCGATGATGCTGGGGCGCGGGTCGGCCTGCGCCGCCGCAATCGCCTGCACCACCGCTTCCGTGTCCATCCCGTCGATGCGCTGCACATGCCATCCGTAGGCCTCGAAACGCTTGGCCCAATCCTCCGTATAGGCCAGATCGGTGCCGCCCTCGATGGTGATGTGGTTGTCGTCGTAGAGATAGATCAGGTTGTCCAGCTTTAGATGGCCGGCCAGGCTCGCCGCCTCGCTGGAGATGCCCTCCATCAGACAGCCGTCACCGGCAATAGCGTAAATATGGTGATCCATCATGGCGTAGCCGGGCTTGTTGAAGCGCGCGGCCAGCCACTTGGCCGCGATCGCCATGCCGACGCCATTGGCGAAGCCTTGACCCAGGGGGCCGGTGGTTGTCTCGATGCCCGGTGCATGCCCGTATTCCGGATGCCCCGCCGTCATACTGTCCCACTGCCGGAAATTGCGCAGCTCGTCCAGCGGCAGGTCAAAGCCCGTCAGGTGTAGCAACGCATAAAGTAGCATGGAGCCGTGTCCTGCACTCAACACAAACCGATCGCGGTTGGGCCAGGCCGGGTTAGTCGGGCTATAGCGCATCACACGCGTCCACAGCGCAAACGCTGCGGCAGCCATGCCCATCGGCATGCCGGGATGCCCGGACTTCGCCTGCTGTACGCCGTCCGCGGCCAGCATCCGTATCGTGTTGATGGCCCTCGCCTCGAACGCAGGGTCCAGTGGTTGCTCTGTCAATGCTGGTGCCGAGTTCATGATTTTATCCCCGTTGTCTGGTCTTGAGTCGAATGAAGCCGCCGCAATAGACGGCTATAGCAGCATATGGACTGCCGTCCATTTTCCCCTCTATCGATGCCCTTGTCAATTTATTGGGCGTATTTCCCCGCCGAGGCCCAGACAGCCGGCGGCAAAACCGGATACACGGCTCTCCCGCCGCGCATGGTTCCTTACGCCGCAGGATTTGGTGATCTTTCGCCCGTGCAGTACGATTAGATGTTGCGCGCAGGGCGAAACAAGCGCCTATAGCGCACGTTCGTTCGTCAGCAAGCCTTAAGCAGCGGCGCGAGGGTCCCCCTCCTGGCGCTGCCCGGAGTGACCGTGAATCTCGTTTCCGCCAACCGAACTCTGACCGCGCTGCGCCAAGCCGGAAGCAGGCGCGCCCAACTCCTCGGCGGCGCCGGCATCCTGGCGGGCATGGGCGCCGGCCTGGCCTCTTACGCATATTTCCGCGAGCCGCTGCGCGTCAGCCTAGACAAGCTAACCATCCGCCTGCCCAATGCACAGCGCCATCTGCCTGCCGCGGGCCTGCGCATCCTGCACCTCACCGACACCCACTTCCGCGGGTTGCACTGGCGCGAGAAGGCCAAAATCGACGCCATCCGTTGCGCCTGCGCCAACCTGGATTACGACCTACTGGTGCACACCGGCGATTTTCTTCACGACGACGGCGGATTGGGCAACGTCCTCGACCTGCTCGACGCCCTGCCCGCGCCGCGGCTGGGCGCTTTCGCCGTCTTCGGCAACCACGACTACACGACCTACAGCGCCAATCAACTCCTCAACCGCAGTTGGGCCGCCTTTTGCGCCTTAGAAAACGGCAACCGTCCGCGCGGCAAAGCAGCCCCCTGGCAAGAAGCCGCCCGCCTTGTACGCTTCGGCCGCTTCCTGGCAAATATGCCGTTCGACCTCAAACGAACCGGCCAAAACGACGTCGCACGTCTGGAAGACGAACTCGTCGCGCGCAACTTTCAGATTCTGCACAACCGCGCCGTTCGCCTAACCCATAAGCCCGGCGAGGGCGACGGGGTAGACCTCTTCATCGCCGGCGTAGACGATTTCACCGAGGGGCTGCCCGACCTCGGCAAGGCTCTGGCGGAAGTGCCGCCCGCCGCGCCGACGCTGCTCCTCAGCCACAACCCCGACATCCTGAGCGAGCCGGCCGTCAGTCGCGCCGACCTGGTCCTCTCCGGCCATACGCACGGCGGCCAGATCGTCCTGCCCTGGTATGGGCCGGCGCACACCCACACTGAACACCTGGCGCGCCACGAAGCGTCGGGCTACCTGCGTCGCGGCCGCACGCAGGTCTTCATCTCGCGCGGCGTCGGCGAGGGCATCCCGCTGCGCTTTGGCGCCTCTCCCCAGATCGCATTGCTGACATTGCTGCCGGAATAACCG
>CAYXRG010000113.1:0-10628 GCA_964467575.1 uncultured Caldilineaceae bacterium | reverse complement strand
GTTGTCCGGCGCCGCGAGCGAAGCGGCTGCCGTCAATCTGTGGCGCGACCCGCTGTTTTGGCTGGCGGCGACGTTGACGATCTTCGCGGTTGCGCCGTTTTTGCTGCCCGGCTATTTCTGGGGGGCCAACGACGCGCGCCATCACGTCTATTTCCTGTTTGAATACGACCGCGTCGTACAGGATGGCATCTGGTGGCCGCGCTGGAGTCCCGACTTCGCCTTCGGGTACGGCTACCCGTTTTTCAACATCTACGGCCTTTTCAGCCATTTCCTGGCCGAACTGCTGCTGCACTTTTTGGGCTTCAGCCACACGGCCGCGATCGAGGCTATCTTCGTCGTCAGCATTGTGGGCAGCGCAGCGGCCATGTATGCGTTCGTGCGCTCGTGGGGCGGGCGACAGGCCGCGCTGATCGCCTCGCTGGTCTACGTGTACGCGCCCTATCACCTGCTCAACCTCTATGTGCGCGGCAACCTGGCGGAAAGCATGGCTTTCGTGTGGCTGCCGCTCTGTCTGTGGACGGTGCGCCAGGCCATCGTGCGCCCGTCTTTCCGCTGGGTCGCGGGGGCTGCCGTTTCCTATGCCGGGCTGATGCTCACCAGCAACCTGGTGATCGTGCTCTTTACGCCGCTGCTGGGCCTGTACCTGCTCACAGTCGCCTATGCGCACGTTGCGCCGGACGGGGTGAGCGTGCGCGGCCTGCCGGCGAAGGCGTGGCTGACGCGCTGGGTGCGCGCAGCGGTGTTGCCTGTGGTTGGGCTGGGGGCAGGGCTGGGGCTGAGTGCGATCTTTTGGCTGCCTATGTTGCTGGAGCGCCAATATGTGCGCGTGGACCAGTGGTTCGACGGGCGTTACAATTTCCGCGGCAATTTCGTCTACTTCTTCCAGTTGTTCAGCCCCCAATGGGGGTTCGGGGTTAGCGCCGGCGGGCCGGACGACCCAATCGGCTTCCAACTAGGGGCTATTCCCTTGATTCTGGCTGTGCTTGGCGTTATGCTGGCGTGGCGACCGGCGCGGCGGCTGCGCTGGGAGATCGTCTGCCTCGCTCTGGCCGGCGGCGCGACCGCGTTTCTGGCGTTGCAAGTTGCGGCCCCGCTGTGGGAACTGCCCGTGATCGGCTCTGTGCTTGGCTTCGCCCAGTTCCCGTGGCGCTGGTTCAGTGTGACGACGCTGTGTATGGCCGCGCTGGCCGGGCTGCCCTTGCTGCCCGATGTGTATAGCAGCGACCGGCGATCCTTGCTGGCGTTGGCCGCCGTCGCCGGAATAGTCTTGTTGGGCAGCTACCCGCTGCTGCGCGTGGAGATCACCGAACCGGCGGAGGGGCCTGTGGGCCTGGCCGCGCTGATGCGCTTCCAACAGTCGTCCGACGAGATGACGGGCAGCACAGCTTGGGTGAAAGAGATCCCGACGTGGAGCCCGATGGCCGATGAGTACATCAGCACGGAGCGCGCCGGCGAACCTGTGACGCCCGTCGCCTCAATGGTCGATTACACGACCCTCAACTACCACCGTGAGACGGGGTTCGTGGTAAACTCGGAAACACGGACCTCCGTCATGGAGGAAGTGTGGTATTGGTCGCCGCTCGAAGGCCGGCGCATCGTCTATAACCAGTTCTACTATCCGGGCTGGCGGGCCTATCTGCTGGACGGGCCGGGCGGCAAGCCGGTGCAGGAACTGGAGATTGTGCCGGAGGAGGAAGGCACGCTGGGGCGCATGACCGTGCCCGTGCCTGTGGGCGAAGGATACGTGCTGCTGCGCTTCGAGGATACGGCGCCGCGCATCGCCGGACGTTGGATCTCTTGGGCGACGGCGGCTGCGTTGATCGGAACGGGCGTGTGGCTTGCCTGGACTCGCAGGAGGGGCGCCCGCCGGTGAGGCTGGGGCGTCCGGCAGCCCTATCGTCCTGAAAGACATTTTTCGGCTTTGCGGCGCACAGCAGGGAGAGTGCGGACCGGTATGCCCGGACGTGAAACAACGCAACCTCATATTGCGCTCCCGACAATATGGGCCGAAGAGGTCGCAGAACTTGCGGCGCGCTACGGGCAGCCGGTCTATCGTGCGCACAAGATCCAGGCCGACGAGTACATCTACTCGTATCGCTGGCGTAAGGACAGCGACCGGCGAGCGGAGGTGGTCTTCGCCATCCAGAACGGGGGACGGAATGTCTGGGTGCATGCCAAGCCGCATTATCCGGCGCATATTTTCCGGCTGCCGTCCGGGGGCGTACACTGGGATGAGGGGATCGAGGCTGCGTTGTTGCGCGAAGTGGAGGAGGAAACCGGCCTCACGGTGCGCATCGAGCGCTTTTTGGGCTTGGTCGAATATCACTTCTATCATGGCGATTCGACGGTTCAGTTCGCCAGCTATGTGTTTCATCTGAGCAGTATGGGAGGGGCGCCGGTCATCCATGAGAGCGAAGAGATTTCCGAATTTCGCGCCGTGACGCCGCCGCAGCTGGCGCAGCTTGCGCACAATTTGCGCAGCCTGGAGGGCAACCGGCGCGGTTGGGGGCAGTGGCGAGCGCTGGCCCATGATGTTGTTTACGAATACCTGTCGAATTAGGGAGAGATCGGTATGCAAGTGCCTTTGTCTTGGCTGCGAGACTATGTTGACATCAACCTGCCGGTGGCGGAACTGGCGGAACGGTTGACCTTGGCCGGTCTGGAAGTGACCGCTCTGCGCGCTATCGGCGATTGGTGGGACCCGGAGACGATTACCGTAGGACAGGTGATGGCTGTCCTCCCGCATCCCGACGCAGATCGGCTGGTGCTGGTGGACGTCGACTATGGCGACGACGCGCCGCAGCGCGTGGTGACGGGCGCACCCAACCTGTTCGCCTTCCGCGGGCAGAGCTTCGTCGACGGCACGCTGCCGGTCCTCAAGGTGGCTTTCGCGCGCGAGGGGGCCTTGCTGGTCGACGCGTACAGCGACGCGCGCCCGCGTCCTAAGAAAACGCTCAAGGCGACTAAGATCCGCGGGGTGCGATCCGCAGGCATGGTCTGTTCCGAGCGCGAGCTGGGCCTTAGCGAAGAGCATGAAGGCATCATGCTTCTAGCCGGCGATGCGCCGGTCGGCGCGCCGCTGCGCGACTACCTGGGCGACGTGGTGATCGAGATCGACCTGACGCCGGATATGGCGCGCGCCCTCGGCATGATCGGCGTGGCGCGCGAGGTCGCCGCGCTCACCGGCGCCGCGTTGCATTTGCCGCCCGATGTGTGCGAGACGAGCGACGACGCGCCCGCGGCGGAGCATTTCGCACTGCGCATCGACGAACCGGCGCTTTGCAACCGCTACGTAGGTCTGTTGATCAAAGATGTCGTCATCGGCCCGTCGCCGCAGTGGATGCAAGACCGTCTGCGCAAGGCGGGCATGCGCCCGATCAGCAACGTGGTCGACATCACCAACTATGTCATGCTGGAATGGGGCCAGCCGCTGCACGCCTTCGACTATGACGTGCTGGCCGCGCGCGCCGCCAAGGCGGGCGACGCAGCCCCGACCATCATTGTGCGCACCGCCCAACAGGGCGAGAAGTTCACGACGCTGGACGGCGCGGCGCGCGTGCTGGACGACTCCATGCTGCTAATCACCGATACCGCCGGGCCGATTGCCGTGGCGGGCGTGATGGGCGGGCTGGAAGGCGAAGTCGGCGAGACGACGCGCAACGTTCTGCTCGAAGCGGCCACGTTCGAGGGCATCAACAACCGGCGCACCGCGCAGAAGCTCCGCATCCCCAGCGAGGCGAGCTACCGCTTTGCGCGCGGCGTACCCGCCACACTCAACCCTATCGCGGGGCGGCGCGCGGCGGAACTGATGCGCCGCTATGCAGGCGGCCGCGTGGCTCCCGGCATCGTCGACGCCTACCCCGTCGAGCAGACGCTGCCGGTGGTCTACACGACGCTCAGCGACACGCGCCGGCTGTTGGGCATGCAGGTGACGCTTCATCAGATTGCCGACGCCTTGCGCCGCTTGGACTTCGAGGTGCAGCGCGTCGATGCGATTGCGCCCGACGCGAGGCCGGATTCGACGTTCGCCCTGCATCGCGAACCGGGCGAGGCGCTCCTGGAGTGCGTTCCGCCCTGGCATCGTCTCGACGTGCGCATCCCGGCTGACCTGACCGAGGAAGTGGCGCGCGTAATCGGCTATGAGCAGGTCGGCATCACGCTGATGGATGAGTCTCTGCCTGTCCAGCGCCGCAACGAGACGTGGGAGACGGAAGAGAAGGTGCGCAACATCCTGGTCGCGGCCGGCCTGCAGGAGATCATCAACCGCACGCTGACCGCGCCGGATGAGCATGACAAGTTGCTGCCGCCGGATCGCAGGCCGCAGGAGAGCCCGGCTTACGTGACGGTGGCAAACCCCATCGCGCCGGAACGCAGCGTGATGCGCCGCTCGTTGCTGGTCAGTGCATTGGAAAACACGGTGCGCAACCTGCGCTATACCAATCGCCTCGCCACCTTCGAGGTGGGGCGCGTCTATTTGCCGGAGGACGGCGACGGGGTGTTGCCGCACGAGGACCGCCGCGTCAGCTTGGCGCTGTGCGGCCCGCGCCATCCCCAGGACTTCTACACCGCGGAGAACGGCGATGCCGAGATGGACTTCTTCGATCTGAAGGGCGTGGTCGAGACGCTGCTCGACCGGCTGGGATTCAAGAACGCCTCCGTCGAGTTCCGCGCTGCGCCGGATGCCGGCGCGTTCGGCCCGCGCTGCGCCGAGGTGCTGCTCAACGGCGCCAACCTCGGCTTGATGGGTGAGGTGCATCCCCAGGTGCGCGCAGCCTTCGGGCTGCCCAACAAGGTGCGCGTCTGCGCCGCGGAGTTGCGGCTGGAGCCGTTGGTGCGCTCGCACTGGCAGTTGGAGCCAATGAAGCCGATCAGCAGCTACCCGCCTGTGGTGGAGGACCTAGCCTTCGAGGTGGCCGAGGAGGTCACCGTGCGCCGCCTGATCGATATCATGGTCGAGGCGGGCGGCGATCTGTTGGCCGAGGCGGAGTTGTTCGACGTCTACCGCGGCGAGCCGCTGCCGGAGGGCAGCAAGTCGCTGGCTTTCCGCCTGGTCTACCAGAGCGTGGAGCGCGTGTTGGGCGAGAAGGATATTGCGGCGTTGCGCCGGCGCATCGTCAATGCGGTGGAGCGCGGCGTGGACGGGCGTCTGCGAAGCCTCTAGCGCTGGCGCAGGTTGGCGACGCTGACCGGCTTGTCTTTGGTCACGCGGAAGAGGTCGAAATCGTTGGCGACGACGGTATCGGGGAAGACGGCGCGCGCCTCGGCCACGATGTCCTGGGTGAGATAGCGGCGGCTGACGTGGTGCAGGGCTAGCTGCTTGACGCCGGCATTGCGGGCGAGGCGCGCTGCAGCGCGCGCTGTGATGTGGCCGTGGTTCTTCGCCAGGTCTCTGTCTTCTTCCAGATAGGTCGCCTCGATGGCGAGCAAGTCTGCGCCGGCTGCGATTTTGTGCAGCGGGCCGGTGTGGCTCACGTCCCCAATAAAGCAGAGGCTGGCGCCCTTCTGCGCCTCGCCAAGCACCTCTTCGGGGTCGATGGTGCGCCCGTCGGGCAGGGTAGCCGTGCGTCCCTGCGCCAACTCGCGGCGCACAGGCCCGTTGGGAATGCCGAGCGCCTCCGCCTTGTCCGCCAGGAAGGGGCGGCGCTCTTTCTCTGAGAACAGAAAGCCGAAGCAGCCCTCGCCGCGGTGTTGCACCGGAAACGCGGTGACGGTGAAGTAGCTGTCCTCGAAGATGATGCCCGGCTCCAGCAGGTTAAGCGAGATGCCCACGCGCGGCATCTGCCCCGGCCCGAAGACCACGTCCATGAGGGCATGGACGCGCGCCAACGCGCTGGCCCCGCCGTAGATGTGCAGTTCTTCGAGCGCCTCCCAGCGACCCAGCGTGCTGGCAAGGCCGCCCAGGCCGAGGATGTGGTCCAGATGGCCGTGGGTGAGCAGGATGCGATCTAGGCGGCGGAAGCCGAGACCGCTGCGCAGAATCTGGCGCTGCGAGCCTTCGCCGCAGTCGATCATGAAGCGATACTCGTTGAACATGACGATGGCGGAGGAAAGGCCGCGCTGAATCGACGGGGCGGACGCGGACGTGCCGAGGAAGACGAGTTCAAACACGGTGGGCTACAGCGCCTCTTCGTAATAGTCGGCGATTAGTTGGCAGACGTGGCGGAAGTTGCCGCGGTCCTGGTCGAGAATCTCCTGCAAGGCGTCGAGCAGGGTGATGTCGCCGACGTCTTCGTGCGCGCCGGTGAAGCGCAACTCCCGCTCGGAGAGGCGGCTCACGAAGTCGATCAACTCCCGGCGGGCAGCGCTCCAGGCGTTCAAGGAATCGGCCAGGTTGATCTGGTTGAAGTTCGCCGCGGTGTAGTTGTAGCGTGTCAGGCGCGGGTTGTCGCCTGCGGCGATGCGCTCGACGCGTGGCAGGTGGCAGCCTTCTTCGACCGTCGCCAGGTGCGCGGCGATATAGCGAAACGACCATTCGACCGGTTCGCGCTGCCAGTCCTGCACCGGCTCCATCGGGGCAAGGACTGCGCTCACTCGGCGTTGGGAATCCTCGAGTTGTTCGAGCAGTTGCTCGCGTGTCGGCTCAGACATGCCCGCATTATACGACTATCACAGCAGGGGGACAAAGCCTGAGGGGATCAGGGCGCGGCCGCGCGAAGTTGCTGGGTGAGGCGGTCGGCGCTGGCGAGGCCGTGGTTGATGGCGACGGGCTGTAGCCGCGCGTTGAGCAGCACCGTAGACGGCACGGTCATGATGCCGTAGAAGCGGGCCAGTTCCTCCTGCGCGACCGCGTCGACGGCGTAAACCGCCACGCGCGCCTGTTCAGCAAAGCGATCCAGCGCGGGCTTCTGCTGAAAGCGGCACTGGGCGCAGGTTGAGGTGGTGAAATAGAGGACAGCCGGCGCGGCGTCGACGATCAGTTCGCGCACGGATGCCGGGGCGGCGGCTTCGGCCAGGCGTGCCACGCGCCGCGCGGCGTAGGCGCGCCACACTGCATACGCGATCCATGCGATGATGCCGGCTGCGACTAGGATTACGATGCGCTCGTAGAGCATAACAGTGATCTCTCCCAAGACGTGTGGAGGCGAACGATCAGGCTGTGCGCCAGGCGGGCAGGTCTAGACGAATGCCGCGGCGGGCAAGCTGGTAGTAGATGAAGCAGCCGAGGCAGAAGCGCAGGAAGAGATTGACCGCGGCCAGGACGACGACAATACCCGCCAGCGTCCAGCCGGCGAGCGAGGCGCCGGCGATCAACGCCGCGGTTGCCGCCAGCAGAACCAACCCGCCCAGCCCCTGGGCGAAGAGGTGCGGCGCCGGGTCGTCTTGGATCACGTCCGGACGCAAGAGGCCGGACGGTTTCAGCAGCCGCGCATAGATGAGCTTGAAGAGGCTCGCCGCCGGCCAGATCGTGCCGATCAGCATGACGGCCGCGGTCAGCGCGACGAGCCATGTCCAGTCCAGCAGAAACGCTGCGAGCAAAAGGGCGATGATCACCGCCTGGTTAAAACGCAACGCTGTGTGGTCTACTTGTGTACTCATTGTGTGTACTCCGTATGTATAGAGGACGTCTAGCGGCCCCTGTGTTGCGTCGATTAGCGTACTGTTCCTGCTTCGCGTCCTCAGTTGAAGATGCCTAGGCTGACGTACTTGCTGCCGTCGTCGGGCAACACCGTCACGACCACGCCCGCGTCCAATTCACGGGCGACCTGGACGGCGCCATGCACCGCCGCGCCTGCGCTGAGGCCGGCGAAGATGCCCGCTTCCGCCGAGAGCCGCCGCGTCATGTTCCAAGTCGCTTCGGTCGAGACGCCAAAGAAGCGGTCGGCCAGCTCGGGGTCATAGATGGGCGGCACGATGGCCGACGCCATGTGCTTCAGGCCCTCAATGACCGACACTTCGTCATCGGGCTGGAGCGCGACAAGCCGGATGTCGCGGTTGCGCGACTTGAGATAGCGTCCGACGCCTATGAATGTCCCGCTGGTGCCCATGCCCGCCACGAAATGCGTGATCGCACCTTGCGTTTGCCGCCAGATCTCGGGGCCGGTCGTGTCATAGTGAGCCATCCAGTTGGCCGGGTTGCCGTATTGGTCGGCGTAGAAATAGCGCTCCGGGTCTGCCGCCACCAGTTCGCGCACCTTGAGGATCGCCCCGTCGGAGCCTTCCAGCGAGTCGGACTCGATGAGCGTAGCCCCATAGGCGCGCGCCAGGGCTTTGCGCTCGGCGCTGACGTTGGCGGGCATGACCAGATGTACGGGGAAGCCCTGGGCCGCGCCGATGAGGGCGAAGGCGATGCCCGTGTTGCCTGAGCTGCTGTCGATCAGGGTTTTGCCCGGTTTGAGCGCGCCGCTGCGCTTGGCCTCCTGGACGATGCGCAGCGCGGCGCGCGCCTTGATCGACCCGCCCGGATTGAGCCACTCGGCCTTGGCGTACACCCCCACGCCTGCGCCTACGCCCAGACGGCGGGCGAAATCGCTCAGGTCGAGCAGGGGCGTGTTGCCGATCTGCGCGAGGATGTCGCCTGCCGTCACCGGCCCGCCCAGGCGCGGCGGCGCACTCCAGGCGACGGGCGTGCGGCGATGGCTGGCGGTTTGGACAAGGTTCATACAGGCTTCCTTTCGCGGAACGCCGCGCTCATAGCTGACATCAGTGCGCCGCCTGTTCCGGCGCGAGCCGGCTGTGCTCGACTGCAGGTCCTACGCCGTTACTGTGCGAGGGCAGGCCGCAGAACTGCTCGTAGTCGATCAACTCGGTCACGGTCGGATGCTCGCCGCAAAGCGGGCAAGCCGGGTCGCGGCGTACGTTCAGGGTGCGGAACGTCATGTCCAGCGTGTCGATCATGAGCAGTCGCCCCGCCAGCGGCTCGCCGATGCCGAGCAGCAGCTTGATGGCCTCGACCGCCTGGATCGAGCCGACGATGCCGGGCAGCACGCCCAACACGCCCGCTTCGGCGCAACTGGGCACTTCGCCGGGTGGCGGCGGGTCCGGGTAGAGGCAGCGATAGCACGGCCCGCCCTCGACGCCTAGCTCCGGCTTGTCGGGCTGGTAGACCGTGACTTGGCCCTCGAACATGAAAATGCTGCCGTCTACCAGCGGGATGCCCAGGAAATGGCAGGCGTCGTTGACCAGGTAGCGCGTGGGGAAGTTGTCCGAGCCGTTGAGCACGACATCATAGTCCTTGATGATGTCCAGCGCGTTGTGGCTGGTGATCGGCTCGCGATAGCCGATGACCTTGACATCGGGGTTGAGCGCATGCAGCCGGTCTGCGGCGGACTCGACCTTGGGGCGACCGATGGCGTTGGCATCGTGCAAGATCTGGCGCTGCAAGTTGGACGCGTCCACGTTGTCGAAGTCGACGATGCCGAGCGTGCCCACGCCCGCGGCGGCGAGGTAGAGCGCTGCAGGGCTGCCCAGTCCGCCCGCGCCGATGAGCAGCACCTTGCTGTCGAGGAGTTTCAACTGCCCGGCTTCGCCCACCTCGTTGAGAATTGTGTGGCGGCTGTAGCGCAGGCGTTGTTCCTCAGTCAGCACGGTCGGGATCTGGAACTCGTAACCGGCGTTCTTCCAGGCGTTGAAGCCGCCCATCAAGGAGATGGCGCGAGTATAGCCCATCTCCTTGACATTGCGCGCGGCCAAGACGGAGCGCACGCCGCCCGCGCAGTAGATGACGAGCGGCTTGTCGCGGTCCGGCTGGCGCTGCTCGATCTCCAGTTCCAGGAAACCGCGCGGCACGAAGATCGCGCCGGGCAGGTGGCCCTGCACGAACTCATCACGCTCGCGTATATCTACGATGGTGAACTCCTCGCCGCTTGCCAGTCGCTGATGCAGATCCTGGGGCGACATTTCGGTGATCTGGCCCCGAGCCAGTTGCAGCAACTGGTCGCGATTGAGACGGCTCATGTTAGCTCCTCTGCCCGCCGGCCATCGCCGGGACGATGGAGACGCGGTCGCCCTCTTTGACCGGCGTGCTCATGCCCTGCAGCGAGCGGATCTCGTCGTCGTTGACGAACACGTTGATGAAGCGCTTGACGTGGCCGTCCTCATCGAGCAGCTTCTCGCTGACGCCGGGGAATTGAGCGTCCATCGCCTGGAACACGCCGGCGATGTCCTGCCCGGTCGCTTCGACTTTCGATTGGCCGCCTGTCAGGCGACGCAGGGGGGTAGGGACGTATACGGTTGCCATGTTTGGGTTCTTTCTCCTGTGTGTTCCCGATGTGCCGTTTTGGTCGCTAATGGGCGCGCGTTGGGCGCCGTTGAAAAATAAGTCAAAAAAACAAAATGCCGGGTCCATCTGGTCGATGAACTCGGCTGCTCGTACATTCCGGGATCAGGATTGCGGATTAGTCGCCGTTAAAGCCTAGATGGCCGCCTCGCACAGCGGAATCAATCCGAAAGGGCGGTCGTTTAGTTTGCAACCTGGGCAGCGCAGTTCATCGCCTGCGTGGGTGAAGAGCGGGGCAACCGGCAACGATGCCGGCGCGCCCGCTATAGACACAAGCAAATGCGATAAATGTACAGACTGCTGCGGTTGGTTGCCATTTTCGCCGAAAAAGACGCTCCTCGTCCTGCCTGTTGCGTTTGCGGGCAAGTATACTTCCCGCATGGCCCTATGTCAATTCGAGTTTATGCCGCCT
>CAYXRG010000112.1:0-11161 GCA_964467575.1 uncultured Caldilineaceae bacterium | reverse complement strand
CATCTACTCCAATAAGGGGACGGTCATCTCCACCGCGACGCCAGGGCCGGACGCCCGGTTATATAGGCGCACTTCGCCGCCTACGTTCCAAATGGCCGCAGCCACTGTCGACAGCCCCAGCCCCATGCCGGGCGTCTCGCCCGTAAAGCACTTCTCGCCCTGGTAATACGGCGTCCACACTTTGGCGATCTGGTCCGGGTTGAGCGACACGCCGTTATCGGCCAGGGCAATCGTCGCCCAGCCGGGTTGCAGCAACGCCGCGCTGATCTCGACCAGCGGCGCATGTTGGGGATGAAACTTTTTGCTGTTGTCCATCAGTTCCCAGAGAATCCATTCGAGGCTCTGCGACGACAGCCCTGTGAACTGTGCAGACAGATTCTCCGACATATCCACAAGCGGCGACGGCAGCGCCAGTTCTCCTGCCACGCGCCGCGCCAGGCGCGGCAACTCCGCCATAGGCGTATGCCCGCCGATCTGAATCAGGCTTTCGCCCTTCAGATAATGCAATATGTCTTCGATTGCCTCCTGTAACTGGCAGCTTCCCAAACGGGCGAATTCGACCATTTCCTGCACAACCGGCTGTCCGACAATGTCCTCGGCGACGATCTCCAAACTGCCGACCAACCCGTTGAGCGGCGTCAACAACTTATGCGCGATGACGGTGTGGAAGGTGCGCATATCGCGCCAAGAAGTTACCTGCTGGGTCACATCGCGCAGGCTGAGCAAGAGCGTGTTGCCGTTTGTATCCGGTTGCGCAAGGATGTTCACTGCCAGCCACAAGGCAGGGGCGGCGGACGTCTCCGGTCGCACCAGATAGCGCGTTTCCCGGTCGGCGCCGGAGGCATGTGCAGGCCAGTGGCGCCAGACCTCCTCCGGTTCGCGGTGATACTGCTGCGCGGCCAGGACCAGAAAATCCTGCCCTATAGGGTCGCGATTTGAGTCCGTCGTCCCCAAAAACAGCCGCGCGCGCTGGTTGGCATAGAGGATGACGCCGCTCTCGTCGACCGTGATGAAGCCGTCGTTCGATTGCTCGGCCATCCACTCAAACTTCAGTCGCTCGTTGAGCAGCCGCCGGTAGCGGTTTAGACGCGTGATCGTACGCACGCGCGCCCGCAACTCGGCGCGATTGAACGGCTTGGAGATAAAATCGTCTGCGCCCGCTCCCAAACCGCGCAAGCGCGACTCCTGATCGTCCAGCGCCGTCACCAACACGATGGGAACTTCGGCCAGCATCGGGTCCGATCGCAGTTGCCGGCACACCTCGAATCCGTCCATCCCCGGCATCATCACGTCCAAGAGGATGAGATCGGGCAACTCGGCGGCAGCCTGCGCCAATGCCTGCGGACCATCCGCAGCCGTCAGGAGTCGATACCCTTGCCCATCTAGTAACGCTTCGAGAGATTGTCGCCCCGCCGGCTCGTCATCGACCAAAAGGATCACGGGGAACACGGACATAATTCTACTCTACCATCTTGCTAAATCGCGGCGCGACTATGATGGTTACATAATACACTAGACGAACCTGGTCGTCCATATTCGGCAAGCCTAATTTGCTTGAGAGAAGCAAAGCAATTGGGGGAAGTGCGCCGCGCGTCGCATATGAGACTGTGACCGTCCCTGCCGGATAAAGAACTTCATGCGGTTAAGTTGCCAACTTCGCCGCCGCGTCGAGGTCGAACGAGCGGTAATCGCACGTCAGCTCTTCGCCCGCGGCAATGTCACGCGCCGCCACATCACGGTCGTCGAGCGATAGAACGTTGGGCTCCGCCGCATGGTTCATATGCTTGGAATGATCGCCGCACAGCGTAACCACCTTCCGTCCCTCCGCCATCTCAGCGTAGCCGTACTTGGCGTAGTATGCCCGGATCGGCTGCGGCAGGGCCGCCAGTTCCTCGACCGGCAGACGGATGTCCACCCGCGGGTCAAAGACCCAGATCACCTCTCCCTTGGCGATGGGTTCATCGGTAAAGCAGCCAAGGCCGTGAATAGCGCTCGGCCTAAGAGACGCATGAACCAGCAACATTCGTTTTCTCCTATTCGTCGATGCGTCATTGCTGCAAGAGCTGAATATCGTCCGGCGCCCATTCGATCCGGATTGGGTCGCCGACCGCGAACGCCGGCCGGTTCGCCCCGTGTACATTCTGCATGCGCACGACGAGGGCCGCGTCGGGCCATAGCTCGACGGTGTAGCGAGTGTCGGTTCCCAGATAGGCAATGTTGCGCACCACGCCGGTGAGTGAATTGGGCGTCTCGCTGCCGTTGCGGTGCGCCAGCCCCAGCTTCTCCGGACGGATCGCCAGCGTCACATCTTGGCCTTTATGCAGCGCATGGCCGTTGGGCGCAAAGGACAGCCGCAGCGCGCCGGGCAGTTTCACGACGACGCGCCCCTCGTCGATGTCGTCCACCGCGCCCTGCAAGAAATTGCTCTCGCCGATGAAGTCCGCCACAAAGCGCGTCGCGGGCCGCTCGTAAATATTGGCGGGCGTATCGATCTGCAAGACTTCGCCCTGGTTCATGACCGCGATCCGGTCGGACATGATCAGCGCCTCCTCCTGATCATGGGTGACATAGATAAAGGTCATGCCCAACTGCGCCTGCAAGTGCTTCAGTTCCAGTTGCATCGCCTTGCGCAGTTTCAGATCCAGAGCGCCCAACGGCTCATCCAGCAGGAGTACAGCCGGCCGGTTGACGATAGCCCGCGCCAGCGCCACGCGCTGTTGCTGTCCGCCGGAAAGCTGGCTCGGTTTACGCTGCGCCAGTTCCGACAGACGCACCATCTCCAGCGCCTCCGCCGCTCGCCGCTCGCGTTCCGGTGCGCCGACATGCTTCACCTTCAGCCCAAAGCCCACATTCTGCGCCACGGTGAGATGCGGAAACAGGGCGTAGTTCTGAAAGACGGTGTTCACCGGTCGCAGATGCGGCGGCACATCGTTCATGCGCTTGCCCTGGATCAGAATATCCCCGGCGGTAGCCTGCTCAAACCCGGCGATCAGGCGCAGCGTGGTCGTCTTGCCGCAGCCGCTCGGCCCGAGCAGCGTGAAGAACTCGCCGGGGGTAACCGACAGATCGACGGCATTGACCGCCGCAGGCTGGATACCCGCAGCCTGGGCAGGGCGACGCGATTCGCCATATACTTTGGTCACGCGCTGCAATTGTACGGCAAATTCACCCATTACTTGCCTCCGCGTGGCGTGGAGCCGCGCTCAAGGGCCGGCGTATTCGGCCGCATGGCCGGGCCAGGCCGCCGCTCGTCAACGGCGAAATCGCCGGCTAGAGAATCAACGCGATTCGCCTTCTGCGTCTCTCCTCGGCGTCGCAGCCACTCGGTAAAGACAACCGTCAGGAACGAGCCGACGATTACCACGGACGCCATCGCTACCACGATGGGCAGGCGCGTCGGAAAGCGCAACTGCGAATAGAGATAGGTGGGCAAAGTCGGCTCCGAACCGACCAGAAAGAAGGTCAAGGCGAACTCATCGAACGACGTGGTGAACGACGTCAGAAAGGCTGCGAACAGGGCCGGCAATGTCAGGGGCAGCGTCACGCGCCACTGTGCGCCGAGATAGGTCGCGCCCAGGTCCATGGCAGCCTCTTCCAGATTGGCGTCCAACCCCGACAGCCGCGCCATGACGATCAGGATCACCACCGGCAAGTTGATCACCACATGCCCCATGCCCACGGTCCACAGTGATAGCGGCAGGTTGATCTGTGCAAAGCCCATGAGCATCGTCACGCCCAACACCACCGACGGAACCACCAGCGGCAGCATGGCAGCCATGATGAGGAGATTACGCCCCGCAAAGCGGAAGCGCATCAGCCCCACCGCAGCCATCGCGCCGATGACCGTGGCGACCACGGACGAGATCGCGCCCAGCAAGACGCTGTTCCACGCAGCCCGCAGCAATTCCGGCGTGTCCCAAAGCTCGCGATACCATTTCAGCGTGAAGCCGCTCAACGGGAAGGCCAACGTACCGCCGTCGTTGAAGGAAAAGACGATCAGCAGGAACAGCGGCACATACAGAAACACGGCCGCTACTGTCACATAAAACAGATTGAGCGAACGCCAAGCGCGTGCCGTCATCCTATCCCTGGACCCAATCCTCAAGACGAGTAAGACGGACGAAGACCGCCAGCAACGCCAGCGTAAAGAGCAGCACAGCCAGGCTCATCAACGAACCCAGCGGCCAATTCAGCGCGCGGGCGAATTGGCTCTGGATCACGTTGCCGAACATCAACCCATCCGTCCCACCCAGCAGCAGAGGCGTCACGTATTCGCCCAGCGTGGGGATGAAGATCAGGAAGAACGCGGCCGCGACGCCCGGCATGCTCAGGGGCAAGATGACATCTCGGAACGTCTGCCAGCCCGTGCCGCCCAGATCAGACGCCGCCTCGATCAGAGAGCGGTCGATGCGTTGCAGCGCAACGAAGATGGGCAAGGCGACGAAGGGCATATACGAATAGACCAGCGCCACGATCACCGCCGACCGGCTGTAGAGCAGGATGGGCGCCGGTTCGTCCACCAGGCCGGCAGCCATCAGCACAATGTTGAGCAACCCGCCGGAACCGAGGATCAGCTTCCAGGCAAAGACGCGCAAGAGGAAGCTGATCCAGGCCGGCACGATAATCACCAAGAGCAGCGTCAGCCGGTGAGCGCCGGCCTGGAAAGCCAGGTAATAGGCCAACGGATAGGCCAGGAGAATCGACAGCACAGACGCCACGAAGGAGATCCACGCAGAACTCAGCAAGAGCCGGCCATAGACTGGGTTGCCGAAGAACGTGCGGTAGTTCTCTAAAGTGAAAACGTCGTGTTCGGGGCCGAAACTGCCCGCCCGAAACGTGAAGACAACCATCGTCGCCAGCGGCGCCAAGAACAACAACCCCAACCACAGCGCCAGAGGCGACATCAGTACGATCAGCCAACGTCTTTGTCTCATCGCGGCCTCACCCCGGCCTCATCCCGCGGTCTCGTCTCGGCGCTACGGCGCCAGCCTCACTTCATCCCACATTTCCGTGATCTTCTGGCGGTGCTCCGCGCTCATCGTCTGGTAAAACACCGTCTGCTGTAGCACGTCCGGCTGATCGAGCTTGAACAAACTGACCAGCGCCGGGTCCGCCAGTTCAAACGCCTTGCGATTAGACGTGCCGTAGAAGAACTGGTTGCTCAGATTAACGATGGATTCCGGATCCAGGATCGCGTCCAAATACGCGTAGGCCAGGTCCGGCGCCTGTGCGTTGCTGCTGATGCCATAACCGCAAACCCAGCCCAGCCGCCCCTCGGCCGGATCGATATACTCGACCGGGACGCCGTCCGCCATCAGTTGGCTGTAGGTGTCGGTCCACACGCTAGCCGCCACCCAGACATCGCCCGAAGCCATCATCTGGCTTAGTTCCGACGCGTCGGTCCAATACGTCAGCACGTTGGGCTTAATATCGAGCAGCTTCTGTTTGATCAGCGCGTCCTCTTCTGGCGTCGTCTGCCACGGGTTGGGGATGTCCAGCGCTACCGCCGCCATCACCTGAGCCACCTCGGCCGAGTCGGGGATGGAGAGGCGTCCTGCATAGGCCGGATCCCACAGATCGGCCCACGAGGCGGGCAGTTCCTCCACCTTGTCGGTGCGCACGAGGATCGACTCGTAACCCCAGTCCCACGGCACAAAATACTGCTGCCCGTCGAACTCGCCCAGCTTGGCCATCTCCGGGACCACGTCGGGCCAGTTCTTCAAGCGCGATGTGTCGATCGGCTGCACCAGCCCGGCATCCACATACAGCCCCCACCAACTGCTGCACGGGTGGACCAAATCGACCCGAAAGCCGCTCTGTAGCTTCGCCAGGGCGTCGGCATCCTGCTCGAAGTAGGTATAATCGACCTCTACGTCGGGATAGGTTTGCGCAAACTGCGTCCAGAACTCGGGGGCGTCGTACCCGGCCCAGTCGAGCACCGTCAAGCTGTCCGCTTCGGCCTGCGTCTCTTGCGCCGCACCCGCCGCGCCCATGTCAGCCGCGGGCTGGCTGCACGCGGCCGGCAAGACAATCGCCAGCCAGATCGCGGCAACGAACGCAATGCGGTTCCACAACTTCGTGTGGCGTATCATCTTTTCTCATCTCCAGCTAGAATGGTCAAAATCTGAGCCAACAAAAAAAGGGTTTGTATGAACACAAAGCCCAACGGACTCCGATCACACGAACCCTTCGGATTCAGCGGTTTGATACTTTGCGGCGACCGGCGGTCGCCTGACGCAGGCATTCAACAGCAGAATTGCCCCGCGACAATCGCGTTCTCTCTAAACCTCACCTATAGAGTTGTTTGACAAATCTGATGACTGCGCATCCTCCACAAAAAACCGCTACACATCAGACCTGTGCGCAGTGGTTGTCTTCGTTGTCTCCGCCGACAATCATCCTTACGCGCGATTATACTATCAACGTGTGCGAAGTCAATTCCCCCTACCTATTAATTTAGACCCGCCCAAGGATGCATTTCATCTGCGGCGCGGCCCTGCCTTCAGGCCGTCAGCAACGCCGTTTCAATATCCGCCGCAGCGTTTTCGTCGGCCGCGCCGTTGCTTCCGCTCGCCAACGCCAGGTGCACGATAGTCCAGCCGGGCTGCGGCTGTAAGGGACGGTCGGTCGTCGCGATCAGGAGCCGTTTCCCCTGGATCGCCATTAACAGCACCCCCTCGCGTCCCGCGTACTCCTCTTGAAATATCGGCCACGTAAATTGCTCGGTCAGCGCCGTCGCCTTGATCGCGCCGCCCTGATTCAGCAACTCGATCAAGCGCGGGTAAGTAGCATCCCGCTGAAAGAGCAGCCGCCCCACCTGACGTCGGTTCGGCGCGTCATTGTTTCGATTCGAAAAATGCGGCGGCAGCTGATATACCTCCGACGAACCAAACTCGTCCTCGAACTGCTTGCAAGCCAAGACATTGGCTTCGTCGTTGTTGGTCAGGGCCAGTAAACGGCCGATGCCGGCAAGGTCGATGGTCGTCTCAAGGTAGTCCGACAGAATATTGCCCTGGCTGGCTTTCAACCCCAGCAGCCGCGCGGCCGTTACGTTGGACTGGTTAGAGTCGATCAGGCGCACCTCGATGCCGGCCTGTTGCAACGTCAACCCCAGTTCCTGCGCCAACCGATTGGCGCCCATCAACAGAATGCCCTGCGGATCAGCCTCGCTCACGCCCAATGCCCGCGCCACCCATTTAGCTGTGCCGCCTTGGATCAAGACCGTGCCGACGATGATCAAAAACGTCATCGGCGCCAAGATGCCCGCTTCCGTCATACCGTGTTGGACCAACTCAAAGGCGAACAGCGAGGAGACTGCCGCCGCCACAATGCCGCGCGGCGCCACCCAGGACAGGAACAGCCGCTCGTTGCGGCTCAGGTTGCTGCCCCACGTGCTCAACAGAATGCCGAGCGGGCGCAAGACCAGGATCACCACGCCCAGCACGCCCAGGCTGCGCCAGTCCAACAACGCCAAATCGGCCATCGTCACGTTGGCGGCCAACAAGATAAAAAGCGAGGAAATCAGCAGCACGCTGAGTTTCTCTTTGAAATAGAGCATCTCGCGCAACTTGCGCAGGTCTGTATTCGCCAGCAACACGCCCATCACCGTCACCGCCAACAGCCCCGACTCGGAAGCCAGCGCGCTGGACACGGCGAAAACGCCCAACACCACGGCCAACGTGACGATATCGCGCAAGAAGTCTGGAACCAGATAGTGATGCAGCAGCAAATACACGGCATAACCGCCCGCTAGTCCCAACGACAAGCCTGCCCCGGCGATGCGCAGGAAGGCCAGCGCCGCGCTGCCGAGAGACGCCTCCGCCCCGGCGACGATAAAACCAAGCGTCAAGACCGCGATCGAAGCGCCGATCGGATCGATTAAAATGCCTTCCCACTTCAGCACAGACGAGATTCGTTCGGTCGGGCGCACGTTGCGTAGTAAGGGCGCAATAACGGTTGGGCCCGTCACGATGATCAGCGCGCCAAACAGCAAGGCCAAGTTCCAGGGCAGCCCGGCGATATAGTGTGCAGCCAACGCGCCCCCGAACCATGTCACCGCCGCGCCGACGGTCAGCAAATTACGCACTGTGGACGCCACACTGCGCACTTCTCGCCACGTCAGCGTCAGCGCACCTTCAAACAGAATCACCGCCACCGCCATCGAAATCATGGGGTAAAACAGATTGCCGAACTCCTCCTGAGGATTCAGCCAGCCGAACACAGGCCCCGCCAGAAAGCCGGCGGCAAGCAGCGGAATAATGGCAGGCACGCGTATGCGCCAGGCAAACCACTGGCAGGCAATGCCGGCGGCGATGATGCCCGCGACGATCAGCATTTCGTTGTGTTCCATACAGCCCCTCCTTGTTCGCTGTTTAGTCGCTTTGACCGGCCCAACAGCGCCGTCTGTTGGCCGGCAACCCGTTATTGGTAACACGATCCCGCCGCGGCTTCGGTAGGCTGTCTCATATTTCGTGGGCCACCTTACACCGCATCGGTAAAAAAGAAACAGTTTATCCAGATCGAATACCTTGCTCCAAGCTGCCGGACAATCAAACGCGCCTTACTGACGCAGGCGCGTTTTCATCGGCATACTGTCTGCGGAAATCGGAGTGTGACCGTCCGCGCCGCGAGAATACGCGGACGACGGAATAGAAAGGGCTTACATGAACCGTACACAGATTGCCGCAACCAGATCCGCACTGTCAATCGTCGCCGGTGCAGCGCTGGCCGGACTGCTCCTCCTCGCTGCCTGTTCGAGCAACCCCGAACCGGCGCCGGAAGCGGTCGCCCCCGCCGCCGCACCAACAGAGCCAATGGCAAGTGCAGAGATACCCGAGGCGGCTGAGGCGGCCGAAATGGAAGAAAGCGCTCCTGACGCTGCCGGCTCGTCACCGACGCTTACCCCCGCGCAGGAGCCGGACACTCTGGCGGAACAGCTCACAGCACCCCAACTGGAGCCAGACCAGATCGAGCCGGTCTTGCTGCCGGTCGCCACAGGACTGAACCAGCCCCTATTCGTCACCCATGCCGGCGACGGCAGCGGTCGCATCTTCATTGTAGAAAAGCCGGGCGTCATCCGTATCTTGCGCGACGGGCAGCTTCTCGACACCGCGTTCCTCGACATCCGCGACCGCGTGCGCAGTTCCGGCAGCGAGCAAGGCTTGCTCGGCCTCGCCTTCCCTGCGGATTTCGCCGCCACCGGCCATTTCTTCGTCAACTATACCGACCTCAACGGCCACACCGTCGTCGCTCGGTTCCAAGTCCACCCCGAACTCCCTGACGCGTCAGATGCCGCCGCCGAGTTCACGGTGCTCCAGATCGAACAGCCCGCCGGCAACCACAACGGCGGCATGTTGGCCTTTGGTCCAGACGACTATCTATATATCGGCACGGGCGACGGCGGCGCAGCATTCGACCGCTTCGGCAACGGCCAAAACCCGGACACGCTCTTGGGCAAGATGCTGCGCATCGACGTAACCGCCGACCTGTCGACGCCGTACCTCATCCCGCCGGACAACCCGTGGGCGGGTGCCGAGACGGACGGCCCGCAGGTGCGCGACGAGATCTGGGCCTTCGGCTTGCGCAACCCCTGGCGCTACAGCTTCGACCGTCTCACTGGCGATTTATGGATTGCAGACGTGGGACAGAATCGTTACGAGGAGATCCACTTCACGCCGGCCGGCAGCCCCGGCGGGCTGAACTACGGCTGGCCCATCCTAGAAGGCTCAGCCTGCATCGAGGGTGATGCCTGTGACCGCAGCGGACTGGAGGAGCCAATCCTGGAATACGACCACAGCGGGCACTGCTCGGTGACAGGCGGCTACGTCTATCGCGGCGTCTCATACCCAGCCCTGCAAGGCGTCTACTTCTATGGAGATTACTGCAGCGGCTTCATCTGGGCGGCGGCTCCTGCCGAAGGAGGCGGTTGGCAAAATGCGGTTGTGATGCGCAGCGGCTTGCTGCTCAGTTCGTTCGGTGAGGACGAAGCAGGCGAACTCTACCTGACCGACATCGCCGCCGGGGACGTCTACCGGCTCGGACTAGCCGAGTAGAATCGATTGCCGCAACAGGCCCGGCTTACGGCGTAGAGCCGGGCCTACCACTCGTCGATCCACTCCTCACGCTCGCCCACAACCTTGAAGCGCCGCGCCGTCTGGCTCATCGGAGCGGAAGGCGGAACCGCCCACGACGCGGGTTCGGGCAATTGCGCAGAAGCCTGGCTGTTCCCCGGTGCGCCGGTGACTACGATCACCGGCGGCCCGCCAGCCCACTGGCCGCGGCCGTAGGCAGGTGACAGCGCACTCTCGCTATACGCGTCGCGCTCGGTACGTTCCGGTGGCCGGCGGCTGCCTGCCAACAGCAAAAGCGCCATAGGTACGCCCGCCAGTACGCCGAGCAGCACGCCCACGGCCATAGCGATGGCATCGCTGCTCATGCTGCCGCCGATCTCCCACGCCGCGAACCCGATCACCACGACCAGAGTTAACCCGATTACCGATCGCATAGCCTCCGCCCTCTCTACTCAGACCGCATCAAAATATCGCTTGATTCTACGATCATTGTATAGAACATGCGTTCTGTTGTCAATCCCCAATTGGCGGAATTCCAACAGACAGGGCGAGCGAGAGATAGATGTTTGACCGCGGGCGGGGGCTGTGCTTTGATTATGTTCCGGCATGTAACCGTTGGCAGCAGCCACAGAAAGGGCGGGACGAGACATGAGCCAGAATGTATACAAGCTTATCGAGTTGACGGGGACCTCGACGGTGAGCATGGAGGACGCCGTACAGAACGCGGTTGATCGTGCAGCGAAGACAGTGCGTCAGATGCGCTGGTTCGAGGTGATCGAGACGCGCGGCGCCATCCGCGACAACGCAGTGGCGGAATGGCAGGTCACCGTGAAGATCGGCTTTGCGCTGGAGGAATAGGCAGACTGGCAGGAAGATTGGCCAGACATAGAGTGAGGCGGCCCTAACGTATGGGGCCGCCTCGCCATTTTACGTCACAGTGGATCGGACAGGATTCGAACCTGTAACCAAAGAGTTATGAGCCGAAAATGCGCAAAATCCACCAAAGCCACAATATATAGGGCCACTCGCATCAAATACCACTACATATTGTGCACCCGCACGCGAGTTGAGCAGCCAAGTTTACTCGTGTC
>CAYXRG010000111.1:0-11238 GCA_964467575.1 uncultured Caldilineaceae bacterium | reverse complement strand
GACTGCTTGGGCCGCAGACCGTATCGTCGGAGTCGTTCGCTTACTCGGCTCATGCAAGGGTCCGCCGGGTGCGGCTATTCCTCCTCCAGGCGCAGAACCGACATGAAGGCTTCCTGGGGAATCTCCACCTGCCCGACCATCTTCATGCGCTTCTTGCCGGCCTTCTGCTTCTCCAGAAGCTTGCGCTTGCGCGTGATGTCGCCGCCGTAGCACTTGGCCAACACGTCTTTGCGCATCGCCTGCACGTTGGCCCGGCTGATGATCTTGTTGCCGATGGCGGCCTGGATGGGCACCGTGAACATCTGGCGCGGGATGATCTCCTTCATCTTGCTCACCAGCCGCTGCCCCTTGTGATAGGCGTCGTCGCGGTGCACAATGATGCTCAGCGCGTCGACCGGCTGCTGGTTGACGAGGATGTCCAGCTTCACCATGTCCGCGGCCCGGTACTCGTCCAGCGTGTAGTCCATGCTGGCGTAGCCGCGCGTGCGCGCCTTCAACTCGTTGTAGAAATCCACGATGATCTCGGAAAGCGGGATCATGCACGCGATCTCGACGCGCTTGGTGTCCAGCCAGGTCTGGTTCTTCAACTCGCCGCGGCGCTTGGTCACCAGGTCCATGATCGTGCCGATATGCTCGGAGGGCGAAAAGATGCGCAGCTCGCACCACGGCTCTTCGACGCTCGTGATCTTGGTCGGCTCGGGCAGCGCCGCCGGGCTGTCGATCGTCATCACGGAGCCGTCCGTCATGTTGACGCGATACTCGACTGACGGTGCGGTGAAGATGATGTCTAGGTCATACTCCCGCTCCAACCGCTCCTGCACTATCTCCATATGAAACAGGCCGAGAAAGCCCAGGCGGAAGCCGAAACCCAACGCCTGGCTCGTCTCCGGCTCGTAGACCAGCGCGGCATCGTTCAGTTGCAGCTTCTCCAGCGCGTCGCGCAGCTCGCCGTAGTCGTCGGCATCGGACGGGTACAGCCCGGCAAAGACCATCGGCTTTAGCGGCTGGTAGCCGGGCAAGCGCTCCGTAGCGCCGCCTTCGGCCAACGTGATCGTGTCGCCCACGTCAAGGTCTTGGAGCGTCTTCAGGCCGGTGGCGATGTAGCCCACCTCGCCCGCAGCCAGACTGCTGGTCACCAGCATGGCCGGCGTCAGCACGCCGACTTCCAGCGGCTCCAGCACCTTGCCCGTTGTCATCGCCGTCAGCCGCGGCGTCCCCTCAATCTTGCCCTCGAAGACGCGCACATAGGCGATCACGCCCTTGTACGGGTCATACAGACAGTCGAAGACCAGCGCGCGCAGCGGCGCGTTTATGTCGCCCGTGGGCGGCGGCACCTGTTCGATGATCTGGTGCAGCACCGCTTCCACGTTCACGTCGGTCTTGGCGCTGATGCGCGGGATGTCCTCGGCGGGCACGCCCAGCAGTTCTTCCACCTCTTCGGCCACGTCGTCCGGCATGGCCGCGGGCAGGTCGATCTTGTTGATCACCGGCACAATCGTCAGGTCCTGCTCCAGCGCGGCGAACAGGTGGGCCATCGTCTGCGCCTGGATGCCCTGCGACGCGTCCACCACCAGCACCGCGCCCTCGCACGCCTGCAACGCCCGGTTGACCTCGTAGCTGAAGTCCACATGCCCCGGCGTGTCGATCAGATTGATCTCGTACTCCTTGCCCTCGTAGCGGTAGATCATGCGCACCGCGCTGGCCTTGATGGTGACGCCTTTCTCGCGCTCCAGGTCCATCGAGTCGAGGAGTTGCTCCTTCATCTCGCGCGCGGTGACCGTACCGGTCATCTGCAACAGGCGGTCGGCAAGCGTGCTCTTGCCGTGGTCGATGTGGGCGATGATCGAGATATTGCGTATGTGATCCAGGTTCATGCCTTTGCCTAATGGGTCGCGCAGGTCGTCTGCACGCCGAAAGCCCTGCCCCGCGAACGGCTGCGTTCAGCCGTCCGCGCCTAAGTATACCAGATTGGCCGCCCGGACGTAGGCGTCGCCAAAGGAAAGAAGCGCTCCTAGTCTCCGATCATGCGATCGCGGAACCAGGCGATCGTGCGCTCCAGCCCGTCTTGCAGCGCGACCTTCGGCTCCCAGTCCAACAGGCGCCGCGCCTTGCTGATGTCCGGCTGGCGCTGCTTGGGGTCGTCCTTGGGCAGCGGCTCGTAGCGAATCCCCGCGCGGTTGCCGGTTATGGCGTTGATGCGCTCGGCGAACTCGCGGATCGTGATCTCCGTGGGGTTGCCGATGTTGACCGGCTCCGTCTCGTCGCTCAACAACAGACGGTAGATGCCTTCGATCAGGTCGCTGACGTAGCAGAAGCTGCGCGTCTGGCTGCCGTCGCCATACACGGTGAGCGGCTCGCCTTGCAGCGCCTGCTTGACGAAGTTGGGCACGACGCGCCCGTCGTGCAGGCGCATGCGCGGGCCATAGGTGTTGAAGATGCGCACGATGCGCGTGTCCACGTCGTGGGTGCGGTGATAGGCCATCGTCATCGCCTCGGCAAAGCGCTTGGCCTCGTCATAGACCCCGCGCGGCCCGATCTGGTTGACGTGCCCCCAATACGTCTCCGGCTGCGGATGCACCAGCGGATCGCCGTAGACCTCGCTCGTGCTCGCCAACAGGAAGCGCGCGCCCTTCGCCCAGGCCAGGCCCAATGCGTTGTGTGTGCCCAGGCTGCCGACCTTCAGCGTCTGGATGGGCAGTTCCAAATAGTCCACCGGGCTGGCGGGGCTGGCGAAATGCAAAATGGCATCCAGCGCGCCTTTGATGTATATATAGTTGGTGACATCATGGTGAATGAACAAAAAGCGGCGATTGCCCGCCAGATGGGCCATATTGTCGGCGTTGCCGGTGATCAGATTGTCCATGGCAATCACTTCGTGGCCGTCGGCCAATAGCCGGTCCACCAAATGGCTGCCCAAGAACCCTGCACCGCCTGTCACGAGTACGCGCATGGCTGTCCCTTTCCGTCAGCGATCGCCGGTCGCGTGAAGATAAAAAGCTCTGAAGGTCTCGACGCCCGCTTGGCGCCGATCAATCCCGCCAACATCATGACAAAGCACGGAAGCTGAAAACACAATGCACCCGACGCTGCCCTTTGGCCCCGCCTCCCTGCCTACCGCGCCCATCCTGGCGATCCTAGCCGTCCTCGTCACGCTCGAAATCGCCAGCCGCTACGGGCGAAAGCTGGGGCTGCACCCCGACGACGTGTGGAACACCGCGCTCATCGGGCTGGCCGCGGGTTTGATTGTAGCCCGTGTGTGGAATGTTTTCCAGTTCTGGCACATCTATCGCGTAGAACCCAGCCTGATCTTCAGCCTGCGTCCCAGCGGTTTCGAGTTCTGGCCGGGCGTCATCGCCGCCTTCATCGGCGGCTATGCCTATCTGCTGTACCGCGCTCTGGACCCCGTGCGCGTCGGCGCGTCGCTCGCCGTGGGGATGCTAGGCGGCGCCGCGGTGCAGGCCGTCTCCGGGCACCTCACCGGCGGCATCCTCGGCCTCGTCTCTACCGCGCCCTGGGCGCAGCCCTACTTCGGAGAATTCCGCCACCCCGCCGGACTCTATCTTGCGCTGGGATTGGCGCTCCTAGCCGTGGCGCTCTGGCTGCGCGGCCCGAGCCAACATCCCGGTCGCGTCTTCCTGCTGGCCGTCCTCGGCTACAGCCTCATGCGCCTTTTCGTCGACGGCCTTCGCGACGGCATGGACCTCATCGGCTCCATGCGCGCCGCCCAAGTCATCGCGCTGATCGTGGCGCTGGCCTGCGCCGCACTGCTGGCGCGCCGGCCCAAAGACGCGGGCGAGCGCTCATAACGGGCCAGCGCGGCTTGTTCTCTCCTGCCTACGGCGAGCCCTGCACGATCAGCGCCAGGCCATCGGCGATGCGGATCGTCGCCGGAGACGCGGCCAGCACATTGCTGATGCCGCGCGTGCTGCCCAGGCACAGCGTCGCGTCCACGAGAGGATACTCCAGCCCCATGTAGGTGATGCCCGTCACCTTCGGGCTGAGCGGGAGTAGGCTGACCGTGCTGCCCGCCGCGCCCGTCAAGGTCAACGTCTGCCCGCCGCGCAGCACCTGCGCCGACTGGCCGCCCTCGGCGATGCGCACCGGCACAGGCCAATCCCGCTGCGCCAGGATCAGCAGGTTCGCCAGCGTCTGGTCCAGCCTACCGCCTAGCGCACCCAGAAGCAGCAGCTCGTCCGCGCCGTCGCGCAGCGCCCGCTCCATCGCCAGTTCCAAGTCGGTCTGGTCCTTGCCGGGCTTGTGCCGCTCCACCGCTACGCCGGCGGCCTGCATCTCTGCCAGCGCCTCGGCATCGACGCTGTCCAGGTCGCCCACCACCACATGCGGCTGCAGCCCCAGCGCCAGACAGTGCGCCGCGCCGCCGTCCGCCGCGATCAGATAGTCGTCCGGCTGCACCCAACTCGCCAGCGCGCCGTAATCGTTGACCAACCCATTCACAAAGATGACTGCGCGCATCGCGCTCCTCACAAGAATGCTTGCCAAACGAAAATCGCGACCATCATCGCGGCAATGGTCATCCCCGCCAGCGCAGAAAGCGCCATGCTGGTCAGGTAGGCGCGCACGGCCGTTCTCGCCGCGGCCGCGTCGCGCTTCTCCCGCAACTCCACGAGAAACGCCCCTGCCAAGGCGCCTGCCAACGCGCCCAAGATCGTGCCGAGAAACGGAAACAGCCCGCTGAGTAACAGGCCTCCCAGAATGCCGCCCACGATTGAGCCCAGGATGGCCTTCCAACTGGCGCCGGCGCGCCGCCCGATCACCAGGTTTAGGAACAGGTCAGCCGCCCAGGAGAGCAGGGCCAGCAGCCCCAACACGACCAGCGTCGGCCAGCCCACGCGCTCAAAGCCGTCGCCCCAGGCCCAAAGCAGCGCCCCCAGCCAGATGAACAGCGGGCCGGGCAGCACCGGGATCACGGAGCCGGCCAGCCCCAAGAGCAGCAGCGCCAGACCCGTCCCGCCCAGCAAGGTATTGGCAACCTCTTGCATCTTCGCGTATGCCCCGGTTTTCCAGTCGTTGTGGCGGCTAGATCGCGCCCGCAATCACGGCGCGGCCACCCTCGACGCGCAGGCGCAGGATGGGACTCAGCCCGAAAAGCGGCGGCGTTTCCAGCCCCACCTGTGCGTAGAGTTCAGGCGGCACGCCAATATCGGCCAGATACAGATCGCCGCACGCCGACCGGCCAGGCTCCAGCAGCAGACCGATCTTGGGCAGCGCCAGCGTGCACGTCGCCGCGGCCATGACGTGCGGCGAATAGAGACGCCCGCTCGTCACATCCAGCCCGCTGGGCGAGTCTAGGCTGAGCACCGGCGCCAGGCTGCTATTCGCCAGCGCAATCAGATCGCGCGCTTTGCCTTGCGGCTCCTGGCGCAGCCCATAGCCTACGATAGCGTCGATCACCAGGTCGCACGGCGGCAATTCCCAGCCTTCCTCGGCCCAAGACAGGGCCGCGCCCATCTTCTGCAAGATCGCCAGTTGGCTCGCCGCCGCGCCGGTGTACTCCTCCGGCGGATGCGAACAGAGCGCCTGCACCCACGCGCCCCAGTTGTGCAGATGGCGCGCCGCGGCCAACCCGCCGCCGCCGTTGCCGCCCCGCCCTGCCAACACCACGACCGAGCGGTCGGTCACGTCGCCGCCGAGCATGTGTTTGGCGAGCAGCGCCAGGCTGCGCCCCGCGTTCTCCATCATCTGCAGCAGGTCTACGCCAATCTCCTCGACCATCAGCCGGTCGACTTCGCGCATCTGTGCAGCGCTCAGCGCGGGCGCCTCGTTCTCTGCCATCGGCCTTTCCCTTAACGCCGGTTCCTGAGAAATGGCCCTGTCACGCAGACCGGACAGGGCATAGCTGTATCATACTGCACGGCCTGAAGTGTCGCCAAGCAGGCTGCGTTTCCGCCGCACGGTTAGGCTAGCGCGTACACCGTCGATCCGTTGTACGGGATGATGACCGTCTCCGGCCCGTCCGCCGGGAACTGCGCCGCCCACTCCTGCGGGTCGTAGGTGCGCTTGACGAAGCACTCATAGTGCGCGGGCACAGCCGCCTTCAGCCCCAACTTGAGCGCGGTCTTGACCGAACCGTCGAAATAGGGGAACTCGCCTTCGTTGGGGTGCGTGGTCAGAAAGCCGATATCTGGCCGCAACGCTGCAATCGGTTCCAGAAGTTCGTCATGCTCTGCAAACGTGTTGATTGGGTCGCCGGAGATGTAGACGCGCACGCCGCCGATCTCCACCACGTAGCCCAGATGCGTCACGTCGGGCGGCTCGATGCCGTCCTCCGGCGCGCCGCCGGGCGGCTTGGCCCAAACAGCATGCGCGATCACTGTGCCCAGCGCCAGGCGGTCGCCTGCCGCCACCGTAGTCATCTGAGATTCGGGAATGCCGTGATCGCGCAGGTTGTCGATGCTCTCCGCCGGGCCGACAAAGCGACAGGCCGGGAACGTCGCGTGGATGCGCAGCAGCGACTCCGGCCAAGTATGGTCGCGGTGGTTGTGGGTCAGCAGCACGTAATGTGTGGGCAGAGTCGTCTCGTCCAGCGGCGGCGCGTCGTGGATGAACTTCTCGGCCGGGCGTTCCGTCGGGAAGTACGGATCGACCTGCACCACCGTCCCCGCCGCGTCCTTCAGGGCAAACGAACTTTGCCCGAACCAGTGAATGCCCACCGCGTGTTCCTGTACCTTCAATTCTGCAAAGGCGTGCATGAAATCTTCTCCTCTAGGCTTCCTCTAGGCTATAGTAAGGCGGATTGGCAATCGGGCTTGCGCAGTCGGAAGCCAAGACGCGCAACCCTATGCTAGACGTACACAACCCCAGACATCCCGCCGATCTGCACGAAACGAGGCATATATGGCATCCCAGGAAGGCATCATCAAATTCAACCTGGCATTCACACCCGGCGACTCGCTCAGCGCCGCCGAGATCGCCGGCATCAACCGCTGGCGCGGCGTCATGCTCGCCCGCGGCCTTATCGGCCAAGACCCTAACCGCTACGGCGGCTACGGCTTCGGCAACATCAGCCGCCGGCTCCCGCCCTACGACGCACCAGCCGGACATCGGCGCTTCGTCATCAGCGGCACCCAGACCGGCCACATCGCCGTCCTCGGCCCGGAGCACTACGCCCTCGTCACCGAATATGACCCGGACCACAATCGCGTCGTCGCCACGGGGCCGGCGAAACCTTCTTCCGAGTCGCTTACGCACAGCGGCGTCTACGACATGGACGAAGACGTGCACTACGTCATCCACGTCCATTCGCCGGAAATCTGGCACGCCGCTGCGCAACTCGGCCTGCCCATCACCGACGCCGCGGCCGTTTGCGGCACACCTGAGATGGCGGTCGAGGTCGCACGCCTCTTCGCCGAAACGGACGTGCGCGCCCGGCGCATCTTCTCGATGGGCGGCCACGAAGACGGCATCGTCGCCTTTGGCCGCACAGCGGACGAGGCCGGCGACACGCTCTTGGCCTGTCTGGAACAGATCCGCGCCGGCGGACGCGCTTGATTTTCTAGACGGCCGGCTTTTCTAGTGCGCCAGTCGCCGCACCACACCCGTGCGGCCGTCCAGTTCGATCATCTCGCCGTCGCGCAGCCACTGCGTCGCGCCGCTCAACGACACCACCGCCGGCATCCCCAACTCGCGCGCGACAATCGCCGCATGGGAAAGCAGGCTGCCCCGCTCCGCCACCAATCCCGCGGCCAGCGGCAAAATCAGAATCCAACTCGGATCGGTGTGCTCGGCGACGACGATATCGCCCGGTTCTAGGGCTGCAGTCAGCGGATCGGCCACCACCCGCGCCCGCCCGCGTACCACGCCCGGACAGCAGCCGATGCCGGTCATCACATCGCCGGCAGGCGACGCCGGCGCCGCCTCCTGTGCGGCCTCAAACGCATTGCCCTGGTACACGATGCCATAGGTAGCGAAGCGCGCGGCGGGCGGCGGCATCTCCGCATAGCGGGCGAACTCCGCTTGCCTCGCGCTCGCCAGGCCACGCAGATCCGCCGCAGCGGTCGCGCCTTCCACATAGCCCAGAATCTCGTTTAGCGTCAGGTAAAACACCTGGCGCGGCTCATCCAGCGCGTCCGCGGCGTAGAAGCGGCGGCCCAACTCCGCAAAAATCTGCCTGGCCCGCCCAAAGACGCGCGTCCGCTCGAAGCGCAGATTCTCGCGATCGCGCACGCGCGCCCGTGCATTGCGCAGCACCCAACCAAACACGGCCCGGCGCAGCGGCTTGCCTGCCAGGGCTGCGTTCATGCGCGCCTCCGCCTGTGGGCGGACGGATGCGCCGGAGTCCTCGGTCTGCGCGCCGCCCGGATGCGCCGCAAGCTGGCCCACGGCGCGCAGCAACGGCAGCGGGTCGTCGTGCAGGGTCAGGCTCTCCAACTTCAGCTCATTCAAACAGCGATCGCCGAACTCGGCTAAATAGGCGTCATACTCCTGGCGGAAATTGGGCGCGTCCGCCAACATGCGCGCAAACGCCGCCCGCGGCGCGGTGCGCAACCCATCGATGAAGCCCGGCGACAGCGCCTCCGTCTGGCGAGCAAGTTCGGCCAGGCGGCGCACCCGGGCTGCCGGCTCGGCGCTCACCATGCCTCCCTCTCCAGTCAACAGATCATTTTGCAGTGATCCCTCCTGGTCGCCGCACCACTTAACGGCCATGCTGCGCAGCAGACCATAGAAGATCATGGCGAAAAAATCGTTGACCAGCGGCGCATCCCACTTGTGCAGCAGCCGCCCGTCCAGTTCCCGGTAATACGCGACTAGTTCATCGGCGCGACGGTCGCTCAGGTCCGGCCGGCCCTCGCCCAGCGCGTCATGCAGGCGCGCGTAGAAGCGGCGGGTACGCCGGTCGAGGGTGAAGTAAGCGCGCGCCAGGCCCAGTACGGTGCGCGCCAAATAGAGCCGGTCCGCCATTCGTTGCCGCCACGAGCTTTGCGCTAAGGCCGCCGCCAGTTCGTCCGGCAGCCCCTCCTTCACGCCCATCATCTGCTCCATAAAGCGGCGATTGGCCTTAAAGCCCGGCAGCATGGCGAGCACGCGATACCAGTTCAGCAGGTTGTAGTAGATGCGCCCGCGCACCAAGCCGATCATATTGCCGAACACGGCTTGATTGGCCCGGAGTGTGCGTTCCGGCACGCCGAAGATGCGGCACAACTCCTGGTAGACTTCGGTATAGGCGCGCAGCGCAAAGGTATAAGTCAGCGGCGTCGTCATGCCGCCATAACTCTCGATAATATTCGAGTTGTCCCACAACAGCCGTGCGCCGTCCGGGTCCGCCAGGTGCGCCAACGCGGTCACCGGCCGCGCCTGGAGCAGAAAGAGAGCATCCTCCCGGATGGCCCATTCGATATCTTGCGGCCGGCCGAAGAGACGCTCTGCCTGGCGCGCCAGATCGGCCGCGGCCTGTACCTGTTCGTCGGTGAGCGCCGGCAAGCCCGGCTGCTGCACGTTGCACTCCAAGATGGCGCCGTCGCGCGCCACCCGCCACGAATCAGCATCTCGCTCCCCCGATACCAGCCCTTCGCCCAAGCCCTTCACCGCGGCGACCACGGCCACGCTGCGCCGTCCGCTGACCGGATCGGCGGAAAACGCCACGCCCGCGGCATCGGCCCGTACCATGCGCTGCACCAACACCGCCGGCGCAGAAGGCAGCCCATGCATGCCATGCTCGGCACGATAGGCGAAAATGCGCGGCGTGAAGCCGGACCGCCACACATCCGCCACGCGCGCCGCCACATCTGCGGGCGCCACGTTCAAGAAGCTCTCCAACTGCCCGGCGAAAGACTGCCCTGCCGCGTCCTCATAGAGCGCGGATGAGCGCACGGCGAGCAATTCGCCGGCCGGGGCCAGGCGCGCCAGCGCTGCGTTCAGTTCTTCCGCCGCTTCCGCCGCCAGCCTCACATCCGCCAGCGCAGCCTGGGCCGCCGCAGCGTCGTGCGCCTGGGCCAGCGCCGCCCGCTGCTCCTCACTCAGACTGGCGTCAAACGCCTCCGGGCTGACTGCCGCCCAAGCTGGGATTGGCAAGCCTGTAGCATGCAGCCTCGCCAGCGCGGCCGCCTTCCCGCCGAGCCGTTCCGGCGTACCGCTGTCTGCATCGAGTATATACCGGCTGCCATACCCTATCCGGCCCAACCAGCCCTCCTCAAACCTCAAATCAACGCTTGCCTCGAATCACCCAATACTCAACAACGGCGCGATGCCGACGCCTGCATATAGCGCCAGGACATACAACGCCGAATACTTCTCGATCGCTCCGGCCCTTGCCGAAGACGGCAGGCGCTCATAGCGCAAAGCCAGCGCCAGACCGGTTACGGCCAGCGCCCCGGCCAGACCGGCGATCGGCGCAGTCCCCCCATAGGCTCCCGCCGCCAGCGCACCGCATACCCCCGCCAGCGTCAGCGCAGCCAGCCATGCCGCCGCCGCTCCGCCTGGCCCCCAAAGCTTGCTGTAGGTTTCCACGCCCTCTTCCTCATCCGCCGGAGCGCGCATCTTGCGCCCGATCTCGATGACCATGCCGTTGCAGTAGCCCGCGGCTAGAAACCAGCCAAGCCCCGGCGGCGGCGCTGCGCCTGCCACAAGCCAGTCGCAACCGGTGATGTAGACGAAGATCAGCGGCAGGATCGCCATGTGCGAAAGCATATAGAGCAGCGAATGCGCCTTCAGCCACGCCGGCGCGAAAAATTCAACCCGCATTAGCCCCAGATAAGCCCACCCCGCGGCAAGCGGCCAAAACAGAGCGGGAGAAAGCCACAGTGTGAGCAGCGTCTGTACGCCTACGGCAATCACCGCCGCGATCGCCAACTCGCGCAGCGTCACCACGCCGCGCGGCACAGCACGATAGGGCCGGTAAGCCGCATCGTCCGCATAGTCCTTGAACTCGTCCGCCACGCGCAGCTGGAAGAAAAAGGCGAAAGCGACTGCAAACGCGGTCAAGAAAGCCGCGACAGAGGGCGGTTGTTCGGCGCCGCGCGCGGCGGACGAAAATCCGACGCCTGCAACCGCAATCACGGCTACAAGCAACCCGTGCGCCGCCAACGGAAATCGCTCCGCCTGATAGATCCACAGCCGGCGATGCAGCCTCACAGCCTCCCCGTCTCCAAAGCAGGGCCATTCGCAGTTGCGCTCCGCATGAGTCGCGCATGGGCGCAGCATGCCATAGCCCGCGCCTTCCGGCAAGGCCTGCCGCGCGCAGGCCCGCAAGTTGTCATGTTTTCGCCTTACCCGGACTTGCGC
>CAYXRG010000110.1:6425-11352 GCA_964467575.1 uncultured Caldilineaceae bacterium | reverse complement strand
TGAAGATGACCGAACGCGCCGACAGGCCCTTCGAGCGCGCCGTGCGGATGTAGTCTTCGCGACTCACCTCCAGCATGGCCGAACGGATCATGCGCGCGATGATGGCCGCAAACGGCGCGCCGACCGCGATCGCAGGCAGGATGAGGTGCGAAAGCCAAGGCCAAAAGCCGTCGGACATTGGCGAGTAGCCGATGGCGGGCAGCCAGTGCAGATTCACGGCGAAAATGATGATCAGCATAATGCCAAGCCAGAAGTTGGGCATGCTCAAGCCCAAAATCGCGACAAACGTGACGATGTGGTCCAGCCACGTGCCCTTCTTCATCGCCGACACGATGCCCGCCGTGAAAGAAATGGCCAGAGCGATGATCATGGCGAAGAAACTCAGCGAGAGCGTGCGCGGCAACGCCTCTGCAATGATCTGGTTCACCGGCTGGTTGTTGCCGTAGATGGAGTTGCCCAGGTCCCCGCGCAGCGTGTTCAGCATCCAGCGGAAATACTGCACATACGCCGGCTGATCCAGCCCAAGCTTGGCGCGCAGGGCCTCCGCAGCCGCCGGGTCCACGTCCGCCAACATCGCGCCGATCGGATCGCCCGGCACGATGCGCAGCATGAAGAACACAAGCGTGGCCACGGCCCAAATCACCACAATCGAGACGAGAATGCGACGGATCAGAAACTGTGTCATGGCGAAATTCGATTATGCTTCCCCAGTGAACAGCGGCATGGCCGGTTGTCTGCTGCCGGCCATGCCGCTGCCTGAGCTGAACAGATGTCAGGCGGTAATCGTGGCGCGATCCAGGTCGACAAGCCCGGCAATGCGGCTGACGTCCGGATAGGTCACTTCCTTACGATAGATCACGGTGTCTACGGGATGGTTGAGGAAGAGACAAGCGACCTTGTCAGAGGTCAGCTTGTTCGCCTTGCGCACCAATTCGCGCCGTTTCTCAAGATCGGTCTCGCTGCGTTGCTCCTCGATCAGCGCGTCGACCTCCGCTTCCGAGAAGATGCCGAAAGGCAGCGATGGATCACGCTTCGGTCCGTTGAACTTGGCCGTCGTCAGGAAGTAGTCGACCAGGCCGTCGTCCGGATCGTAATCGCCTCCGCTGCCGATGCGCAGCAGGTCGAAATCGATTGCGTCGTACATTTCGACCAGCACCGGGAAGTCCTTGATGTCCAGTTCGATGGTAATGCCGAGGTTCTTCTTGAGGATGTCGGCGATGATCTCGCCCTCGCGCTTGCCGGCGGGCGTGATTAACAACTTAAGCGTGGGGAAGCCTTCGCCGCCGGGGAAACCGGCATCGGCCATCAATTGTTGCGCCGCCTCCGGGTCATAGGTCTGCTCGCTGGTCTCGTTGATCTCCGTATCAAAGAAATAGGCCATAGCCGGGTTGATCGAACCGAAGGCCGGGAAGCCGCGCCCAAAGGCCGCCCGTTTGATGTAGTCCTCGCGGTCCACTGCCTTCGCGATCGCCAAGCGAACCAAGAAACCGCTCTCCTGCTTAAGTTCTTCCAGCGGCTTGTTAAAGTCCTCGACCTTCATCGGATCGCGGTGCGGGTTGAACCACATGCTCTGGAAGCCCGGCCCCGGAATCTCCGACACGACCAGGTCGGGGTTGGCGAGGAAGCGGTCAATCAATTCCGCCGCGGGCGGGTTGCCGCCGATCAGTTGGATGTCGCCCGCCTCGATCGCCGCGGCCAGCGGCTCCGGTTCAGGGATGGGGATGAAGGTGATCTTGTCCAACTTGGGCCGCTCAGGGTCGTAGTAGTCCTCGAACTTCTCGATCACCAGGCTCTGGCCCACCAGGTTTTCGGTCACCTTGAACGGGCCGGTGCCGATGGGGAACAGGCCGAATCGCTCCGGCCCGTCTTCCTCGATGGCGCGCTTGTTGACGATGGTCATAGCACGGCCGCTCGACCGCTCCAGCGTCTTCACCAGGAATGACGCCTGCGGCTTGTTCAACACGAATTTAACGGTGTAATCGTCGATCTTCTCCACGCCGGCGACGTTAACCAACACGCCCGAATGAATCGACAGTTCGGGATTGCTCGAACGCTCGAAGGTGTAGAGCACGTCGTCGGCGGTAAACGGATCGCCGTTGTGGAATGTGACGCCCTGGCGCAGCGTAAAGGTCCATTCCAGGCCATCGTCCGATACCGACCAGTCCGTCGCCAGATCGCCTTCCGCCGTCAGGTCGGCGTTGATGTGCGTGAGGCCGCTCAACACGTTCGACGCGATCTGGAATTGCAGCACCTGGTTGATCTGCGCCGGGTCGAGCGTCACGATCTCGTTGGTTCCGGCCCAGCCGCAGACCAGTGCGCCGCCCGCCGCGGCCGCAGGCGCTTCCGCCGGCGCGGCCTCGCCCTCCTGGGCTGGCGGCGCAGACGGCGCACAAGCGGCCAACACATCCGTAAATGCAAGCGCGCCTGCCGCCGCCAGCAGACGCATCACCGCGCGCCGCGTCATGCGCGGGCCTCGCAGCTCCTCCTTGCGCAGCCCAAAGAGCGGATCCGAGGAGTCGAAATTGTACGCCTCCTCATACTCCCGCCGCGCCTGCTCCTCAATGCGCTTATCAGCTTTCTCTGACATGGAATCTCCTTGCGTGTTGCTGAAAAGAACGAATAGAACGTTGTCGCCAAGCAGAACCCGGAAAAAGAAAACGCGCCTCACCGCGGGAGACGGCTATCACCTCTCTCGGCATCCACCCTAAAGACGCCATTCGCCAAACCCGCATGAGACACGTTCTGCTTGCTATGTTTTCTGTTGTTGCGAGTCTACCGAAGGCGATTGCACACGGGCAACATCTCCTCGCGCCGATCAGGCAAACTCACGCGCCGTCCTACGTTCGGACGTATGATAGCACAACTACACCTATGCCGAAACCGAGATTTTCGCGGACCGGGCAGATCCCACGGTTCTGACGCCCTGCCGCTGCAAAAGCGCCCCTCCACGCCCCGGCGCTTTGCGCAACGGCGGTTTCTCATAGCATAATCATCATGAGCACGCAAAGCGACAATCTTTGACAACAGCCGATCTGCTCCCCCTCTCGGCGGCGTTCCGAAGCGAGTCGCCGTCACGCGTCGCGACCTGTTTGTCATTCCCGATTTACCCTTAACATCTCCCATAGCAGAGAGGACCCTATCTCATGGCTGATAAACCGGTAGTTATCCTCGATCCGCACTTCCGCCGGATCGAAGAAATCTTCGAACCTGCGGACCTGGAACGCCTCCACGCGCTGGCCGATGTCGTGTGGGGCACGAACGATCCCATGCCCGCCGAGGAATTCGACCGCGCCCGCTCATCCGCCTTTGCCGTCATCACGGCACATTGGCATTATGGCTCCGTAGACGACATGCCCAAGCTAAAAGCCATCATGGAAGTGGGCGGACGCCACCCCAGCCCAAAAGTGCTGGATTACCCAGCCTGCTTCGCACGGGGCATCCGCGTGCTCTCCTGCGCACCCGCCTTTGGGCCGATGGTGGCGGAGATGGCCCTGGGTTTGACCATCGCCTCTGCGCGCGACATCGTTGACGCCCACATCGACTTCCGCGAGGGCAAGGAGATCTTCCTGCACGAGAGCAACAAAAACGCCTTCACCCTCTTCGGGCAGACCGTCGGCTTCATCGGCTTCGGCAGCCTGGCGCGCAACCTCAAGCCCATGCTGGCCCCCTTTAGCTGCAAAATCCAGGTATACGACCCCTGGCTGCCCCTCACCTATCTGAGCGAACAGGGCGTCGAACCCGTCAGCCTGGAGCATCTGCTGCAGACCTCGCGTGTGATCTACGTGCTAGCGATCCCTTCTGCCGAAAATCGCGCCCTCCTCGACCGGGAGCGGCTGGAACTCATCCCTCAAGACGCCATCCTTGTCCTCATCAGCCGCTCGCATCTAGTCGACTTCGACGCGCTGACCGAACTGCTCTACGCCCGGCGCTTCAAGGCCGCGATCGACGTCTTCCCGCAAGAGCCGCCGCCCCCGGATCACCCCATCCGCAATGCTCCCGGCGTGATCCTTTCCGCCCACCGTGCCGGCTCCGTCCCTCGCGACCTGCGCAACATCGGCCATATCGCTGTCAATGACCTGGAGGCGATGGTGAACGGCTTGCCGCCGATGGAGATGCAGACGGCACAGCCGGAGATAGTTTACAGACTGGAATAGGTGAGCGGGTTACTATAGGAGCGATAAGGCCACACTACGACAAGGCCAGACCACGCTGAATTCACCGAACCAACAGGAGGAAGATTATGGCTTTCACACTTGACCTTGGCGCAAAGGCCCCCGATTTCACACTCCCGGCGACAGACGGCAAAACCTATAGCCTGTCCGACTTCGAGGACGCCGGCGTCCTCGTCGTATTCTTTACGTGCAATCACTGCCCCTACGTAATCGGCTCGGACGAAGTCACCCGGCAAACCGCGCTCAAATACGCGGACCAGGGCGTGAAGTCCGTCGCCATCAACTCCAACAGCAAGAACACCTACCCGGATGACGACTTCGACCACATGGTCGCACGCATGGCCGAGCACAAGTTCCCCTGGGTCTATCTCTACGACGAGTCCCAGGAGATCGCGCTCGCCTACGGCGCCTTGCGCACGCCGCACTTCTATGTCTTCGACCGCGAGCGCAGACTCATCTACACCGGCCGCGGCGTAGACAGCCCCAAAGATGTCAGCAAGATGACGGTCAACGACCTTGACCGCGCCCTGGCCGAACACCTGGCCGGCAAGCCCGTCAGCGTTCCCCTGACCAACCCCATCGGCTGTAACGTCAAATGGGAGGGCAAGGACGCACACTGGATGCCCGCCGAAGCCTGCGATCTGGTCTTCAATTAACAGAATACGCCGGCAGGCGCGGGGCGCGGCGCCAACGTCGCGCCCCGCAAGCCGGTTGACGGCGTATAAATGGGGAAGTCCGGTTGCTCCGGACTTCCC
>CAYXRG010000110.1:0-6325 GCA_964467575.1 uncultured Caldilineaceae bacterium | reverse complement strand
CCGCAAGCCGGTTGACGGCGTATAAATGGGGAAGTCCGGTTGCTCCGGACTTCCCCATTTTTTCATCCTGTGGCATGCTTCGCCTAGGCGGTTCCTGCGCGCAAGCCACTGTCGCATGCCGCCGCTCGTCTCTCCGCCGCCAATCCGCTCACAGAAAAACAGAAAGTCGCCTGCCATGGGCATCTACGAAGAATTAGGCATCCGTCCCCTGATCAACGCCCACTCCACCATCACCCGTATCGGCGGCTCGATCATGCCGCCGGAAGTTATCTCCGCTATGGCCGCAGCCGCTAATTGCTTCGTCGAGATGCACGAACTCCAACGCCGGGTTGGAGAACAACTAGCGCAACTCACGCATAACGAAGCGGCCTATGTGAGCAGCGGCGCAGCCGGAGGCCTCGCGCTCGCCACCGCCGCCTGCGTCGCTGGAACCGATCCCGCCGCCATTCGCCAGCTTCCTGACCTAACAGGCCTTAAGAACGAAGTCATCATCCACCGCTCCCATCGCAACGGCTATGACCATCCCGTGCGAGGGATCGGCGTAAAGCTGGTGGAAATCGGCTATGTCATGGGCGCCTTTCCCTGGGAGCTAGAGCACGCCATCACGCCGCAGACCGCGGCCGTCCTCTGGTTCCAGGGGCCCATGACCGGTCACGGCGATCTGCCGCTGAAAACCGTGATCGAAATCGCCTCCGCCCGCCAGGTCCCCGTCATCGTCGACGCCTCAGCCCAACTCCCGCCCACAGAAAACCTATGGCGCTTCACCGAGATGGGCGCGTCGCTCGTCATCTTTAGCGGCGGCAAAGACCTGCACGGGCCGCAGTCGTCCGGACTGATTGTGGGACGTAAAAACCTGATCGAAGCGGTCCGCGCTAATGGCAGCCCAAACCATGCCATCGGACGCCCCATGAAGGTCAGTAAAGAGGAGATGATCGGCCTCCTCACCGCGGTTCGTCTCTACCTGGAGATCGACCAGGAGAGCCGCAAAGCCCGAGACGAGGAGACGGTTGCGCGCTGGTGTCAAGCCCTCAACCGCATCCCCGGCGTGCAGGCTGAACGCTCCTTCCCCAACGAGGCGGGCCAACCCCTGCCCCGCATGGCCGTCCATCTCGACGCAACTCGCCTCGGCAAGACCCGCGACCAGGTCGTCGATCTGCTCGCCGCCGGCGACCCGGCCATCATCGTCGCGCTCGCCGCCGCAGACGGCATCTTTGTCAACCCCATGACTCTCTCCCCCGGAGAAGACCAGATCGTGCTTGACCGCCTGCTGGAGACGCTCCAGGCCGTCTAGGGCCGCCTCTCGCCAATTCATCGTCCTTCTCTAATTCTACACGGATAACGCCTGCGCCGGTCTCTGTATAGAGAGCCGGCACAGGCGTTATTCGTACGCAAGGCGCCCCGCCCCGGGTTTCAGGCCGCGAATATGTCAACCGTTACTTTTTTGCACCGCTTTGCGTCTATATATGTAAAGCAAGTTTTATTGCAGCCATTATCCGCGAATTCTCGCTAATATTCTTGCATTTCTTGTATCGTTCAGAAAGGGCCATCGGTTTGAATCCAGAGGACAAGATTTCACCGGCTTTCGAGCCATATTTGGGTGACACCAACCGGAGTGGTCGGCATGAGGCCGTGGTCCTCTACCGCGTGCCGCACGTCGACAGGCCGCCCACGCGCAGGCGCGGCGACCGCGCCGCACGGCGCAAGTTCCAGGCGCACGCCCAGGCTGCCGCCCACCGTGAGGTCGAACGTCGCATCCTCGGCAACAGCATGGATCTTGACGGTGCGCCGGCGCAGGTCGAGCCGATCGGCGCCGGCGCCTTGCCCGTGATCACGGTCAAGGCGACCACGAAAACCTTGCTGTCGCTGGCGGAACAGCCCGATGTCATCGCCGTTCTGCCCAATCAGCGCATCCATCTCATCCAGCCGGAAGGCATCCAATACCAGGAGCTTGCCAAGCAAGAGGTGCGCAACCGCATGACGTGGGGGCTGGAACAGCTCGGCATCTCGCGCCTGTGGGAGAAAACCAAAGGCGAGGGCGTCAGCGTCGGCGTGTTGGACACCGGCGTCTTCGGCGAGCATCCCATACTACAGGACCGCATTGCCGAGTTCATCATGATCGACCCGCTGGGCCGGCGCATCAACGCTGCGCCCATGTTCGATGGCAATGGTCACGGCACGCACGTTTGTGGTACAATTGCTGGCGGCGAGACCCCCGACGGAGTCGCCATCGGCGTTGCGCCCCAGGCGCATATTCACATGGCTGCGGTCCTAGTCGGCGACGCCACCATCCGCACCCTCTTGGAAGGCATCGACTGGTGTATCCAGAAGGGTTCCGACGTAATCAACATGTCGCTCGGCTTCAACTACTACGAGCCGCTCTTTACGCAGATCTTCGAGGTCTTGATCGATCGCTATGAGATGCTGCCCGTAGTCGCCGTGGGCAACGAGTACCAGGGCAACACCAGCTCCCCCGGAAACGCCTACAATGCCCTGGGCGTAGGCGCAGTCGAGAAAATGGGGCGTCATCGCATAGACGTGGCCTTTTTCAGCAGCGGCGCCAGCCTCGTCTTTCCCGGCCAGGAGCCGAACCAAATTGTGACCAAGCCGGACATTGTGGCGCCGGGCGTCCAAGTCTATTCGGCCATCCCGCCGGTGCTGCGCGCCGACGGGGCCTACATGTTCGCCTATATGGACGGGACCTCGATGGCGACGCCGCATGTGGCGGGCGTTGCAGCCCTGCTCATGGCGGCGTGCCCGCAGGTCTCTATCGCCGAACTTGTGCAGGCCATCAAGGAGACGGCGAAACACCCGGCAGGCAACAGCCGGCGCCCCGACAACCGTTGGGGATACGGCCTGATCCAGCCGGAAGAGGCGATGGCGGCTTTGGCCTAAATCGCCCCAAGCGCCCGTTGCGCGGCGCAAGCGTGCGTTTCTGAACGGCTGTTGGTATGATGGGGCGGCTATGACATCCTCAGTCTCCTACGAAGCCTCGCCGGGCGACAGCAGTAAGATCAGCGCCGCATTCGCCGCACGCCTGGCAAAATTAGGGCCGAACGATCACATCCGGGCCGTTGTCCTACCGGCGATCACGCCGGACCCCGATCCAGGGGGCGGGACAACGGCCCGGTCTGCGCGACGGGAGGCTGCAGCGGCGTCCATTGTGGCGCAGACCGGCGACGCCTTCGCCGCTATCGACGGTCAGTTAGAAGAGGGCGGCGGACGCCGCCTGACGCGCCATCCGAATCGACTCGGCTTCATCCTCGTCGAGGCGACCGTCACCGCTATCCGCAACCTGGCTCGCCTGGAATGCGTAAAGGCGATCATCGAAGACCAGCCGATCAGCCCGATCAGCCCTGTGACCGGTCCCGATCCGCCTGGCTAGATTCGCCCCAAACGCCTGCCGCCTTACCGTCTATCAACCTGCCGTCCAACTGAATCGGTCGCCTATATGAATGCAGCCCTCCGCGCTCCGCTTGTGAGCAACCTCTTGATCGGCGCCAGCCTCGTGGTCATCGTGGCCGGCATGCGCGCCGCGGCTTCCTTCATCAGTCCTTTCTTGCTTGCCATCTTCCTGGCCGTCCTGCTCTACCCGCCGTATCGCGGCCTAGTGGACCGCGGCTTTCCCACCTGGCTTACGGTCTCGATTATGGTAGCGGGCGTTATGCTGGTCGGCCTCGGCTTGTTAGCGTTGCTTTACCTTTCTATCGAAAGCCTGCGCTCCAACCTTTTTCTCTACGCCACCCGACTCACCGCTCAACGCATCAACTTGGAAACCTGGCTGGAAAGCATAGGCATCGACGCGCCGACTGTCCTCACCCAGGAACTCATCAATCGGCAGGTGTTGATCACCACCACGGCGCGCCTGCTGACCAATCTGGGTTCGTTGATCGTGACCGGCGTGATTGTGTTGGTGACGACGGTTTTCTTGCTGCTCCAGACCACACATCTGTCGGAGCGCGTGGACCGCGAATGGGGGCCGGGCAATCTACTCAATGCCCAAGCCGCCCAGATCGCGCAGCGCGTCGCCCGCTTCTTCACGATTCGTGTACGCGTCAACCTGATTGTTGCAACGGCCATCACGCTTTGGCTGGCGATTCTGGGCGTCGACCTAGCCGTGTTGTGGGGCATCCTCGCCTTCTTCCTGGGCTTCATCATGTACATCGGCGTGACCATCGCCGCCCTTCCTCCCGCCATCTTGGCCCTTGCCGAATCCGGCCTCTGGTGGGCCGTCCTCGCCTTTTTAGGCGTGCTCCTGATCAACATGGGCATCGAAAACATCGTCGCCCCCGCCATGATGGGACAAGGCCTGAACCTGACGCCTGCCGTTGCGTTGGCCTCCCTCGTCTTCTGGGCCTGGGTGCTTGGCCCGCTCGGCTTTATCCTCGCCATTCCCCTCACCGTGATCGTCGTCATGATCCTCGCCAGCAACCCTGACTCTCGTTGGCTCCTAGTCCTGTTAACCATGGACACAATCCCCGACACGGTGAACGCGCCGGATGTAGTGAACGCGGTGAGCGCGCCCAACGCGCCGAACACGTCCGAACAGATATGAGCAACGCCAGACCCAAGGTCCTCCGATGAGTACAGACGCCCGCCCTCTCATTCTGCTTGTCGACGATGAGGAATCGATTCTCTCGACGCTCAAAACCTTTCTGGAACTGTCGGGCTTTGAGGTGGTCACAGGGCGCGACGGCGAGGAGGCGCTGGACGCAGCCGCGCGCCACAGCCCGGACCTGATCGTTCTGGACGTGCTCATGCCCCGGCTCGACGGCCGCGAGGCGTTGCGCCGTCTGCGCGTTGGCGCAGACTGGACGCCGGTCATCCTGCTCACGCAAGTGACCGGAACTGCCCAGCGCATCATGGCCATCGAAGAAGGCGCGGACGATTATCTGAACAAGCCCTTCGATCCCCAGGAACTGGTCGTTCGCATCCGGGCAGTATTACGCCGCACGTTGGCGGGCAGACAGGCGCTGCAATCCTCGCGCCGCCTCAAAAGCGGCCTCGTCATGCTCGACCGGAGCGCCCGCCGCGTCTACGTCTCCGGCCATGAAGTTCCGCTCACGCCCAAAGCGGTCTCCCTCTTGGAGCACTTCATGACGCACCCCGACGAATTGGTGACGCGCAGCCAACTGCTCGATGTAGTGTGGGGCTGGGAAAGCGGCGTGGGCGAACGCGTGGTCGACACGCGCATCGCCGAATTGCGCAAAGCCCTACAGGATGACGCCTCTGCCCCGGCATTCATCGAAACCGTTCCGGGGGCGGGCTACCGGTATATCGCTCCGGTGGAAGTCGAGCCATGATGCGCCTGCGCAACAGCCGCTATCTGTTGCCCCTCGCCCTCGGCGTGCTCGGCCTGCTCCTGCTGGTGCGCATGTTCCTGGCCGGCGCCTTTGTCTTGGTGCCGGAAGATATCGACGTGGTGCTGCTCGTCGTCCTGCTCAGCATCACACTGGTTGCCGCCATCCATCGCATGGTGCAGATCTCCATGAACCATCTGCGCACGCGCAGCATCCGCCAAGCTCGGCGGCAGACCCTGGCCGAACACCGTCGCTTTCTGAGCCGCCTGGACCATGAGCTCAAGAACCCGCTGACCGCCCTGCAAGTAGGCGTCAAGACCCTCGCCCTAACAAACCTGGACGAACGCCAAGCGCAGATCGTCGCCACGCTTGAAGCCGAAACCTCGCGCCTTAGCCGCCTCGTCACCGATCTGCGCAAGCTGGCCGAGTTGGAAACCCAGCCCCTCAACCTCCAGCCGGTCAATCTGCACGTCTTCGTCGCGGATATGCTCCAGGCCGAGCGCGAACGGTTTGAGGCGGCTCGACGCACCCTGACGGCCGGAGTAAGCGCCGGCCAAGATGTCTGGACCTTTGACCAAGACCTGCTCGTCCTGGCTATCCACAACCTGCTGGACAATGCGCTCAAATACTCGCGCCCCGGCGACGCCGTACGCATGGACATATCAGCGCAACAAGAACTCCTCATCCGCATATCGGATACCGGCATCGGCATACCGTCTGCCGCCTTGGCGCATGTCTGGGAGGAGCTTTATCGGGCGCACCAAATCGAAAAAACATCAGGAAGCGGCATCGGCCTGGCCTTAGTCAAAGCAATTGTCGAGCGACACGACGGTACGGCGCATATCGAGAGCCGGCTGGACCAGGGCACAACCGTTACTCTGCGCTTGCCCCCTGTGTCTCAAGATTGAAACACCGCATATCAGACCCTGAATAGATCCTGGATACTCATGCGACACCCCCTTGCTATGCTGTAGGCAGATGATCGTCGCGCACAGCGATGACAACCGCAAGCAGCTCATTCCAAGAAG
>CAYXRG010000109.1:0-11354 GCA_964467575.1 uncultured Caldilineaceae bacterium | reverse complement strand
CTAAGGCAGGCCTTTCACGCCGCTTATATAATGGGTTCTCTACATCGCCAACCGGGAAAACGTATCTCTCCTTGGCGGAAACAGCCTACGCAGCCAGGGAGGGCGAGATCGCATCGGCGCCGGGCTCTGCGGCCTGCCGCGCCGCCGGCTGTGCCAGCGCCTCGCTGCTCACCAGCACAAGGGCAATCCAGATCAGATTCGACAGGAACAGATGCAGAAGTTGGATCGGCACGGGGGCCTTCAGCGCCACGTTGACCGCGCCCAGGATCAATTGCGCAACGTACAGCGCGCCGATCGCCCACGCTAGCCGCCGCACTTGCTGCGTATGGCGGCGCTTCACCGCCGCCAGCGCCGCGATGGCGACCAGCCCGCCAACTACAAAGGCCAGGATGGGGTGGTAGATGCGCAACGCCACCAATTGGGCCACGATGGGCGAGTCCTCCGGCGAGATGCCTGCCGTAAAGACCAGCGTATCGCCCAGAGCGGTCACTCCGCCGCTTGCGCCCAGAACCAACATGCCCAGCAGACCGGGCGCGATCAGCCACATGGCCGCGCCTTGGCCGCGCAGCCTGGGGCGCGGGTTGCCTGCCGCCAGCCACGCCGTCAAAGCGAGGAAAGCCAGCAGGATAAAGGTATTCACCAGGTGGCCCGCCATCCAATAGGCGCGTGCCACCGATACGTTGGACGCCGTATACTCCAGCAGCACCAACCCCGCGCCGATCAGCGCCTCGATGACCATGAACGCCATGCTCCAGCCCGCAGCCCAGCGCGCGCCGTGACCCTTGGGGAAGGCTCGCCGCGCCCAGATCAGCAGCGCCACGACCGCGATCAGCGCCAGGCCGCTTGTCAGGCGGTGCGACAGTTCGATCAGCGTCTCGACCGCCGGCTCGCGCGGGATAACCTGACCGTTGCACAACGGCCAATGGCTGCCGCATCCCGCACCGGAGCCGGTAGCGCGCACGAACGCGCCCCACAGGATGACGCCCAGGTTGATCGCCAGCACGCCCCAAGCATAGCGCGCAAAACCTCTATGTTCCGCTATGTTTTGCCTCTCCCGATGCGGGTGATTCCTGCGCCGGCCAAGCGCTGTCGATTTCGCCCTCAAACCAGTCAGACCGCATCGGCATCTTCCGGGTGAGCTGCCAACTGCCGGATGCGAGACATGCCTGCTGCCAGAATTCGATGCAACCCATCCGCCGTGCGCCGGTAGTCTGCTAGCGTGCCTGCCACGGGATCATGGACGTCGTCGTTCATACCGGCCATCTCGCTAATCAGGTAGACGCGGCCCGCGATCTCCGGAAACTCGCGGATGACGGCCTCCCGATGGCCCGTTTCCATGACCAGCACGAGGTTGAACGACGCCATATCACACTCTTCAATCGGCCGGGAAGCGTGTGCGCTGATGTCGATGCCGCGTTCAGCCAGCACCGCTTCCGTCCTGGGCATTGCGGGCAGCCCCTCCACAGCCCATGTACCGGCGGACTCGATTCGCCATGCATCGGACGGGCTATCCGCCGCAACCAGTTCCTTAAGCAGCGCTTCCGCCATCGGCGACCGGACCCGATTGGCCGTACACACCATCAACACCGAATGCTCTGGTCCTGCCAATTGGATTGCTCCTCATTTCTGCACAACATAAACCGCCCCAACCTCTAGAAGATCTCCAGATCGCCGAGCGTCACATCCCACGCTTCGGGCAGGCAGGGATCAAGCGGCAGTTCGGCCAACGGGCGCACGGCAAGCGTCAAGCTCCGCTTGGGCAGGCGGAAAAAACCCGCCCGCCGCAAGCACTCCAATTCCACGGTTCCGCGGGCGAAGTGAGCCGCGATAAAATCCGCCTGCGTATGGGCAGCCAGTCTATGGGCCAACCGCCGCCCTAATTCGCGCGCAGGTTCGGCAAGCGCCATTTCACACAGCACAACTCCCTGACAGCCGGAACGCACATGGGGGCGCAACACGGCGAAGCCCGCCAGAATGCTATTCGCCTGACCCGGCATCCATACTGGACACACCCAGTACGTTATGTGAGGATGCCGACCATAACGCCATGAATAGTACGCTTGCGAGCGCTCTGTACGCAAACCTGCATGCCTGCGTCGTCGTTCCCACCTATCGGCAAGTTCAAACGCTTGGGCTGCGTGCCGTTCGACAAACTCCGCCCACGGCAGCATCACATCCTCGTCGAAGAAGGCCCTCGTTGCGACGGCGTTCGCCGTGCACGGACGCATGCGGCGCAATGCCATGCGCAAAGGCCGCAGCAGGCGCAGATAGATCGGCCGGTTATCGACAGCCTGCCAGCCCATCTCCAGATAACCGGGCAGGCTGTAGGCGTTCGGCGTGTTGTAGATGAGGAGCGTCCCATCTGCAGCCAGATCCGCGACTGCCTGCCGCGTGAGCTGCGAAAACTCTCCCCGGCGCCAGTCCGGCTGGGTAGCCGCATCGATTGCGCGCGCCGCTCGTATCGCGTCATCAGAAGGTGTGCGAAAATGCCAACGGAGCCACATGCGTACTGCGGCGGCGCGCCGGCCTTCGTCGCCGGCGGTTCCGGCGGCTTCGTCCAGGGCGATAATGCCGTAGGAACGGCCGAAGGGGTTCTCTTCGTGCTTCCACCGCCAAGATGCCTCGGACTTGGCGGCCGCGCTAGGCGCTGGAGGCGCAGTCTGCGTCAGGTCCAGCAATATCGGGATGGACTCGTCCGTCCACTCGACGACCGTGAAATCGCTCATGGCAGATCCCTCGACAGATCAGGGCGGATCGCTCCGAAAGCGCGCTCCCCCCTAGATACAGCCAAAACGCGCCGGCATACTCATCAGCCCCCGGCCTTTATTAACGGCACAGACGCGAATCAAATGCATTGGCAAACGTAACAGACAGCGTTCCGATCGGGCGATTTGAGTCCTGGACTTGAAACAACGACAATGCATCCGGCCAGACAGATGCAGATCAACATTCTACTATAGCCGATATGCGCAGGCGGGTCAAAGCGCGTAAAATACGTCAAGCCGGACGGACGCGAGCAAACGCGGTCACAGAAACCGCCAAGGCGCAGAGAGAAAACCCCGGCGCTCTTGCGATAATATGTGGCACACCTTCAATTCGTTACTTTACGCTGTTGTCGTTTTTGGCCCCGTGCAGGCGGGTGTCCGTTCGCCCGTCCTATTCGAGGGTTCGCAGGCGACCGATCAACTCCTCGACCTGCCCACGGTCCGCCGCGCCGGGGTCCAACTCTAGGGACCGCTCCAGATCGTGTATCGCCTCCGGATAGCGTCCCGCCTGGTAGTAGACATACCCGCGGTTGTGGTAGACATCCGCCGACTCAGGCTCCAGTTCGACAGCCTTGTCACAATCGCGTATCGCCTGCTCATAGTCGCCCAATTCTGCGAAAGCCAGTCCCCGGTTCATATAGGCGCGTGCGTCGGCCGGGTCCAACTCAATTGCGCGATCGTAGTCGGCGATCGCCAGATTGAGTTGGCCGCCGAGCGCGTATGCAAGGCCGCGATCACCGTAGGCGGCGACAAGGTCGGGATCCAACTCGATTGCCTTGGTCCAATCCTGGATGGCGCGCAGCCGGTTGTTCAGATGGGCATGAGCCAGCCCGCGCCCATAGTAGGCAGCGAGGTTGTCCGGGTCGAGTTCGACAGCACGGTTGAAATCGCCGACGGCCTCCAAGTAGGCGCCGATGTCGCTATAGACGCCGCCGCGCAGAACATAGCTCGCGGCGGCGTCCGGCGCCAGCGCGATGGCTCGGCTCAGGTCTTGCAGCGCCTGTTGGCTGCGGCCCAGTCCGGCGTTGGCCGCGCCTCGGTCGCGGATCGCAGGCCCCAGGTCGGGGTTCAGGTCGAGCGCCTGGTCAAAGTCCATGATCGCCCGCTCGAAGTCGCCCATCGCCGCCCGAGCCGCCCCCCGGCCGTAGTAGGCAAGGGCATCGTTCGCATCCAACGCCAGCGCCTGGCTGAACTCGTCCGCTGCCTGAGGGTAACGCTTGGCGAGATAAGAGAGGCGTGCGTATGTGGAAAGCATTGCGGCGTCGCCGGGCTGGGGAGCGGGCGGATCGACCATTACGGCCTTGGCGACCCGTTCGCAGGCGCTGTCCAGCGTCACGTAGAGCGGGCCGGCCGGAACCCAACCTGCCCTGCCATCAGCAGCGCGCAGATAGAGCCAGCGGCACTCATCCTCCTTGCCCAGCGCGGCCGCTTGCTCGTGGCGATAGAGCGCTCCCGTCGACGCGTAGTCGTAACCGGGGCCGTCATAGAGGCGGAGGACGCCGGCCTGCACCGCGGCGAGCGGCTGTTCGCCGTCGTCGACGACGATGCCGGCCGGCGTAACGACGCAACTAGACAGCGCCAATAGCGTCAGGGCCAGCCAGCTAAACGCGACAGCCCTCGGCGCTGCGCGCCTGACGCTTCTGTGCAGAAGCATTTCGCATCTCCTTTCTCACCTCGCCGCAATCCTGCATCTATTGTACCAGAAGAGCGGCGTTAATTCGGCTACTAAATTTGATGCCGCCTTGCACCGATCAATGGCGCCCCTAGTCCAGGCGCTATGCTTGGCTCAACGCCGCCGCCTTTCTTGCCGGAACGCTGGCCCAAAAGCGCTTGTAAAGCTCCATCACGATCATGATGGGGCTGGCAAAGACCAACAGCATCAACCAGGTGTTCAGCGACAACGGCTGCGTGCGCAGGATATCCTGCAACAGCGGCACATGAAGCGCCAGAATGTGGATGATCAGAGCGGCCAACATGCCGAACGCGAGTACGCGGTTGTTGCGCAGCGGAATCTTGAAGGCTGATTGATATTCCGAGCGGCAGTTCAGAACATGATAGAACTGCATCGTGACAAGCAGCGTCAACAGCAGATTCCGCGCCTCGGACTCATCCCAGCCGTTCGCCATGAGATACATCCAGAACGCGAAGCAGACCAAACCCATCGTCAGCCCTGCGACGACGACTTGCTCGATCATGGAGCGGTTGAACAGGCCCTCCGAAGGTCTGCGCGGCGGCAACTCCATCACCTTCTTTTCGCCGGCCTCGAACGCCAGAGCGACATCCTGGATGCCGTTTGTCACCAGGTTCAACCACAGGATTTGAACCGCCAACAGCGGTATCGGATATTGGAAAAGGATCGCCAACCCCAACAGCAACAACTCCGCCGCGCCGGTCGCGATCAACAACAACGTCACCTTGCGCACGTTGGCATAGGCAAAACGACCCTCTTCGATCCCGCTGACAATCGAAGCGAAGTTGTCGTCGGCGGCAATCATCAAAGCCGTATCCTTAGCCACATCGGTGCCCGACCCCATGGCGACGCCGATATTCGCTTTACGCAAGGCCGGGGCGTCGTTAACGCCATCTCCGGTAACAGCCACATATTCGCCCGCCTCGATCAACGCGTCCACGATCTGAAGCTTCTGCTGAGGCGAGACGCGGGCGAAGACAGCGGCCTTCCGGATCACCTCGCCAAACTCCTCCGGGTCTTCCTCGCGCAGCCTGGCCAGTTCCTGCCCGGTGACCGCCTGATCAGAGGGGCCGGCTATCTCCAGCTCGCGCGCGATCGACAGCGCAGTCGTCGGGTGGTCGCCGGTGATCATCACCACACGGACCCCCGCGTTCATGGCCTCGTGCACCGCCGCCTTGGTCTCCTGCCGCAGCGGGTCGATGAATCCGACCATCCCCAGCAGAGTCAGCGGCGGGAACTGTTTTTCGTCAAACGACTCCGGCGCCGGCAGTTCGTCAACGCGGCCCGTCGCCACCACCAGCACGCGATAACCGGCTTCGGCCATTTCTTCGACCTGATGCCGGATGCGCTCCGCGTCAAGCGGCTGGACCTCGCCATTCTCTTGCATCGTTTCGCAGAACGGCAATACGGACTCCATAGCGCCTTTGACCGCTACCTCGATCACGCCATCGCGACGGTAGGCGCTGGCGTTGTAACGCTGGTCGGATTCGAAGGGGATCTCGGCCACGATCTCATGCCCGGCGCGAATCGCCTCCGGCTCCAACCCGCTCTTGTGGCTCAACGCCAGAAGAGCCACATCCATCGCATCTCCCTGATGCTCCCATTTCTCATCGTCGCGGGTCAAGGTCGCTTCATTGGAGAGAACGGTCGCCTCGACGATCTGGGCAAGTGAGTCTTTGCCGCGACCGTTTGCTACCGCGTCATCGTCGAAAACGGCTTCACCGTCGGCGTTGTAACCTTGGCCGGTGATCTCGATGCGCTGCCCGTCCGGCAATACAACCAGTTTGACCGTCTGCTGGTTGACGGTGAGCGTACCGGTCTTGTCGCTGGCGATACAGGTGCAGCTCCCCAGGCTCTCCACCGCGGTGAGCTTGCGTACGATCACGTTGCGCTTCGCCATGCGTGCGCTGGCAATCGACAACACGACGGTCAGCGCCACCGGCAGCCCTTCCGGAATGGCGGAAACGGCCATGGCGATGACGATGAAAAACACTTCCTGCAAATGCGCGCCCTGCAGGACCAGCACCGCCCCCATGACGATGGCGACGGTCAGCACGATGACCGCGATCTGCCGGGCGAAACGCTCGGTGCGAATCAACAGCGGCGGCTTGCCGCCGGCTTCCTGGGCGATGTACTTGGCGATCTTGCCGACCTCGGTCGCTGTGCCGGTCGCCACGACGATCCCGGTCCCACGACCGGAAGCGACAGTTGAACCGGCATAGGCCATATTGATGCGCTCGCTGACCGCGCTGTCGTCCTCGAGCGCCTCGACGCTCTTGTCCGTTGCGATGGACTCTCCCGTAAGAAACGATTCATCGACGGACAGGTTCTTCTCCTGAAACAAGCGCAGATCGGCCGGGACCCTGTCGCCGGATTCCAGCGAGATGATGTCGCCCGGCACAATGTCGTCGGCAGACACTTCGCGCCGCTTGCCATCGCGCCGGACAGTGGCCTTCGTCTTCAATAGGCTTTGCAGACTGTGTGCGCTCTGTTCTGCACGCCATTCCTGAAATGTGCCGATAGCGGCGTTGAGCAAGACGACGAGGAAGATAAACACGGCGTCTTTGTAATCTTGCAGGAGCAGGGCGACCGCGCCCGCAGCCAACAGAATGTAGATCAGCGGGCTGGCGAACTGGTGCAGTATGACCTCGAATACCGTAGGCGGTTCGCGCGCAGGCAGTTGGTTTTTGCCGAATTCTTCGAGACGCTGTGCGACTTGAGCTTCGCTCAACCCTTCGGGCGTCGCCTCCAGCAGTTCAAACGTCTCGTCAACCGGCAACGCGTGCCAGTGCGCTGCTGCGTTGAAACTGTTCTTGTTGGTTGTCTCGTTGCTCATCTCTTTGCCCGTTGTCCTCCATATTTGACGTTGTGAACCGGAGCCAGAGCGCTTCCGCATCAGCAAGCTGACCGAATGCCCTGACAATTCGATGTGACGGGCTGCCGGGTGAGGCGAGGCAGCTTGAGGTCAATACGACGCCGGCGACCAAGGGTATGGCCATGCCGGCGGCATACGCCTCGACATAACGAGCTTGCCGCTAGATGCAACGCGCTGATCCGGCCTGGGCGCTTGAATACGCCTATTGTTCAGCCGGAAGCGAGAGCGGAGTCAATTGTTCTGTTGAGATATTTCGCCGAACAGGTTCTCCGCCTCGTTGCATACGAACAAGGCCCGTTACGGTTCAGCGCATATTGTACCAGAAAAACGCCAAAATGTTGGCATTGCGTGAGGTTTGCGTCAGGTGCGCCCTATGCGACGCCTATCCGCTAGGTTTCGACCGAGCTAAGCCCTTCAGTCTAGCCGGCCCGCGGCGGCCCGGCTAGCGTGCCGCGGCTCCTCCACGCCGAAAAGCAGTTGCAGCGCGCCCAGCGCGGCAATGATCATGGCGACAACCATCATGCCGCCATAGTCCATTACAGATGCCAGCCATCCCCCGATTAAGGGGGCGACCACGATCACCGGCGCAAACAAGGTGTTGGTCAGCCCGATGTACGTGGGGCGATCCTCCGGCGCACAGAACTCCAGGATGATGTTCAAGCCGGAGGCGGAATCGGCGGCGAGATACGCGCCCAACAGGAAGAACGTCACCGCCAGCCACGCCGCCGAGGGGGCGAGCAAGGCCGCCAAGGAGGCCAGCGCCAGCGCAAAAGCCGCGGCCGTCAGGACCCGCTTGTGCCCGTTACGGTCCCCCCATAGCCCCCACACGAGGTTCATCACCGCCTGGCTGCCGATCAGCACAGCCGTCAAGGCGCCGATGCCCGTGGCGTCGATAGCGAAGCGCGTGCGTCCGTAGACAATGAAGAAGACCGAAGCCATCGCCCCGGCCTGCACCGTCATGCGTCCGATCAGAAAGGCGCGGTAGTTGGGGTTGTCGCGCAGGACGGCGGGCAGACGGCGCAGATAGCGCATGAAGGGCGTCGGCTCTTTGGCGACCAGGCTTGGCGGCTCCCGGTTAAGCGCCAGCCCGACCCAAGAGATGGTGACCATGACGAAGGCCAGCCCAAAAAGCACGACATAGTTTGTGGGATAAGGGAAGTGTTGCAGCGTCCAGCCGACGAGCGCCGCCCCGGCAATACCCATGCCCGCGCCGAGGCTGTGCCCCAACCCGGACCAGAGGCCGCGGCGGCGCACCGGGATCACCTTAGCGATCATATCGTACCAACCCGGGTTGGCCGCACCTGCGCTGAATGTGGTCATGCCCAGGAATATGAAAAAGAGCGTGAGCGCAGCCAGCGGCGCACGCAGCGCCCACAGCCAGATCGTGACGGCGATCAGCAGATAGGGCAGCCGCTCCCCCAGGAAGCCGAGCGTGACGACAAACGGCTTCTTATAGCGCAGTCGCTCGGTATATTCGGCCGTCAGTAGTTGCGGCAAGTAGAAACCTAGCCCGACCGTGGCGCCGATGAGGCCCACAGCCAGCTTGGAGTCGGTCAGCGAACTGACAAGAACGGGCATGACCGTCTCACGCGAGACCAGACTCATGCCCAACATCATAAACGAGATATCCAGCAGGTTGACGCCAAAGTTCCAGCCCGTATTGGCCTTGACAAAGGCGTCGATTTCTTGCGGAGTGGAAGGTTCAGCAGCGGAGGGACTGCGTGATTCGACGACAGGAGACGCCATGTCTGCGACTTTCTAGGGCGGCTGTGGCGGGCGGACGAGTCTGCCGGCGCCGGATTATACCGGATGACGGATCAGCACGGGTAGTCTAGCCTGCAATGACGCAAACCGCAATGCCGGCGGGGTCGCCGCCGCGCGACTTTGACGCGCCTACACCCGTGCGCTACACTGGCGTTCAGGCGAGATGAGCCGTGACAAGATAGCCCAGGAGCAACTGCCGAAGAACAGCCGATGAGCCACGACACATGGGACTACGCCGCAGAACTGCGCACGCGCGGTTACCGGGTCACGCCGCAACGCCGGGCCGTCATGGATGCCGTCTGCGCCGGCGGCGGCCAAAGCACCCTAGCCGGCATCCTGGAGCGCGTGCGTACACAGGACGCGGCCATCAACCCTGCAACGGTCTATCGCAGCCTCGACTTCCTCGTCGACCAGGGGCTGATCGCTAAGGCTGAATTGCATCATGGCGAAGCCGTCTATGCCATTGCCGGCCGTGCGCCGCATCACCACCTCATCTGCCGCGCCTGTCGCCGCGAGATCGTGATCGACGTCGAGCCGGTCGAGCAACTGCGCGCCGCTCTCCGCGAGCGCTACGGTTTCGATCTCGACGCCCATCACCTGATGTTGGTCGGCCTTTGCGCCGCCTGCCGCAACACCACATAAGCGCATCAGCATACCTCGCGTCGCCGGTCCATTCCACATCCATCCTCCGCCGCATTTCTCCAAAAGCATGCGATGCCGTACAATGGCAACTATTGCAATTTTTCGCAATAACAGCACGCTTACGGAGGCGACAATGTCCACACATACGACCCGAAACTGGTTGCGGATAGCCCTGATCGGCTTCGTTGCAGCAGCCTTAGCGGCCTGCGCCCCGGCCTCGCCCGCGGCGTCCGTCGAAACAGCCGCCGAAACAACGGTGAGCGAACCGGTCCAACTGCGCATCGGCGTCATGGGCGACGAGTCCACCCTCACCCCCTACACCTATGTCACCGGCTACCCCGGCTGGAACCTGCTCCTGCTCCAGTACGATACGCTCTACCAGACTGACGTCGACGGCATGGCTCAGCCCTGGCTGGCCCGCGGGCTATCCGTCAGCGAAAACGGGTTGACCGTGACAATCGACCTGCGCGACGACGTTTCGTGGCACGACGGCGAGCCCTTCAGCGCCGGCGACGTCAAGTTCACGGTCGATTACTTCAAGGCGCACACGCAGAGCCGCTTTACCCGTGCGTTGGCCCCGGTGGAGAGCGCCGAAGTCGCCGGAGAACACCAGGTCGTCCTCACCCTGACCGCGCCGACTCCCCTCTTCGAGTTGAGCGTGTTGGCAGACGTGCCGATCATGCCCGAACATATCTGGGCCAATATTGAAGACCCGGCGGCGCACGCCTTCGAGAGTGCGAGCAATGTGGGTACAGGGCCGTACCGGCTGGTTGAATACAGACCGGATCAGTACTACCGCTTCACGGCGAACCCCGAATACTTCGCAGGCGCCCCAGCCGTTGCCGAGATTACGGCGATTATCTACGCCGACGACACCGGCGGCCTGACCGCGCTCCAGACCGGCGAGGCGGACATGCTGGCTCGCCCCGTCCTGCCGGAGCAGATTGCACTGCTGAGTGCGTCTAGGCAGATCAATCTGGCGCAAGGCGCGCTCTTCACCACTGATATGCTCACCTACGACATGACGAAGTTCCCCTTCGACCGCGCCGAAGTGCGACGCGCCGTCTCCCTGGCCATCGACCGGCAGGAACTGATCGATACCGTCTATCTGGGCGCCGCCACGCCGGGCAGCATCGGCTGGATCCACCCGGCGTCGCCATTCTTCAACGAAGCGGTGGTCACCGAATACGACCCGGATCAAGCCCGCGCCCTGCTCGACGAAGCCGGCATCACCGACAGCGACGGCGACGGCATCCGCGAGGCGGGCGGCGCTCCGCTGAAGGTCGAGTTCCTCACGCCTAGCGGCAACGCGCTGCGGCTGCGCACAGCCGAAGTGGTGAGCGAGATGCTGCGCAACGAGATCGGCATGGACGCAGCGGTCGCGGTCGTAGAGCAGGCTACGTGGGAAGATGCGGTCTGGCCCGGCTTCGACGTCGCCCAGGGGCGCAACTATGACATGGCGATGTGGGGCTGGTCGGCCCCTGTGCAGGCTAACGCCGTGCGCATCACCTCGCTGATCCACTCGGACCCGGCTATCGGCTCGTTGAACCTCACCGGCTACGCCAGCGAAACCGCCGACGCCCTGGCGGAAGCGCTCAACGTCGCCGTCGACCCGGAT
>CAYXRG010000108.1:0-11543 GCA_964467575.1 uncultured Caldilineaceae bacterium | reverse complement strand
GGAAAGCGTCGTGACCAAGTTGGAACGCGTGATCGAACGCAAGATCGGCGGCTAAAGCCCGCAACAGCGGACGAGGCGTCTTCCCGCCGGGCTGTGCGACAAGCAGCCAAGCGGCGGGCGCCTCGTCCGGTTTTGGCGGACGAATGCCGCTGGGGTATGATAGCCGATGGCCTGCAAGATCGCGCTGCGACGCAGGCCATGATAAGACACAGGACAAAGGTCGTATGCTCATGGAGATGAAGCCGGCAGCTGTGACGGATCGGGCGGAAGAGCTAAAGCGCGAGTTTCCCATTTTGGCGCGCCGCATCGGCGAAAAGCGACTGGTCTATCTGGACAACGCTGCCACCAGCCAGAAGCCGGAAGCCGTGCTGCGAGCGATGGACGATTACTACCGCCTGCACAACGCCAACGTCCACCGCGGGGTGCACACGCTCAGCGAAGAGGCGACCGCGCTCTATGAACAGGCGCGCGTGCGCATCGCCCGCTTCCTCCACGCGCCGAGCGAGAAGCAGATTGTCTTCACCCGCGGCACGACAGAGTCGATCAACCTGGTCGCCAACTCGTGGGGACGGGCCAACCTCAAGCCGGGCGACGAAGTGCTGATCACCGAGATGGAGCACCACAGCAACATCGTCCCCTGGCAGATTTTACGCGACCAGATCGGCTTCACCCTGCGCTACATCCCCCTCAGCCTGGACGGGCTGCTCGATGTGAGCGACCTGGGCAGCCTGATCAACGAGCGCACCAAGCTGGTCAGCTTCATCCATGTCAGCAACGTGCTGGGCACGGTTAACCCCGCGGCGGAACTGATCGCGACGGCGCATGCCGTCGGCGCCAAAGTGCTGCTCGACGGCGCGCAGAGCGTGCCCCACATGCCGGTGGATGTCCAGGCGCTGGACGTGGACTTCCTGGCCTTTAGCGGGCATAAGATGTGCGGCCCGACGGGCAGCGGCGCGCTCTACGCCAAGCGCGAACTGCTGGAGGCGATGCCGCCCTGGATGGGCGGCGGCGACATGATCCGCGAGGTCAAGATGTCGGCCAGCAAGTGGAACGCCGTGCCGTACAAGTTCGAGGCCGGCACCCCGTCGATCGCCGAGGCGGTCGGCCTGGGCGCAGCCGCGGAGTACCTGAGCGCGCTGGGCATGGACTGGGTCAATGCGCATGAGCGCGCCCTGGTCGCCTATACCTACGAGCGGTTGGGCCAGGTGGAGGGCTTGCGCATCTTGGGGCCGGAACCGGAACAGCGCAGCGGCCTTATCTCATTCACGGTGGACGAGATCCACCCGCATGACCTGGCGGCGATCCTGGATCAGGCCGGCGTGGCCGTGCGCGCCGGGCATCACTGCGCCCAGCCCATTCACGACCGGTTCGGCATCCCGGCTAGCGCACGCGCCAGCCTGTACTTCTATAACACGACGGAAGACATCGACCAACTGGTGAGCGGGTTGGAGCGCGCCGTACAGATTTTCGCCTGGTAGGCCGCCGGCCAGGCGCCATGCGAGTGACCGAGCAGCGGCCGCCCGCCGAAAGAAGCTGGCAACTCATGGACGACCTCTATCGAGAAGCAATCCTGGACCACTACCGCCACCCGCGGCGCAAGGGCCATATCGAAGACGCAGATATTCACTACTACGACACGAACCCGTTCTGCGGTGACGAGATCACGATTGAACTGAAAGTCGAAGACGGCAAGGTCGTCGACGCCGCCTTCGATGGCCAGGGCTGCGCCATTAGCCAAGCCACAGCCAGCATGCTCATGGAGGAGATCCTCGGCAAAGACATCGAAGAGGTGAAAACCTGGGACAAGGAGTTCATCCTCGACATGCTGGGCATCGAAATCGGGCCCGTGCGCCTGAAGTGTGCGCTCTTGCCGCTCAAGGCGCTCAAGGCCGGCGTGTGGGGCCTGGAGGAATGGCCGGAGTAGACGGTTCACAATCTCCCATCGACAGACATACGGATTCATTCACCGAGAAATGCACTGAGGAAGCGGCTGGCATGAGCGACTATATCAAAGTAGCCACGGTGGGCGAGGTGCCCCCCGGCGAGAGCAAGCTGATCGAGATCGAGGATGTGCGCATCGCCCTGTTCAACCTGGACGGCGAATTCTACGCCATCGAAGATGTCTGCACCCACGACGGCGGCCCGCTGGTCGAAGGGGAAATCGTCGACGGCTGCCTGGTGGAATGCCCGCGCCACGGCGCGCGCTTCGACGTGCGCACCGGCATGGCCGTGCGCATGCCCGCCTTCGAGCCGACCGCGATCTATGCCGTGCGCGTCGAAGGCGATGATGTGTTGATGGAAGCGCCCGCCGCATAGAGCGCTTGCGGCACGGCTGGAGTGAACGAACCAGGGAGGAACGAGAACTAATGAGTATACCAACTGCCGATGAGGTCCGCGAGTTGATCCGCGCCAAAGTGCGCGACCCGGAACTGATGATGAACATCGTCGACCTGGGGCTGATCTACGACGTGGAGATCACCGACGAGCCGAGCGCCGAAGTCACCATGACGCTCACCAGCCCGGGGTGCCCCGCCGGCCCGGAAATTATCAGCACCACGCAGCGCGAGGTGCACATGGCCTTTCCGGACCTGGCGGAGGTGAACATTCACCTCACCTGGACGCCGTTCTGGAACCCGGACATGATGTCCGACGAGGCGAAGGACGAGTTCGGCATTTTCTAGGCCGGTTATCCGAAACGTAAAGAGCGCCGTCCGGTTGGGCGGCGCTCTTTGTTTCAGTTTGCTTGGGTTGCAGCCGCAGCAAGCAGGCGGCTAGCCGGCGTCACTGCTCGCCTGTGACGCGTTCAACCCAGCTTCCACGATCAGCGCAAGCAGCGGGTTGCTGCTGGGCGGCAGGTGCGGCAGGGCGCGGGCCAGCCGCAAGGCGCGGTCGCTCTGCTCGCGGCTGCCCGCGATCAGCAGCCACGCGGCCTGGCTGCGCAGTCCCTCCGTCATCGCCAGGCGCAACAATTCCTGCTCCGGGTGTTCCTCCAACTCGGCCAAGATGGTGCGCGCCAGCGCCGCGCGTGCGGCAGCGCTCATGCGCAGCGGCCTCTCATGACGCAAGGCGAGCAGGCCATGCGGGCGCATCCAGCCCGCCATCGCCGGGTGGCCTAGCAAATTCGCAGCGTCCGCATGCAGGTCATCCGCCGTCTGCAGCGCGACATCCTCGGCCGGTTCGCCGGTAAAGATCGCCGCCAATTCCGGCGAGACTGCCGGCGCGGCGTACCGTGCGATCATGTCGCAGTAGAGCTTAAACTCGTCGGGCAGTTCGGAACTCGTCCGCCAGTGTGCGGCTAGTGCGGCCTGTATGCGCCATCGGCCGAAGTCAAAAGGGGCTTCGAGCATGGCTGTGCTGCGGTCGTCGCGCGCGTGGATCGCAACCGTCTCGCCCACGGGGTATGGGGCGGGCAGTTCCTCTGCTGCCATGCGTTCGCGGCCAAAGGCATGGGCCAATCCCGTGCGGCCATTGGCGATCACGCCCAGCAGTGCGCCGCCTGCATCCTGTCCGGCGCCGTCCGCGGCAGGCATACGCACGAACCAGATGCTCTGGAAGCCGCCCATATCTGCCGGGCTGATCAGGCAGCGCATGCCGTGCGGCGCGGGCGGCTCATAGCGCAGCCCGCCAAAGTGAAGCTTGCGCAAGCTGCGTTCGGCGACGGGAACGAGCGCGGGCGGCAGCACGAAGTGCAGCGTGTGCAGCGCAGCCAACGCCTGCGGGCCGGCCTCGCCCTGCGCCAAGCGCTCCAGCCGGTCGAGCGCCGCGGCCGCAACCGCCTGGCGGTCGTCGAGCGCGATCAGCCGTAGTAGCTCGACGCGGTCGGTCTCGGGCAGCCGGTCGAGCAGGCCCATCACCAGATAGGCGATGTCGCCGCCGGCCTGGCGCATCTGCACCGCATATTCAAGCAGGATGTGACGGTTGAATATGCCGTCGCCGACCGCCTCGCGCAGGCTCTGGAACGCCACCTCGTTGCTCTGGCTCAGGTCACTGAGCAAGGCAGCGGGAACCGGCTCGCCCACGAAGCGCTCCAAAAGCAGCGCGGCGGTGATGCGTTCCTGCGCCCCGTTGCGACGGTCGCCCACGGCGCTGCGCAACACGGGCACGACCTCCTCGGGCGGCAGCAACGCGGCCAGATGCCCCAGCCCGCCGCGCAGTTGGCTGTTGGGCGTGTCCAGGCGCTTAACGATCTCGCCCAGGATGATGTCGGCGGAATAGCTCTCGACAATGGCTTGCGCCGCGACGAGCAATTCCTGTTCAGTTTCGGTCTCTGCCATGCTGGAGAGGTCCAGGGCGAGTTGCCGGCGTTGTTGGAAGGCGCTGGTCAATGGATCGGACATGACGTGTATTATAGCACATATGGTCGAAAGAATAAGCCGGAGGGCTTGCGACTGCGCCCCTTTTAGGCTACACTACGGAAGCATCTGCGGACGAAAACGCCCGCGGTGTGCAATGGGATTGAGGCAGGAAAAGCTCGATGACGCAAGCGCTGTATCGCAAGTGGCGCAGCCGGACCTTCGAAGAGGTGGTCGGCCAAGAGCATATCATGCAGACCCTGCGCAACGCTCTGCGCGAGGATCGCGTGGCGCATGCCTATTTGTTCTCCGGACCACGCGGTACAGGGAAGACCAGCACGGCGCGCATCCTGGCGAAAGCGCTCAACTGTACGGGGCCGCAAGATCAGCGCCCCTGCAACCAGTGCCCCACCTGCATCGCCATCAACGAAGGGCGCATGCTCGACCTGATCGAGATCGATGCGGCCAGCAACAACAGCGTGGACGACATCCGCGAACTGCGCGACAAGGTCGGCTTCCGACCTAGCGAAGGCCGCTACAAAATCTACATCATCGACGAAGTGCATATGTTGAGCAACCCCGCGTTCAACGCCCTGCTCAAGACGTTGGAGGAGCCGCCGCCGCACACGCGCTTTGTCCTGGCGACCACGGAGCCGCACAAGATCCCCGCCACCGTTCTGAGCCGCTGCCAACGTTTCGACTTCCGCCGCATTCCCGCGCCGGAGATCGCGGCGCACCTGCGCCATATCGTCGACGCCGAGCAGTACGCTGCCGACGACGAGGCCCTGATGGCGATCGCTCAGAGCGCGCAGGGCTGTATGCGCGACGCCATCAGCCTGCTCGACCAGATGTTCAGCTACGGCGCGGACAAGGTGTCGCTGGCCCAGGTGCAGCAGGTGCTGGGCGCGGTCAGCAGCCGCACGGTGATCGCCTTTGTCGATGCGCTGGCGGCCAAAGATGCGCCGGCCGGGTTGAAGCTGGTGCAGCAGTTAGCGCTGGAAGGGGCCAGCCTGACCGAGTTCGCCGCCCAGGTCATCGAGCATCTGCGCGGCGTGCTGCTCATGCAGATGACCGACGAGCCGGCCTTGCTGGCCGATTGGCCGGGCGAGACAGCGGCGCGCATGCGCGAGCAGGCCAATCAGATGGCGCTGCCGGGCACGCTGCACGCCATCAAGCTGTTTAGCGAGGCGGCCCAGCAGTTGAAGGGCGGCTATCAGCCGCAACTGCCGCTGGAACTGGCGTTGATCGAAGCCATACGCGACGAGGTTGCCCCACAGCCTGCCCCGGCGTTTGCTGCGACCTCAGCCGCCACGACGAGCGCGCCGGCAGCGGCGGCGGCCCCTACTATCTTGGGTCCCGCTGTCCCCTCTGCAACGAGCGCTCCGGCCCCGGCGCAACCAACCGCAGCGCACCCCGCAAAGCAAGAAGCGGAAGACGAGCCGCCGCCACTAGACGAGGCCGCGGTGCGCAGGCTGCGCAGCCGCTGGCAGGAGTTCCTCAAAGTGATCCAAGAGCGCTGCGGCCATGAAGTGCCCGCCGCATTGCGCACCGTGCGCGATATCGCAATCGGCGAGCAGAGCATCGTCTTCGCCTTTGGCAACAACAGTTTTTCGCGCGATATGGTCGCCAAGCCGGAGACCCTGAAGATCGTCACCGCCACCCTCTCCGAATTTCTGGGGCGCAAGGTATTGTTGGAATGCCAGATGGGAGATCACGCGGTCCTGCCGCGCGGCGCAGGCGTCGGCACAGGCGGCGCGCAGCACGAAGGCCCGGACCCGCTGGTGGAGTATGCCGTCAGTGAACTGGGCGCACAGGTGATTGACACGACAGAATCATAGGAGCATTTTATGGCAAAAGGCAGAAGAGGCTTCGGTCAGCGTCCCGGCCAGGGAATGGGCGGCGGCATGCCCGGCGGCATGGGCAATCTCCTCGGACAGATGCAGAAGCTGCAGGCCGAGATGGAAAAAGCCCAGGCCGAGTTGGAGCAAGAAGAGATCACCGTCACCGCAGGCGGCGGCATGGTCACGGTCGTCATGTCGGGCAAAAAGGAACTGCGCTCGCTGGAGATCAAGCCCGAAGTGGTCGACCCCGACGACGTGGAGATGCTGCAAGACCTGGTGCTGGCCGCGGTAAACGACGCCATCCAGCAGGTCGAGAAGCGCCACGAAGAGCGCATGAGCGGCCTGACCGGCGGCCTCAACCTGCCGCCCGGCATCGGCATCTGAGCGGCGCGCCTGCAGAAACCGAGGGACGATGCAACCTCTTGCCGAGCCTGTCAGCAGGCTGATCGATGCTTTTGCGCAACTGCCCGGCATCGGCCCCAAGACGGCCAGCCGGCTGGCCTATTTCTTGTTGCGCAGCGATGAGTCTATCGCGCTCAACCTGGCGAAAGCGCTGGAAGAGCTAAAGGCCAACACGCTCTTTTGCAGCGTCTGCTTCAACATCGCAGACCGCGACCCTTGCCCGGTGTGCGACGACGCCCAGCGCAGCCACACCCTCATTTGCGTGGTCGAGGAGCCGCTGGACGTGCAGGCCATCGAGCGCACCGGCGAATATGCCGGCGTGTACCATGTGCTGCACGGCGCTATCTCCCCCGTCGAGGGCGTCGGGCCCGACGAGCTCAAGATTGCGGAGCTGCTCCAGCGCATCCAGGCCGGGGGCAGCGCCGCGCCGCCGGACGTCGACCCCGCCCATGCCGCGGATTGGACGCTACTGCATCCGCCAGTCCAGGAAATCTTGCTGGCGACTAACCCCAACCTGGAGGGAGAAGCCACGGCTATGTACATCTCCCGCCTGGTCAAGCCGCTCGGCATCCGCGTGACGCGCCTGGCGCGCGGGCTGCCCATGGGCGGCGACCTCGAATATGCAGACGAGGTGACGCTGGGCCGGGCGCTCACCGGCCGCAGTGAAATGTAGATTCCCATCCCCCTGTCGATAGAAAGCTAGCGCGGAGACGCATTGCAATGGGTCTGGTAGAGACATCCACTTTTGGCGCGTTGAAGGCGACGTGGGAGGCGGAACGCCTCGCCCCGCTGACCAAACGCTTCCCCGAACGGCGCGAGCGGTTCACCACCAGCAGCGATGACATCGAAGTCCATACGCTCTATACACCGGCGGACCTGGCCGGCGACGCGCCCGGCGAGCTTGCCGAATCCGCCGAGGAACGCTACCTGCGCACCCTCGGCTTCCCCGGCGACTACCCGCTGACGCGCGGCGTACAGCCCAACATGTACCGCGGGCGGCTGTGGACCATGCGCCAGTACGCCGGTTTCGGCACAGCCGGCGAGAGCAACACCCGCTACAAGTACCTCATCGCCCAGGGGCAGACGGGCCTCTCCGTCGCCTTCGACCTGCCCACGCAGATCGGCTACGACGCCGACCACGACTTCGCCGAGGGCGAGGTGGGCAAGGTCGGCGTGTCGATCAGCAGTTTGCAGGACATGGAGACGCTGCTCGACGGCATTGCCCTGGACAAGGTAAGCATCAGCATGACCATCAACGCGCCGGCGGCGGTGCTGCTGGCGATGACCGTGGCCGTAGCCAAGAAGCAAGGCGTGCCGGTCAAGGAATTGCGCGGCACGGTGCAGAACGACCTGCTCAAGGAGTACATCGCCCGCGGCACCTACATCTACCCGCCCGGCCCGTCGATGCGTCTGATCACCGACATCTTCCGCTACTGCGCCGCCGAGATCCCCAAGTGGAACACCATCTCCATCAGCGGCTACCACATCCGCGAAGCGGGCAGCACCGCCGTTCAGGAAGTCGCCTTTACGCTGGCGAACGGCATCGCCTACGTGCAGCAGGCCATCGACGCCGGGCTGGACGTAGACCGCTTCGCCGGGCAGCTCAGCTTCTTCTTCAACGCGCACAACAACTTCCTCGAAGAGGTCGCCAAGTTCCGCGCCGCGCGGCGCATGTGGGCGACGATCATGCGCCGGCGCTTCGGCGCCAAGAAGCCGGAAAGCTGGCGGCTGCGCTTCCACACGCAGACGGGCGGCAGCACCCTCACCGCGCAGCAGGCGGACAACAACATCGTGCGCGTCACGCTGCAAGCGCTGGCCGCGGTGCTGGGCGGCACGCAAAGCCTGCACACCAACGCGCGCGACGAGGCGCTGGCCCTGCCTACCGAGCAGGCCGTCGAGATCGCGCTGCGCACTCAGCAGATCATCGCCCATGAGAGCGGCGCGGCAGACACGGTGGATCCCCTCGGCGGCTCCTACTACATCGAGTGGCTGACCGACGAGATCGAACGCCGGGCCAACGCCTACATTGCGCGCATCGACGAACTGGGCGGTGCGCTGGCCGCGGTCGAGCAGGGCTACATCCAGCGCGAGATCCAAGAGGCGGCCTACAAGACGCAGCGCGCCATCGAGAAGGGCGATCAGGTCGTGGTCGGCGTGAATCGCTTCCAGACGGACGAGGTCTTTGACGGCGAGTTGCTGCGCGTGGACGAGAGCGTGCGCGCCGAACAGACGGCCCGCCTGCAACGCCTACGCGCCACGCGCGACAACGAGCGCGTGCACAACGTACTAGCCGCGCTCGAAGACGCCGCGCTCCGCCCGGACGCGACGTTGATGCCGCTCTTTGTGGACGCGGTGGAGGCCTACGCCACCCTGGGAGAAATCTGTGACGCCTTGCGCCGGGTCTTCGGCGAATACGCACCGGAAAGCTGGGTATAGCATGTTCAAACGGCTCGACCACGTGGGCATTGTGGTTCACGACATCGACGAAAGCCTCAAGACCTTTTGCGACGCGCTGGGCATGACGCTCCTGGAGCGGCGCGACGCCCCGGAGCAGCTAGTCGAGGCCGCCTTCCTGGACGGCGGCAACAGCACGCTCGAACTGATCGCGCCGACCGACGAAGAAAGCGGCACGGCGCGCTTCTTGCAGAACCGCGGCGAGGGCGTGCACCATGTGTGCTATGAGGTAGACGACATCCAGGCCGCGCTGGAGGAACTGCGCAGCCGGGGCGTGCGTCTAGTTGACGAGACGCCGCGCCAGGGGTTGCACGGCCTAGTGGCCTTTGTCCACCCCAAGGCGACGCACGGCATGATGATCGAGCTGCTGCAGAAGACGGCACACGACTAACGGACCCGCCTTCCAGACGGCTGCAAGCGTCCTGAAGTGATGGGCGCATCTTGCGCAATCGGTTCGTCTTTGCGGCGGCTGCAAGCTGCCGGGAAGACGGTTGAGAGGAGATGGCATGGCTGAAGCATTGACGCCCGAACTTTGTCGCGAACACCTCAAAGCGGTGATCGACCCTGAGATTTTCCAGAACATCGTGGACCTGGGTCTGGTGTACGGCATCGAGGTGGACGGCGACAACCGCGTGACCGTTAACATGACGTTGACCACCCCGCACTGCCCGCTCGGCCCGCAGATCATCGAAAACGTGGAACAGACTCTACAGGCGCACGGGGCAAGCGCCGTCACGGTCAACATCGTGTGGGAGCCAATGTGGACGCCCGACGCCATGACCGACGACCTCAAGCGGCAACTCGGCATCCTCGACGCGGAAGAGGAAGAGCCTGAGCCCCAACTCGAAATCGACCCGCCGCCGCCCGACCCGCCCGAAAAGAAGGGCTTCCTCAGCCGCCTGTTCGGTTCCTAAACGCTAAACCCGGCCCGCCATGACGCAACGCACCTTCGAATTCCGCCCGCCCCAATGGCGTCCGCCTGCCCAACTGCACGTTCAGACAGGGGCGCTGCTGTTGGGGACGGCGGCGTGGCTGGCGCTCTATGCCTGGCTTGGCCTGCGCTTGCTGGCGCAGAGCGCGCCGCGCCTGGGTTGGGTCGAGCTGGCGCTGGTGATTGCGTGCGTCGTCATGGGCGTGTGGGTCGTCATGGGCTGGCGCCGGGTGATTGCGGCCTGGCTGCGCCGCCTGCGCCCCACACAGTGGCCGGCGCTGTCGCGCGATGAGCTCTACCGGCTTACGCCCAGCCAGTTTGAAGAATACGTGGCGCAGCGGCTCTTCGCACGACAGGGTTACACTGTGGAGAACACGCCCGACGTGCGCGACGGGGGCGTCGACATCTTGGTGACGGACGGCAAAGGTCGCCGCGCCGTCGTGCAGTGCAAGCGCTATCAAAGCACCGTGGGCGAGGCGGTTGTGCGCGACCTCTACGGCACGATGCTCCACCACGGCGCGGCGATGGGCTACCTGGTCACAACCGGCGCAATCAGCGACGCCGCGCGCCGGTGGGCCGCGGGCAAGCCGCTCCACCTGATCGACGGGCAAGAACTCGAACGGCTCTCTAGGGCGGAACCCGCCCGGCGGCCGGATTAAGTTATACCAGACTCATCCACGCCTTATTCATACCCATCCTAAAGGACAACCCGCTATGGCAACTGTACCGCAGTTGTTTGCGCATTCCGGAGCCAAGTCCGTGGCGCCGGATAACACGCTGCCCGCCTTTCAAGCCGCGCTGGACATGCGCGCCGACGGCATCGAGTTGGACGTGCAGTGCAGCAAGGACGGCGTATTGGTCGTGCTGCACGACTACGCGGTCGACGCGCTGACCGACGGTCACGGCGCAGTCGACGAACTGACGCTGGAGGAGTTGCAGCGCCTCGACGCGGGCAGCCGCTTCGGCCCCGCCTTCGCCGGCGTGCGCATCCCTACGCTGGTCGAAGTGTTGGACTTGGTCGGCGACCGCTGCCTGTTCAACATCGAGATCAAGGCATACGAACACGACGGCGGCGGCGAAGGCGAAGCGCTGATCGACCTGATCCGGCGGCGCAACCTGTTTGACCAGGTGGTCATCTCCTCGTTCAACCCGGTCTCGCTAATCAAGCTGCGCGCCACGGAGCCGCGCATCGCGCTGGGCCTGCTCTACCACCAGCCGCTGCCCGCCTACCTGCTCGACGCCTGGCTTGGCCCCATCATGGCGCCGGAAGCGCTGCACCCGCACAATTCCCTGGTCGACGCGGCGTACATGGCCTGGGCCAAGGAGCGAGGCAAGGCCGTGAACGTCTGGACGGTCAACGACCCGGACGAGGCGCGGCGGCTGCAAGCCCTCGGCGTGGACATCATCATCACCGACGCGCCGGACGTGCTGCGCGCGGCGCTTAGTGTTGCGTTAACATGATTTGTGCAGTTGTCATTCTGAGCCGAAGGCGAAGAATCCCTATGTGGCGGACGAGCAGATTCTTCCTCCCTCCGGTCGTCAGAATGACAGAAACATTGTTTTCAGAGCACTGAGTGCCTTGTTAACTTAATTAGTGCACATTAACAACTGGATAGAGTCGTT
>CAYXRG010000107.1:0-11883 GCA_964467575.1 uncultured Caldilineaceae bacterium | reverse complement strand
AGCCGCCGGCTGTAGAGTATCAGAGCCGGCGTGAGCAGCAGCCCGGAGATGGTGATGGCCGCGCGTAGCGAACGCAGCCCTATCGCGCCGACGACGGGACCGCCGCCGATTTGACCCAGTGCATCAGCCTGCGAGACCATCGACAGCACCGTGGCGCGCACGCGCGACGGGATGTTGCGGTTAAGCCAGGTGGTTGCGATCGGGTATTGCAGCGTGCGCAGACCGGAGGCGAACCAGTAGGCGGCGGTAGCGACGGCGAAGGCGTGCGCCTGACCGAAGATGACGACGGTTGCGATCAGCAGCGCAGTGGTCGCCAACAGCGTTCGGCCCAAGGCGCGCGGGTCATGCAGGTCGAGGCGGCGCAGCAGCCCCTCGGAGACCAGGACGCCCAGGAGCATGGCGCCGGCGTGAAGCGCGCCGATCCACACGACCGGCGGCAGGTTCGGCCAAGCCGGGAAGCCGATGTCGTTGAGGAAGTGCGCTTCCCACAACCGGTCGAAGCCTTCGCTGAACGCGCCGAAGACCACGCCCGCCAGCACGAACATCAGCACGATGGGCTGTAGACGCACGATATGCAACCCGTCGCGTGTGGTCGCCAGCATGTTGCGCCACGATTCGCGTTCTTGGCGCGGCGCAGGCGTGAAGCCGCGTTCGGGCATGACGAGGATGAGGAACAGGCTGAGGCCGATGATCAGCGCGCCGCCTAGCCATATGGGCAGGTTGAGCCGCCAGGCGCCCAGCGCCGTCCCGATCAGGATGCCGGCAAAGCCGCCGGCAAGCCCGACCTGGGCGTGGCGCACATAGGCTCTGCCGACGCGCTCCTCACCCAACTCGTCGGCGGCCCAGGCGCTAGCCGCGCCGCTGATGAAGGTCTCGCCGACGCCGCGGATGAACTCTGCAAAGAGGATGGCGACGAAGAGGGGAACCCAGCCCTCGATCACGTAGCAGAGGCCGATCAGCACGAAGCCGATGATGACGGCAAGCCGCCGGCTGTAGAGGTCCGCGACAACGCCGGTGGGAATCTCGAACAGCAGGACTGTCAACTCGATGGTCGTGCCGACCAGCACCAACTGCAAGGGGTTCATGCCGACCGTCTGGACGTAGTAGACGGTAAGCACGGTGAAGATCATGGAACTGAACAGGGCATGCGCCGCGCCCATGATCAGATAGAGCGTGTATGCGTTTGGCTTCTTCAAGGATATCTCCCTGACAGGATCAAAAAGGGTGATCGATTCTGAAAGGTGAAGTCGCTGGGCGGCAAGCTAGGCGGGCGGAACCGTCGTGTACAGGTTCCGCCGCGACGTGCGGCGCTATGCGACTTCAGACTCGGGAGATACCCTGCGCGCCGGGGCGCGCGTGGCTGGTTAGGTGCGCGATAGAGACGCCCTGGTACGGCAGAGGCATCGCCCGAGGAGGTTCAGAATGGCGCGAGCGGTTGTGACTGGCATGAGCTTGTTTTCCTCTGCATAAAACAGGGCCAAAATCGATAGAGTGCAGTCTACGCCGACTGGCGGTTGTGTGTCAACGCCGGCGAGGCATGAGTGTTACTTTCAGAGAGTTCGCGGCTTACCTACAAGGTGAAGGTATGCCGATCTGCGCGGAACTTGGTAAAATAAGCCGTGGGCTGGACGTGTATTGCAGCTCAAATGACAGAGGCGACTAAATGTTCCTTCATTTGGGTTCCTACGCGGAGTAGGAGGCGGCATGATGGAAGAGTGGTCTGCACCGGAAGCGCCGGCGGATCAGAATGCAGCCGGCGACATTTGGCGAGTGCTCATTCATAATGACGATAGGACGCCGTTCGAGTATGTGATCCGGACATTGGAGTCCGTGTTTATGCTTTCTGAGGAAATTGCGGACCACATCGCGTGGACGGCGCACGACCTCGGCGCGGCTGTCGTGGTCATCCGCCCGCGCGCCGAGGCCGAGAGCCTGGCGCGTGTGGCTCGTGGACGAGCCCAGGCGGACGGCTACCCGCTGCAGTTCACAATCGAGAAGGATTGAGCTTTGCAAAACTGGCAGACCCAAGCGCGGCAGACCGTGTTGCAGGCGGGCAATGGCCGCTTTCTTAAGGTCGAGTACCATACCGTCGAATTGCCCGACGGGCAGGTGATCGAAGAATGGCCGTGGCTGATCACGCCGGACTTCGTCAACGTGGTCGCAGAGACGGTAGCCGGCGAGTATATTTGCTTTCGCCAGACCAAGTACGCGGTCGAGGGGGTGTCGCTGGCGGTGACGGGCGGCTACCTGGAGCCGGGCGAGGACCCGCTGGCCGCGGCGCAGCGCGAACTGCTGGAGGAGACCGGCTATGTTGCGGCTGAGTGGATCGACCTGGGCAAGTATGCGGTGGACGGCAACCGCGGCGCGGGGACGGCGCATCTGTTCCTGGCGCGCGGGGCCGAGTGGCGGCAGCCGATCGACGCCGATGACCTGGAGGAGCAGGAGTTGCTGTTGTTGACGCGCGCAGAAATGCGCGCTGCGCTGCTACGCGGGGAATTCAAGGTGCTGCCCTGGGCGACCGCGGTGGCGCTGGCCTTGTGCCGCCAGGATGGAGGCTAGGCCCTCGCAACAGCTTGATTGATTTTGCAAAAGGAAAAGGCGCCGGTCATCGCAGACCGGCGCCTTTTTGTGTGTGCCTGTTATTCGCCTTCGTCGATGCCGCCGGCGGGCATTTCGATGTCGACCACATTGCCCTGGAAATCGATCACGATGCGAAAGCCCAACATGCCGAGCCAGCGCAGCGCCTCTTCGGGGATCGGCTGGCCGACCGCCTCCTCCATGCGGTCGATGGAGGATTCGACCGCGGCTTTGGTGAAGATGTCGTCCTGGCCCATCATGTCGAGCATGGCGCTGACGGCCATGTCGCGGTTGCCCTCTACCTGCTCGCGCAAAAAGCGCAATACCTGCCGGTCGACCTGTCCGGCATCGATGTGGCGCAGGAAGCCGTCATCGTCGACGACGTAGCAGGCGTTTTCGCCCACCCAGGCCACCTGGGCAGGGCTGCCGGCCTCGTCGAAGACCAGGCCGGTGAACATGGCGGTTCGGGTCATGCAGCCAACCCTCTGAACGAACTAGGCCATCCGGGAAGCTGACGGCCCCCGGATGGGACTGAACAGGACTTAGGCGTAGAGCGGCGCCAGGGCCTTCTGCAGGAACTCGCAACTGCGGTTGACGGTCTGCACCGGGTCTTTGGGCAGGTCGTGTTCGACGATGTACCACTCGCCGCCCGCGGCCTTGGCAGCCGGCAGCAGCGCGGACCAGTCAAGTGTGCCGTAGCCGACATCGGCGAAGCCCATCTGGTCCTCGTTCTGCCCGGCGGCGGCGACGTCCTTGACGTGGATGCGCGGGCAGCGACCGGCGTGGCGCTGCAACAGGACCAGCGGATCGACGTTCCCGCGCACGACCCAGGCGATGTCCGGCTCCCACAGGAGATGCTCAGGCAACGCGCCCTCGAATAGCCAGTCGATGGCGAGTTTGCCGTCCATCTCGACCATTTCCCAGGCGTGGTTGTGGTAGAGGAAGCGCATGCCCTCGCCGGCGCAGCGCTTGCCGATGGCGCCGAGGCGGCGGCCCATCTCCAGCCAGCCCTTGGCGTCGCGGTTGCGCTCTTCTTGCGGCAGAGCGGGCACGCAGATGCAGTCGTTGCCGATGGCCTGGTTGAAGGCGATCAGCGCGTCCAACTCGTCTTCGGCGGCGGCGAGGGGCACATGCGTGCAGATGGCCTTGAGGTTGTGCTTAGCAAGCAGGTCCTTCATCTCGGCGGCGCTCAGGCCGTGGTCGCGGATCGTCTCCACGCCGGCGTAACCGGCCGCGGCGACCTGGCCCAGCGTGACGTCGAGCGGCTGTTCCAGATGGCGCAGCGTGTAGAGTTGCACGGCAATGGGCAGAGAGGTCTGTTTGGACATGGGTGCGTTTCCTTTGAATAGCGGTTCGTCTTTTAGTCTGAATCGGCTGTGATCAAACAGCCGGCATCAACGGCATCAACCGGCAAGGAGCCGCTGGCGCAGCCCGGTATGCCGTTGGGTGACTTGGTTGTTGCGCACCGCCATGGCGATGGCCTTGGGCTGGCCGACGAGGACGACGAGGCGTCGCGCTCGGCTGACGGCTGTGTAGAGAAGGTTGCGCTGCAACATCATGTAATGGCTGGTCAGGACGGGAATGACGACTGCCGGGAATTCGGACCCCTGGCTTTTGTGGACGCTGATGGCGAAGGCGTGAACTAGCTCGTCCATCTCTAGGAAGTCATAGCGTACCGCCCTCTCTTCCATCATAACCGTCATGGTCTGCATCTCCAAGTCCAGGCCGGTGATGACGCCCATATCGCCGTTGAAAACGTCTTTGTCGTAGTTGTTGCGGATCTGCATAACGCGGTCGCCCAGGCGGAAGATGTGGCTGGCGCTACGGCGCTCGGGCTTGGATGGTTCGGGCGGGTTGAGCGCGTTTTGGATGGCGGCATTGAGCGCGGCGACGCCGGCCGCGCCGCGATGCATGGGACTGAGCACCTGGATGTCCGTGGGCGGGATGGCAAAACGCCGCGGTATGCGCTCGCGTACCAGTTCGACGCAGAGTTGCGCGGCTCGCTCCGCGTCCTCGGTCTTGAAGAGAAAAAAGTCGCCGTCGGGCTTGTTGCTCATGTCGGGCATCTGCCCGCGGTTGATGCGGTGGGCGTTGGTGATGATGAAACTGTTTGCGGCCTGGCGGAAGATGGTCTGGAGGCGGATCACGGCGGTGAGGTCGCTGGGGCCGAGCGCTTCGAGCGCGGCGATGAGGTCGTTCAGCACGTTGCCCGCACCGACGCTGGGCAGTTGGTCCACGTCGCCGACGAGGAGCAGGTGCATGCCGGGCGGGATGGCCTTGAGTAGGTGGTTGGCGAGCGTCATGTCCAGCATGGAGGCTTCGTCGACGATGAGCAGGTCGCCTTCCAGCGGGAAGTCGTCGTTGCGCTTGAAGACAAGGCCCTCAGCCGGCTGGAATTCGAGCAAACGGTGGACGGTCTTGGCTTCCTGTCCTGCGGACTCGGCCAAGCGTTTGGCGGCGCGTCCGGTGGGCGCGGCCAGCAGGACGCGCCGCCCGGCGTCGCGGCATAAGTCGAGGATGGTGCGCACTGTGGTGGTCTTGCCCGTGCCGGGACCGCCGGTGAGGATGACGACGCGGCGGCTGAGGGCGGCGACGACCGCTTGGCGCTGTTCGGGGGCAAGGCGCACGCCGGTCCGCGCCGCGATCTGGGCGAAGCGCGCCGTCCAGTCCATCTGCGGCGCGGCGAAGGCCGGCATCGAGTCGGCCCCGGCGGTCATGATGCGCAGGAGGCGAGCAGCCACGCCCTGTTCGCTGTAGTAGAGCGGGGTGAGGTAGACAGGCCGGTCTTCCTGCATGAGTTGGGCGGCGCGGTCGAGCGTGGCTGTTGCATAGAGTTGGCCGGATTCGGCTACGAGGCGCGGAGTCTCTGCGGACAGATCGGGCGCGGGCTTGGGCAGTTCTGCGCCGCCCGGTTCCTCGGTCACCTTGACCGCTTCCTGCTCCCAGAGGCGGAGAATGCCCAGCGCGGCCTGTTGGGGTTCGACGTCGAGCAGGCTCGCGGCTTCGTCGAGCAGTTCGGGGACGGGCAGGAAGACATGGCCGTTGTCGGTGGCCTGGTTGAGCGCGTAGGCGACGCCCGCGGCCACGCGCTGCGGCGAGTCTGCGGGGATGCCGAGCGAGCGGGCGATCTTGTCGGCGGTGAGGAAGCCGATGCCGTAGATGTCTTGGGCCAGCCTGTACGGGTCGGACTGGACGATGGCGATGGCGGAGTCGCCGTAGAACTTGTAGATTTTGGTGGCGAGGCTGGTGGTGACGCCGTGGCTTTGCAGAAAGAGCATCACCTCCTTGATGGCGCGCTGTTCCTCCCAGGCGCGCAGGATGAGGCGGATGCGCTTGCGGCCTACGCCGGGGACTTCGAGCAGGCGCTGAGGGTAGTGTTCGATGACGTCCAGGGTCTCTGTGCCGAAGTGGGCGACGATGCGTTTAGCCGTGACCGGCCCTACGCCTTTTATGAGGCCGCTGCCCAGGTATTTCTCGATGCCGGCGACGGTGGCGGGGAGAACGGTGCGCAGGTTCTCGACGGCGAACTGCCGGCCGTACTCGGCGTGGACAGTCCACTTGCCGCTCACCTCGACGAACTCGCCCACGTTGAGGCCGGCCATGACGCCGACGAGGGCGACCTCGACCTTCTGGCCGAAAAGCCCTGGGGCGGGGGCTTCCGGCGTAAGCCTAGCGACCGTGTAGCCGGTTTCATCGCTGTGATAGGTGATGCGTTCGACGACGCCGCGCAGCGTGTCCATGATGCAAGCGTAGCAGAATGACATGGCTTGAGCAAAGGCATGTTGCATCCAATTTGGCTAAACGTATGTTCTGGTGTTATACTGAGTGGAACGTTGATGCTAGATCACACGCCCGGCACAGCGGTGATCTGGCCAACAGAGGTTTTTCTGGGGAGTTGCCAGGGCGTCCTGGAGTGCTAGAATCAGGAGAAATGCATGAGTATCAGCAAAGCGCATAAGACCCAGTTGATCAGTGATTATCGGATCAACGAGCAGGACACTGGTTCGCCGGAAGTGCAGGTTGCTCTTCTGACGACGCGTATCGAGGCGCTGATCGATCACCTCAATACGCACAAGCATGACGAGAGTTCCCGGCGCGGATTGCTGAAGTTGGTGGGTCAGCGCAGGCGTCATCTGGCTTATTTGAAGCGGTCAGACACCCAACGATACCAGGAGTTAATCCAGCGGTTGGGTCTGCGCAAGTAGGATAAGGGCAAGCAAGGAAAGGGGGCGAAGGTCATTGCAATGACTGCTTCGCCCCTTTTTTCCTGCCTGCCGTAAGGGGCGTTTGGCCAGCCGGTTATGAGCCGGCGTGTATCGGTCGCCGGGCGTCTCAACGCTTTTGGGCGATTTTGTTAGCGATGTAAGCGGTTGCAGTACGCAGTGCAGCGATTAGAGCGACGGGAACGGTAGTCTAGCTGCCAACGCGTTAATCGAGGTCCGGCATTGGAGAGCGCGGCGAAAGCTTGAACGGCGGCCTTCGTCGAAAGAGACGAGAGCTTTCGCCTTGGTCTCCAGTTCCGCACCTCGGTTCCGTGCCCATCCTCTCTGAATATTGCTGCATAGCCGTACTGCCTGTGTAGTCTTGAGACGTAAGAGACGTAACATAAGGAGTGCGAATCTATGCAAGTTTTTGAAGGTTCCCGAGAATATACTGCGGAGATTGGCGGGCGTCCTCTCTCGATTGAGACGGGCGTGCTTGCCATTCAGGCGGGCGGGGCCGTAACTGTTCGTTATGGCGATACGGTGGTGTTGGCTACGGCCACGATGAGCAAGGAAGTGCGGCCGGGCATCAACTTCTTCCCCTTGACGGTGGATTTTGAAGAGAAGCTCTATGCGGCCGGTCGCATCCCCGGCAGCTTCTTCCGGCGCGAGGGACGTCCCAGCGAGCAGGCCATCCTGCTGTCTCGCCTAGTGGATCGCCCGTTGCGCCCGCTCTTCCCCAAGGGCATGCGCAATGAGGTGCAGGTCATCCTGACGGCCCTGAGCATCGACGAAGAGAACCTGTTGGATCCGCTGGCGATCATCGGCGCATCGGCTGCGCTGGCAATCAGCGACATCCCCTGGAACGGGCCGGTGGCAGGTTCGACCATCGGCTTCATCGACGGCGAGTATGTCGTCAATCCCACGGCGTTGCAGATGGAAAATAGCCGGCTGAATCTGATGGCCGCCGGTACGCGCGACAACATCCTGATGGTAGAAGCCGGGGCGCACGAGATCCCCGAAGACATGATGTTGGAAGCGTTGAGGCTGGCGCATGAGTCCAACCAGCCGGTGATCTCTATGATCGACGCCATGCAGGCGGAGGCCGGCAAAGAGAAGAATACGGTACAGTTCTATCTGCCTGCGCCGGAGATTCAGGAGCGCATCAACGCGCTGGCGAAGGACGAGGTCGGCGGCGTGCTGGCGGCGGGGCTGGACAAGGCAAGCCTGAAGGACAGCTTGGACCAGGTGCGCGCTGACGTCGAAGAATCCCTGGCCGAAAACCTCGCCTCGGAGGAAGTGACGGCGGCGGACATTGCCGACGCCATGAGCGCGGTGGTCAAGGAAGCCACGCGCCGCCGTATATTGGAGCAGGGCATACGCCCGGACGGACGGGCTACGGACGAGATCCGGCCTATCCGCATCCAGGTCGGCAAACTGCCGCGCGTCCACGGCTCCGGCCTGTTCATGCGCGGGGACACCCATGTGCTCACGATTGCGACGCTGGGTACGCCGGGCGACGCGCAGCGCATCGATACGTTGCAGCCGACCGACGACAAGCGCTACATGCATCATTACAACTTCCCGCCCTACAGCACGGGCGAAGCGTATCCGCTGCGCGGGCCGCGCCGCCGCGAGATCGGCCACGGCGCGCTGGCGGAACGGTCGCTGCTGCCCATGATCCCGGAAGATTTCCCGTATACGCTGCGGCTTGTCAGCGAGGTGGTGAGCAGCAACGGCTCTACGAGTATGGCATCAGTCTGCGGCAGCACGCTGGCGTTGATGGATGCGGGCGTGCCGATTGCGGCGCCGGTAGCAGGCATTGCTATGGGCCTGGTGCAGGACGCGGAGACCGGAGCCTATAAGGTCTTGAGCGACATCCAGGGCATGGAAGATGCACTGGGCGACATGGACTTCAAGGTGGCGGGCACAGCGCATGGCATTACGGCGCTGCAGATGGACCTGAAGATCAAGGGGCTGGACTTCAGCATCTTGGCCGAGGCGCTGGAGCAGGCGCGCGTGGGCCGGCTGCACATTTTGGGCAAGATGCTCGAGGCGCTGCCCGAGTCGCGCGATCACCTCAGCCCGTATGCGCCGCGTATCCTCAGCTTGCACGTCGACCCGGAGAAGATCGGCAAGATCATCGGTCCGGGCGGCAAGACGGTGCGCGCGCTCCAGGAGAAGTATGCGGTCAAGGTCGACATCGAGGAGGACGGCACGGTCTACGTGTCGGGCGAGGGCGAAGGCGCCGAGCGGGCGTTGGACGAGATTCAGAGCATGACGGAGGACGTCGAGGTGGGCAAGATCTACACGGGCACGGTCGTGCGCGTGGAGCCTTACGGCGCGTTCGTCAACATCCTGCCCGGCGTTGACGGCATGGTGCACATCAGCCAGTTGGCCGATTACCGTGTGGACAAGGTGGAGGACATCGCCAACATTGGCGACGAACTGACCGCCATGGTCATTGACGTGGACCCGGGCGGTCGCGTGCGGCTCAGCCGCCAGGCCGTGCTGGAAGGTTGGAGTGTTGAGGATGCCCGCGAGCGGGATAAGGGCGGCGGGCGCAGCGGCGGCGGCAATCGTCGCGGCGGGCGCGAGGGCGGCCGCGATCGCGGCGGTCGCGATGACCGCAGGCCGCGCCGCTAGGCGAGGGACAGCCCGTCGCGCTACGCCAGGCGCAGGCTTGAACTGACCAGTACTCAGCCCGGCAGCCGTAGGGGAAGCCCTGCGGCTGCCGGTTGCTTTTGGCATGACCAACGCGCGCCACCGGGGCGTATCTGCGGCGCACGCTTCGCCGTCCCATCGTATAAACATGACATCTCTACGGCCGAAGGCGTTGTAAGGGCGGCATCTTTGTCGCCGGGCGCGCGCCTCTTGTGCAAAGGGATTGCCCTGTAAGGGCGCGCGGCCATATGCCCAAAACCACAAGGCGCGCCGGAACGGCATCGCCGAAACAGCGCGGGAAAACGGCGGGGCACACTGGACAAATCCGGCGGCGGGCAGTATACTGATAAAATAAGAACAACTGTTCGGGTAGGGAGATGAGCAGCCAATTGGGGCTGCCGTGATAGGCTTTGCGAGGGGAAACGATGCCTCCATTCCAGGTTGTTAGCGAGTTCGAGCCGACGGGCGATCAGCCGCGGGCGATCGCACAGTTGGCGGAGGGGTTGCGCGGCGATATGCGCCACCAGGCGCTGTTGGGCGTGACCGGTTCCGGCAAGACCTACACAATGGCGAAGGTCATCGAGCAAGTGCAGAAGCCCACGTTGATCCTGGCGCACAACAAGACGTTGGCTGCACAGCTCTACAGCGAGATGCGCGAGTTCTTTCCCAACAACGCCGTGGAGTATTTCGTCAGCTATTACGACTACTACCAGCCCGAGGCGTATATCCCGCGCACCGACACGTATGTGGAGAAGGAATCGCAGATCAACGAGGAGATCGACCGGCTGCGCCTGGCTGCAACCTCGTCGCTCTTTAGCCGGCGCGATACGGTGATCGTCGCCTCGGTCTCGTGCATCTACGGCTTGGGCAGCCCGCAGGATTACGGCCGCGTGGTGTTGAGTCTGCGCGTGGGCGACATGGTGCGGCGCAACAGCATCCTGCGCCACCTGGTGGAGATCTACTACGAGCGCAACGACAGCACGTTGCAGCGCGGAAAATTCCGCGCTCATGGCGATGTGCTGGAGGTACAGCCCGCCGACCGCGAGTTCGCCTACCGCATCAGCCTGTGGGGCGACGAGATCGAGCGCATCAGCGAGATCGATACGCTCACCGGCGAGATTTTGGCCGATCATCAGCAGATCGACATCTATCCGGCCAAGCACTTTGTGACGCCGCAGGAGCGACTGGAAGAAGCGCTGGTCGACATCGAGGAGGAGCTTGAGGAGCAGGTCAAGCTCTTCGAGTCGCAGGGCAAGCTGTTGGAGGCGCAGCGCATTAAGCAGCGCACCCGCTACGACCTGGAGATGCTGCGCGAGGTGGGCTATTGCAGCGGCGTCGAAAACTACAGCGGGCCGCTCTCTCAACGCCCGCCGGGCAGCACGCCGTGGACGCTGCTCGACTATTTCCCGGCGGATTGGCTGCTCTTTGTGGACGAGAGCCACATGACGCTGCCGCAGGTGCACGGCATGTACAACGGCGATCGCAGCCGCAAGCAGGTGCTGGTGGAATATGGCTTCCGTCTGCCGAGCGCGCTGGACAACCGCCCGTTGCGTTTCGAGGAGTTCGAGGAGCACATCAACCAGGTCGTCTATGTCAGCGCCACGCCGGGGCCGTATGAGCGCAAGCACGCCGAGCAGATCGTCCAGCAGGTGATCCGCCCGACCGGCCTGCTCGACCCGGTGGTAGAGGTGAGGCCGACGAAGGGCCAGATCGACGACCTGCTGGCTGAGATCAAGCGGCGCGTGTCGGTAGGCCAGCGCGCGCTGGTGACGACGCTCACCAAGCGCATGGCCGAGGACCTGACCGAATACCTGGCGGAGTTGGGCATCCGCGTGCACTATCTGCACAGCGAGATCCACACCATCGAGCGCGTGGAGATTCTGCGCGACCTGCGGCTGGGCGTGTACGACGTGGTGGTCGGCATCAACCTGCTGCGCGAGGGGTTGGACTTGCCGGAGGTGTCGCTGGTGGCGATCCTCGACGCGGATAAGGAAGGCTTCCTGCGCAGCGAGAGCGCGCTTATCCAGAACATCGGCCGCGCGGCGCGGCATGTGGAGGGCAAGGCGATCCTCTACGCCGACAAGATGACGGATGCCATGCGCTCCGCCATCGACGAGACCGCGCGTCGACGCGAGATTCAGGCGCGGCACAACCTGGAGAACGACATCGAGCCGCAGAGCATCGTCAAGAGCATCCGCGACCTGACGGACCGGGTGAAGGTGCTGGCCGAGGCGAAGGACACGTACGCGGCGGACGAGGCCAAGGCTCGCCCCATCGATGTGACGGACCTGGCGGCGGACGACCTGGCGAAACTGATCAAGCAGGTGGAACGAGAGATGAAGGAGGCGGCCAAAGCCCTGGAATTCGAGCGGGCGGCGGCGCTGCGCGACCAGTTGATGGAACTGCGCGCCCTCCAGATCAACGAGCGGGTCGGCGCGGG
>CAYXRG010000106.1:10640-11968 GCA_964467575.1 uncultured Caldilineaceae bacterium | reverse complement strand
TTGCGCCCCAGCAGTTGCAGCAGGTGCACGCCCTCGCCCGCCTCGCGGCCCAGCAACTGCGCGGCCACGTCGCTTTCCCTGGCCTCGCGGCCGAAGCTGCGCGCCACCCGCTCCAGCAGCAGCCGCTTCAACTCGGCCGGGTCGTGCCGCGCCAGCTCCGCCAGCAGCCGGTTGGCCGTCTCGTCCTCGGCCAGCAAGCTTGTCTGCCCGCCGCGCCGCGCCTGGCGGAACTCCTGGATGGCCGCGTCCAGGTGCTCTTCCGGCTTGATCAGGCTGCCCAGGATGGGGGCCTGTTCCAACGCGGCAAACACGCCCTGCAGGATGGGCCGGTAGACCTCATCCTCGGGGTAGCGCTGCAAGTGCCGTTCCATCCCGCCTGCGTCCAAACGGGCGGGCGTGGCGGCCAGGTTCAGCGCCGGCGGCGGGAAACCCTCTGGGCCCCGCCCGTCCCCCGCCGTCTCCCAGGCGCGCAGCAGCAGCGTGATGGCGCTGAGCTGCACCGCGCGCGGGTCGATGTCCACGCCGTGCAGGTGATGCGACAGGATGCGGCCGGCTATGGCGCGGGCGTCCATCTGCGCATGCCGCTCGCGGTACATGGCGAAAAGCATGTCGAACGCCTCGCGCAGGAAATGCCCCGAACCGGCGCACGGGTCCATGAACGTCAACTCGTCCAGCGTGAAGAGGGGACGCCTCTCGGCCTCGGCTTGGTCCGCCTCGCCGTCACCGTCCTGCTCGGCCAAAACCTTCTCGCGGTCGATGTAGTACTCCCACGTCTGCGGCAAGGCCGAGTCCGGGTAGGCTTCGGCGTAGCTGCGGCCCAGGCTGTTCTGCAACAGCCACTTGACCATGTACGGCTCGGTGAACAGCTGCGTCGCCGCCGCGATTTCGGCCCGATTCTCGATCTTGCCGCCGCCGCCCAGCTTGGCATAGACGCGCGCCTTGGCCTCCTCCTGGTAGAACTGGTAGGCCCAGCCGAGCGCGTCCGGGTCCGCCAGAACGTCGTCCAACTCCGGCCTGCCCACCGCCTGCACGCAGCGCAGCAGCGCCGGCGTCGAAGGTCGTAGCGCGGCGTTGGGGTCGTCCAGGTCAAACAGCCCGGGCAGCGCCTTGGCCTGGGCTGCGCAGGCGTCTTCGATCACGGCGCGCCAGCCGCCGTCCGGCCCGGCTGTACGCTGCGGCTGTTCAAAGCGCAGCAGATAGAGCGCCTCGGAGACGCCCTCATAGGCCGGATTGGCGCGCAACGTCTCCTCGATCAGCCCGCGCGCTTCCATGGCGCGCAGCGCCAGCAGCCGGTTGATCCACGTATAGGCGGCGCGCTCCACGATCTC
>CAYXRG010000106.1:0-10540 GCA_964467575.1 uncultured Caldilineaceae bacterium | reverse complement strand
GCCGTCGGGCGCAATGCCGATGCGCTCCAGCTCGCGGTCCAGGTCGCCGCGGATGCGCGTGCGCCCATCGGGCGCAGCCTCGTCATAGGCGCCGTCCAGCGTATGGCGCAGATCGGTCACCAGCGAGCGGAGCAGGTCTTTGTGTGGTTTGAGCATGGCATCAACTCTCAGAGGGATTTGAAGTCGCCATTGTGCAAAGCTCACTGGATGATGACCGTCTTGCCGTCATCAAGGTAGCCCGCCACGCGAGCGCGCACCCCTTCCAGCCAGACGTCGAGGTCTTCGGCGGACGCGATATGCACCGGCTCCGGCGCCAGATCGCGCCAGGTCAACGCCTTCTCGCCGGCAGGCGGCTGCGGCGCATAGCGCGCCCGCAACTCGCGCAGCGCTTCGTTCTTGCGCTCTTCGCTCTCGTACAGAACCGCAAGCAAGGAGCGCGTCTCGCCGAAGGTGCGGGCATCGCGCTCCAGGCGGCTGCGCACGTCGTCATAGAGGGCCGAGAGCGCGGCCGCCTCATCACGCACTTGCTCGCCGGGCACGTCCGCGGTGCGCACAGCCTCCTCCAACTCGACGCTCAAAGCGGCCAGCCGCTCCTGCACCTGGCTGCGCCATGCCTCGATCTGGCCCGTGACGGCGGCTTGCGCGGCTTGATAGGACTGGGCTAACTCGTTCCAGCGCTCCGGCTCCGTGAGCGTGCGTTGCTGCTCAAGCGTGCGGTAATCGCGCAGGAAGGTGCGCACCTCGTTCAGGTCAGCGCCGGCATTGACCATGCCGTTGTAGAAGTCGCGCGTGCGGCGGAAGCGCTCTTCCTGCTCGTTCCTGAACGTCTCCAGCCGGGCCAGCAGTTCGATGTAGCGTTCCAGCAAGCCGCTCTGGTCGCGGAAGGCGATCAGCCGCCGTTCGGCCGCGCCGATGTTGAGCAGTTCCTGCACCGTGTCCTTCGCGGCCAGGAAGTCTTGCGGCACGGGACATTGGGCTGTGCTCGCCCATTGATGGACCGCTTCCCCGCGGCGTGCCAGGTCCTCCAGTTTCTCCTGAAGAGCGCCGTTCAGCGCCGACGCGATCACGGCGACACGCGCGGGTATGGAGAAGAGCCGGCGCATGTCGTCGCGGATATCACGCAGTTCAAGCGGCGTCAACTGCGAGCGCACAGCCTGGACGCGCGCGTTGCGAAAGCGGGCGTCGTTGGTGAGGATGCGCTCGGCCTCGTCGCTGCCTGGGTCCGTGATCAGAACGCCGTTTTCGATAAAGCGGCACTCGGCGGCGCGCAGCAGCAGGGCCAGGCCCGCCTTGACGCAGTTGCCGTCCCAGCCGTAGGGCGGGGCCTCGAAACGGCGGCGCAGTTCCCCGGCGTTGACCGGCTCCTGGTTCTGCTCGGCGGAAGGGAGTTGGGTGCGCAGCGCGGCCAGCAGTGCGTGGCTTTGGTTGAGTTCGCCGCCGGCGCGATAGACGCCCAGGGTTTGCAGGTCGGGGTTGCTGGTGTTGTGGTTCAGCGCCGCACGCACGGCGGACTGCTCATTGGCGATGCGGTGGGTGACCTCGCCGTAGCGCGGGTAGATGTTGGGCAGAATCTGGGCTAACGTGTTGACCACGGCCTCGCCGGGGCCATTCCCCGCCGCGAGTTGGTAGATTGTGCCGCGAAAGAAAACAACGCCGGCGCGCATGGACTGGCTGATCATGCGGCGCGCCTGCGTCTGTAGCTCGGGCAGGTCGATCTGCCGGGCTTGTCGCGCCACTTCCGCCTCACCGCCGGCGGAGGCTGACTGCAGCACGCCATCGGCGATCTCCTTCGTCGCTGCGGCCAGGGCCAGCCCGACGCGCAGCCCCTGCACCTCGCCCATGCGCAGGAATATCGCATCAGGCTGCTGGGCGGAGCGCTGGCGCATGGCAGTATCATCGCCAATCTGCGGATCGAGGCCGCGCTGCAACGGGCTGAAGACGTGGACGGCCACCTGTGCGCCCGAGGGGTTGCGGATCGTGCGTCCGTCCAGTTCGACCTTGACAGGCAGCTCGCGGCCGGCGATCGGCACGCGCTCAAAGCGGAATGCGTTGTCGCTCTCGTAGTCCCTAAGCGCTTGGCTCAGATCGTAGGAGCGGCCCGTCAATTCCTCTTGGCGTGCGCGCACCTTGTCCTGGAAGGTGCGCTGCTGTGTGTTCAGGAAGACATACTGGTCGCCCACTTGCTTGGCATAGCCGGCAGCCACCAGGCGCTCCAACTCCGGCTTGGCGCGGTTGCGCAGGCTGGAGAGGGGCGTCTCCAGGTCGGTCGCCACCGCCCGCGCCACGTTGTCGAGCGTGGTCGGAATGTATTGCGCCTGGCCGAGCAAAAACAGGCCGTAGGCGACGTCCCTCGTCAAGTCCGTGGCATCCGGGACCGTCTCGCGGATGCGCCGCAGGTCGGTCTTGGTCTCCACCGGCACGTCGTCTTCCAACTGGCGATAGAGGTCCGCCAGCGAAATCAACCTGCCCAGCGACGCGTCAAGCGGGCCGCCGCTCTCAATGAGGCCCCCTTGGACGACGCCGATCATGGTTCGGTTGGAGCCGGTCAGCGCCTCATCGCGATTGGCGGCCTGGGCAATGCCCTTCACGACATCGGGGATGACGCTCACGGTCCAGGGCAGATAGGGGTAGAAGAGCGGGAAGTTGCCCGCACTCGGGTCCGGATAGACACGCTGGGCGCGCTCGACGCTGCCCAGGTCGACAATAACGCCGGTACGCTCCTGGAAACGACGGGCCAACTCTGTGCGGCCGGCCTGCGTCTTGTGCAGCACCCGCTTTTCTACCACCTGGCTGATGTCCTCATTACTCAAGCGACACGGCAGATCAAAGCGTTGGATAATCTTGGCGTAGTACTCCTGCTGCACGTTCTGCCGGAGGGCCTGGATATCTCCGTGAGCTGTCACCGACACCCAGATGCGCCCCCGCCCGCGTTCGGCGGCGGCTTCGACCAGCGACTGTACCTGCATGGTGCGGTCGTTGGCGTTGCCGGCCGCGATCCACTGGCCGAGTTCATCCAGTTGAAGGAGCAACTTGTGACGCCTGCCATCGGCGTCGCGCGCTTCGCACCAACTGCGCAGCCGGTCAATTAGGCGATTCGTATCAATGCCGCTGCGTGAGATTGCGTTTACTGTACGATCTACTGCAGCCGTGTCTGAATACTGTGCTGGCAATACTTCGACAGCTGCCGAATAAAGCGACTCCAGGTGAATCTCAGGATCATCAGCAATCTCAGACCATTCTAGCCCGGTAATCTCTTCAACCTTTGAACGGAAAATGTCGGTTAGCCCTGCTGCCTCGATCTGATTTTCGACTGTCCATGCGAATGGCCAGAACTTCGTATTACGATAATGTTCGGAGAAAATGCGGTAGGCGATCAGCGGTAAGTGATCATCTCTCTCGACCTGACGAGAGTGCAGGTTGCCGCCCACGGCTGTGGTGGTGATCTTGCGTCGCAGAACAGTCAGAAAGCGCTCAATGTCGCTCCGATCCTGGCTGGTGGCCGGCAGCCGGCTGAGAAACAGATCATGCACCAACTGTCCTTGTAGTTCACCGCATTCGAGCAGCACGCCCAGGATTTTCATCAATAGCGATTTGCCGGAGCCGAAGAAGCCGCTGATCCAGATGCCGATACCCTGTTCGTTCTCGCGATCGGCGGCATCCACATAGGCGTCAAGAACGCGATGCAGGTGACGCTCCCACTGGGGAGTGACGACCAGGTTCGCCAGTTCGCTGTAAACTACCTCCGGCGCGCGGTTTGCCACCTTGACGACCGGCTCGATCTTCTCGCTCACACGCGTGGCAAATACATCACGGATTCGCATGGTCTACATCTCCTCACCGCGGTAGAAAGTGAGACGCTCTTGGGGTAAGCCCAAGAAGTAATAAGTGCGGCTCGCCTGGGGCGGATGGTCGCCCGGCACAAGCAGGACTACCGGTATAGCTTGGCCCGTTTTGGGGTTGCGCGGCTCGTTCTCGGCCACCGACTCCATGAGGCTGGTCGGATTACCCAGCGGGTGCAGCGCCGCCGCGCCGTGCAAGACCACAACCGGGCGCAAGTTCCTGTCGAGCCCTTCCAAGCCTTCTCTTATCTCCTCAGCCAGCCGCCGAGCCCATAGCCGCACGATGGACGTCTTGGCATTGCCGCCCTTTACCGGCTCGTTGAGCAGGGCGGCGCGCTTCTCTTCCTGACCAGCCAGACTGTCAATGGTAAGCCGCACAAGGTCAATGTGGATGAAGTGAAGATCACCGTTGGAGTGCATGCGGTCATCGGCCAACCGACGGACGTGCTGGTCTTTATCGGGCGGGTAGACGAAGTACAGATAAGGCCGACCGCTGCTGTGGCCGATGCCGTCATACGCCTCGTGCAAGCGGGCCGCCATGTTGTCAAAGCGTTCCTCTAGCAGATCCACGATAGGGGACACATTCGCCTCCTCATGACAAGGATTTCGACCGGGATCGCCCGGATGATTGCGCTAGAGAGTCGATCTGTCCTCACACGGATGGCTGCGCAAACGGGCACGCGTGCGCGCCTCGTCCCACAGCCAAAGCCGCCAGTCAGAGTGAACGGGGATCTCCTGCTCCGCAATGCCCTCGGCTCGCAGCAGTTTAACCACGTGTGTTACCGCCTCATTCGGCACAATCGGCTCCACGATCTGTTTACGTGTCTTTCCCCGGAGTAGGCCATAGTCGCGCAGGATCGACAACGTGGCGCTGCCGATGCGTTGCCGTGTCTGCCGGGTCCAGGACTCAATCTCCGGATGCTGGTGTACTGCTCCATCTAGATAGCGCTGGACGTCTGAACTGTCAATCCAGTATTGACTCCCGTCCCACATCGGGACGATAACGTCCTGCACTAGGCTATACAGAAGTCGATCCTGACGACAGACATGCATGAGGAGGGCAGCTTTTAGCGCCAACAGCGAAGGGTCACTGGCATAAGATGCCAGATCGTCCAGCACCCAGGGAGGCGGTCCCCAGTAAATGACGCGCCGCGTGATGCGATCAACGATACTCTCGCGGCTTGAGCGCGAACGCTGGGGTAATCGGCCATCGACGAGTATTCGCTTGGCGAATTGTACGCGTTCGTCCAAAGAACCGTTTTGTTCGGCGTAAGTCTGCAGAAACAACTGGGTTTCTTCGAGGATGCCGGAGAACAAGGCGCTCGAAGCCCTAAATAGGCCGGATGCGCGCCACTCTGTTTTCATCACGTCCTCATTCCTGAACCGTGGTTATCCATTCGATAAATACACGACTTGGTGTACCGAAGGCGCCCCCTAATAAGCTCCCAACCAATTAAATCGCCGAAAGACACCTCTCCGTTCACGGCGAAGGTAGGGTGTCAAGTAGAGACCGCGCATTTGAGTTGTCACCCCTAGAATTGGGAGCTGACTGCCATCGCTAGGTCCACGCTGGGCGAGGCTGGAGTGCCGCCGGAGATAGATGATTACTCTATGAAACCGCAAGACCTAGTCTAGGGGTATAGTACCGTCCTGTCAATTCGGTGCGCCTAGCCTCCTGGAGTTAGCAGGGCCACTGGTCCGGAGAGCCATAACATCTTCACCTGGACGATCTGTCTTGGGCTGACCCAGGGAACCCATTTCGCGTTGGGAAAAAACCGGAGTAAGATGGATCCAAAGGCGAAGCCGGCGCAACAACGCTCGCCGGCAATGAGGAGAATCTGAACGCGAGACCTGCGCCTTGTAAGGAACCGGAGCGCGATCATGGCAACGATCATCGGGTCCCTCAGACCGGAAGCCGCCAAAGGCGAACAAACCGTCCTGAACCTGCTCAACACCCTGCCGGACGAGTGCCTAGTGTGGCCCGAACTGCCGGTCTACGAGCGCTACCCGGACTTCGTCGTGCTCCACCCGAAGTTGGGCGTGGCGGTCTTGGAGGTCAAGGATTGGGTAGAAATCACCAAGGCAAACCCCGATGCAGTTGTGGTCCGCACGCGCGCCGGCGACGATCGCAGCGAGCCGAACCCGGTCCGGCAAGCCCGTGACAAAGCCATTGCCATCGCCAACCGTCTAGAGCATGAACCCCGCCTACTCAATAGCTTCGGTCCGCACCAAGGCAAGCTCAGAGTCCCCTGGGCCTATGCGGTCGCGTTTCCCAACATGACCGCAATGCTGCTGGACATGCTTGGGCCTGTCATTGAGCCGGCCTGCCGGTTCTGCAGCGACGACCTAACCCCATCCGATTTTGAGTACCGTCTACGCAACCTAGACTGGAAATACCAGGCCGATCTTTCATCCGGCGACGTGCAAACCATCCGGGCTACACTCTACCCGGAATTGGTCATTCGCACGGCGCCGGGCGCGGCGCCGGTAGGCGTGGCTGACACCCGGCAGGAGCAGATTGCCAAAGAGGGACTACAAGAAGACACGGTGAGAGAGAATTCGGAGTTGACGCCGGAAGGCGAGCGCCTGGCCAAAAATCCGGTGGTGCGTCTCGTGCGCGGTGTGGCCGGCAGCGGCAAGACGCTCGTCCTGGTCATGCGCGCCAAGTATCTGGCGCAGCTCCACCCGGAGTGGCGCATCCTCGTCGTCACTTTCAACAGACCACTCGCCGGCCAGCTCCAAGCTCAGTTGGCTGACTACGCCGATCAAGTCCGGGTAGTCACTTTCCATCGGCTTTGCCGTGATTGGCTTACTGCCGCCGGCCTCTGGCAAAAGAGCCCCATCAACGATCAGCCCGGACGCATCACCCACATTCTGCAGCGCAACTTCGGCGACGTCGACAAGTTCGACGGCGCATTTTTGGCCGAGGAATTCCAGTGGATGAAGGAGACAGGCATTCTGGATCGGGAGCGCTATCTGCAAGAGCCGCGAATCGGGCGGGGGCGCCCCCTGACAAGGAACGAACGCGCGCAGGTATTCGACATCTTCGAGGCGTATCAGCGCCACCTACAGGACTTCCGCCTGTACGATTGGTCCGATGTGGCGCTGATGGCGCTCAAGGCCATGGACGGCGGGTATGTCGAGCCAGGCCAGTACCAAGCCATCCTTGTCGATGAAGCGCAGGACTTCGCGCCTTCCTGGTTCGATGTATTACGCCGCGCCCTCGATCCCGAGACGCGCGTGATGTTCATGGCCGCCGACGCCAACCAGCGCATCTACCGGAAGTACAGTTGGCGTTCTCTCGGGCTTCATGTGGTAGGCCGATCGCGTATTCTGCCCCGCAGCTATCGCAGCACCTACGAGATCATGCGTACGGCGTTCGAGGTGGTGGGCGGCAATGCCGTTCTTCAGGAGACGCTGAAGTCAGAGGACGAGGAACTGCTTGAGCCGAGCTTGGATGAAGGTTGGATGCGGCACGGAGACTGGCCTTCGCTGCGTCTCTTCCCGGGACGGCAAGAGGAAAGCCAGTTCTTAGCTCGCGAGATCAAGCGCCTCCTGCGCGAAGGCTACGCCCCAGGCGACATCGCCGTTTTCCACCGCAAGGCGTATGGACCCGCGCGCTATCAGACCCTGCTCAGACAGGAGGGGCTGCAGGTCGTCCAACTCAGGGACAACACAGAGCGCGCCGCCGGCCAAATCACGGTCAGCACCATGCACATGGCCAAGGGGCTGGAATACCGAGCCGTCTTTATTCTCCAGCTTCAGACGCTGTTCCAGCCGGACAAGCCGCTAACGCTCGATGAACAGCAAACCTTTCAAGCCGAAGAGCTGCGCCTTCTGCACGTGGCCATGACCCGAGCGCGCGACAAGCTCTACATGACCTACCAGAGTAAACTGCCCACGGCGTTACACGGGATGCATTCGTTCCTCTCCGACGCACGGCGGAACAACGCCAATTCTCCAACCTAACAACCAGACAGCTACGCCAATATCCAGTCCCCGTGAACTGCGACGCCCTTCTTGGCATTGACCTCTGCCCATACCCCCCGGAAACGCTCCTGTCATGCAGAAGCAGTGCGGGCGAATCGATATGCCCATGCCTTCAAAGCGAGGCGCATCAAGAAGCCGGGGCGTGTGACTGCCTCGTCACACCCTCACGCCTGCGCGAGAGTCTCAGCCGGCCTTGCTCGTTGCTGACCCGTATTTCTTGTGATATGAGAGATACCATGACCGGCACAAGGTCCTGGCCAAGCCGCTGCCTTCCACCAGCAAGCAGAGTGAAGTGGACGCCCTCCGGTTGTGAGCATGCTGCTGGCGCCGTCTCGGCAATTTGGGATTCCTAACTGCCATCCTCAGCGATCTTCTGGCGGCGGCTAGCTCGTCGATGGCTGCTTGCGTCGCACATAGATCGTCATCTTGCCGTTGCGCGCTTCGCGTTGGTAGGCTTCCCAATAGACATCCTGTGCGCCGAAGAGCTCCTCCAGCGCCGGGGCCACCAGGTTGTAGGCCAACTGGCCCACATCATCTACGTCTGCCGGCAAAGCCGCCTTGATAGTCGCCGTAATGAAGCCCCACGCTGCGCCGCGTTCGTCTTTGATATAGCCTTGTAACGTGGCATGGTCGCGCACAGCCTTTACCGCCAAGGCACGGTAATAGACAAAGGGATCGACCGGTGTAGACGCTGTGCCGTTCTCTGCCGTAGCCGTGCCCGCGACGGCGACTTTCCCGCCTGGCTCACAGCCCTCCAGCGCAAAGCGCTCCTTAAGTTGAGAAGCTGTAAGTGACAATGGCAGCCCGTTCGTTTTTCGGGTCCTGCAGGCCGTACATACGCTCAAATGACAGCACCCGCAGCGCCACAGGATAGGGCTTGCCGCTGGATGAGCTCCAGAACACGCCGTGGCCCGGGATCGGCTCGTTGAGCAGCGCGCTCAGGATGTCCTGGCTGAAATGGGCGTTGGCCGCCTGGATGTTGTGCGGGTCCCCGCCGTCCCCGTTTCCATCGTCGATACCACGGGCGCAGGCGACGCCTTCAACGCAGCCTTGGCCGTTGCACTCGGTGAGGGAAAACCGCTAAGGGACGCCATACGCTTTGCACTCTACAGCGGTGCGTTTGCTTGCACGCGCCTCGGCGTAATACCCGCCCTGCCTCATCGAGATGAGTTGGCGCTGTGACAGGGGTACAGCACTGCAGTTTTCATGTGCGGGAAGGCAATTCCGACGATTCATGCACGCCGCAATTGCCTGCAAACGGGTGTCCTGGCTTTACAGCGCCGTCCAACGCGACCTTTCGGTCCGCCCTAGAGGCTGAGCAAGAAACTTCGCGCAATTGAGCGGCGTGGGGTGAAGGACTTCGAGGCGCCTGCGCCGCGGCTCGCACTCAATGTCGCAACACTGCCTCAGCCTTGTTTCACGGATCTGCCCAAGAAGCGAGCGTAGCGCTCTGCCGCGGCGGCGAAGGCGCGTTCTTCGGCTTGGCTCAGCGCAGCAAATGGGCTCGGCACAATCTCCACTGTGTTCTTTCTGAGCGTACGTTTCCATGTGCCCACAATATGACCGTCAATCACCACAATGGGTCTGAACACCCCGTTGCTACCGGGCGTGATCTTCCGGGTGTGCATTGGGTCGAGCACGGCGCTGCGGTCTCTGTAGCCAAGGATGTATTCGTCAAAACTGGGCAGGAGGTAAACAGAGGGTGAGGTTTTCACCGCAGCAGCCGTCGCCTGCGACATCCAGTACGTTTGATCGTCCAGGACTCGCCGTTCAAGCTGCGTTGAGACCGCCGCAAGCCCGGCTTTTGCATCCGCCACACTCAGTCCCGACCACCAGACGAAATCTTGCAGTGTGGCCGGCCCATGACCGGTGAAGTAGCGTTCCGCCAATTCCGCGAGAGCTTCGTCGCGATCCATCTCTTGTGCTGTGGGACGCCATTCTTGCAACAGCGCAAAGGTATCCTGCTTGCCCGCGCGCGGACCAAGGCAGATCAGCCCTGTCAGCGCCAGATGCGACAGGATATGGTAGCCGCGCTGGGCAGCCGTGGAAATCCCCGCTGCTTCGAGCAGGTCCATCAGCGCCGCGCGCGTCAGCAGTCTATTTCCTTGCAGCGCCTGAATGAACAGATCCCCGCTGCGCGCCAGCGTTGCATCGTCCAGGTCAAGTTGTTGGCGGCGACGCTCTCTGCGCGCCAAGATGTGCGGCGTCAGGAGTTGGAGCATCCACCGCACATCGTCGGCAGCGACGAAGTGCAGCGTGCCGCGCATCGGCCAGGTGCGGACAATGGCACCGTCGGCGATAGCCTGTTCAATAAACGTTTCGGCGGCGTTTGGCAAACGCAAGCCAATGGCCCACAGTGCGCTGGCGTAATCCTGGGCCTGCATTGCGCCAAGCCCAGCCACCACCTGGCTAGGCTCTTTCGATGTGGGGTGCGCAATCTGTTGATTCATCAACCGCGCCTGGGCAAGGTCATCGCGTGTCATGTGCGTCCTCGGGTGAATGGCACAGTTACTGCGCGTGAGTTTGTAAATAAAAGCGATACGGTCGGGCCAAATCGCCGCAATCGTGAAGCGACTGTTCGATTACCGGTCCGCGCGTCTAGTTGAAACTGGTCTACTATACCACAGGGAGGGGTGCCAACGAGATTGCCAACCGCAAATAGGCTCTCGGACACATTTGGTGAAGCAAACGGGGCGTAGAGCAGGTAGACT
>CAYXRG010000105.1:0-12098 GCA_964467575.1 uncultured Caldilineaceae bacterium | reverse complement strand
CTTAGCGGGCTGCGACTAGAGGAAATGCTATGGCAAACATCGTGATTTTGGGCGCGGGCCTAATGGGCAGCGCCTTCAGCGTACCCCTTTCCGACAACGGCCATCGGGTCCGGCTGGTCGGCACCCATTTGGACGGCGACATCATCGAGGAAGTGCACGAGAGCGGCGTGCACCCGCGGCTGAAGGTTCGCCTGCCGGAGACGGTCGTCCCCTATACCTACGACCGGCTGGGCGAGGCGACGCAGGACGCGGACTTGGTCGTGGTGGGCGTGAACTCTCTCGGCGTCGATTGGGCCGCGGGCATGCTCGGCGCGACGCTGCGCCCTGAGACGCCGGTGCTGATGCTGACCAAGGGGCTGGAGGGGGACGGCGAGCGCCTGCGCATTTTGCCGGACGTGCTGCGCGGCGGATTGCCGGATCGCCTGCGCCACCGCGTGCGCATCGCCGCCGTCGGCGGGCCGTCCATCGCCGGGGAAGTGGCTGTGCGCCATCAGACCTGCGTCGTGGTGACGGGCAACGACGCCGCGCTGCTAGAACGCCTGGCGGGCATGTTGCGCACGCCGCGCTACCATGTCTGGACCAACACGGACTTCGTGGGCGTAGAGGTCTGCGTCGCCATGAAGAACGTCTATGCCCTGGCTGTCGGCATCGTGGGCGGGCTGCTGGAGAAGGAAGGCGCGACGAACGACTACGTGATGTACAACCTGGCCGCGGGGCTCTTTGCCCAGGGGCTGTGGGAGATCGCGTATTTGGTGGATTATGCCGGCGGGCGGCGCGCGAGCGTCTTCTCGTTACCGGGGGCCGGGGATCTGTATGTGACGAGCATGGGCGGGCGCAACGGACGCATGGGGCGCCTGCTCGGCCTGGGCATGCCTTACACCGGCGCCAAGACGCAGCACATGCCCGACGTAACGATCGAGGGCGCGGAGTTGGCGCTGGCGATCGGCCCCACCGTCGAGCAAATGGTGATGGACGGCAGGTTGGACGCGGCGCGTCTGCCGCTGCTGCGCGCCATGATCCGCATCGTATGCAACGATGCGCCGGTCGCCTTGCCGTGGGACGAATTCTTCGCCGGGATCAACGCCGCATAGGGGCGTCTATTGCGGGCATTCTGGGCGGGCGCAAGGCCCGCCCTTATTCTTTTCTCGTCTCGCGCTATCTACTGATGTCGATGATGATTTTGACTACGTTGTCGGCGTAGGCGTCGTTGAGCGCGAACGCTTCCGGCGTTTTCTCCAGCGGGAAGCGGTGGCTGATCAGGCTGTCGAGGTTGACCATGCCCGTCTCCACGAGCTTGATGGCGCGCGGATAGACGTGCTTCATGCGCCGCGACATGCGGATCGTCAGCCCCTTGCGCCGCGCGGTAGAGTGGGTAAGCTGGAAGTTGTCGTCGCTGGGAATGCCCACCAGGACAAGACGCCCGCCCAGACGCGCCATCTCCGCCGCCATCTGGATGGATTGGTCGGCCCAAGCGGCTTCGATGGCTACGTCGACGCCGCGGCCGCCGGTTGCCTGGCGCACTGCCGCGGCGGCATTTTGCTCGCGGAAGTTGATGGGGATGCCGCCCAACTCTTCGGCCACGGCCAATCGCCACGGAAACTGATCGACCACATAGATCGGGTTGGCGCCGGAAATGCGCGCGGCCTGGAGAATGAGCAGGCCGATGGCGCCCGCGCCCAGGATGGCGACGCTGTCGGCCACGCGGATCTTGGCCAGGTCGACAGCGTGGATGGCGACGCCCAGCGGCTCCAGCAGCGCGCCGCCGGCGTCGTCGACTGCATCCGGCAGGGGGAAGCAGGTGTGCGCCGGCACATGCATCCACTGGCTCAGGCTGCCTTCGTCTGGGTAGAGGCCGCAAAAGTGGAGACGGCGGCAGAGGTTCGGGTGGCCTTGCTGGCACATCTCACAGCGCCCGCACGGCTGAGCCGGGTCGACCGCCACGCGTGCGCCGACCTGTAGCGGCTGGAACTCCCCGTCGAGAACCTCGCCGGGGCCGACTTCTTCCACAACGCCGGCAAACTCATGGCCCAGCGTAAGCGGCGCATGGAGCATGGTGTCGCCGATGCGCGCGTCCTGATAGCTGTGCAGGTCGCTGCCGCAGATGCCGACCGCGGTCACGCGCAGCAGCGCTTGGCCGGGGCCGGGCGAACCGGGGCGAGGCACGCGGTCGATGCGCAGATCGCGCGGGCCGTGGAGTCGTGCGGCCATCATGGCGGGTTGGGTCGTCATAGGGCGGTCCTGTCGTCGGTGGCGGGTCGGATGATGCGTGCTGGCTGTATGTTACACCCGCGGCGCGCCCTCGCCAAGAACGTCCGCGCGGGGGAAACCGCGGGCATTGCGTGTAGCTCCTAGTATACTGAAAGGCGCCCTCGTTCGATATTGGCGTTGACGCCGACATTGGCGGGTAGCCGACAGAAATGCGCCGCGGCTTTACGCTATGCTGTCGCCGCATTGAGCCGATTTTCACAATGCCGGCTCGCAACACGGAACCGGCGGATGCGCAAGGCCAGAAAGAGCGTACAGCGTTGGACAAGATAGGGATCGAAGCAGTCAACACGAACCCCGACGGGCGAGTATTAACAAGCGCCCGTAAACCGTTTGCACGGGAAAAAGCTCGGCAGCCGATTCTGCGCCTGGAGCAGTTGAGCAAGAGCTACTGGGAGGCGGGTGAGGAGCGGGTCGTGCTAGACCGGCTGGATCGCGAGTTCTTCGCCGGCGAATTCGTCTGTCTGCTGGGCAAGTCGGGCAGCGGCAAGAGCACGCTCCTCAACCTGATCTCCGGCATCGACGCGCCGACGAGCGGCAACGTCGTGATCGTCGACGAAGGCCGCGAGGCGACGCTCAACCGGCTGGACGAACGGGCGCGCACGCTGTTCCGGCGGCGGCGCCTGGGCATCGTCTTCCAGTTCTTCAACCTGATCCCCACGCTGACCGTGGCGGAAAACGTGTCGCTGCCCCTGGAATTGGCCGGCGCGTCTGGGGATGTACGGCAGGCCGCGGTTGCGCTGCTGGATCGGGTCGGGCTGGCGGACCGGGCGAATACCTATCCGGACAAGTTGAGCGGCGGCGAGCAACAGCGCGTCGCCATCGCCCGCGCCCTGGTCCACGACCCGCTGCTGATCCTTGCCGACGAGCCGACAGGCAACCTGGACGAGGACACGGGCGAAACCGTGCTGGGTCTGCTGTTGGAACTGACGCGCGACTTGGGCAAGACCCTCTTTATGGCGACGCATGCCCAAGATGCGGCGGCGCGCGCCGACCGCGTGCTGCACCTGGACCACGGGCGGCTGGTCAGCGACCAAGTGTGGCGGCAGCGCCACCCCGAGGCGGCCTTCGGGCCGGACTGAGCGGAGCCGTATGACGGTTGGGGATCGGCAGGTGAGCCGCGCTGTGGAGCGCGTGAGGACGGTTAGACCTGTGTTACGTATGGCCTGGCGCCAAGTGTGGAGACGCCCTTTGCAGAGCGCGTTTCTCGTCGTGGGCGTCATGATCGGCGTGGCGATGGTGGTGGCGGTCGACCTGGCGAACGGCTCGGCCCGGCGCGCTTTCGAGTTGGGCGCGGAGTCGGTGGCAGGCCGGACGACGCACCAGATCGCCGGCGGGCCAAGCGGATTGGACGAGTCGCTCTACGTTCGCCTGCGCCGCGACCTCGGCTACCGGTTGAGCGCGCCCGCGGTCGAGGAATATGTGACGGTCGAGGAACTGGACGCGCAGCCCATGCGCCTGCTGGCCGTAGACCCATTTGCCGAAGGGCCGTTTCGCAGCTACCTGGGCGTGAGCGCCGATACCGGCCCCGCGCCGGCCTATTTGTCTGAATTGATGGTGCGTCCGAATAGCGTGTTGATGAGCGCAGTTGTGGCCGAGCGCTACGGCCTGGCGCCTGGCGACTCGTTGCAGGCGCGCTCCGGCGGCGAGCGCTTTGCGCTCGACATCGTGGGGCTGTTGGAACCGAACGACGACCTCAGCCGCCGGGCGCTGGATTCGCTGCTGATCGCAGACATCGCCACCGGGCAGGAACTCCTCGGCAAGATTGGCAAGCTCGACCGCATCGACCTGATCGTGGCGGAGGGCGAAGAGGGGGCCGCCGACCTGGCGCGCATCGAGGCAATCCTGCCGCCGGGCGCGCGCATTGTACCTGCAGCCGCCCGCCAAGGCGCGGTTAGCCAGATGACGGCTGCATTCCACCTCAATTTGACCGCGCTCAGCCTGCTGGCGTTGGTGGTGGGGATGTTCCTCATCTACAACACGGTCACGTTTAGCGTGGTGCAGCGCCGCGCGGTGCTGGGCAGCCTGGCTGCGCTGGGCATGACGCGCGCCGAGATCTTCAGCTTGATCTTGTTGGAAGCGATGGCGCTGGGTCTCATCGGGACGGCAGCCGGGCTGGGGCTAGGCGTGTTGCTGGGCCGCGGTGCGGTGCAACTTGTCACCCAGACGATCAACGACCTCTTCTTTGTGGTGAGCGTGCGCGAGATAGGCGTTAACGCGGGGACGCTGGTTAAGGGCGCAGTTGCAGGCGCGGCCGCCGCCGCCCTCGGCGCGGTGGTTCCCGCCTACGAGGCGACCAGCGTGCCGCCCGCCGGCGCCTTGCGGCGCAGCAACGTCGAGGAGCGGGCGCGTGCCGCGCTGCCGTGGATTAGCGGCGCTGGGCTCGTTCTGATCGCAGCCGGCGCGCTCTTGCTCATCCCGGACGGTCATTTGTCGGTGAGCTTCGCCGGTCTGTTCGGCATCGTCTTGGGCGGCGCGCTGCTTACGCCGCTGCTTACGCTGGGCATCATGGCTGTCATGCAACGCATTCTGACGAGCAGGGCCGGCGTCATCGGGCGCATGGCCCCGCGCTACGTAGTGCGCGCCCTCAGCCGCACGTCGGTCGCCATCGCCGCGCTGATGGTGGCGGTGAGCGTGATCATCGGCGTAGGCGTCATGACCGGCAGCTTTCGCATGACCGTGGGGCTGTGGCTGGACGACGTGCTGCAGGCAGACATCTACGTGTCGCCGCCTTCGCTCAACGCCACCCAGACGTTGGCCGCGCTGTCCCCGGAGATGGTGGAGGAACTGGCGGCTTTCCCCGGCGTCGAGCGCATGGCCTTCTCGCGCGAGGTGGAGGCGGCGATGTTCGTCGAAGGCGAAGCGGGTGATGCAGGCGATGAGGTGGGCCTGGTGGCGTTTAGCGACGATCTGGTGGGCGAAAAGCGGCGTTATCGGGAGGCAGTGGGCGACTGGCGGGCTACTTGGCAAGCCGTGGAGCAGGGCGGCGTGTTGATCACCGAACCGCTGGCGCGGCGCTACGACCTGAGTGTGGGCGACGCGGTGACGCTGCTGACCGATCGCGGGCGCGTGCAGTTTCCCGTGGCTGGCGTAGCAGTGGATTACGATGTGCGCCCCACGATCTTCATGCACGAACCCGTCTTCCGCTATTGGTGGGACGACGACAAGATCTCCGCCGCCGGTCTCTTTGTGCAGGAAGGCGCAGATGTGGGGGAGGTGGCAGCGGAGATTCGAGTCGCTCTGGCAGGCAGGGCCGAATTGGTCGTGCGCTCGAACCGGGGCATGCGCCAAGACGCGCTGGAGGTGTTCGACCGCACCTTCGCCATCACCGTGGCCTTGCAGCTACTGGCCGCGATCGTGGCCTTTATCGGCATTTTAAGCACGTTGATGAGCTTGCAGCTAGAGCGGATGCGCGAGATCGGCGTGTTGCGGGCGACGGGCATGACGCGCGGGCAGTTGTGGCGGCTTTCGCTGGTGGAGACGGGCCTGATCGGCGGCAGCGCGGGATTGCTGGCGCTGCCGATGGGTCTTGTGCTGGCGCTGGTATTGATCTACATCATCAACCTGCGCTCGTTCGGCTGGTCGCTGGAGATGCGGCTCGACCCGTGGGAATTCGTGCAGGCGTTTGGGGTGGCGTTGGGCGCGGCGCTGCTGGCGGGCGTCTATCCGGCGTGGCGCATGGCGCGCACGCAGCCGGCCAACGCTGTGCGCGCCGAGTAGCCGAGGGCGGATCACCCAGCAGCCCCCGTCCAGAAAGCGTCGGCTTCCTGGACGGGGTTGGTTGCTATGCCATGAGCATCTGGTCCATCGAGTCGGCTACCTGTCCGTAGACCGGAGACTCGTTGCGGCTGAGGCGCATCTGGTTGGCGACGCGGCGCAGCAGGCCGGGGTTCACCTCGGCCAGTTTTTGCGTCATGGTGAACCAGAGCCGGCACAACTCTTGGTTTTCGTGCGTGGCGGCGTTGATGGCGATCTCGGCCGGCGTAGTTGTGTTGAGGCTGGGGTTGGCTGCTGTCAGCCCTAATTCGCGCCAGGCGTTGACCCAGTAGTAGGAGAGCATCGGGTTAATGAGGCCGCGCATGCGGCTCCACAGCGGGTCATCCTCTTGGACCAGGTAGAAGAAGGCCAAGTAGTAAGGGCGGGAATTGGCGTAGTCTCGGTGTATCTGGGAGAGTTCTCCGGCCTTGACCGATGCGTAGGAGGCCATGTACCAGCGCAGGTCTTCGAGGCCTGCGCCCGGCTCCCCAAGCTCGATGGCATCCCACTGGATGCGACAGGCAAGCAGATAGCTGCGCGCTGAGGCTGCAAAGTCTTGCGAGCGCTGCAACATGGCGGTCTTTGCCAGCGAGCGAGCTTTTTCGGCTGTGCGCGGCAGGTTGTCCGGCACTTGGACGTTTTCGATGTCGTAGCAGAGAAGCTCCAGCGCCGGTTCGTCGACGAAGGGGACGGTGCTGTGGCCGGGCAGGCTATAGCGCCCGTCGGCGTAGAGGATCTGGCCGCGCTTCTCCAGGTCGTCCAGCAGGCTCTGGATGTAGTCGACCTGCTCGCGGTCGTTGAGCAGGATAGCCGCCAGTTCCGAGCGGTCGATCTCCAGCCCGGCGTTGATGACGGCGTAGACGAAGCCGGACTCGGCGCGCTGGACGAAGGCGGCCTCGCTGTTAATTTCGTCGGCCATCCGGACAGGCACATGAACCGACGCGACCTGGCCGTTGTAGTCGAAGGCGCGCTGGCGGAAGCCCATTTGCCAGATTTGGCGCAAGGTGGTCTTGCTGCGGATCAGCCCTTGATCCTCGTAACGCAGGCAGAGTTCTTCGAGCAGATCGTCGGTCGTGCGCCCGCTCGGGTTTTCGCTCAGTTCACGGTAGATATCGCGCAGCACATCGCGGCGCGTATTGAAATCGACGGACGTCATCTTCAGGCGGTTGAAGATCTGCTTATACTGATTGCGCAGCGTCGGGGGCGTGGGCGTAAGGTCAAGCGACTGGACAGCGGCGGCGATGGGCCGGCGAGGAGCGCTGTCCTGCCCGTTGGTGTGCGCGGACGCGTCCCAGGGATGTAGATCGGCGTCGTTGGGCAATGTGAAGTCTTTGGGTGCGACGTAAAGCTGCATATCCTTGACAAAGAGACTGATGAGGTCGGCGTTGTACTCCAGCCAGTTCTTGAACTGGGAATAGCCGAAATTCGCCTCGTTAAAGGCCGAATCCATGAGAAGCATGGTCTGCTTGAGCTTGGCGGCGAGGACGGGCAGCTCGGCGCGCTGGGCATGGACGGCAAGGGCTTTGCTCAACAGGCTGCGCGCGGTCTCGTCGTCCGGGCTGGCCGCGGTGTGGAGGATGTGCGGGTCGTGGACATCGCCTAGCACGGATTCCAGGTAGATGAACTCGTCGCACGCCTTGATCAAGAGGGGGTGGGTGACGTCGCGCGGGCCGATGCCGAGAGTGTAGCGGCTGTACTCGCGCAGCTTGGCGACCAACGGCCCGAAGTCGCTGTCGCCGGACACGATGACAAAGGTCTGGATCTGGCTGCGGGTGATGGCGGTTTCGAGCGCGTCGAGCGCCATGCGGATGTCGGCGCGATTCTTGCCGGCGCGCACGCTGTAGATCTGGATCAGGTCGACGGAGTTGTTCATCAACTCCTCGCGGTAATGGGAGAAACGGCTCCAGTCGCCATAGACCCGCTTGATCACCAGGGGGCCGCGGCTCTGCAGGTATTCCATGAGGGGCGTCAACTCGAAATCCAGAAACTCCTGCTCCGCCCATAGGGCGATATTCTCGAAATCGATAAACACGGCAATTTGGTTACTCATAAGAGTCTCCTTAAAGCTGAAAGCGGGTGACTTTACCTGGGATCATATCATATTGCGCCTGAAATACGTACGGACTCATCGGTTGCGGCAAGAAATTCAAACGTTTCGCTAATGTTCGCCATATAGTCTGCTTACGGGCAAGTAGTACACTGATTAGGAAAGCGAAATGACACATTGCACTTAACATGCGTTATGCAACGGACAGTTGTTTGATCTGGGAGGACAGAGACAATTATGGGCAAAATTATCGGTATCGACCTGGGTACGACCAACAGCGTCGTCGCGGTCATGGAAGGCGGCAATTCGACGATCATCGCCAACGCCGAGGGTGCGCGCACCACGCCGTCGGTGGTCGCCTTCACCAAGGGCGGCGATCGCCTTGTGGGCGTGACCGCCAAGCGGCAGGCTGTGGTCAACCCGGAAAATACTGTTTACTCGGTAAAGCGCTTGATGGGCCGCCGCTTCGACGAGCCTGAGACGAAGAAGACGATGGAGATGGTCTCGTATGAGATCGTAGAAGGTCCGCATCAGGACGCGCGCGTCTCCATCCCGATTAAGAACAAGGTCTATACGCCGCAGGAAATCAGCGCCATGATCTTGGGCAAGCTCAAGCGGGACGCCGAGTCTTACTTGGGCGAAGAGGTGAAGCAGGCGGTGATCACGGTGCCGGCCTACTTCAACGACAGCCAGCGCCAGGCGACCAAAGACGCCGGGCAGATCGCGGGCCTGGAGGTGTTGCGCATCATCAACGAGCCGACAGCGGCCGCGGTGGCCTATGGGCTGGACAAGAAGAGCGATGAGACGATCCTGGTCTTCGACCTGGGCGGCGGCACCTTCGACGTGTCGGTGCTCGAGGTCGGCGACGGCGTGATCGAGGTCAAGGCGACCAACGGCGATACGCACCTGGGCGGCGACGACTGGGATGAGCGCGTGGTCCACTGGCTGATCGAGGAATTCAAGAAGGAGCAGGGCCTTGACCTGAGCCAGGATCGCCAAGCGTTGCAGCGTCTGCGCGAGGCGGCGGAGAAGGCGAAGATCGAACTGACGTCGACGCCGCAGACCGAGGTCAACCTACCCTTCATCACGGCAGACAGCACGGGGCCGAAGCACTTGGTTGTGACGCTAACGCGCAGCAAATTTGAGCAGCTTACGGCGGACCTGGTGGAGCGCTGCAAGCAGCCCTTCCGCAGTGCGCTGAAGGACGCGGGCATTCAGGCCAGCCAGTTGGATGAAGTCGTGCTGGTCGGCGGTTCGACTCGCATGCCGATGATCCAGGAGTTGGTGCGCTCGTTGACGGGCAAGGAGCCGCACAAGGGCGTCAACCCGGACGAGGTTGTGGCCGCAGGCGCGGCGCTGCAGGCCGGCGTGTTGGCGGGCGAGGTGAGCGACTTGCTCCTGTTGGATGTTACGCCGCTCAGCCTGGGCTTGGAGACGTTGGGTTCGGTGATGACGGTTCTGATCCCGCGCAACACCACGATCCCGACCAAGAAGACCGAGGTCTTTAGCACCGCGGCCGACAACCAAACGGCGGTCGACATTCACATCTTGCAGGGCGAGCGCCCGATGGCGAATCAGAACAAGACGTTGGGCAACTTCCGCCTCGATGGGATTCCGCCGGCGCCGCGTGGCGTGCCGCAGATCGAGGTGACCTTCGACATCGACGCCAACGGCATCCTGAACGTGGTCGCCAAGGACAAGGCCACGGGCAAGGAGCAGTCGGTCAAGATCACCGCTTCGACCAATCTGTCGACGGATGAGGTCGATCGCCTGGTGCGCGAGGCCAAGTCGCACGAGTCCGAGGACAAGATGGCCCGCGAACTGGCGGAGGCGCGCAACAACGCCGATAACCTGGTCTATGTGACTGAGAAATCGCTGCAAGACCTGGGCGACAAGGTGCCGGTGACCGACCGCGGCAAGATTGAAGAGACCATCGAGGAACTGAAGCAGGCCATCAACGGCAGCGACCTGAACCGCATCCGCCAGTTGACTGAGCAACTGCAGCAAGCCAGCCATGCGCTGACCCAGCAGATGTACCAGCAGCAGACCGGCGCTAATGGGGGCGGCCCGGCAGAGGGCGGCCCGGAACCCGGCGGCGAAGAGGATGTGGTCGAAGGAGAGTATCGCCAGGTCTAGGCGCAGCCAATATCTAGGCGTAAGGGCGACAAGGATTGCATGGCAAGTCGGCGGGCGGGGCATATCCCCGCCCGTTTGACTACTGCGACCATCAGGCGGGCTAGGCCCGCTAGCAGGATAGACGATGAGCTACTATTATGACCCAACCGGACGGCGTCGCGCGGCGTTAATGCGCCAACAGGCGTTGCGCCAGGAAGCGATGCGCCAACAGGCAATGCGTGATGAGCAGCGGCAGCGCATGCCCACGCTCGACGATTACGTTGCGTTGCAGAAGGCGCATGAGGAACTGCAAGACGCGTACGAGCGTCAGGGCAAGGAAGCGGCCAAGTTGCAGCAAGAGCTTCAGATCAAAAACGAAGCCCTGCACCGGCAGAGCGCCGACTTAAAGAACCTGGAAGCTGAATTGGTCTGGGCTAGGGCGGCGGTGCAGCAGCAGGAGCAGGAGCAGACTGAAGAGTCGCAGGAGAACTGGGCCGAGCGTTATGCCCGCCTGCAGGCGGAAGTCGAGAACCTGCGCAAGCGTTGGGAGCAGCGTTTTGCCACGGATACGGCGGAAGCGCGCCATCGCATTCTTCTCGACATGCTGCCGCTGGCGGACCATCTGGAAATGGCGCTGCGGCATGCCGGAGCAGAGGGCGCGGACGATTTTGTCGCCAGCGTTGAGGCGATCCACCGCGCGTTTCTCGATGCGCTGAAACGCTATGATGTGACGCCCATCGACGCGCTGGGGCAGCCCTTCGACCCGGCGCTGCATGAGGCAGTGGGCCAAATCCGCAGGGAAGATACGCCTCCAGGCGCGGTTGCCGAGGTCGTGCAGACCGGCTACCGGGAGGGCGACCGGTTGCTGCGCCCGGCGCGCGTGTTGGTCAACCAGGGCGAGCATGCGACAGGACAAAAGGCGGAGGTCTAGCCTATGGAATATCGGGATTATTACAAGATTTTAGGCGTCTCGAAAAACGCCGACGAAAAAGAGATCAAGCGCGCCTTCCGCAAGCTGGCCCAGCAGTATCACCCGGACAAGAATCCCGGCGATTCACAGGCTGAGACCAAGTTCAAGGAGATCAACGAGGCGTATACCGTTCTCTCCGATCCGGATAAGCGCAGCAAGTACGACCGCTTCGGCTCGCAGTGGGAGCAGTATGCGCGCACCGGCGGGCGACCGGAGGACTTCGACTGGGGCCGGTGGGCGGGAAGCCCAGGCGGCGGCGGATCCTATACGCGCACGGTGACGCCGGAGGAGTTCGAGCAGATGTTCGGCGGCCTCGGCGGCGGCGGAGGCTTTTCCAGCTTCTTCGATGCGCTCTTCGGCGGCGGCCTCGGCGGGCGGCCTGGCGCGCAGTATCGCCAGCCGCGCTCGGACGCGCAACCCGGCTTCGGCTTTGACCCGCGCATGGCGCAGCAGCCGGCGCGTACGGAAGTGCCCGTCGACATCACGCTGGAGGAAGCGTTCCACGGCTCGACGCGTGTGCTGCAGGCAGAGGGCGGCAAACGTATGGAGGTCAACATCCCGCGTGGGGTGAAGACCGGCTCCAAGGTGCGCATGCGCGGCGGCGCCGACCAGGGCGACATCTACCTGAAGATCAATGTGTTGCCGCACGAACGATTCACGCGCGAGGGCGACGACCTGCGCACTACCGTGCCGGTGGACCTGTATACCGCGGTGTTGGGCGGGGAGGTGCAGGCGCCGACGCTGGAAGGCGGGGTGATGTTGACCATTCCCGCGGGGACGCAGAACGGGCGCACCTTCCGGCTGCGCGGGCAGGGCATGCCGCATCTGCGCAACCCGGACCAGCGCGGCGATCTGCTCGCCGCGGTACAGGTGACGCTGCCGGTAACGCTCAACGAGCGCGAGCGCAAGCTTTTCGAAGAGCTGCGCAGCCTGCGTTAGCCGCGG
>CAYXRG010000104.1:3278-12485 GCA_964467575.1 uncultured Caldilineaceae bacterium | reverse complement strand
CATCGCTGTGACTCTTTCTCTACCGGAGGAAGTGCAACATGAGCTACCGGCGCAGAACGCTTGAGATGCAAGCCGATCAGATCGAAGCCGTGCTTTCCAGGCACAGAGTACACGGCCGCGTTGAGGGCGGGGTCGTCACTCCCCGATTCGTCCAATTTCGTATTCACATGGATGTGGGTACGAAGGTGAAGCAGGTGGCGAACCTGGCAGAAGAAATCGCGATGGCGCTGGGCAAGCGCGAGGCGCGTGTCTACCGGAAAGGTTCGGCCATCAACGTGGAGGTGCCGCGCACCAGACCTGAACCGGTGCGCCTGATCCCCCTATGCAACCGCATCGCCACAGCGCCGCCCAATACGGCCGTGCTAGGCGTAGAGGAAAACGGCACGCCGCTGATGGTTCGCCTTACGGCGCCGGAAGTGTCGCATATTCTCATCGCCGGCACAACGGGGTCGGGCAAGACGGCGTTGGCGCGCACGGTGCTCATTTCACTGGGAATGTTCAATAAGCCGGCTGACCTGCAGATAGTGTTGATCGACCCGAAGGGACGCGGGTTCCAGCCGCTAGCTAACCTGCCACAGGTATTGGGCGGCGTCAGCCGCTCGCCAGAGGACGCGCTGGAGCGGCTGCGTTGGGTCGTCGAGGAGATGGAGCGCCGTGACCACGCAGGAGCAAGCACGCCGGTGATGGTCGTCGCCGTGGACGAGCTGGCGGACCTGTTGCAGACCGGCGGCGCTGAGACTGAAGCCAGTCTCACGCGCATCAGCCAGCGTGGTCGTGAGGCGGGCATCCACCTGGTCGCCTGCACGCAGAAGCCGACTGCTGAACTGATCGGCGGCGCCATGAAAGCGAACTTCCCAGTACGCCTGGTAGGTGCAGTCGCAAGCCGCGACGAGGCGCGCTACGCGGCCGGCATTGCCGACAGCGGCGCTGAGAAGCTGGAGGGCAAGGGCGACTTCCTGCTCGTAGCCAAAGGTGAGACGGTGCGTTTCCAGGCTGCCTGGATCGGGCCGCGCGACTTGGCGGCGGTGGAGAGCGCCATCCACGAAGGCGGCGCGTCGGAACGCCAATGGCCGGACCCTCATGCCGCGGCGCAGCAGGCGCATCCTGTTCAGCCGGAGCAACCAGTTGCGCGCAAGTTGCTGGCGCGATTACTGAAGGCGTGAGCGGAAAACCCCGTGGCGACGACCATTCATGTTTATATGTCGTGATGCGTTAGGAGGCGTAGAGCGTGAGACGATTCATGGCAGTAGCACTGTTGGCTTTTGTTGCGGTGGCAGCGTGGCGCATCACCGGACGTCTAAGCGCGGATGCGGTGAGCATGGCAGTAGGCGTGCTCTTCGGCGTGGCGGCAGGCGTGCCGGCTGCGCTACTAGTGTTGGCATCGAGCCGCCGGCGCGACCGCGGGCGGGACGACGAATTCGAGGAGACGGAGCGTGGCCGCGCCGGGCGTCATCCCGGAGCTGCCTATGGCGGTTACTTCCCGCAGCCGCCGGTGATCGTCGTGACAGGCGGTCAGCCGATGCAGCATGCTGCACCGGCGTCATATGGCAGGCAGGCAGCGCTGCCTGCGCCGTACGGCGCGACGGTTGACGCGCGCGAGTTCAAAGTCGTAGGCGAGCGCGAGGGGTGGATCGACGAGTGGTAGCGTGTATCAGTCGAATAGTACGCTGCGCATGATTGCATCGCACGCCTCAACGTGATCGGACAGCGCGGCTGTGGCGAGACAAGTCAACACGAGCAGTTGATCGGAGTCAGGCGGGGCCAGCGCGTACTGGCGGCCGCGGGGCGAACGGCCAAGTTGCGCGTGGTTATCAAGCGTGTAGTCGAGGATGCCTACGGGGTTGCCGTCGGCGCGAAGCAGCCCGTCGACGGATGTAGAGATGACTTGGGCGCCGTCGAGTTGTGCTAGTTCGTTTGCCGCCGCATCGATGAAAGTAGGCAGGTCCAGCCCGTTGGTCGGAACGTGCATACCCGTGGCGATTGCCGCAGGCGCATTGTCAACTCCTGTGGGCAGCATCAGCGCGAATTCATAATCCTCGTTGGGATCGGTGATTGGGGTCACGTCAGCCAACTCCCAACCTTCAGACAGTGCCAAGCGATAGCATAGCAGTAGCGGCGCCGGCGTCGGTGCGAGCGCTAGCGTAGGCAGCGCGGCAGTTGCCGTAGCGCGTGGCGACGTCTCTGGCGTGGGCGACGCAAGCAGCGCGACCGTTGGCTCTCCCGTAGCTACATCTACGACGGGCGTCGCGCCGCGACAGGCCGCCAGCGCGGTGGCAAGCAGCATAAAGGCGAGTGCGTACGACACACGCAGCGCCAACCGCGGCGCTATTGGGCGGATGGGCAGAGATGGCTGATCACGCATGCGGCGCAGTTGGGTTTACGGGCGGCGCAGATCCGCCTCCCGTGGAAGATCAGCAGATGGCCGATGTCGATCCACTCCTCTTGGGGGATCAGGTTCATCAGGTCGCGCTCGATCTTGTCGGGGTTTGACTCGGCCGTCAGGCCGAGGCGGTTGGAAAGACGCTTGACGTGGGTGTCGACCACAACGCCGTCAGCGATGTGGTATGCGCAGCCAAGTACGACGTTGGCGGTCTTGCGCGCCACGCCCGGCAAGGTGAGCAGATCGTCCATGACGGACGGGACGTCGCCATCGTAAGCCTCCACGATGCGCCGGGCGGCGCCTTGGATGTTCTTGGCCTTGTTGCGAAAGAAGCCGGTAGAGCGGACCGCTTCTTGCAATTCCTCGATGTCAGCTTCGGCGTAAGCCTGCGCCGTCGGGTAGGCAACAAAGAGCGTGGGCGTCACTTTGTTGACGCGCTCGTCGGTGCACTGCGCCGAGAGAATGGTCGCCACCAGCAACTCTAGAGGAGAACGGAAGTCGAGTTCACATGTAGCGTCCGGGTATTCCTGGTGGAGCAGGCGCAGGATTTCGGGGATGCGCGCTTCGGCGGATGAGGCGGCAGTCAGTGCGCTTGGCTGGCTCATGGCGATCCTTTCGCGTAGCGTAGCGGCGGCGGTCGAGACTAGGACAGCGGCATCACCGGGAAAGCGCGCACGCGATAGTCGGAATCGTCGATGCGCTGCCACGGGTAGTGGATGAAATCCTCGGTGATCTCGGCGTAGAAGTCCGGCTGGTCCTCCGGGAAGAAACTGCTGCTCTTTTTCCAGTGCAGCACGGCCAGTTCGGGAAAGCCGCCGGCGGTCTCGATGCGGCCTTTTACGGCCATGATGGTGCGGCCCTGATACCAGAGATTGTCGATCACCAGAATTTTGCGGCCTTCGAGCAGCGAGTCGGAGGGGAATTGCAAGAAGCGCGGCCAACTGAGCTTGGTGCGCTGCGCGGGGTCATCGGGGAAGAGCACGGCGGCGGTCAGCATGTTCTTCATTTTCAACGCTTCGGCGATCATGCCGCCGGGAATGATGCCGCCGCGGGTGATGGCCAGAATGACGTCATAGGGCGTGTTGAGCTTGAAGACCAGCGCGCTGACCAGTTCTTCCAGTTCGTACCACGTGAGGTAAATGTGTTTCATGAACGCTCCCTCGGCTCCCCTTGCGGCCGCAGGCCGTTAGCGCCGGCCTCGGTCAAGGCTCTTGTGCGGCGATGATGGATGGGACAAAAGCGGCCGCGTGTGCGGCCAATATTGCTGAATGATGGCGCGCGCTCGGCGGATCGAGCGTCGTGACGCCGGGAACAAGCTGTACCTGTACGCTCGGCTTCTCGATTTCGAGCCAGGCCGGCGGCCAATAGTGAAGCGTTACTGCGCCTGGCATACTATCCCAGATACGAAAATCCCCGCGGCGGTCGGTGACGGCGACGAACTGCATGGGCCGGCCCTCGCGCTCCAGGCCCACGACGATGTTAGCGAAGCCCGCGTTGCCGGCAATGGTCGCGGCCCCTTCAGGCCGAAACTGCACCACTACCGCGTCATGGTCGCTGACCGCTTGTGTATCCTTGTCTTGACCCGCGCCGCCCGACGCCAGATCCGCGCTGTTGTGAACTGCATCGACGCGGGAGAGCAATTGTACCATATTCGGCGAGATGAGAATATGGTCGAGCGCCTGGCTAGCGCCGTTGTAGATGTAGGTATAGCGGTCGGACGGCGCGAGATAGCTCAAAGCGTTGACCAGGCCAAGCGGTGTTGCGGTCAGAAGTCCGAGGGCTGGTCCGTCGTAGAAGTCGTTGAGGTCGCCGAGCACGATCACATGGGCTGCGGGGTCGTCGTTCAGCCGTTCCTGCACGATGGCGGCGATGCTGCGCGCCTGCTCCATGCGCCGCGGCGCGTTGACGGACTCATCGCCGGCTTTGCTCTTCCAGTGGTTGTTGACCACGCGCAGCACGAAGTCCTCGCCCCAGGCGCCAGACACAGCCGCGTCGAGCACGAGCGGCGGGCGGTCGAAGAGCGGGAATTGCCCTGGCGGACAGGGATTCCTGCCCGCTAGCGGGACATCATAGTCCTGGTCGGTGCATGCCTGCGGGCTGTAGACCGCAAGCATTTTGGCGCGGTCGCTGCGCAGCAGAAAGCTGTTGGTTAGCGGAAAGTCGGGATCAAACGTGCCTGGGCCGGGCAAAGCCACGGCGATGTAGGGCAGGTCGTATTCCTCGACAAGTCGCCGGGCCAGCGCTTCGGCGTCGGCTGGCGCGCCGGTTTCCTGCAGCCCGATCAGCGTGCAGCCTGCCAGCGTCTCAGCGATGAAACGGGCATGGCGCGCAGCCGCCGCGTCATACGCTGCCGGGTCGGGGAGCTGCTCTGCGCCGCGGCCCAAGCCGTGCAGGTTGAACGTGCAGACCGTGAAGTCGCTTTCCGATGCGGCCGCCGCGCTTTCGTCGGGCAACGCGCCCGGCTCGACGCGTAGGTCTGTGCCGGGCAGGGGCAGGAACTGGTACTTGCCGAAGTTGTAGTCGAGAACGCCGATGAGCGGGGCGCGTCCCTCGTCCGCCGAAAAGATCCTGTCGCCCCAGTTGACGGCGGGCAGTTCCGCCCCAAGCAGGTTGGAGAGATATTGCAGCGCGGCCTGTTGCGGCGCATCGGTGTGGAAGATGCGCCCGCCGCGCACGGCCGGCTGGAGTTTGGCGTCGAGCAGCGCGATCTCGACCTCGCCCGAAGCGTAGCCTTTCGCCGGGCCGTGCACGTACCCATCCAGCCCGGCAAGACGGACCAACATGCCCTCGTACCGCTCGAACTGCGCCTGCGGGTCTGCGCCGAGGCGGACACTCGGCAAATCGACAGGCGTTACTGTACTGGCCGAGCAGGCGTCGGAGGGCTCTATCGCGCCGATCTGGGACAGTTCGGTCTTGGCGTAGAATTCCTGGACATAGGCGTTGCGCACCAGGACGCACTGTCCGGGTCGCGTCGCCGGCGGCGTGCGCGTGTAGACGTAGAGCGCATCGCTCGTTTGCGGATTGCCGTCGCCGGTCGGGTCTTGCAGATAGAAGCCCTCCGGCGTCACGCCTGTGACGATGCCCAGGGTTGTGACGCGTTGCCGTGCGAGGGGAGACGAGTCGCCTGCGCCCTGAATGGCGTAGAGCGGCGTAAGGTCGGGGCCAGACAGGCGCGGCGCAGCGGTTACAGCATTTGCCAAAGAGAACGCCGCCGCAGCAGCCAGGGCGAAGATCGCCGAAGTTATTGCATTCGCCAGGCGCTGCATCATGCCCCGATTCTGACGTGTTTCCTGTGGCGGGTGAGTGCAATCATCATACTATTGGCGGCTGTCGCGGTCAAACAGAAACGGGGGCGTTCTGTTCGGCGCAACGCGAATTTGACAGTTTCGCACTGGAAATTTTCACGTTCCTCACGCGCCCCTGGTATAATCCGCGTATGGTCTTATCAGGTAAAACAGCGCACTCGTCATCCCACTACCTGCGATAGACCATGCCAAGAGAAATGCACCGGCTGTAGAATATGGATATCCGGAGCCGTATAGCCACAAGCTGAGGGACTGTGTATCGACGGAAGTTGAACCGAGCCTGGGATACATTGAGGTCGTTGCCGATGCCGGCCATCGCATCAGATCGCCTGGTGGAACTGCACAACGACCTGACGGACTATGACCTGCTGATCGCCAGCGAAATGCGCGAGTATCTGCGCGGTCGCATGGTCAACCGCAACAAGTTAGTCATTGACACGGAGTTGGAGGAGGCGCTGCGCTCGTTCAAGGCGGAAACCCCGGCGGAGGTGGAATGCCGGCGCGAATTGCTCCGCTATAAACGGCGCATTGACGATGTGGTGCGAGAACTGACGCGCATCACCGAGCAGAAAGCTGTCACGAAGTAAGACGACGCCTGAAGGTCACAGAACCTCGTTCGTCTTGAGTACGATCCTGCCTGGGGCGGAACCATCTCGCGCGGGTGAATGTTTCCCGCCTGTCCGGCAAGCGTGTCTTCTCATACTATGCAAACGAACTAGCGCCGCCGGCCAATTGCCGGCGGTTTTTTGCGCCCATGACTCTCAATCCCTACGGCGCGGCAGCGGGATGTCGCGTGCGATCAGGTCATCCGGGTCTTCGCGCCGCTGGATCAAGTGCGCCTGGCCTGCGTTGAGCCACACGACGGCGGGCCGGCAGGCGCCGTTGTAGTTGCTGCCCATGCTCAGGTGATACGCTCCGGAGACGGGGACCGCGATCAACTCACCGGCTTGCAGCGCAGGCAGGGGCAGGTCTTCGAGCAGGATGTCGCCGCTTTCGCAGTAGGGGCCGGCGAGCGAGGCGAGGCCTGCGGGCGGTCGCGCCGGGTTGCTCACCGGCAGGGCCGAGTAGCGCGCGCCGTAGAGTGCGGGCCGCGGGTTGTCCGCCAGGCCGCCGTCGATCAGCAGCCAGCGCCGCTGCGGCGACTGCTTGACCGCGCCGGCGCGATAGACGGCCACCCCTGCCCTGGCGACCAGGCTGCGGCCCGGTTCCATTTGTAGCCGGGGCAAGGGCAGACCGCGCCGGTTGCAGCTTTCCGCCAGGCGCGCTGCTACGAATGCGACATAATCTTCGATGGGCGGGTGGGGAAGTTCGTGCTCGTGATAGGCAACGCCCCAACCCCCGCCCGGACAGACCGTGCCGGGCAGCCAGCCGGTCTCTGTGTGCAGTTCTTCCGCCAAGTCGAGCACCAGTTCCAGCGCGGGGCCAATCGGCGCCGGGTCGTGAAAGTGCGAGCCTTGGTGGAAGTGCAGGCCGGTAAGGGGCAGCGACCGGGCGATACACAAGCGCACCGCCTGTATAATCTCCTGGGCGCCCATGCCGAACTTGCTGTCTTCCTGTCCGGTCTGGCGGTAGGCGTGTGTGTCGACCGCGACGCCGGGCCGCACGCGCAGCCACAGGTCAGGCCGGGCTGCCGGCGCGATGGGGTCGAGCAGCGCCGCCAGCCGTTGGAGCTCGCTCAGGTTGTCGACGACGATGACGCCCGCCTGGCGCACGGCTGCAGCCAGGTCTGCGTCACTCTTGTTGACGCCGTGCACCAAGATGGCCGCGCGATCCACACCTGCGGCGGCGGCAACGCGCAGTTCGCCGCGGCCGGTGCAGTCCAGCCGGAGTCCCTGCTCTTGCGCCCACTGCGCCGCGGCGACGCAGAGAAAGGCCTTGCCCGCCAGCGTGATGCCGGACGCGCCGGCATAGTGCGCGGCCAGGCTGCGGCGATATTCGTCGACGGCGCGGTCCATGGTGGCCTGGTCATAGACATAGAGCGGCGTGCCGAACTCGTCCGCCAGGGCGGCCAGGGAGCGGTCGTTAATAGCAAGTTCGTCGCCCGCGGGGCCGGGAACGACGGAAGCAGTGACGGGGAAGAGGGGCAGGCGGGCTTCGAGCGACATGGGCGGGGCCTCGCGGCTAGAGGATGACCAGAACGATGCCGGCCAGCGTAATCAGCGCGCCGGCTAGACTGTTAAGGCTGGGGATCTCCTGCAAGAGCAACATGCCGAGGATGACGCCGCCCGTCACCTCCTGGGTGGCGATCAGGTTCACCGGCGTGGCGCGCGTGCGGCGCAGGGCGGCATTATAGAGCGTGTGGCCCAGGGCGAGCGGCAACAGGCCCAGGGCGAGTATACTGGCAATAGCCCGGCCCGTATAGCCGCCGGGCGTCAGGTTGATCGCAGCCGCCGGCAGCAGCCACAACGCAGCTAGGGCGTAGACCGAACCGGCGTAGGCAAAGAGGCTGTAGCGGTTGCGCTGGCTCCGTCCCGCCACGCTGTAGAGGCCGAAGCAGATCGCGCTGCCCAGCGCCAGCAGGTCGCCCCAGAACATGCGTCGGTTAAACTCCGGCTCGAACCCGGCCAGGATCGCCACGCCCACCACTGCGACGAGCGTACCCAGCCACTTGCGCCGGCTCATCCCTTCCTTCAGGAATAGCCACGAGAAAATTGCGACGAAGATCGGCGCGGTGTAGACGAGGGCTAGACTATGGGCGATGCTCGTGTACGAGAGCGAGGCGATGTAGAGCCCGAAATGCAGGGCCGCGATCAGGCCGATGGCCGCGAACAGCGCCCGATCACCGCGTCGCGGCAGCCGTTCCCGGCGCGCCAAGGCCAACCCCATCACCGCGATACCGGCGGTCAACATGCGCCCGAACGCGATCTCGTAGGACGTCAGCGTCTCCGCGGCCCAGCGGATGAGGACGGGGCTGGCGCTGAAAAAAACGACAGCTACGGCGACGTAGAGAAGCCCCTGTCGCTCCGCCCGGCGTGCATCCGTCTGGCTCTGCTGAGAATCTGGCTCGACGCTCACGGCTGGAACAGGCGGCGTTGGGCCGGGGTCGCCGGTCAATTGGGCAAAATGGCGACGTAGATCAGGCTCAACACCATGCTGAACACGATCAGCAGGCTGAGGACATAGAAGATCTTTTCGTTACGCGAATATCTGCGTCGGGGACTCATTTTATTCCTTGCGCTTTCTATGATTCTGGACGGAGCCGCGCACATGCGTCGAAGCCTGTTCAAGTGCGCATATCCTGCTCTGGTTCTGTTATGTCATCCCGGCATCGGCGCGGCGCGTTCGTTTTTCGGGAATGTGCAGCAGCCGGGCCGCAGGTTCGATTATACCATACGCAGCCTGTCTGTCGCGGCATTTCCGCTTGCTTCACGCCCGGTGATACACTCGAGCCATGATGACACGCAGACAGGCGGTCGCGTTGGGCGGCGCGAGCGTATTACTCGGAGGCGGCCTGCTTCTCTATCTGGTGCTGCGCATCCCGCCGCAGATGCCGGACGGGCAGCCGAACGTCGCTGCGCTGCT
>CAYXRG010000104.1:0-3178 GCA_964467575.1 uncultured Caldilineaceae bacterium | reverse complement strand
TCGTCATCCTCGTGCTGTTCGAAGCCTTCATCCAAAGCCGGGCGTGAACGCTCCCTAGCGGGCCGTCACCTCCAGCGGCCCGAGCAATAGCCGGTCCGCCCCTTCTGCGCCGTCCGCTTCCACGACCTGCAGGCGGTCGAAGCCCGGCCGCGTGTAGAGGCCAATCTCCAGTTGGTAGACGCCTGGCGCGGCGGATTCCGCCACGGCGAAGCGATGCGTGTCCGTGATCACGCCGGCGTCGTCCCATTGCGTACTGGGGACCGCGGGCACATGGTCATGGCCGCCATGCATGGCGTGCGCCTGGTCTAGCAGGTGGACGAAGGCGGTGTAGTCGCCCGTCACCGGCCCGCGCGCCTGCCAGTAGAGCGTGACCTCCAACTCGTCGCCTGGGGCCAACCTGCGGTGATTGAGGGTGTAGCCGGCTAGGGTCACGTTATCGCGGAAGGCGACGTCCAGCCTGTTGGGGACTTCGCCCGGCGCGGGGATGATGGCGACTGCGCCGAAGCGCAGCGCATTGTCAACCGCTTCCGCATCGGCGGCGTTTCCTTCGGGTGGCATATCCAGCGTCACGGGCAGACGATGGCCTGTGGCCGCGTCGTACAGACCCACGGCCCACCGTCCGTGATTGGGCGTAAAGGCCGTGTGCGGCAGGGTGACCGGATAGGCCTCGACGCGCGACTCGCCGGGCTGCCATTGGCTGGTCGGGTAGAGACCGCCGCCCGGCATGGTGTCATGCTGCGCCGCGATAAGCCCGTCGGCGTCGACAAGGTGGACGAACACCGAGTAGTCGACCGGCGGCGGCTGATCCACGCGCCAGGCCACGCGCACCGTCGCCTGTTCGCCCGGCAGAAGCTCGTCCGGCGACGCATCCACGCTGATGATGGTGAAATGCTCCCCAAGCCGCGCGTTCACCGGAGCGAGCGCGTCGGCGGCGAGAGGGAGCGAGGGCGGCGGCTGGTAGGCGGGCTGGATGATCCACCACGGCGTGAACGCGCTGAGCAGAAAGAGCAGACCGGCGACCAGCCAGCCCAGCGTCCAGACGCCCCAGCCGTGCAGCCCTACGGCGATGAGCATGACCAGCGCCGGCGCGGCCGGGAAGAAATAACGTCCCTGGGCGGCGGGCGCGATGTGCATGAAGCGCAGCCACGAGACGGCGAGGATCGCCAGCCAGAGCAGCAGGAGCAGGCCGCTCGCCCAGCGCGCATCTACACGCTTATCCCCACGCGCATGAGTGTGCCGGTCGCGCACAGCCCAACGCCCCAGCGCCAACAGCCAGCCGCCAGCCAAGAGCAATTCGAGCCCGCGGAAGAACTGGTATACGAGGTCGGGGTAGGGCGCGTTGAGCCAACCGAACAGCCCCCAGAAGGAGCGTTCGAGGCTGGTGAGTTCCGCCGCGATCACCTTCCACCCAGCCGGTTCGACGCGCAGGAGGATGTTGGCCTGCCACACGTTCCAGGCCAGCGGATCGGCGTAGAGCAGCCAGTTGCGCACGTACCACCAGCCGGCGATTGCCGCCGCCGGCACGCCGATCCACATAGCCGCGGCGAAGATCGGGCGCAAGCTGCGCTGTCGCCAGGCCAGGAACAGAACGGCCAGACCCGCCAGTCCGAACAGGCCGAGCGCGCTCAGTTTGCTCAAAGCGGCCAAGCCGAGCAGTACGCCCAGCAGCAGGAAACAGCGGTTCAGGGCGCGGCCTTGTAGCCCCGCCTCCGCCCGCGCGCCGCCAGGGTTGACTAGGACGACCAGCCGCCACAGCGTCAGCGCGGCCAGGGCGTTGACCGCGTTGTCGTTGGACGCGGCCGCGCTGATGAAGATGAACTGCGGGATGAAGGCGAAGACGGCGACGCCCGCCAGGGCTTGCCGCGGCGTTACGACGCGGGCTGCGGCCTGGTAACTTGCCCATAGGGTGACCGCGCCGAGCAGGACCGAGAAGAGCCGCGCCACATGCAGCGCCAGGATGGAGCCGCGCCACGGCCATTGTTCGTCGCGATGATGGATCAGGTAGTTGCGGTTGGCTTCGGCGTCGGGCCGGCCAATGGCGCGATGCGGGTTGGCCCGCGCATAGACGGCGGGAAAGTCGGATTGGTCGATCCAGGCCGTCAGCGCGGCCGCGGCCAGGTAGTAGCCGGGGGCTTGCACGCCCTGCTGTTGCCACAGCGCCTGCGTGCCCGCTGCGGAGACGGGCAGCCCCTGCCCTGTGGCGAGATGCTGGACAAAGGCATAGTGCCATATCTCGTCGGGCGTCTCGAAGGCGGGCGTGATCACGCTGTAGACCGCGGAGAGGACGACGAAGGCGACGATGATCAGCCACAGCGCACGCGGCGCGGCGGGGGCGTCCGGGAGGGGCGGGCTGGGATCGTGCCTCATGGCGAGAGGGTCAGCGGGGCTGGCGCGTCGCGGCGCACAATTTGCGCTAAGCGGTGCGCGTTATGCGCTGCGGCGGCTGCCAGATGAAGAGATAGGTGACGAGACTGCGCAGGTAGCGCGGCCACACGTCCTGCACGCGGAAGTTCGACTCGCCGTTGGCGCGCACGTATTCGTGCGTGGCGACCTCGGCCATGCGGTAGCCGCTGCGCACGGATTTGATGATCATCTCCTGCTCGATGGTGGTGATGTCCTCGCACAGGTCGAGGGCCGCGGCCACGTCGCGGCGGATGGCGCGAAAGCCGTTCTGGCAGTCGGTCAGGCGCACGCCGAGCGTGTAGTTGATGGTCAGGGTGATGACCTGGCTGCCGAAGAGGCGCACGAACTGCTGGATGGTGGCGTGCAGTTCGTCGCTGCCGCCGAGCATGCGCGAGCCGGAGACGTGATCCGCTCTGCCGGCGATGATCGGCTCGACCAGCGCGGGCACGTCGGCGGGGTCGTGCGAGCCGTCGGCGTCGACGAAGACAAGGATGTCGCCGGTCGCCTCCTGGATGCCGAGGCGGATGGCGGCGCCCTTGCCGCGGCCGTCGTCCAAAATGACGCGTGCGCCGCAGGACGCGGCGATGTCGCGCGTGCCGTCTGTGCTATGCCCGTCGACGACCAGCAACTCGTCGGCAAAGGGGTGCACGCCGGCGAGCACGGGCAGCAAGTTGGCGGCCTCATTGCGCGTGGGCACGATGACCGTGATTTTGGGCGCGCCGCCCGTTGCAGGCCGCGGGATGCGGCGCGGTCTATCCGGTTGGCGATACCACTG
>CAYXRG010000103.1:0-12707 GCA_964467575.1 uncultured Caldilineaceae bacterium | reverse complement strand
TTGTGGGGGAGAGGGCGTTGCGGACCCTCTCCCTTTTGGTTATGGCCTGTGTCGTCTAGATCATCTCGCCTGCGTCGGGGATGTCTTCCGGCTCCAGGGTAAAGAGCATCTCGTCGGTGATCTCCTCGATGTGGGCGATGCGGCTGGCCTGCTTGTTAATCGCTCGCTCGAACAGGTTGCGGGCGAAACGGGCGTTGCCGAATACCTCATCGCGCAGGCGGAAGGCCGCTTCGAAGACGCGCGTCGCCTTGCGCCGCGCCGCCTCGGAAAGCCGGTAGTCGTACTGCCCGGCGAAATGCTCCAGGATGGCGGTCAACTCCTCAGGCGAATAGTCGTCAAACTGGATGAACTTGTTGAAGCGCGATTCTAGCCCTGGGTTGGAGCGCAGGAAGTTGCGCATCTTCTCCGGGTAGCCGGCCACGATGACGACAAGATCGTCGCGGTGGTCCTCCATGAGCTTGAGCAGCGTCGCCACCGCCTCCGGCCCGAAGTCGTTCGAACTCTGGTTATAGGCGGCGAGGGCGTAGGCTTCGTCGATGAAAAGTACGCCGCCCAGCGCTTCGTTGACGACGCGAGTCACCTTCTGGGCGGTCTGTCCCACGTAGCCGGCGACCATGCCGGCGCGGTCCGTTTCGACCATGTGGCCCCGTGAGAGGATGCCGAGGGCGCGGTAGATGCCGCCAAGCAGCCGGGCGACGGTGGTCTTGCCCGTGCCGGGGTTGCCGTAGAAGACCAGGTGACGCGATGTGGGCACGGTCTTGTGGCCGCGCTCCTCGCGGAGCTGCTGCACGCGTAGGAAATCAACCATCTCGGCGAGATCGTGCTTGACGTTTTCCAGCCCGATCAGGCTGTTTAGCTCTTCGAACAACTCCTCCAGCGTAGGCTGCTTGGGCCGTTCCGGCTCGCGCGGCGGACGCCTGTGCGGCGGGTAGTAGTCATCGTCGTCGTGGTAGTCGCTGCCGCCGGCGCGTACGAGGCCGGTATAGAGCGTCTCGTGGAATTGCTGCAGGGCGCGGGCTTCCATGTCGGAGGCGTGGCGGTGCAGCTTGACGACGGCGGCGCCGAAGCGGAAGAAGAACACGCCGGCTTGCAGCGCGAAGTCGGAACCGTGCGCTTGATCGTACTCTTCGAGCAGGTTGAGGCTGAAGGGGCGATGCGCATAGCCGGGCTTGTCTGCGGCTTCTTGGACAGCCCAACGGAACAGGTCGGCGAAAGAGGCGGAGACATGCGGCGCGACCAGCCTGCGCATATCCTGGAAAGGAATGTTGCCCGCCAGGCTGGCGGCGTCGCCGGCGCTGACAAAGCGGATGGCGATCAGGCAGAGGTCGATGACCAGCACGTCGAGGGCGTCGAGCGTGCCGTCGTCCGAATCATCCGGGTCTTCGTCCCAGCTAAGGGCCTCGTGCAGGGGCGGCGTAAGCTGCCGCAGCCCCATAAAGAGATACTCCGCCAGATGCGGATCGCGGTAGGCCTCGGGGTCGAAGGTGAGATCGGCGTTCACGATATGGCTTCTCCTTCCCAGTGCATGGCGGTTACGGCCATGCCGTCTGATTGAGTCTGACCGGCGCTGCGACCTGTCTGGACGTACGCCACCGGCCGCAACGGGTGTTATCGTTAAGTTAGACGCAGGAAGGCAATAAATGGGTGCGGCTAGTTTTAAAGATACCATAAAAATTGGCAAACTATATATGAATATGAGAGGAATATCGGCAGAAATAAGTTTGCGTCAACTGCGGGCGTGCGCAGCCGGCCGCCGCGCTGCGGCGCGGGCGCGAGGGGACGGATGCCGGGAAAGCCGAAACGGGGATTAGCGGGCGATGGCGCGGGCGGGTTGGTTGCGCACAAATATCGACCAGAAGAGCAGCGCGCCGCAGGTAGTGATCAGCGCGCCGGCCAGGAAGAGGCCGCGGTACCCCACGGCATCCACGGCATAACCGCCGCCTACGGCCATCAGCCCCCAGCTCAGGCCGGTCGCCATCGACGCTGCGCCCGACATGTAGGAGCGCCACTCCGGCGCCACCGACTCCATTTGGAAGATGACGATGGGCGCGCGGCTGATGGCGGCGAAGCTGAGTATAGCCATGTAGCTCAGGCCAGCCGACTGCCAGACGGGGATCAGGGCCAGGGGCAGCAGGCTGAGGCTGACGCCCAGCGTGGCGCGCACATAGGTGCGACGCACGCCCCAGCGCGCCATGATGGCTTGGGTGACCAGGGCGGCGGGCGCGCTCAACAACATGCCCAGCCCCATGAGCAGCCCGATTTGCGCCGGCAACATGCCTAGCTCGGTGTCCAGATACACGTTGAAGAAGACGCGCGCCGGGCCTTCGCCCGCTACTTGCAACAGGCTAATGAAGGCCAGCAGTGCGATCAGGCTGATGGGCATGGGCGCGCGCCCTTCGCCCGTCGTCGGCGGGGGACGGTCGTCAATCGGGCCGATGGCGATCAGGGCGAGGATGGCGGGTATGAAGAGAACCGCGCCGCTGAGAATGGCGTAGCGATAGGGCGCGGGCGCGTCGATGGTCACGCCCAGCAACGAGGCGAACAGCCCCGGCAGCGCGCCGCCGACCAACCCCCCGAAAAACGCAGCCAGGGCGAAGAGCGCCGTCTGGAATGAGAAAACGAAGTCGCGCGTCTCGTCGGCGATGACCATGACCAGCGGGGCCGAGTTGACGATGAAGAGCGTGAGGACTCCCCCCGTGAACGTGAAGACCGCCAGCAGCCACGGGCCCTGAATGGCCGGCGGGATCAGTTCGCTCAGGCCAAAGAGGATATAGCCGGTCATCGTCAGCAGCAGCCCCGTCATCATCGCGCGGCGGCTGCCCCAACGCCGCCCAGCCGCACCCGCCGGCAGCCCGACAACACCCATGATCAGGAGGTTGCCCGCGCTCATCAGCCCGATGAAGGCCGTGTCATAGCCTAGCCGCAGCACGTACAGGTTGATCAGCACCGTGTACATGCCGCCGAACACGGTGAAGCCGACCACAAAGGCCGCGACAAGGTAGAGACGAGCGTCGCGCGATAGGCCGCGCACTGAGTTCAGATAGGAGACGAACACGAAAGCCTCGGTTCCGGTTCGGTGGGCCCGGTCTTTGTGACAGGGCCGACAGTTGGATCTCCGAGCCGGGAACGCGTACCGGCTGTGCTGAGTTTGCCACGGCCCCCTGCGCTTGGCAACTACGCACAGGGCGTGTAGACAATGGCAGCCGCGCCCAGGTCAACGACGTTGGGCCGCGGCTGTGGTTTAATTGGGGGTGAAGCAGTTTTTTAAACCTGTTGGAGCGCCCAACAGCTAACCCCAGAAGGAGTGCATGATGGATTTGAACGAGGCCATCCATTCGCGCCGTTCGGTACGCGCCTATAAGGGTGAACCGCTGACGCGGGAAACGGTAGAGAAACTGATCCATGCGGCTATCCAAGCGCCGAGCGCCAGCAACCGCCAACCCTGGGCCTTCGTGGTCATCCAGGGCAAGGAGCGGCTGCAGCTTCTATCTGAGCAGGCCAAGCAGCACCGCCTCACCGACACGCAGGACCCGCCGTCGGAGAGCCTGCAGGCGCGCCTGAAGGACCCCGGTTACAATCTGTTTCACGGCGCGGGCACGCTCATCGTCATCTGCGCCACGCCCGTCTACCGCTACGCCGCGGAAGATTGCTCGCTGGCCGCGCAGAACCTCATGCTGACGGCCTGCGCACTGGGGTTGGGGACCTGTGCGATCGGGTTGTCGCGTTCGTACTTCAATCGCGCCGATGTCAAGGCGGAGTTCAACATTCCGGCGGAGTATACACCGGTCTTCCCGGTAGTCGTAGGGTATCCCGCGACGGTCCCGGCGCCGACGAGCCGCAACGAGCCGGAGATTTTAGCCTGGGTCGAGGGGTAGAGTTTACCTGGGCTGCGAGGCGACGAGGAAGCCGGTCACGGGCGTGATGCGGATCTCGCCTTTTTCGGCCAGTTCGGCGGCGATGAAGCGGTGCAGCGCGCCGCGCTGCTCGGGCGTCACCGCCTCGGGTATGCCGGAAAGCATATAGGCGACGAGCGGTTCGGCCTCGGTGACGACGAGCGAGTTATCGCTGCGCACGAGGTCGACCAGCGCGAAGCGCGTGCCTAGTTCGGCTAGGCCGTCTTCGAACGAAAAGCGCGTGGGGCTGGGGTCTGTGGCGGGTAGCGAGGGGTTGAAGCGGTGGGCCAACTCGTGCAGTTCGGCCATGTGGCCTACGCCGTTGGTCGCCGCCAGCAATATCCCCTCCGGCTTCAACACGCGGCGGATTTCGTCTAGGGCGCGGGCGCGGTCGGGCACATGGTAGAGCATGTGGTTGGCGACAACCGCATCGCACGACGCCGTGGCGACGGGGATTTGTTGCGCGTCCGCCACGAGGTAGGCGGCGACGCAGCCGGCCGCGGCCAGGTTGCGCTGCGCCGTGGCGACCATGCCCGGCGACAGGTCGCTCAACACGATGCGCCAGGCGGTTGCGATTCGCGCGCGGTTCTCCGCCCAGAGCGTACCCGGCCCCGCGCCCAACTCCAGCAGTTGCAGCGCCGCGTCCGCCCGTGCGCCGAGGGCAGCCAGCAACTGGTCGAAGACCCGCTGCGACCAGGGCGTTTTGTTGGTGCTGAAGCGCTGGTGCAGCGCTACGCGTGCGTTGAGGTTGCGGTCGCTCTGATATTGCCGGCTGACAAACTGCGGGTCGTTGATCGGGTGCATGGTTGTCCCCTTTAGGGGTATTGCCCGCCCTGGATCAGGAGATCGCGCTCCTGGACGCGGTCCGGGTGGTTGAACTGGAAGATGAAGACGGTAACGCGCCCGTGCGCGGTGAGCGGGCGGATCTCTGCGCCGCACAGATCGAAATGATCCCGCCAGTGTTGGGTGCGCGGGTTGTAGAACGCCACTAATTCGCCGCTTTCGGGGTCCAGCGAGCCGAGGTCCGCGCCTTTGGCCCGGTTGCAGAAGGGGCAAGCCAGGGCCAGGTTATCCGCTTCGGTCACGCCGCCGTGCTTTTCCGAGACGATGTGTTCCATCTCGAAGGCGAGCAGGGAGGCGTGCTGCGGATAGAGGCAGTATTCGCAGCGCTCGCCGGCCCGTTCGATGACGAGTTGGCGCAGAGCTGCCGGGATATAGCTCATGACTGGCGTCCGATGCGGCTGTAGGCGTGGCCTTTCGCCAGGCGCACGAGGTGTTCTACGGTCAGATAGCGCTCTAGTTCCAGCGCTTCGGCGCGGGGAAGCTCCCCTATCTTGCTGCGGTCCAGCAGTTCGCTGACGCGTTCTTGCAAGGCGGGCGACGGCTGTAGATCGATCATCGTCTGTGGGTCCGGCTGTTGGGCGAGCAGGCGGATGATGGCGTCGGCTTCCTGAAAGGCGCGGGCGGCAGGTTGCTGCTCGGCGAGATGCAAGGCTTCCAGGCCGCGTTGCAGGATTTCGGGCAGGCGGTCCTGATAGGCTGCCAGCGCGGCGCCTAGCTCGTCCGGCACGTCGATAGTGATGCGTTTGGTCATATCCATTCCTCTCGCGTGGCGACGTATGTTTTCGACACATGTGGCTTCATCACGTCGCATATCGGAGGCCGCGCTATAACGCTCCTCCATTGTATACGACGTAGACGACGGGCGAGGGGTGCGATCAGTTCCGCTCGCCCGTCTTGCTCGTCTTGCTCGACTCTTACGATCTTGCGTCGAGAGCCGCCGCGTTGGCCGCCTTGACGCAAAGCGCCGCCGCATGTACAGTATTCGCCAAGACCATTGACGATCTTGAGTGACCCAGCGCGCACATTGCCACGTCTGAAATGCTGCTGAAATGCCGCCAGCTTCGCTTACGCCTGCCCAGCAGGCCATCGTCGACCATGAGCAAGGCCCAGCCGTTGTCTTGGGCGTGGCCGGGGCCGGCAAGACCACCGCGCTCGAATATCGCATCGGCCGTCTGGTAAGAACCGGCCTCTTTGAGGCGAACCGCATCCTGGTCGCTGCCTGCGACGCTGCCGCCGCCGCTGACATGCGTCGCCGTCTCGCCCGCCACCCCGGCTGCCGGGAGGTTGCGGTCGTTACAGTGCATGCACTGGGGTTGAACGCGGTCCAGGCCGCCTATGATCAGGGCCGGCTGCGCCATCTGAACCCGAACTGGCGCAAGCGTCTCAACGGTGCGAGCCGCGCCGTCCTTGCCGCCACGCTGACCGAAGCTCGCAGCCGCCAGGCGGCCTACGCCGGCGAACTCGACGCGTTCGACGCCGCCGATTTTCTGGCGTGGATGTCGGCGCTGAAGGGGAATCTCTATTACCCGGACGAAGAGAGCATCCCGCCCGATCTCGTACACAGCGAGTTGGTCTCGCTCGCTGTGCCGCCGGATGACCTGCCCTGGTATGCAGATCTGTATCGCCTCTACGAAGAGGTGCGTCTGGATATAGGGCTGCTCACCGCGGACGACCAGCTCCTGACCGGTTGGGAGATGCTTTCGCTGCACGGCTCGATCCTGCGTCCTCTCCAAGCCCGGTTCGACTGCGTGATCGTCGACGATTTCCAGGACGTTAACCTCGCCCAGGCCGAAATTCTGGATATGGTCGCCCATCCGCACCTCAACTATATGGTCACAGGCAGCGATGACCAGACCCTGTACGCCTGGCGCGGGGCGCGGCCGGACATTCTGCTTGGTTTTGCCCAGCGCTACGGCGCGCGCCAGTATTCCCTGACCGAAAGCCTGCGTTGCCGGGCAGGCCCCTTGCTGCTTGCCAACGCCGTGATCGAGCATAACCGCCGCCGCACGCCCAAAACGCTGCGCCTGACGCGCGGTTTCGGCGGCCATACTGAGATCCTCGGCTTCCGCACGCCGCGCGAGATGGGCGCGGCCATCGTCGACGACATCCAGCAACTGCGCGCCGGCGCCATGTCCTATAGCGACATGGCCGTGCTCGTGCGCGGCTTCGCTCAGACGCCACCCGTAGAGCAGGCCTTTATCGCCGCGGACATCCCCTATGTCGTGGCCGGCGCAGAGCCGTTCTATAAGCGGCCCGAGGTGCAGACTCTCGTCGACTACTGCCGCCTGGCCTATCTGGACAGCCAGATGGCCGCGGGCGAGTTCCTCTCTCCGGCGCAGACTGAGCAGTTTCGCCGCTCTTGGGAGCGCATCTATGCGCAGCCGCGCCGCGACATCTCGCCTGAGGCCGCGGCGAGCCTGGCAGAGACGGCCCTCGTACAGCAGGCGCCGATGGGCCGCGTCCTCATCGCGGCGAGCGCTTCCGAAGAGCCGGCCCGCCAAGAGGAGATGCAGGCGTTGGGCGTTGTTTTACGCTGGCTGGCGGGCGCATTCCGCAATGGCCCGCTCAGCAATCGCTCCGCCCAAGACGTCTTGCGCGAGTTGGATGAACGGCTGGGGTATGCCGTCTTCCTCGCCACCCGCCATGGCCTCACTGCCACCGGTTCTGACCAGGCCGAGACGGTGCGCCATTTTCTGGACTTCGCCGCGGGCCGCGGCTCTCTGCGCAGCTTTCTCGCCGGCATGCAGCGGCTGGATCAGACCCGCGCCCAGGCGCGGCAACAGGCGAATCGCCAGGCGGTGGTCATTCGCACCATCCACGCCGCGCGCGGCCTGGAATGGCCGGTCGTGTTCATCCCCTCCTGCGAGCCGGATGTGTTGCCGCATCACCTTGCCGGCGACATCGAAGAGGAACGGCGTCTGCTCTACACCGCGCTGACCCGCTCGCGCCAGCATCTCTTCGTCTATTACCTGCGGCCCACGCCTTCGCCCTTTCTCACCGAGGCTAATTTCGTGGATATCCTGCACGATGTCACCGCCATGCGCACCGCCGCGGCCAAGCTGCCGATCGCCTGGACCGTCGAGGACGTGGCCGCCATTGCCGTCACCGCGGTGCGCCGCGGGGTATGGACCTACTTCCGCGATTGGGTTTCGTGGCCCGTAGATGTGCGCCGCCATGCCGCGCGCCGCGTCATCGCCTACTACAAGGCCGCGGACCAGGCCGGTTCCTACCGCGATCTGGGCATTCCGCCCGACGCGCTTCAATTCTGGATCGAGGCCGCCACCAGCCCCGCGCCCGAACCGCGCAAGCCCGGTCGCAGTTTCAACCGTTGGCTGCGCAAGCTTGGGCGCTAGGGCGCAGGGTGAAATGGGCGCGTGATTCGCGCCTCGCGATTGTTTCGTAGTCGTTTCGCCATTAATTTATCTGCCAAACTTGGAGTCTGTATGCCACAACAAGAGATCCGCCCCGCCATAGCCGCCGCCGAAGCCAGCGTCGCCGCACAAGCGCCTCTGGTCGCCCATGATCCCAACCGGCCGATCTATCACTTCCGGCCGCCCGCCTATTGGATGAACGACCCCAACGGCACAATCTATCACAACGGCTATTACCACGTCTTCTACCAGTTCAACCCCTACGCCGATTTCTCTCACGACATTCACTGGGGCCACACGCGCAGCAAGGACCTGGTGCACTGGGAGCAGTTGCCGATTGCGATCCCGCCATCCTATGACCTAGACGAATCCGGCGTCTGGTCGGGATGCGCGGCCATCAACGAGGAGGGGCGGCCGGTTGCCTTCTACACCAGCGTCGGCTTGGGGAGAAAGCGCCCCTTCCAGCAGCGCGCCGCGGTGGGCGATGACGACCTGCTCACCTGGCAGCCGCATCCCCAGAACCCGATCCTGGCCCTGGGTGAAAAAGGCGTGCCCCGCTTTGAACCGAGTTGGCGCGACCCGTTCATCTTTCGCACCGCAGGCCGCACCTTCCTCGTGCTCGGCGCAGCCGAAGGCGACAACGCCCATGTCGTGCTTTTCGAGGCCGAGGACGGCAGCCTCGCCAACTGGCGCTGCCACGGCCCTATTTACACGCGGCCGCGCAGCGAGATGATCTTCTGCGAATGCCCCAACTTCTTCCCGTTGGGCGACAAGTTCGTGCTGCTGCTTTCTCCCTATGCGCCGGTCCATTACGCCGTCGGCATTTTCGATGTCGACCGGCTGACCTTTACGCCGGAGCGCACAGGCCTGCTAGACCCTGGCGTCGGGAGCATCGACCTTCGCGGCCGGCTCTTGCCGGAGCCATGCGACCCGCGCTTCTACGCCACCAATATTCTCTATGACCCGCAGGGGAACTGCGTCCTCTTCGGCTGGGTGCGCGGCTTTAAGAACGGGCAAGGTTGGAGCGGCTGTCTGGCGCTGCCGCGCTTGCTCAGCCTCGGCCCCGACGGCCTGCCGCGACAGCGGCCTGTGCCTGCGCTGGCGCAACTGCGCGCCGAGCAGCTTTTCGACGGCGCGCTGCAACTTAACGCCGCGCGCCAATCCCTGCCCGCCCAGGGCGACGCGCTGGAGATCAACGCCCGGCTGACGCTGCAGGGCGCGGCTCGCGCCGGGTTGTGGCTGCGCGCCGCCGAGGACGGCAGTCGCGGCATCCCCATTGAGTACGACGGAACGAGTCTGCGCGTGGGCGAGACGACCGTCGCCCTGGACTCAGGGCCCGGCATCGACTTGCAAATTTTCCTGGACAGGAGCGTGCTGGAGGTCTTCGTCAACGACGGGGAGCAGGCCATCACCCAGGTTGTTTACCCGGAGCGTGCCGATAACGGCATTAGCCTGGCCGCCGAAGGGGGCGCGGCCGATTTCGAGTCGGTGCACGTTTGGCGCATGGCGTCCATCTGGTAAGCAAGATTCAGTAAGGAAGATGCGTCAGGTCTGGGGCGAGACGCGCCTGCCTCGCCCCAGACAACGTCCCCTCTCTTCGGCTCTTAGGCGGCTTGCGGCCGGCGCTCCTCCGGCAGCTTGTCTAGCGCAGGGATGGCGCATCCTTCGTGTACATAGCGCGTTAACTCGCTGACGCTTAGCCCGGCTAGCCCCAGTTTGTCTAGAGTGCGCCCGCGCCGCCAATAGTCTGTCCGGTGTACGATGCAGGCTAGGCGGATGATGCTGTCGATCCCTCGCACCGATACCCCGTAGTGGGCGGCCAACGAAGCGATCGGCACAAGGCTCATGGGCACGTCTTCGGTGATGTAGCGGTGGTTGAGCGAGGGCGGGGCCATGATCCCGGAGTAGCCTTCCTGCGCCTGGATCGCCGCGTACAGCGTCTCTCCGCGCGCATTATAGGCTCGCTCCAGCCACTCTAGTCCTGTCTGGGCGCGGATGCCCAGCGCCGCCGCCACCGTTACCCGCTCGCGGTCCAGCACCTCCAGCACCCTCGCCACCGAAGGCGTCACCCCTTCCATGTAGAACTGATAGCGCCCGCCCGTTGATTCGATCCGTCCGGCGTTGAGTAGAGTCATAGCCGGGTGGAAGATCGCGCCCATGTTATTGAGGCTTGTGTGCAGCACATCCTCACCGTCGATGAACTGCGGATAGGCCGGCGATAGCGCCTCGATCACGCGCGCGGTGCGGCCGGAGGGTAGGGCGGCTATCGGCACCGTGTTCTTGATGCGGAAAATCCGTGCCTGCGCAGGCCCTTCTGAGCGGCTCGCGTAGATGAAGGTCTCCGCCTCGGCCACCGTCACGTCCGCACTGCAGCCGCTCTGTTGCAGGATTTGCTTGAACTCGATTGCGCCCAGCGTGCGCCCTGGGTGCAACACGACAATTTGTCCGTCGCGCAGGTGTGGCGCCGCCTGTTGCGCAATCTCCCGGTGCGCTGTTGAGGGCGTTACCGCCATGACCACATCCGCGCCGTCCAGCGCCTTGTCCATCAACGATGTAACCATAGCCAGGCGGCCAAAGCCGCGCGGCCCCTCCGGATAGCTCTCCAGATCGATGCCGCTGCGCATCTTGATAGCGGCCACGTTGGCCGGCGTGCGGTTATACAGCGTTACCTCGAACCCCATGAGGGCCAGGTGCGCCGCCATCGCCTTGCCGCCATGTCCGGCGCCGATGACCGTGTAGCGCCTCTTGCTGTTCATGCCTGCCTCCTCTCGCCAAGTCGCTCTTCAGGGGATTAACGCCGCCGGTGTACGTCGATCGCAGCCAGGCGCGCGTTTTCATCCAGGACCCGGCCATCTTGCGGATCCACCGCCACACACGCTCCGCGTTCATCGATGCGCGTGACGATGCGTCCCGGCGCATATCTGTTATTACGCAGGTGTGGCGCATCCAAATATCCGCAAGAAACCGCCCGCGCCAGCGTGGTCGGGTCGGTCAACGGATCCTCCACGCCGGGCGACGCTAACTCGCGCAGGCGCTCCAACAGCATATGTGCTTGCACTGTCAGTTCGCGGCTACGCGCCTGCACCGCCGGGTCCTGGGTCATGTCCGGCGCGCCGCGTTGCGCGTTGGCGATGGCCTGGTGCGCCATCTGACAAGCTTCGATCACGTCGTCGGCCTTAGCTGCATGATGGGCCTCGCTGTGGCTCACCACATGCACAATGTGCGGATGTAGCGCCATTTGCAGATAAACGCTGGCGGCCAAATGGGCGCGGGCTGCTGCCGGTTCGAGCGGGTAGCTCAACAGACCGGTGCGCGTTTGTCGCCAGATGTGGAAGTTCGGCCCTGCCAGCGGTTGAGTGATCGTGAGCATTGCCAGCATCTTCGCCAGGTCCATAGAGTCCGACAATTCGCGCGGGCTGTTGAACATCAGTTGTGCAATATAATCGCGCACACCCTGTGCGCGGGCGTTATAGGCCGACAGATAGGCCGCCGCCACGCACACCACGTCGGGCGCGTAGCGCAGCCCCCAATGGTGCGGCTCATTTACTTCGACAGGCATCCCGCGCGCGGCATACCACGCCATCAGTTTTTGATGCTCTCGGATCGAGCCTTCCAGGTCCCACGGCCCGCGCTCGTCCATCCGATTGAACCAGAAGAGAGGAACCGCCCCCCAAGCGATGTGGATTGTCTCCACGTACATCTCCGCCAGGCGGATGAAATCATCCGTGCCCGAATAGGTGCGCAGCAACGGGTAATTGCCGCGGCGGCTCGCCGCGTAGAGAGCCCGGTAGTCATCGACGCTTCGCACGGGGACGCCGCCGGCGCCGGCGCGCCGCGGGTCCTGCCGTTCCGGATGGAAGAAGTTCTCCTGTGCATCTTGATCAGGACCAATCGACACAACGTCGAGCACGCCCGCTTCTGCAATGCGACGGATGCCTTCGACAGTCGCTGCTACCGTAGGTTGTCCAAAATGATGGCGCAACAGCGGAACCGGTGACTTCCAGGCGATCCGTTCCAGCGTCGTCTGCGGGATCGGTTCCGGCGCCGTTGTATCATCCGTTCGACCGGCTAAATATGCGCGGATCGCCTCGATTGGTTCGCTGCCGTCGAAGCAGCGCTCGAAAATGCCCAGGCCCCTGGCGATCTCTGCCACCGGCGGCGTACCGCCAAACACGAAGCGCACGCCCGTCTCGGCCAACGGCTGCGCCTGGGCCTTGAACTCACGCAGCAGTGATTGCCCCGTTTCAGGCGTAAGCCGGTAGGATGCCGCAGCCAGTTCCGCCTTTTCACGGCGCACCGCAGCCAAGAACTCCTCCACCGGCACGGCAGGCCCAAGAAACACGGTATGCCATCCCGCTTCTTCGGCCAGATGTAGAAAACTCAGTACGCCGGCCACATGTACGCATTCCCCTAGCGCTCCGGCGACTACGGTCTTCATCGACGCCCTCCTTTCGCGGGAGATCTTCGCCCGGAGCGGCGTGGCGGTTGTGGCCGCTCCTGCTGACTCACCCTAACAGGGCTGCGGCTACAAAATGGCTACAGCCTTGTACGCCCTCCTGCTTCATACTTCTCCTCCATCCTGAATGCGCCCTCCCCGCGC
>CAYXRG010000102.1:2152-12781 GCA_964467575.1 uncultured Caldilineaceae bacterium | reverse complement strand
GACTGCCGCTGCGACTACAGAATTCGCTCCGGCCCGGAAAAGACCTGTTCCACCCGCAACACCGCGACCCCGTGGCCCGGCCGTTCCGGCGAATTCCATTCCTTCATGTCGTCGAAGATCGGGCCGTCGCTGTAATACTCCAGCGTACCCTTCACCTGATACGCCTTGCCCTCTTTGGTGATGAAGAGCAGAGCCCCCCGGCTGCCGGTAAGGATGTTGGCCTGCGTCTTGTTGAAGTAGTTATTGGCGATGACCAGCATGTCCTCGCGATATTTCCTCACCGCGCCGACATAGATCACGTTGGGCGTGCCCTGAGGATCCGCTGTAGCCAGCACAGCAGGCCCCTCGCGATTGTCCCACGCCAAGCTGACGTCCTTGGGTAAATTCGCCACGCTACACCTTTCCCAATTATTTGCCTGCCCGCTATGCGGGCGTCTCTTCTGTTGCTAAACGCCAAAACCGGCCCGCGCTACAACAGGCTCTCTTTGTCCAAATAGATTACGGCCGTCAGATTGCGCGGCCGATCCGGGTCCAGCCCTTTATGGACGGAGCGGTAATAGGCCATCAGTTGCAAGGTCGGCAGATAAGCCGCGGTCCGCGCCCAGTCGGGCAAGCCTTCAGGCAAGCCGACGACCTGCCCCGGCAAATCCCGCGCGCCTAACGGCGACAGGGTCACAATTTCGCCGCCCATCTCCGCACATTCGCGCAGCACCGCGGCATTGTGGTCGAACGCACGCTCGGCCAGCAGGCCGATCACCAGGGCCTGGTCGTCCACCATCGCCTTGGGGCCGTGACGGAACTCCAGGAAGTGATAGGCCTCGCTCTGTGTGATGGACATCTCCTTCATCTTCAACATGGCTTCGCAGGCGATGCCGTAGAGCGGCCCTGCGCCGAGAAAGAAGACGCGCCCCAAATCTTCGCGCGTCGCCGTCGCCTTCGCCATTTCCTCGGTCTCGGCCAGCAAGGTAGCGGCCGCGTCCGATAGCCGCTGCAGCGGCGCCAGGTCTGCGTCGCCGGCGATAGCGGCCAGCGCCTCGCACAGCAGCAACATGGAGCTAAAAGAACGCGTCTGCGCCACGCTCTCTTCTTGGGCGGCTTCGGCCAGAAGGACCAAGTCCGTCTCCTCGCCGACGGGCGTCTGCGGGTAGCAGGTGACGCCCCAAGTCGCCTTGCCGCCGATCTGCCGGAACTTCTCCAGCGCGGCCTCGGTCTCTGTGGTCGTGCCCGACCGCGACACCGCCACGAGCAGCGTCTCATCCGGGCGGGCGACCGTCTCGGGCGTGTACAGAGCGATCTCCGAAGCGGGCACGCCGCGCGCCGGAACGCCCGTCATGCCTTGCAGCAGCGCGGCCGCAGCCCGCGCCAGATAGTATGTCGATCCGCAGCCGGTGAACAGCACCTGCTTCGGGCTGATAGTGCGCCATGCAGTTCGCACGCGCGCCGCCTCTCCGGCTGCGTCCGCCAAAACTGCACGCCACACATCCGGCTGGCTCTTGATTTCCGCATAGGTGTACTGACCCCTTGCCGCCATTCTATTCTCCCCTTTGCTGGCGTGATGATTGCTCAAGCGCTTCCTGCATTATGGTCGCCAACCTGCCCAACTGTCAAAGTTTCCGGCCTAGCCTACCGGCAGACGCCCCAGGTCCGCGGCGCTGTGTGCAAGGATTGTCGATCCGGCGCAGCGGGTGATACAATCCCAGACTATGAGCAAACACTACTATGGCGGGCAAGCGGTTATCGAGGGCGTGATGATGCGGGGGCGCAAGACCATGGCGGTCGCCGTTCGCAACCCGCAGGGCGAGATTGTGCTCCATGAGGAGCCGTTGACGGCGCGCATCTACACCAGCAATTGGGGACAATGGCCCTTCATCCGCGGCGTGGGCATGTTGTGGGACGCGCTCGGCCTGGGCATGCGCGCCCTTATGTGGAGCGCCGAAGTCGCTTCGCAGGAGGAAGGCGAAGAAAAGGTCGAATTCTCCGGCCCGGTGGCCTGGACTACGCTTGCCGGCAGTCTCGGCTTTGCAATCGCCCTCTTCTTCCTCGTGCCCACCCTGGCAAGCCGCTGGCTGGCCTCCTTTGCCAACGATCATGCCGTCGTTGACGCCATCTTCGAGGGGGTCATCCGCCTGGCCCTATTTATGGCCTATCTCTGGGCAATTAGTCTGCTGCCGGACATCCGCCGCGTCTTCGGCTACCACGGTGCAGAGCACAAGACGATCAACGCCTACGAGGCCGGCGTCGAACTCACAGTCGAAGAGGTGCAAAAGCACAGCGTACAGCACGTCCGCTGCGGCACTAGCTTTCTACTCTACGTCCTGGTGATCAGCATCATCCTCTTTGCGCCGTTGACGTTTGCCGGCGTAGAGCCGGGCTGGCTGGCGCTGCTGCTGCGCTTCGTCACGCGCTTGCTGCTCATCCCCGTCGTCGCCGGCATCTCCTACGAGATTCTGCGCTTCAGCGCCTCACACATCGACAGCCCGTTCATGCGCGCCGTGATCGCTCCCGGCCTGGCCCTACAAAAGATGACCACGCGTAAGCCCGACGATGGCATGGTCGCTTGCGCCATCGCCGCCTTGCAGCCGGTGCTTGCCGCCGACGGCGCGTTGGCGACAGCGCCGGAGGCGCCCGCCGTGCGCTTGGTCGAGCCAGGCGCAGCCGTCGCAGACTGATCGCCGCTGCCGGAGAAGCCATCCGCCGCGCCTATTCGCCTTCGTCCGGCTCGTCCTCTTCCACGCCGACCGCGAACTCCTCATTCTCGACGGTCACCAGGTCCCCCTCGCGCAGCTTACGCCCGCGTCGCATCTCGATCTGGCCGTTGACAAGCACCAAGCCGCTCTGAATCAGTCGTTTCGCCTCGCCGCCCGTGCGCACCGCTCCGGCCAGCTTGAGAAACTGATCCAGCTTGATGGTCTCTTCTTTCTCTTGCAACGTCTGATCCTCCCTGCTTGTCGCCCGACTAGGCGGCTGGTTTGCCCTTTTTGCTCAATGTTATGCTACGCCCGGAGAGTTCCCGAACGAAGCATCTCCACCTCTGGTACAGCGCGATTTTCAGGCCGCTAACGCTCCCTTCAGAGCGACAGGCATAGGCCATACACGCCCCTAACCTCCGCACCGCGACAATACAGCCGGACGCCGCGCTTCACCGCCCGCCGGCGCCGTACAAGCAATGCAAAAAGCAGCGTGAGGGAAGGCTTTCCTCACGCTGCCTCGAACATCCACACTGAATTGTCGTGCTGCGTCCGCGCATCCCGCCCGGCGGGCCGACGCCGGCCGTTCCGCGCGGGCGGCTATTCGCCCAGGATGACGAATTCGGCAGACACCCAGCCGCCGTCTTCCAGCTCAAGTTCAGGCACGTCGATCTTCACCCAGAGGCCATCCTCCGAGATTTCCAGGACGCGGTAGATCTCGCCGTCGAACACGTTGCCGACCTTGTTGTCTTCCTCGGCGGTCGGCGCGCTGCGCACACGCAGCGGCGGCACGGCTTGGATCAGCGCATAACCGGCCGGAGGCGGCGCAACAGCTTCTTCCGCAGCGGTCTCAGTGGCTTCAGGCGCAGCCTCTTCGGCGGGAACCTCAGTCGCCTCAGGCGCTGCTTCCTCTGCCGGGACTTCAGTGGCTTCAGGCGCCGCTTCCTCTGCCGGGACTTCAGTGGCTTCAGGCGCAGCTTCCTCAGCCGGTTCAGGCGTCGCCTCGGCAACCGGCGCAGCCTCGGCCTCGACGGTCGGGATGTTGGTGATGTCGCCTTCGAGGATCACCAGTTCGGTGGACACCCAACCGCTGCCGCCCTCGATTTCTTCGACGGCAACCTGAATCCATGCGCCATCGGAACTCATGCCGAGCACGTCGTAGGTCCCGCCCTCTCGGATACTGCCGATCTGTTCAAATGACTCGCCCGGTCCCTGGCGCACGCGCAAGGATCGCGTGTTTACCGTGGCCTTGGCCGGCTCGACGTCGATCACCGGCGCCGGCTGCGCGGCTTCTTCGGCGGCAGCGGGCTGTTGTGCTTCCAGCAGGGCCGGGTCGACGATGGGCTGGCATGCGCTGAGCACCAATACGAATGCGCTGAAAACTGCGCCAGCAGCAAGTCGGCCCAATACGCGCAAGCTCTGTGTCGTTTGCATGTGGAAATCCCTCACAATTTCTTCAAGAAACTCCGTTTTGACTGACGAGATACCGCTTTGGCTCTAAACGAACCCTTACACCGGCCCCCTCCATGCCATCCTGACACGGCAACCGGACACATAAGCCTAATTATGGCACGCTTTGCACATGTTGACAAAATTATCCGCCCAACTCACACCAGTATCCGCTTCGTCGTCATGGCAATGGGAGTCCAACACGCGCCAGTTCGGCCACCGTATCCGCATCGTAGACGATCACCTGCAAAGCCGCGACTGCACCAGTATTGGGCGGCATAGACAGATAGTGCACGTCGCGCACAAGCTCCCCAGGCAGCCAATCGCGGCTAGACGCAGCCTGGCGGATGGGGAAGCGATCCTCGACGACTAGCCGCCCTTGAACGTCCGTCACCGGCGCCCCTTCCGCGTCGACCAGCCGCAGCGACACCTTCAGCGTTTCATGCAGCGGCTCGGACGGCAACCAGCCCAACGTCAATTCCAGCACAGGGCCGCCGGGCATGTAGACCACGCGCAATTCATATCCCTCCAGACGTACGCGCCCTCCCAGCAGTTCCGCATCCAGAGGCATGGCCGGCTTTTCGACCTCTGCCTGGCCGCGCGGCCAGACGCGCACCAGCGTCCCCGCTCCGGAAAAGCTGTACGCCCGCTCGCTGCCGGACAGTTCGCGCGTGATAAAGGTCGGGTAGCCTTGGGCGACGTTTTCCGCCAGGAGTGCGGCGCGCTGCGCCGGGTCGTCGGCGGTGATGGGCTGCGCGTTGCGCCCCAGCCCTTCCGCATCCTGCATGAATTTAAGCGCCGTCATCTCGCCCTCCAAGCCGATGACGCGGCTGTCAGGCGGAAAGGGCGTGCTCGCCATGAGCAGCGCGTAGTGATGCGCCGCCCAATCGCCGCGATGGTTTTCCGGCGACATCCGCCCAGAGACGCCCGCAGCCACCAACAATGTTAGCCCGGCCTGGATCAGTACGGTCAGCAGCGGACTCTTAAGCGGCAGCCGGCGCACCATGCCTGCGCCGCCTCCTACGAAGAGCGCAAAGGCCAAGAAGACGGGGATGAAGAAGACCTCGCGATCCGCCACCTGGTAGCTGATGGCGAAGGCGGCATTGGCGAGCAGCAGCAACAGTACGAAAACCCACGCCCTGGAGGCGCCCCGGCGACGGTCCCACAACTGCGCCAGGCCGATCGCGCCCAGCACAAAAGCCGCGCCGCCCGTCTCCCGCCACACCAGCCGTATAGCGTCCATCGCCGAAAAGGGCGCGCCCAGCGAGTTCTGCGCAAAGAAAGCGACATACTGCCGCGCCAAGACGTGATCGAGAAACCCCTGCAATGTATTTACATAAGCCCCGTCAAGATCGCGCACGCCCATCGCCGCGCGCAGCGGAATATAGGCGTACAGCGCCAGCGGCAAAAGCATCGCCGCCGCCCAAACCAGCCATTCCCGCCGCGGTCGCCACAGGCCGGGAATACGCCAGACCAGATAGACGGCCAACGCCGGCAGCGCTAGCGCCGTCATGCGGTGGTGAGCCAGCCCCAGCCCGACCAACAGGCAGATGAGCGTGATCCGCCCGGTATGGGCGCGCCCTGCATCCAGACGCCGGTCAAGATCGGCGATGGCCCACACCAGCGCGGCGAGAAACAGCCCGTGCAGCGCATAGACCTCGGCTACGGCGGTTTGGCTGCGCCATACCGGCCCCAACCCAAAGACGCCCGCGGCAACCAATCCCGCCCACAGATCAGGGCGAACGGGGTTCGTCGCGGCCAGCCGCGCTGCGGCGACATAGAGCAGCGCCACAGCCGCGGCCCCTGCCAGCGCGCTGAACAGGTTCATGCGCCATGCCCAGTTGCCGAAGGGAAAGAGCAGCCGGCTCCAGATGCCGCCCGCCAGCGTATAGAGGGGATAGCCCGTCGGGTGCGCGATGCCGAAGGTCGGCGCGACGTATTGAAACTCGAGCGAGTCGTCGAATAACTCGACGATGCCGGGGGCCGCGGCGAGGGTGTAGAGCAGCAGAGCGGCCAGCCACACCGCCGCGCCGCTAACGGCCAACTGATGCCGTGCGAGCATGCGCGCAGGGCCGGCGTTCGGGTCGAATAGGCGGCGTGCGTGAGCGACCATAACTCCACAGTCTACCATGACTTGGGCATTGGCCTGCCATTTGGTATGATACACGCCTGAACCACTGGAGACGGCCCGCCGATGCGCCATCGCCGCCCATCGTCCCGAACCAGGATTTTGGCCACTATGCATAGTCCGCAAACTGTTCGTCGCCCCATGAGAATCGCCGCCGTCTCTGCTTGGCCTGCGGCTTTGGCGATTCTGTGGCCGCGCGCCCTGCTTGCCCAGGCGCAGGACGTGTCGACGTCCGCTGGTGACGGCTCCCTTTTAGTCGCTCCCGCCTACTGGTTCTTGCTGACCGCGGCCCTGGCCCTGCTCGTTCCGGCGGGCTTCCTGCTGATCGGCGTCGCCGGTCTGCCCCCGCAGCGCGCTTGGAATGCGGCCTTGGGCGGGTTGGCGGCCATCGGCTTGGCGAGCGCCGCCTTTTGGGCGATTGGCTTTGGCCTCCAATTCGGCGGCGTGGGCCTCGTCTACCCGCAGGCGGGCTTGGATAGACTGGTATGGGAGTGGAGCCCGCTCTCCACACAGTGGGGAAGCGGCTGGGGCGTGGCCGGGCTGACCGGCTGGTTCGTGTCCGGCGCGGGAATGACCTCCCTGACCTACGCCCTCTTTATGGCGCATCTCCCCTGGGCAGTGCTTGCCGCCTTGCTGCCGGTGACTGCGCTGCGCGGCCGTGCGCCCGCCACCGCCACGATGATCCTGGCGCTGATCATAGGCGGCTTTATCTACCCGCTGGCGGGCAACTGGGTGCGCGGCGGCGGATGGCTGGGCGCGCTGGGCATTAACCTGACCCTAGGCCACGGCTTCGTTGATTTCGGCGGCGCCGGGACGGTGCATCTGGTGGCTGCCGGCGTCGCGCTGGCGGCGCTGGCTGTGTGGATCCCGCGACGGCCGCGGCAGCCCATCGAGGCGGAAAAGCTGCCGCCGGTGCAGTTGCCGCTGCTGGCGGTGACGGGCAGCCTGATGATTATGGCCGGTTCGGTCGGCTGGCTCTGGTCCAACCCGCTGCAGATGAGCAGCGTAGGCGATCTGGCGCTCATGCGCGGAAGCGTCAATATGATGCTCTTTGCCGCCGCCGGCATAATCGTGCCCCTGCTCTACACTTGGTTTGTCACGGGTAAGAGCGACCCCGTCATGAGCGCGCGCGGTCTGGCCGCGGGCGTCGTCGCCGGCCTGGCCGCAGGCCCGTTTATCCAGCCGGGCGTAGCCTTTTTCACGGGCCTGCTGGCGGGCGCTTCCGTGCCCTTCGTCACCTTTCTGGTCAACGGTTGGCTGCGTTTAGATGATGCCACCGGCATTGTGAGCGTCAGCGGGCTGCCCGCCGTGTTTGGGCTGCTAGTTGTGGGCATCTTTGCCGACGGCGCCGCGGGCCAGGGTTGGAACATGACCGGGCTAGACGACTACCTGGGCGTCGCCGGGCAGGGCGTCACCGGTCTCTTTACCGCCGCCGGCTACCAGGCCGACTTCCCCGGCCAACTCCAGGCGCAGGTGATCGGCATCCTGGCGCTGGGCTTGTGGGGATTTCTCATCGGGATACTTGTCTGCGCACCGCTGGGGCTGCTCTTACACGGGCTGCTGCGCGGCAGCCAGCCACGCGTCCGCCGTCCCGCCCAGGAGCCTGAGGCGAGCGGCTCTTATGCGGCGGCGCCGACCGGCGAGTTCGTCCCCTTCCCCGTCCAGGACTCACGCGACGGCTGATCAACTGCGCGCCGTCACCCTGCCAAGACGCGAACTCTCCGGAAGGCGTGACTAGCCCTTCCGTTTTTTCCGCGCCCCGCGTTCTTACTGGCGCGGCCGCCAGGTATCTGTCATTCTGAAGCGAGCGATAGCGAGCTGAAGAATCTTGCTGTATCAGAGATGGAGATGCATCGCTGCGTTTTTAGGAAACTGACGTTGCGGACAAAACGTCAGATGCTTCACTTCGTTCAGCATGACAGAAGGCGCGCTGGGAAAGGCGTCGCGTCAGTTCCCCGCCGTCTCTGCTAGGCTTCCTCGCCCAACAAAGCCCCGACGAAATCCGGTGCGCCGTTTACGAAGGCGACCGCGTCCATCACGCGCTTGCCCGCCGGCTGGATGCGCACCAAGCGCAGCAGCCCCTCGCCCGCGCCCACGGCGATCCCCGTCTCCGTCCAGAGCACGCGGCCAGGCTCGGCATCCCCTGCCTCTACCGCCGCCTCGACGATCTTGAGCGGCTGGCCGCGCCAGTAGGTATAAGCGCTGGGCCAGGGCGCATAGGCCCGCGTCATGCGCTCGATGCGCTCCGCCGGCAGCCGCCAGTCGACGCGTCCGTCCTCCTTGCGGATCAGCCGGCAGATAGACACGTCGCCCGGCAGCTCGTCCTGCGCAACCGGCGCCAGTTCTCCAGCCAACCACTTGGGCAGCGTCTGCAGCAGCGTGTGCGCGCCCTGTTCGGCCAGCCGGGCCGACAGCGAAGCCGTCGTGTCGTTCGGCCGGATCGGCTGGCGCGCCTGGGCCAACACCGGCCCCGTGTCCATGCCCGCGTCCATGAGCATGATCGACACGCCCGTTTCTTCCAGCCCATCCAGGATGGCAGCGGCAATGGGCGACGCCCCGCGGTAGGCCGGCAACAGGCTGGCATGGACGTTGATGCTGCCGTACGTGGGAATGTGCAACACCGTCTCCGGCAGGATGAGGCCGTAGGCCGCCACGACCAGCAGGTCGGGCGCATAGGCGGCTAGTTGCTCTGCGGCGCGCGGGTCTTTGCGATAACCGCGCGGCTGCAACAGCGGCAGCCCGGCCTGCTGCGCGAACTGCTTGACCGGGCTGGGCGTCAGCTTCTTGCCACGACCGGCGCCGCGGTCCGGCTGCGTGGCGACCGCGACGACTTGCCACGTCCCCTCGCCGCCGGATTCATGCAGCGCAGCCAAAATAGGCGCGGCGAAATCGGGCGTGCCCATAAAAACGATGCGCGCCGTGCGCTCGGCTTCGGTCATTACGCCTCCGGCGACGCGCTGCCCGCTGCATTGAGCAAGCGGTTGGCGTCGAACAGGTGAAATTGATTCACATAGTGATCGAGCGAAGCGGCGATGCGCTCCACGACGTACTGGTTCGGGTCAGGCAGCACGACGCTCAGGTTGTCGTAGAGGCGTTGGCGCGCGGCCAGCACCGCCGGGTCCGTCCAAATGTAGCGCGCGCCCGTCCGTACCAGCCAGGTGCGCCGCTCGGCAGACAGATCGGCGAAAGCGAGATCGCGCTCGTCCGGTTGCAGCCACTTCTGCCAGCGCCCCGAGTCAAACACGGCCTTCTCCAGGCTCTGCATCATGCCGGAGGGGACCGTCTGCGGGCAGCTGACGACCAGCGCCGCCTCCTTGGCCTCCAGGTCGGCCAGTGCGTCGTACTCCACCGCGGTGAACTCCGGCCCCACGTTCGCCCCGCCCATGCCCGCGGCCGGGTAGTCCTGTGGATTCGCCACCCAGTCGGTGTAGTGCCCCTTGATCAGCGAGCCGTACTCCGCCACGATGTCATACAGGCGGCGGGCTACGCCGGCATCGAAGTCGCTGGTATGCAAGTCGGTGCCCACCTTGCCCACGATGAAGCAGGGCCAGGCGTGGAGCAGATCGCGCGCCGCCAGACCTTCGCGCATCTCCGTAATAAAATACGTGAAGTTGTCCAGGTCCACCAGCCCGCCGTGGACCTCCTCCGTACCCACCTCGTAGGCGATGGGCGCAAGGCCGAGACGCACGCGCTCCGCTTCGGCGTACTCGATCATGTCGAGGGTGCGCTCCACGACCAGTTCGATGGGGATCGGGCTGTCCGCCGGCAATGTGCGGTCGACCGTGGGGTCGATGTGCAGGAGCGCATAGCCCGCCTCGAGCGAGGCCGTCAGGCTCCGCTTGACCTCGTGCATGGTCTCGCCCAGGGACAACTTCTGCGCGGCGTGCTTGTCCTTCAGCCACGGTCCGCCGTGATCCAGGCAAGGATAGAGCGGCGCGGTGCAGCCGTACTTGCGCGCGTAGGCCTGCATCTCCGCCACGAACTTAACCTGCGTCCAGCCGGTGTAGCCGCCGTCGCGGTCCACCTGGTTGAGCGTCGCCGCGAAGAGCATGGGCGTATTGTTGCGGGCTGCGACCAGCACCGCCGCCTCCAGCACTGCCGTCGAATTGGGACAGGCGGCGAGCAGCGTCACCTGGGCGCGGCCCGAGCGGCGCAGTTCGATGAGGCGTTGCACCAAAACATTGAGCGGTTCCATGACAATCTCCTCAAAGTACGATGTCACGAATTCCTGGGTCCACTGTCACCCTGAACGAAGTGAAGGGTCTCGACGTCAATCCCTACGGACTAGCGGAATTGTACTTGGCTCCTTTGGCGGATCAGTTGTTGCGCTTCGTCCAACGTGGCCTGGGCCGGCGTGCCGCCCGC
>CAYXRG010000102.1:0-2052 GCA_964467575.1 uncultured Caldilineaceae bacterium | reverse complement strand
GGCGGATCAGTTGTTGCGCTTCGTCCAACGTGGCCTGGGCCGGCGTGCCGCCCGCGGCGCGCGTCGAGAGCGCCCCGCACGCGCAGGCCAGCGCCAGCGTATCGGCTAGGCCCCATCCTTGTGTATAGCCGTAGACGAAGCCGGCGTCGAAGCTGTCGCCCGCGCCCGTGGTATCTACGACGTCGACCGTGAAGCCAGGGTCGGCGATGCGCTGCATTCCCTGGCGGCAAAGCGCGCCGTCAGCGCCGCGCTTCACGGCGACAGTTGGGATCTGTGCAGCCAGCGCGTCGAGGGCCTGTTCCAGTTCGGGCCGGGCCGCGATGGCGAGCGCTTCCTGCTCATTGGGCAGAAAGACGTCCGTCTGCGCCAACGCCTCAGCCAGGCCGTGATTCCACTGCTCGTCGGGGTCCCAGTTGGTGTCCATCGACACGGTGGCCCCGGCGCGATGCGCCTCAGCCAGAAGTTCCGCCAAGCCGGGTTGCAGCAAGTGCTGCAAGAAGTAGCTCGTCACATGCACATGCCGCGTGCGCGCCAGCAGCGCCCGGTCCACCATTTCGGCGCGCAGCGCGTTGATGGCGCCGAGGTGGGTCAGGATGGCTCGGTCATATGCGCCGTCCTGCGTGTCGTTGAGGATCACGCTGAGGCCGGTTTTCTGGTCGGCGCGCACCTGCACGCCGCTGGGATCCACGCCGCGTTGGCGCAGGCTGTCCAGCATAAAGCGGCCGAAGAGGTCGTCGCCGACCACGCCGCAGTAGGCGGTGCGCAGCCCCAACCGCGCACACCCGCAGGCGAAGATGACGCCGGAGCCGCCCGGCGTCAGCGCGGCGTCGTCGATCACTTTTTCGGCCTGTCCGAATGCAGGGCGCGCCCCGCCGGAGAGGATCAGATCGACATTGATCTCGCCGAGGACTAACACGTCGTAATCAGGCATTGACTCGATTCCGGGAGTAGCGGGCGGCAGCCGCGACGCAAACATCAATAGCCGCGACAGGGCGGCAAGGACGCCGCCTGCCCTCGATTCTACGGGCTTGCGCAGCGGGTGTCAAAAGCGGGCGCGCCAGGGAACGCGCCGCATCGCAACGCAATGCGCCCCGAATAGTGTAGGTGCGTATTGTCTTGGGGGCGCGCACTCTGTCACCCTGAGCCGTGCAACGGCGAAGGGTCTCCATTTCGACTTGGAGATGCTTCGCTTGGGAGCCCCTGGGCACAGCATGACAACTCGTCTTCAATTAAAGTGGGCCCGATCCGCGTTGGGCTTTTGGCATAACCTTGGCAGGGTGCTATTCTATGGGGTGTTGCGCGGAAACGGTCATTGCGTCGAGCCGCGCGCGGGCGCCAGACTTGCCGCGCCGGATGCCGGCAGTCTGCGCAACCTGTCGGGAAGCTTGTTGGGAAGGATGTGCCGGCAATCATGCATGTCGAGCTTTTAGCCTATACGCAACAGAACCCGCTTCTGAACCCGGAAGCGCTCGCCGGTTTCAGCGATCTCGCAACGATCTGGAACGGGCAAGGCTCCTACACGGAGCAACTGATCGAGTACGCCGGCCGCGTCTGCTATCGCAGCACCCACCGCATGGGCACGTCGCCGGAGTTCATCGCCGCCCGCGTGCGCGAGGGACACGAAGACATCATCGAGCATGCGGTCGTGACGCTGCGCTTCAGCGGCGACGATGCGCCGTTGCGCTGGCGCATGCTCAACCGCCACTGCGAAGTCACCGAACTGGGTCAAGGCCATTGGCTCGTCAGCGGCAACACCCGCGTTTGGCTCAGCCTGTTTCGCGCCGGCGCCGGCTTGGAAGCGCTGCCCATCCTCTACCGCATCGCGCCTAAGGTATTCGACGAATACGCCGAAACGCTGCAAATCGAGACGGCGCCCGACATCGACCTGCCCGAGGCCGCCCCTGTGCAACCCGACGCGCTCCTGCCTGTGCAGGACGGGTCCATGCGCGTGACGCTGCTCGGCTTCACCCAACCGCTGCTGGACGACCCGAAGCTGTCGCTCGACCACGGCTCGGCTACCTTCCTGTTCGAGGGCATCAGCCGCGCTTGCAC
>CAYXRG010000101.1:0-12873 GCA_964467575.1 uncultured Caldilineaceae bacterium | reverse complement strand
CTGCGGTTTATCTGTTTCGCCGGCCATGATACACTAGATGCGCCGGTTCGCCGAGCGAATGATGATCCCGAAATACGACCGCAAGACGCGAAAGGATGGGCGCTGTGTACATCGTACACGTCTTTGTTCATGTGAAGGAAGGCCGGGAAGAGGCCTTCAAGGCGGCGACGATTGAGAACGCTCGTAACAGCGTGCAGGAGCCGGGCGTGGCGCGCTTCGACGTGGTGCAGCAGTTGGATGACCCGGTGCGCTTCGTCCTTGTGGAGGCCTATCGCACCGAGGCTGACGCCGGGCTGCACAAGGAGACGGCGCACTATAAGGTCTGGCGAGACACGGTAGCGGACATGATGGCCGAACCCCGCAGCAGCATCAAGTATGACAACGTGTTCCCCGACGCGGAAGGGTGGGACTGATTATGTCGCACTTCGAGTTTTCCACGGCGAGCCGCATCATCTTCGGCGCAGGGGCGCATAAGCAGATCGCGCAGATTGCGAAGAGCTACGGCGCGCACGCGTTTGTCGTGGTCGACGTGACGTCGGAGCGGGCGCAGGCGATCCTGGACGGGCTGGAGGAGGCGGGCGTCCCCGCGACGGTCTACGCCGTGACGGGCGAGCCGAGCGTGGAGAGCGTCACCGCCGGGGTCGAGCAGGCCAAGGCCGCGGGCGCGGACGTGATCGTGGCGGTGGGCGGCGGCAGCGTGATCGACACGGGCAAAGCGGTGGCTGCGCTGAGCACGAATCGCCGGCCAATCATGGATTACCTGGAGGTCGTGGGCAAGGGCATGCCGCTGACCGAGCCGTCCATGCCGCTGATCGCCGTGCCGACCACGGCGGGAACCGGCGCAGAGGTGACCCGCAACGCCGTGATCAAGGTCCCGGAGGAGCGCGTCAAGGTCAGCCTGCGCAGCGCGACGATGATGCCTGCTGTGGCGTTGGTCGACCCGGAGTTGACGTTGACCGTGCCGCCGAACGTGACCGCCAGCACGGGGCTGGACGCGCTGACGCAGTGCATCGAGCCGTATGTGTCGTGCCAGTCGAACCCGCTCACCGACGGCATCGCCCGCGAGGGGATGCAGCGTGCGGCGCGCTCGCTGCGGCGCGCCTTTGAAGACGGCAAGGACCTGGCCGCGCGCACGGATATGGCTATTGCCAGCCTGTTTGGCGGCTTGGCGTTGGCGAATGCCAAACTGGGCGCGGTTCACGGCTTCGCGGCGGTGCTGGGCGGCATGTACCCGGTCCCGCACGGCGTGGTTTGCGCCAGCCTGCTGCCCTTTGTGATGGAGACCAACGTGGCTGCGCTGCTGGCGCGTGAGCCGGACTCGCCGCTGCTGCCGCGTTTCGACGAAGCGGCTCGGCTGGTGACGGGCGACGCCGGCGCGACGGCTGCAGACGGCGTGGCGTGGATTCAGGAGTTGTGCGCGGCGTTGGCAATGCCGGGGTTGAGGCAGTTCGGCTTGAAAGAGGAAGACTTCCCGGAGATCGTGGCGCACTCGCAGCGGGCCAGCAGCATGAAAGGCAATCCGCTCAAGCTGACCGACGAGGAGTTGACCGCCATCCTGCACTGGGTGCTGTGAGCGAATAGGCCGGGCTATTGCCTGCCCTGCCACCAGTCTTTGGTTGAGCGAGGGTCGGCAAACCAGCCGCGGTCGCGCACGGCGACGGCTATTTCGTTGCCGGATGCGGTTCCAACGACATCGCCGTTGCGCAGGCCGGGCAGGGAGCCGCGCCCGGCGGCATTGGCGCTGCGGTAGAGCGCCAGCAGGTTGGGGTCCACGCAGATTTTCTCCAAGTGCGCCGTATAGCCGTTGGCGACGCTGTCTTCGCGCGTGTAGACAACGGTGAGCCGCGTCTCTTCGGCATAGACGACGAGGGCGGTGTAGCCGCCGCCGTAGATCTGCGCGCTGCGCGCGGGGAAGCTGAGCGGCTGGCCCGGCGTGGTTGCAATGCCCAACAGCGACGCTTCGACCTGACTCAATTCGCCGCCCTGGCAGCCGTGCTCGCCGCAGTTCCAGTCCCAGTCGCGCACGCGGTAGGCCTGGGTGAAGGACGCGTCGCCGCCAAGCAGCGTACTGCCGATCTGCGGAGGGTCGCCGTCGGTCGGCCCGTCGATGCTGATCAGTGCGGCGGCTGCGTCTGTGGGCGCGTAGCCGCGCAGCCCCAGATTGAGGTCGCCATGCAGAGCGTCGGGATGATTCGCAGGCGGGCCGGCCACGGGGATGAGCGTGTACTGGTTGGCCGATGAGGCGGGACAGCCGGCGGCAACCGCGACGGGCTGGATCGGCTCAGGCGCCGGCGCAACCGGCTCGGGCGGGGCTGCCGCGTTGAGCATGGCGGCGGCCTGTACCTCGACGGCCGCCACGGGCGTGGGCGTATCGATGGGGCTGGGCGCGGGCGTTTCGGTGGGCGGCGGCGAGGGCGTCGAGGTTGGCGTCTGCACGACCTCAACGATGCGCGTCACTTCGACGATGCGCGTGACCTCCACCACGATGGGCGGTGCGGTGGGCATGGCGTGGACTGTGGCGCGCACCGACAGACGGATCAGGTTGGGGTCAGGCGTCTGGACGCGGTTGAGCGTGTAAAGGCTAAAGACGACGCCGCCCAGAGCGACGGCGATTAGCAGGCGTTGGAGCATCAGCAGGTGTAACGAACGTAGTCTGTACGCCGGTTCCGCGAACGAGGGCTCACGGCATCTCCGCCTGTTCCGGCGATCCGGCCGGCTCGGTCTGCGCCGGCATACCCTGCAGCAACTCCCGGATGCGCGGCAGCGCTGCTTCGGCGGCTGCGATGCCGGCGGCATAGACGTCCGGGATATGTTCGAAGCCGGTGAGGATGCCGACCGTCGGGGGGATGCAGGGGCGGAGGACGACCTCGGGACGGGCGAGTTGTAGACGCAGTTGCGCCAGTTCCTGGACCATCATCATGTTGAGTTGCAGGAGATCCTGGATTACCGGCGGAGTGACGGCAGGCAGCCGAGCGTTGACAGGATTGCCGTGATCATCGCCGTCCGTATAGGCGAACTCCGTGCCGACATCCACGGCGATTACGATGTCGGCGCCGAGTTCACGCGCAAGCCCGGCGGGCACGTTGTCCAAGTAGCCGCCGTCGGCAAGGCGACGCTTGCCCTGTTGAACGGGCGCGAAGACGCCGACCAGAGACATGGAGGCGCGCACCGCATCGACGACGTTTCCGCTGGTGATATACAGCAGTTCGCGTGCAATCAGGTCTACGGCGGAAACGCCTAGCTTAATGCGACAGTCCTCCATGCACAGATCGGCGCCCAGGCTCTTGCGGAGGTATTCGACGGCGTTATGCCCTGCGAAGAGACCGCGCCAGGGATAGGTGAGGTCCGCCAGCTTGATCATACTGGTGAGCGAGATCACATCTGTAACTGTGTCTTCGATCTCGTCGACGGACTTGCCCGCGGCATAGAGCGCGCCGATGATGGCGCCCATGCTCGTGCCGGTGATGCAGTAGGGCGTGACGCCTTCGCGCTGAAATACCTTGAGCACGCCTACGTGCGCCAGCCCGCGTACGCCGCCGCCGCCGAGGGCGAGGCCAAGTTTAGGCTGTTCGTCCATTGCGCTCCTCCGAAAGTGCTAACGCCCGAGCCGACGCTGGGCTTGTGAGCAGTATAGCGCAGGGCGCGGGTCGTTCGGCAATTCATCTGTCGTTGCTCGCAGATGGCGTTCAGTAAGTGAGGCCGTGCCCAAACGGGAAGAGTGGGCTTTCGGAATCGTGCGGCAGGTCGGGCTTCTGGGCTTCCACCGCGGCCATCGATGAGGGCAGTTCAAAGGGCAGCTTTCCCGACGGCGTAAAGCGCCCGAAGACGACGTCCAGCAGCGCTTCGTCACTGGCGCCGAACTCGCCGATAAGTGCAGCGCTCTGTGCCGCGATCTTCGGGATCACCGCCGGGCGATCCAGGTAGATGGCGACAACGGCCGGTTTGGCGGCGAGGATGGCGAGAATGTGATCCTTCTCCGGCTGCTTGAATTCGAGGCTGCCGGCGTGGAAGCGCTGCTCGAGGAAGTTGCCGTCGCGCGGCTCGAAGGGCGTCTGGATGCGCAGCAGCGCCAGGTCGGCGTCAGCCAGGTCGGAGACGACCTCGCCGTATTGGGCGGCTGCCTCTGCACGCATGCCCTCGACGTAGAGCTTGGGTCGCCCCTGTACGGGCAGGACCGGCGCGGCGTCGCCGTTCTTGAGCAGGACGATGGACTTGCGCTGCGCCAGTTCGCCCGCGGCGCGGAACTCGGCGTTGCCCACGATGCGCTCGGCGGCGTCAGGGTCGAGGTAGGGGTTGTCGAACAGGCCGAGGCGGAACTTCTCGCGCAGCAGCCGGCGCACCGACTCGTCAATGCGGGATTCGCTGACTTGCCCGCTGCGCACCAACTCGACGACGACTTCCGGACAAGCCTCGCCGCCGAACTGGTCGACACCGGCTTCCAGCGCTTTCTTGGCGCGTTCGGGGCGGCTGAGGCGCTCTACGCCCCAGGCACGGGCTACCATGACTCGGCCGCCGAAGTCCGAATCGGTGAGCAGGCCCCAATCCGTGCAGACGATGCCGTCGAAGCCGTAGCGCTCGCGCAGGAGCCCGGTGATCACGCCTTTGTTGAAGCCGAAGGCTACCTCCTCGTATTCGGCGCCGATGGGTACGCCGTAATAGGGCATGATCTGCGATGTGCCCGAGGCGAACGCAGCCTCGAAGGGGATGAGGTGGTAGGCGAAGTTGTTGCCAGGGTAGACCTGCTCCTTCCCATAGGGGAAGTGCGGGTCTTCACCGTCCTTTTGCGGGCCGCCGCCGGGGAAGTGCTTGGTCATGCAAGCTACGCTCTCCTTGCCCAGCGTTTCGCCCTGGAAGCCGCGGATGTAGGCTGCGGTCAGACGGGCGCTCAACTCGGCGTCTTCGCCGAATGTGCCGTTGACACGCGCCCAGCGCGGCTCGGTAGCGAGGTCCGCCATAGGGTGCAGGGCGACGCGGATGCCCAGGGCGAGATACTCCTGCCGGGCGATATCGGCGAAGCGCTCAACAAGCTCGGCGTCGCCGGCGGCGGCAAGGCCAATCGGCTCAGGCCATTGTGAGAGCGCGGCGGCTTGGAAGCTGGTGAGCGGGTTGTCGCTGAAGGCGTGGCGCGGGTCGGATGAAATGGTGACGGGGATGCCCAGCCGCGTCTCTTCGGCTAAGGCTTGCAGCCGGTTGTGCCATTCGGCGGCGACGCGCGGCGCAGGCAGCGCATGGACGTTGAAGTGATTCATGCGTCGCTCAACGACCATCTCGGTGATGGGCGCGCGGGTGAAGCCTTCGGCGGGCGGGTTGAGGCCGCCGTCCGGGTTGACCTGGGCGATGGCGTGGAACATGAGGCCGGCTTTCTCTTCCAGCGACATCTGGTTAAGCAGGTCCTCGACGCGCTCGGCGATGGGGCGGCTCGGGTCCTCGTAGGGATCGAGCCGGCCGTTCTTGTTCAGGTCGCGATAGGCAAAGCCGTCAGCAGTAACGGTTGCGACGCTTTTCATGGGGTCCTCCTTGAACGGTTGTCCTTGTGAAGGGGTGGAGCGCAGCGATAGACATGAAACCGAATCGCGGCGGCAGGCGTATTGTTCATGTCGCCGGGCACGCCCGCCGGCAATGCGCTGCTGCCCAACTTCCGCCTCATTGCGCCGGGCAATTGATGGCTGCAGCGTACGGTGCTAGCATTGGGCGCGAAGCCCGTCATCGCAGACATGCCGCTGACTGAATGTTAGTGATCCCCTACGCGTTTCCTCTGCCGCCTACGCGGCACAGCATTAGGATGGCTGCTATGTCAGACACAACTCGACGGCTGTTGTATTGGGCGCCCAGGGTGCTCGGCATCCTGTTCGCGCTCTTCGTGAGTATCTTCGCATTGGACGTCTTTGGGCAAGGGTATGGTTTCTGGGGCACGCTTCAGGCGCTGCTCATTCACCTGATTCCCGTGTACATACTGCTCATCGCCCTAGCCATCGGCTGGCGGTGGGAGTGGGCGGGTGCGCTGCTCTTCACCGGCTTCGCCGTAGCCTACTTGGTAACCGCCTGGAATCCGGGCCCGATAGCCTCTAACCTGGTATGGATGTGGCCGATCGCCGTACCGCCGCTTCTCTTAGCGTTGCTATTCCTGCTCAGTTGGCGGACGCACCCGCAAACGTAGATCCTTGCCGGCGCCTGAAGGCCAGCGCCTCTTTTCGTCGCGGCCGGCAAGCTGAGCATAACGGCATCCTTGTCGCCGGAGAACGGCGCATGCGGCAAGGATGCCGGTCTATTTCACTCTAGTTATAACGCGTTGTCGATAGGAGTATACCATGCGTCATGCGGATCAGGTGCAGCAGACATTCGACCGGCTCGTGGAGTGGGGCCAAGCTCGCGACGAGGTGCGCGCCATCGTGCTGACGAGCACGCTCGCCATTCCCAACGGGCAGGTGGACGCGCTGTCGGACTACGACCCGATCGTCGTGGTGACGGATATCCATCCGTTCTTTGAGAGCAGGGCTTGGCTGGGCGATTTCGGCTCGGTACTGGCCGTGTATCGCGACCCGATCCAACTGTACTATGGGGAGGAGTGTTTTGGCAGCGTCACCCAGTACGAGGACGGTCTTAAGATCGACTTCACATTGTGGCCCGTCGCATTGATGCAGAAGGTGGCGGCGGAACCACAACTGCCGGAGGAGTTCGACGCGGGCTATCGCGTACTGCTCGACAAGGACGGCTTGACCCGCGGGCTGAATCCGCCGACATATCAGGGCTATATCCCCCAGAAACCTACCGAGGGAGAGTATCTGGAGCGCGTGGAACTTCTCTTTCACAACGCCACCTATGTAGTGAAGTACTTGTGGCGCGACGACTTGGTAGCGGCCAAGCATGTGCTGGAGACGGGGATGCGCCAGGAGGACCTGCTGCCGATGCTCGTTTGGCGCATCGAGATTGACCATGATTGGTCATGGAAGCCCGGCCCCTATGGTCGCGGGCTGAAGCGCCGGCTGCGCCCGGACTTGTGGGCGCAGTTGGAAAAGACGTACGCCGGGCCAGGGCTGGAGGAAAGCTGGACTGCTATGTGGCAGACCATCGACCTTTTCCGCCAGGTCGCCATTGAGGTGGGCGACAAGCTGGGCTACGCCTATCCGCATGACTTTGACAAGCGCGCCACGGCCTATCTGCGCAGGGTGGAAAACCTGGACCGGGACGCGGAGGTGTTCGCGTAGGGCGTGCAGTTGAGGATCGAGCAGCGAATGAAGAGGCCCGCCTCAATGTAGAGGCGGGACTCCTTGTTTGCCGGATGCAGTCGCGGCGGCGGGCTGCTCGCCTACCCTGGGTAGAGCGTGTTGAATTTCTCGGTCAGGTAAGCCAGGTAGGGGCCGGTGTGCAGGGCTTCGCCCGTGGCGCGGATGAGCAACTCGTCCGGCGTGTAGGCGCGGGCGTGGCGGTAGATGTTATCGATCAGCCAGTTGTGCAGCGGCGCAAACTCTCCGCGGGCCAGCGCGTCGTCCAGGCCGCTCACCTGGCGGCGCGCGGCTGCCATCAACTGTCCGCTCATGATGTTGCCGAGCGTGTAGGTGGGGAAGGAGCCGAAATAGCCGGTTGCCCAGTGTACGTCTTGCAGCACGCCTTGCGCGTCGTCGGGCGGGGTCAGCCCCAAGTATTCCTCCATCTTGGCATTCCACGCTGTGGGCAACTCGTCGACGGTGTACGTGCCGTCGAGCAGGCCCATCTCGATCTCGGTGCGCAGCATGATGTGCAGGTTGTAGGTCACCTCGTCGGCCTCGACGCGGATCAGGCTGGGCTGGACGCGGTTGGCGGCGCGGTAGAACGTGTCAAGCGAGACGTCGGCCAACTGGGCGGGGAAGTACTCCCGCAGCCGGGGGTAGTAGACCTGCCAGAAGGCGAGGCTGCGCCCGACCAGGTTTTCCCACATGCGCGACTGGGCTTCGTGCATGCCGAAGCTGGCGCCGCCGACCGCGTACATGCCGAGGTAGTCGCTGGTGAGCGCGCTGCGCGTGAGTTCGGGGGCGGCGCCTAACTCATAGAGGCCGTGGCCGGTCTCGTGCATCAGTCCGAAGATGGCGGCGAAGGGGTAGCGCAGTTGGTAGCGCGTGGTGATGCGTACGTCCTGCCGGGTGAAGGAAATCTCGAACGGGTGCGGCGCGACGTCGACGCGGCCGCGGTTGAGGTCATAGCCGAAGGCGACAGCCGCGTCAATGGCGAAGGCGCGCTGCTGCTCGATGGGAAACTCGCGCTCGAGGAAGGCGGGTTTCGGCTGCGGGCCGGCTGCGGTGATACGCTCCAGCAGGGGCAGAGACACGGCGCGCAGCTCGGCGAAGAGCGTTTGCAGCCGTTGCGCGGTCATGCCCGGCTCGTATTGCAGGAGCAGGGCGTCGTAGGGGTGGTCGCTGTAGCCGATGGCTTCGGCCATCTGCTGAGCGTAAGCCAACATCTGCTTCAGGTAAGGTGCGAAACGCGGGAAATCGTTGGCCTTGCGCGCCTCCACCCAGACATTCTGCGCCTCGGCGCTGAGCGCGGCACGGCCGGCGAGCAGGTCTTGCGGAATTCGCTGGAAGATGTCGTAGGCTTCGCGCGCAGCTTTGACGGCGCGTACGGGGTATGAGTCAGGGTCGGCGCCGGCCAGTTCTGACTCGGCGGCCTCGATCAGGCGGCCGTTCTCGGCGCTGGTGAAGCGTTCTTGGGCGAGTCGGGTGAGCGTGGCGAGTTGATAGCCGCGTGTCTGCGCGCCTTCCGGCGGCATCTGGATGCGTGCGTCCCATTGCAGGACGTTGATGGCGCAGAGGATGTCGTTGATCTCGGCGGCGTGGCGGCAGAATTGTTCGTAAGCGGTCATGGCGTGTCCATCTAGGTGGTGTGGCGATAGAAAGCGGCACAAATGGTGGATTGCCGATTGTGCAGGGACGCAGAGAACTGCGGTCGCAAGCGCATCCCCGCTACACTGTAGCACGGCAGGCGATGAGATGGGGAATTGGCGCGGGCTCTGGCGCGGCGGAATGCCTGCTGCGAGGCGAGACACGCCAGCGGCAACCTTGCCGTTTTGGCAGACGATGAATTGGATAGGCCGATTTCTCTAGCGGCGCAGGCGCGGGTCGAGTACGTCGCGCAGGCCGTCGCCTACCAGGTTGAAGCCGGCGACGGAGAGGAGCGTCGCTATGGCAGGGAAGAAAGTAAGCCACCAATGCGTGGTGATGTAGTTGCGACCCTCGCTGATCATCACACCCCATTCCGGCGTGGGCGGCTGCGCGCCAAAGCCGATGAAGGACAACCCGGCCACGGAGAGGATAGTCGTTCCCATGTCGAAGCTTGCCTGGACGAGCAGCGGCGAGAGCATGTTGGGAAAGAGGTGGCGGCGCAGGATCAGTCCGTGGCCTGCGCCGACGGCATGGGCTGCCTCCACGAAGTCGCGGCGGCGCAACACCAGCACTTGCCCGCGCGCCAGGCGCGCGTAAATCGGCCAGGTGACCACAGCCACGGCGATCAGCGCGTTGCGCAGGCTCGGCCCCAGCGCGCCGGCGATCGCCATCGCCAGGATCAGGCTGGGGAAGGCGAAGAATATGTCGGTGATGCGCATCAGCCCTTCGTCCCACCACTTGCCCGCGTAACCGGCGAACGCGCCGACCAGCGTGCCGGTGACGCTTGCCAATCCCACTACGGTCAGACCGGTCGCCAGCGAAATGCGCGCGCCGTAGAGCAGCCGGCTGAGGATGTCGCGCCCCAGCTTGTCTGCGCCGAGCCAATGCGTGGCAGACGGCGGCGACAGGCTGTCGGGGATGTTCTGGTAGAGGGGATCGTAGGGCGCGATGACGGGCGCCAGCAGAGCAACCACGCTAAACAAGATGATTATCGCCAGACCGAAGACGGCGATCTTCTCTTTGCCGAAGCGCCGAATGAACAGCGAGCGCGGGGATTTGGCCGGCGTAGCCAACGGATTGGCGATGGAGGCGGAGGCTTGCATAGTCTGGCTCATTCTGCGCGCACACGCGGGTCGATCACCGAGTAGCCGATGTCGACCAGGGTGTTCATGACGGGATAGATGATGGCGGCGACGAGGGTGACGCCCATGACTGCGGGGTAGTCGAGCGAGGTGACGGAGGTCGTGGCATAACGTCCAATGCCTGGCCAGTTGAAGATCGTCTCGGTGAGCACAGCGCCGCTGAGCAGGCTGCCGAAGAGGATGCCGACGATGGTGAGGATAGGCGGCAGCGCGTTCTTGAAGACGTGTAAGCCGACTACCACCGATTCGGCAAGACCCTTGGCGCGGGCGGTGCGCACGTAGTCCTGGCTGAGCATCTCCAGCGTCGAGGAGCGTGTCATGCGCAGCAGCACGGCGGTAGAGTAGGCGCCGAGCGTGATGGCGGGCAGGACGAGGTGAGAAGCGGCGTTGCGCAGGGCGCTCCAGTTGCCCGTCAGCAGCGAATCGAGGATATAAAGGCCGCTGATGTGGGCGGGCGGCTGCAAGGTTGAATCCAGTCGTCCCGGGCCCGGCAGCCACTGCAACTGGCGATAGAAGATGCCGAGCAACACCAGGCCAATATAGAAGATGGGCATTGCGCCGCCGGCGAGGGCCAACAGACGCGCGGCGCCATCTAGCCAGGTGTTGCGTCGCAGCGCGGCGAGGATGCCAAGCGGCAAGCCCAGGGTAACCGTGACGAGCATGGCTGCCAGGGTGAGTTCGATGGTGGCGGGCAGAAAGTCGCGCAGGTCGTCGACCACAGGGCGCCGCGTGCGAATAGAGACGCCGAGATCGCCGCGCACCAACCGTCCCATGTAGCTGGCATATTGGACGACAGCGGGCCGGTCGAGACCCATTTGCCGGCGGTAAGCCTCGATCTGCTCCTCGCGTGCGTTGGAGCCGAGGGCGGACGCCGCCGGGTCGACCGGCACGACCTGCGCCAAGAAAAAGGTAAGGATCGAAACGCCGAACAGGACGAAGAGCAGGCCGCCCAGGCGGCGAACAATGAAGCGTGTCATCGGCGGGGCGTCATGGTTGTAGAATCGTCTGGTAACAACAGGGTCTGCACGCGGCGCGACAGCCGAGCGCGGACGGGTGAAGGGGCATGGGCAAACCGTGTTGGTCTGCCCATGCCGCAATATCTGCAGCGCTTACTGTTTGCTGATCAGCCAGAGACTTACGACCGGCGAGTCGGCCGGGTCGTAGATGAAGCCCTGGACGTTGTTGCGCAGTGCGTACACGCGGGTCGGCTGGTAGAGCATGACATACGGGCCGTTGTGCTGAACGTATTCGACCAGTTCTGCGTACAGTTCGACGCGTCTCTCCGTGTCCAGCTCCGCGGCGGCTTGCTTGCTCAGTTCGATGGCTTGCGGATCATCCCAGTCATTGCGCCAGGCGAGCGAGCGCGCTTCGTAGGAGGCGAAGGGCGTGGCGTTGCCGTCCGGGTCCGGGAAGTCGGGGCTCCAGTTCATGAAGACCATCTCGCCGTCCTGGGCGCGGTAGATGTTCAGCAACTCAGAGGTTTGCAGTTGCTGGATGTTCATCTGGAGGCCGACTAGGGCTAGGTCGGACTGGACCTTGGCGGCGAGCGTCGCCCATTCGATGCCGCCGGGGCCGGTGCCGGTGGGCACGATGGCGTCGATCACGGTTCCTTCGGCTACGCCGGCCGCGGCCAGCAGTTCTTTGGCCCTATCGATGTCCTGCGTGAAGGGGGTGGTTCCGGTGTGGCCGAGGAAGCCGATGGGGATGATCTCTTGAACTAGCTCGGCGTTGCCGCCCAACAAGGTGATAATGTCGTCGTAGTTGACGGCATAACGAATGGCCTCGCGCACATCGGGGTTATCGAGCGGCGGTTCAAGGGCGTTGAGGCCGATGTAGGCCAGGATCAGTGAGAGGCCCTTGACCAGGGTCACGTCCGGGTTGCCTTCCAGGGCTGCCGCCTGCTCGGCGCCGAGGTCAAAGACGATATCGGCATCGCCGGTCTCGATGGACGCCTGGAGGTTAGCCAGTTCGGGCGTGTTCTGAACGATGACGCGCTTCATAGGGGGCTGAATGCCGGCCCAGTGGTTGGGGTTGGCGTTCAGCGTCACGCTTACGCTGCGATCCCAGCGGTCGAGGATATAGGGGCCGCTGCCCGCCGAGTTGTCATTCAGCCAGGACTGACCCATGTCGTCGCCCATGTTGGGCTCCAGCGCGGCTTTTTCTACGACGGCGGCGGTGGTGAAGGTGAGCACGGACAGGCAGACCTGCGGGCTGACCGTTTTGGGAATGCGCAACTCGACCGTAGCGTCATCGACGGCAGTTGTGCTTTCGGTGGTCATGGAGCAGACGTCGGTGAGCAGGAAGGCCGGCGACAGATTGATGTCGATGGCGCGGTTCCAGGAGAAGACAACGTCTTCGGCCGTCACCGGGTTGCCGCTGGCGAAGGTTGCTGCAGGGTCGAGGTTGAAGGTCAGCAGCCAGTTGTCGCCTTCTTCGGTCACGTCCCAAGATTCGGCCAGCACGGCGATCAGCGTCGGGTCGCCGGGGTTGAAGGAGACGAGCGTCTCGTAAACGTTGCCGACGATCAGCGTGCCGCCGAACTCGTAGACGACGGCCGGGTCAAGCGTAATCAGGTCGGTGAAATCGCCGCCGTAGATGAGCGTCTCGGCGCGTGAGACTTCACCGGCAGGGGCGGCGGCAGCCGGTTCCGCCGCGGCCGGAGCTTCGGCTGCGGGCGCGCTTGGCGCTGCGGGCTGACCGCATGCGCTAAGCAACAAGCCCAGAATGAGGATTACGGCTACGCTCTTAACAATACCGCTTGGACCATGCAGTGGACTCATGGGACCCTCCCTCCTTCCCGCCTTCCCGGCGGCTGGCATTTTGTGTGTGGGACTCAATGCCGCGGCGCTGCGACGATGGCCTATTATAACCGAAAG
>CAYXRG010000100.1:0-13845 GCA_964467575.1 uncultured Caldilineaceae bacterium | reverse complement strand
CGTTACAGCTTCATCGGCGTCCATGCGCCGATGACAGCCGCCGCCTACGGAGACCGCACCGTCATCGGCGCGTCAGGCGGCGCCGTCCTCGAAGAACGCCGCGGCGACCCGCTCGCCGTCGTGCGCGAGTTGATGGCGGATCGTACGTCGGTCTCGCTGCCCGGCCTCCCGCGGCTCACCGGCGGAGCAGTTGGCTATTTCGGCTACGACCTCGTGCGCTTCATGGAGCGTCTGCCCGACACCGCGCAGCGGCAGATCGACGTGCCCGACATGGTCCTGCTCTTCAGCGATAACCTGGTCGTCTTCGACCATGTACGCCACAAGCTCACCGTCATCGCCAACATGCGCGTCGAGGCCGACCTGCGCGCCGCCTACGCCGACGCCATCGCCCGTATCGACAAGATCGTGTCCGACCTGCGCAAGCCGCTGCAGCCGCCGGAGATCGGCGAGCGACGCGGCGGCAATGGCTGGGAGAGCAACCTCACACAAGACCAGTTCGAAGCCAATGTACGCGCGGCTAAAGAGTACATCGCCGCCGGAGACATCTTCCAGGTCGTACTCAGCCAGCGCCTGCGCCGCGACACCGAAGCCGACCCGCTGACCATCTACCGCGCTCTGCGAATGCTCAACCCGTCGCCCTATATGTACTTCCTCGACTTCGCCGGCGTCGCCGGAGTGGAAGGCGAACCGCTTCGCATCATCGGTTCCAGCCCCGAAATGCACGTCCGCCTCGAAGACGGCATGGCCTACTTGCATCCCATCGCCGGCACGCGCTGGCGCGGCAAGACCGCCGAAGAGGACCGACAGCTTGCTGACGACCTGCTGGCCGACCCCAAAGAACGCGCCGAGCATGTGATGCTCGTCGATCTGGGCCGTAACGACCTCGGTCGCGTCTGCACGTACGGTTCCGTCGCCACGCCCACCATGATGGCCGTCGAGCGCTACAGCCACGTCATGCACATCGTCAGCGACGTGCGCGGCGAAGTGCGTCCGGACCAGGATGCGTTCAGCCTGCTGCGCGCTACCTTTCCAGCCGGCACGGTCAGCGGCGCGCCCAAGGTGCGCGCCATGGAGATCATCGAAGAGCTAGAAGGCAACCGCCGCGGGCCGTATGCGGGCGCGGTCGGCTACTTCGACTACCACGGCGCAATGGACACCTGCATCACGATTCGCACCATTGTCATGCAGGGCAAGACCTGCTATCTTCAGGCGGGCGGCGGCATCGTTGCCGACAGCGACCCGACTTATGAGTATAATGAATCACTTAACAAAGCCCGCGCCTTAGCCGTAGCAGTCGAGCAGGCCGAGGCCGGTCTCTAGCACACGATTGCCTGCACTGATCTTTCACGTTCGTTCATCACGCTAGAAATCGGGAGTCCGCATCATGTCGCAAAACGAACCGCGCAAACGCATCCTGACGGGGGATCGTCCCACCGGTAAGCTTCACCTGGGCCACTTTGTCGGCAGCCACCGGCATCGCCTCGCCCTGCAAGAACAGTACGAGTGCTTCTTCCTTGTCGCTGACCTGCACATGCTCACCACAAAACCGGACAAAGAGGACATACTCGCCATTACGGACAACGCGCGCACCATCGTCATGGATCATCTTGCCATCGGCATCGACCCCAACAGGGTCACCTTCTGCTTGCAGTCCGCTATCCACGAAACCTACGAATTGCAGCTTCTCATCAGCGGGCTGATCACGGTCGAACGATTGCAGCAGTTGCCCACGATCAAGGACATGGCCGCGGCCGCACACATGGACCAGATCCCCTACAACCTTCTCGGCTACCCGGTTCTTCAGGCCGCCGACATCCTTCTGCCGCGCGCCCATCTCGTCCCTGTCGGCAAGGACAACGAAAGCCACGTCGAACTGACCCGGCAGATCGCACGCCGCTTTAACAACGCTTATGGCGAGGTCTTCCCCCTGCCGGAACCGTATGTCGTCGGCGGCACGTTGGTGGGCACAGACGGCCAAGCCAAGATGAGCAAGAGCCTGGACAACGCCATCTTCCTCAGCGACGACGCCGCCACGGTGCGCCGCCGCGTGATGAGCATGTATACCGACCCCAACCGCGTTACAGCCGATGTGCCCGGCGAGGTCGACGGCAACCCCGTCTTCATCTATCACGATGTGTTCAACCCCAACGCCGCCGAGGTCGATGACCTCAAGAGCCGCTATCGCGCCGGAAGGGTGGGCGATGTCGAGGTGAAGGAAAAGCTGGCCAAGGCGCTCAACGACTTCCTCGACCCAATGCGCGAACGGCGCGCCTTCTACGAAGCGCAGACCGGTTTCGTCGACGAACTGCTCTTCGACGGCACGATGCGCGCGCGCGAAGAGGCTCGCATGACCCTCATCGAAGTAAAGAAAGCAATGGGTCTTTCCGGTGTGTGGAACAAGATTTCGCGCTCCGCCGAGCGTCGTCGCAAGAAGGAAGCGTCCGCCTAGCGATGTCACGAGTCGTGAGTCATCCGTCATTCGTGACTCATGACTCGTGATTCATGTCGAGTTGACTCGCCCTGCAAGGAGAATTGCCATGATCGCCGTGATTGACAATTACGACAGCTTCACCTATAACCTGGTCCAATTCCTAGGCGAGCTGGTCGTGCGCGAGCGCGTGCCCGGCGCGTACACGGACCAGGACATCTGCGTGTGGCGCAACGACGAGATCGACGTCGAAGACCTGGCCGAAAGCAACCCGTCACACATCATCATCAGCCCGGGACCGGGGACGCCGCAGGAGGACAGCGGCATCAGCAACGACGTGATCCGCCTGTTGGGCCCGCGCATTCCCTTGCTCGGCGTCTGCCTCGGCCAGCAGTGCATCGGCCATGTCTTCGGCGGCGAGGTGGTGCGCGCGCCGCGCCTCATGCACGGCAAGACCAGCCCTATCCATCACAAGGCAGTCGGCGTCTTCAAGAACATCCCCAGCCCTTTCACCGCCACGCGCTACCACAGCCTGATCGTGGCCGAACCGCTGCCGGATGAACTGGAAGCGACCGCATTCACCGCAGAGGGCGAGTTGATGGGCCTGCAGCACCGGACGCTGCCGATCTACGGCGTGCAATTCCACCCGGAGAGCATTCTCACCGAGCACGGCAAGTCCGTTCTCGCCAATTTCCTGCGCATCGAGCGCAACTCGTGACGGATAACGCATGACGAGTAAAGTCTACGCAGTCCGGCTTGTAGCAACAACGCCAGGAGGCAGCCAACCATGAGCCAACCCGCCATCCAAGAGGCCATCCACCTGCTCTTTTCGGGCCAAGACCTCACCGAGGCCCAGGCCGACGCAGCCATGTCGGAGATCATGCTGGGCGAGGCGACCCCTGCTCAGATTGGCGCCTTCCTGGCCGCGCTGCGCATCAAGGGCGAAACCGTCGAGGAGATCACCGGCTGCGCCGCGGCCATGCGTCGCAGCGCCGTCGCCGTAAAGCCCAAACTCGCCCACGCGCCACTCGTCGACGTCGTAGGCACAGGCGGCGACGGCACGCAGAAGTTCAACATCAGCACGATCACGGCCTTCGTGCTGGCGGGCGCGGGCATGCGCGTGGCTAAACACGGCAATCGCTCCAATCGCCGCGCCGGCAGCGCCGACGTCCTCGAAGCGCTCGGCGCCGCGCTGCCCCTGACGCCGGACCAAGCCGCCGAGTGCATAGAGGAGATCGGCATCGCCTTCCTCTTCGCGCCAGCCTATCACCCGGCCATGCGCTACGCCATCGGCCCGCGCCGCGAGATCGCCGCCCGCACCATCTTCAACATCCTCGGTCCGCTCACCAACCCCGCGCCGACCACGCACCAACTGATCGGCGTCTATGCCGAAGAGTTGACCGAACTCATGGCGCACACGCTCCAGAATATGGGCAGCAAGGCCGCCTACGTCGTCTACGGCCATTACGAGACCGGCGCTGGTCTGGATGAGTTGACCACCACCGGCACAAGCCGCATCACCCGCCTGCACAACGGTGAGGTGACCACACTCGACTTCGACCCCGCCGAGCTCGGCTTCGCACGCGCCACGTTAGCTGACCTGCAGGGCGGCGACGCCCAGACGAACGCGGCCATCGCCCGCGCCCTTCTCTCCGGCGAGTTGGCCGGTCCGAAGCGCGACGTGGTGCTATTGAACGCCGCCGCCGCCCTCAGCCTCGATACAGGCGACTTCCAAGCGGGATTGCAGACGGCACGCGAAAGTCTAGACTCAGGCGCTGCGCTGCAATGTCTCGACCGCTACATCGCCAAAACGCGCAGTTACACGCCCGACGCTTAACACGTGACGCCTGACGCCCAACACGCGGAGAACCTGGTGAAACCTTCTCAACTAGACATCGCCAAGCACAAAGGCCAAGTCCTAGACCTGATCATGTCCCATAAGCGGCAGGAAGTCCCGAAGCAGATGGCGGTTATGCCTCTGGAGCAGGTGCGCGCCTTCGCCCAATTGACGCCGCCCGCGTTGGATTTCGCCGCCGCGCTCACTGCCGCGCCGGGCGCCAGCCTGATCGCGGAGATCAAGCGCGCCAGCCCCTCCAAGGGCCTCATCGCCAGAGACTGGGACCCGCCGCTGATCGCCTCTGCTTACGCCCAGGCGGGCGTCGCGGCCATCTCCTGCCTGACCGACAGCCGCTTCTTCCAGGGCGAGCTTGCCTACCTGACCACGGCCAAAGAGCGCCTACGCGACGAAGGCCGCGCCGTTCCGATTCTGCGCAAGGACTTCATCTATCACGAGTACCAGGTGTACGAAGCGCGCATGGCCGGGGCGGATGCGTTGCTGCTCATCATGGCTGTCCTCGGCGACAACGATGTGAAGCGGCTGCTGTCTCTGACTCGCAGCCTGGGCATGGAGGCCCTAGTTGAAGTGCACGACGCACCCGAGCTGCAGCGCGCCTTAGCCGCGGACGCGCGTGTCATCGGCGTCAACAACCGCAACCTCCGCACCTTCCAGGTCGACCTGGAGACCACTGCCCGCCTGCGCCAACAGATCCCCGGCGACAAGGTCGTCGTCGCCGAAAGCGGCATACAGACCGCCGCGGACGTAGCGCGTCTTGCCGAGATGGGCTGCGACGCCATTCTCGTCGGCGAGACCTTCTGCAAGCTGCGCCAGCACGAACGCGCCGCCAAAGTGAGGGAGTTCGTCGCCGCGGGCAAGCCGAAATGACACATAGATCACCCACATAAATATGCTGACGCTCTGAACATTTGATGCCTAGACAAGACATGCACGAGCAGATGGTCACGCACATCAAAATCTGCGGCATTACCAATCTAGAGGATGCGCTCTTCGCCGCCTGCGCCGGCGCGGACTTGCTTGGTTTTATCCTCTACGAACGCTCGCCGCGCTACGTCTCGCCTGCCAGCGTCCGCGGGATTGTGCGCGGCCTGCGCGTTCGTTGGGCAGAGCAGCCGGCCTCGCAACAGACCTTGCCCAAGTTGGTGGGCGTCTTCGTCAACGAGCCGCCTGATTCCGTAGCGCGCATCATGCAATACGCCGGCCTCGATTACGCGCAGCTACATGGCGACGAAACGCCCGATGCGCTGCGCGCGCTGGCGGGATGCTCCTACAAGGCGATCCGCCCGCAAGCCCAGGCGGACGACTGGGAGCAATGGCTCCAATTTGCCGCTTTCGGCCTACAGCCAGGTCCTTCGCTGCTCGTCGACGCCTTCTCCTCCGCCGCATATGGCGGAACAGGCCACCTGGCTGACTGGTCGTTGGCCGCGGCAATGGTGCAGCGGATCCCGGGCATGCTGCTGGCGGGCGGGCTGACGCCTGACAATGTCACATCAGCGCTCGAAGCCGTCCGTCCCTGGGGCGTCGACGTCAGTTCCGGCGTAGAAGCGAGTCCCGGCGTCAAGGATCACGCCGCGGTCGCCGCCTTCATCGCCAATATCCGTTGTTTTCGGGACGAAGCAGCGCAATCCTCGAACGATTGATCCGATGACCGCGCCTCGCGCGTGCCATCTTCGGGCAGCCAACAGACTCCCCTGGAATCCGCCCCTTGTTTCGCCAACTGGCCGATTGTCGGGTATACTCCTACTCGCGCCGCTCGCGGCGAATTCGACAACAGTTGGAGCGAAAGAACCCTGATGGAAATCCTTGGCGGACCGCTCTTTGCGGTCGCCGGCGCCGGCGAATCGCATGGACCGGCCATTACCACAATCGTAATCGGCTGCCCGCCTGGCCTGGAGCTGTCGCGCAGGCTACTCCAGGCATACCTGGATCGCAGGCGGCCCGGCAGCAACCGGCACGGCACCCCCCGCCGCGAAGGCGACAAGGTCGTGATCCTCTCGGGGCTGTATCATCCGGAGCACGATTCCCTACTTGGCGACGCCCAGGTCTCAACCACCGTGGACGGCGAGATCGCCCAAGCAGCCGGCTACGAAACCGGCTTCACCACCGGCGAACCCATCGCCGCGCTCGTTCTCTCCACCGCCACCCGCTCCGCAGACTACGCGCAGTTCGCCGGCCCGCAAGGCGAGGTGCGCCCCGGCCATACAGACCTGGTAAAGCACTACAAATCACAGGGATTCGTAGATGTGCGCGGCGGAGGCCGTTCGAGCTACCGCTCCACCATCTCCGACGTGATCGGCGGGTCCGTGGCGCGCACCTTTATTGCCAGGCAGTTCGGCACAGTCATCCTCTCATCTATCTGCCAGGTCGGTCCGCTGCGCGCCAAACGAACGCTTGCCTCTGTCGCGGCAGAGTGGGCGCGCGCCTACGGAGAGCAGCTTATTCCCGCCGAACAGACCGACGCTGCCATCCGTGACCTCGAGGCCGCCGAGATCTACTCGCTCGACGCCGAGTTCGCAAGCGAAGCCGCTCAGTTAATCAAGCAGACGCGTATCGAGGGCGATTCCCTGGGCGCAGCCGTCGAAGTGGTCGCCGTCAACGTCCCCGCGCTGGTGGGCGAGCCGCTCTACCAAAGCCTCAAGGTGCGGCTCATGGGCGCGCTGGGCGGGCTGAACGCGGTCCAGTCCTGCGAAATCGGTGACGGCTACGACGTGGTCGCCCGCCGCGGCAGCGAAAACAACGACTCGATCCGCGCGTCCGGTTATCAGAGCAACAGCCACGGCGGGTTGATCGGCGGCATTACCACGGGCATGCCCCTCGTCTGTCGCGTCGGCTTCAAACCGACTTCGACAATTGTCAAGCCGCAGCAATCCGTGCGTAAGAATCTGGAAGAGATCGACTTCCTGCTCAAGAAGGGTCGCCATGACCCGTGCGTTGGCGTACGCGCCGGCGTCACGCTGGAGTCGCGGCTCGCCATCGAACTGATGAACGCCGTGCTCATGCACCAGGCCGCACACGTCAACGCCGCGCACTTCACTCTATTCGGACGGTCGCACCATGTCGGATGAATCCTCAGCCGTGTGGCTTGTCTTGATGAAGGGGTTTCCGGCTACCGGCAAGAGCGAACTGGCCTATGCCCTAGCGCGTCGCCTACGCTGGCCACTCGTGGATAAGGATGACATCAAGGACGTGATCCTGTCCTGCCCCGACAGCAACCGGCTCTCCTACAAAGCCATGTGGAACGTGGCTGGCCGGCAGCTTCAGCTTGGCGTCAGCGTCATCGTCGACTCGCCCCTCACCTATCCGATAGCGTTTACAACGGCGACAGCCATAGCCGAGCAGTACGGCGCACGCGTGCTCGTCGTCGAAACGCAACTGGAAGAGCGTCTTTGGCAACAACGCCTGGAAGAGCGCGACGCCAGCGCTTCAACGCACAAGATCGCCAGTTGGCAGGATATGCAGAACATGCTCGCCGCCTATGACGGCTGCTGGCGCTACCCAATTCCTGATGCCATGCATATGCCGGTCGACGCCTCCCGGCCCGTTACGGAACTGATGGAGCGCGTTCTCTCCCGCCTTGGGCATCCGGAACGACACCCTACGCATACGCCATGACAACTTTTCCCGCAAACCGAAACATCATCATCACCGGCTTCATGGGTACGGGCAAGACGACCATCGGTCGCCTGCTCGCCGAACGGCTCGGTCGCCTCTTTGTCGACATGGACGAGGCAATCGAGGCGCACTTCGGCAAGCCGATCAGCCAGGTCTTTGCAGACGAGGGCGAACCGGCCTTTCGCGTCGTCGAAGCCCAGCTATGCCAGCGCATGGCAGCCGAAACGGGCATCGTCGTCAGCACGGGCGGCGGCGCGCTAGTTAATCCCGCCAGCCGACAGGCTCTTGCCGAAAGCGGCGTGTTGCTCTGCCTCACCGCTTCCGTTGACGAGATCCTCGCTCGCCTGGAGAGCATGACCGACCGTCCGCTACTGCCCGGCGATGCGGACGAGAAGCGCGCCCGCATTCGCGCCCTGCTTCACGCCCGTCGCCAAGCCTATGCCGCCATTCCGCACCAGATCGACACCACCGCACGTACGCCAGACCAAATCGTAGAGCGCATCCTCCACAGCCTAGACGCGGAGATGGAGGCGCCGGGCATGACGCTCCTGCCCGTCTCCAGCCCGACCGGCGAGTATGACATCTGCATTGGCGGCGGCCTGCTCGGCCAAATCGGCAGCCTGTTGCGCAACCGCGGCCTGCGCCCCGGCCCCGTCGCCGTGGTCACGCACGACGCGATCGCCGAGAACCATTACGCCGCAGTCGAGGCGAGCTTGACCGCAGTGGGCTACGAACCGGCCCTCTGCCCGATCCCCGACGGCGAGCGGCACAAACGCCTCGACGTGATCAGCACGCTTTACGACCGTTTCCTCGCCGCCGGGCTGGACCGGCGCAGCACGGTGATCGCGCTGGGCGGCGGCGTCACCGGCGACATGGCAGGCTTTGCCGCCGCCACTTATTTGCGCGGCGTGCCCTTCGTCCAGGCGCCGACCTCGCTCCTGGCGATGGTCGACGCCTCCGTCGGCGGCAAGACCGGCGTCGATCTGCCCCAGGGCAAGAACCTCGTCGGCGCCTTCAAGCAGCCGCACCTCGTCGTCATCGACCCTGACACGCTCGCCTCCCTGCCCGCGGCCGAGTTTCGCTCCGGCTTGGCGGAAGTCATCAAGCACGGCATCATCGGCGCGCCGGACCTCTTTGCGGAGCTAGAGGAGCACGGCCCGACCAGCATGGCGCACCTTATCGCCAACGCCGTGCTCGTCAAGATCGCCGTCGTGGAAGAAGACCCGTTCGAGCAAGGCCGCCGCGCCGTCCTCAACCTGGGCCACACCTTTGGCCACGCCGTCGAGCAGGTCAGCGGCTACTCGATCCGCCACGGCGAAGGCGTCGCCTTGGGCATGGTCGCCGCCGCCAAGCTCTCGCTGCTCCTCGGGCGCTGTGAGCCTGCGCTTGTCGAGCGCATCACCGCGGTCATCGAGCGGCACGACCTGCCCGTTTACCTCGCGGGCTACTCGGTCGATCAGATTATGGCCGCCATGGCGACCGACAAAAAGCGCAGCGCCAAAACCCTGCGCTTCGTCATCCCGAGGGCGATCGGCGACGTCGTCGTCATCGACGACCCTGGCAGCGATATCGTGCGACGGGCCGTCCAATCCATCATCAAAGAGTGAGGCATTTCCAGATGGCATCCATCGCAATCATTCACGGCCCCAACCTCAACCTGCTCGGTACGCGCGAGCCGGGCGTCTACGGGTCCGTCACCCTCACAGAGATCAACCGGCGTATCGAAGCCGTCGCCGGCGATCATGTCCTCCGCTTCTTCCAGAGCAATCACGAAGGCGAATTGATCGACTTCATCCACGAGGCCGCATCCTGGGCTGACGGCATCGTGCTCAACCCCGCGGCGTTCACGCATTACTCCATCGCCCTGCGCGACGCCATCGCCGCGGTCAAGTTGCCTGTCGTCGAGGTCCATCTCAGCAACGTCCACGCACGCGAGGACTTCCGCCATCACTCCGTGACAGCGCCCGTCTGCCTCGGACAGATCAGCGGCTTCGGCTGGCGCAGTTACGTCTTGGGCCTTCACGCCCTGCTCGGCCACCTGGAAGATCGGCCATGACCAAACGCATTCCCTCAACTCACCGCCGGCCGGCGCAGCGCATCACGCGTCTGCTCATCCTAGTTGCGATTGTCTTCACGCTCGCTCTGCTTGTCGCCTGCCGCGACCGCAACCGCGAGGAGCAACCGGCGACGCCGCAGCCGCCTGCTGCGGAAACAGCCGCACCCGCCGAGGAACCGCAAACGGATCCGGCAGCCACACCGGCGCAAGCAGTCGGCGCCCCGGCCGCAGCGGCCAATCCTACGACGATCCCCCCACGCGGCGGCGTAACGCTATGGCACTCCTGGTCTCAGGCCGACGGCGATGCGCTCGCCCGCATCCTGGAAGACTTCAACCAGATGTATCCCGAAGTACAGGTCGAAACGCTTTTCGTCGCCTACAACGACCTCTTGCAGAGCTATGCACAGGCCGTCGCCGACGGCAGCGGGCCGGACCTCATCCTTGCGCCCAACTGGTGGCTGTCGGACCTGACCATGCTCGGCGCAGTCCAGCGGCTTGACGACCGCGTCTCTGCGGAACATCTTGGCGCGCTCTGGCCCGCGGCCGTCGACAACCTGCGCATGAACGGAATCCTCTATGGCCTGCCGGTTCACTACGAAGTTGTAGCCCTCTACTACAATCAAGAGCTTGTGCTCGCAGACGCCCTGCCTGCGACGCTGGACGAACTGCTCACCTATGCCGCACAGCGACCGGCCAACGGCATCGGCATCTACGCCAATCCGTTTCATCTCGCCTGGGGCTTCCCAGCTTTCGGCGGCGCTATCTTCGACGGCGACGGTCGCGCCATCCTCGACCAATCCGACGGCGCAGAGCGCTTCCTGGCTTGGCTGGCCGCGGTCAACGCCCTTAACGGCAGTTATGTCGACACCGATTACGGCATGCTCCTCGACCGCTTTAAGAAGGGCGAGTTTGCCTTCTTCGTCGATGGGCCGTGGGCCCTATCCGAATTGTCCGCCGTATTGGGCGATTCGCTCGGCGTGACGCCGCTGCCGCTGGGGCCTGCCGGCACGGCGCAGCCTTGGCTATACGCCGACGCAGTTTATGTCAACCCCAACGCCTCGCCCGAACAGGCAAGCCTTGCCCTTCTGATGGCCGAATACATTACCGGCCCAACCAGTGGCGAAATCCTAGCCGCGGTTGCCGGCCGCCTGCCTGCCAACCGTAACGCCGGCGCGAACGCACGGCTATCCGGTTTCGCCCAGCAGGCTGCCGTCGCCCAGGCCATGCCCCACGGGCCGCACATGGACGCCTTCTGGCGCTATGGCGGTGACATGATCCTGAAGGCGCTAACCGGCGTAGAGGAGTTGAACGCCATCGTTCTCGAAACTGCGACCCTGATCAACGAAACTACTGGCCGCTAATCGCCGCCCATCCGCCGGATTCCATGCCCGACCGACCCATGCTCGACCCCTTCAATCTGGATTCCATGTCCGGCGTCCATCCGGGTCGTCGAGCCGCGATCTACCAACGCCTGTTGGTTGCGCCTAGAAAACCCGCTGGGTCGCCTGCGCACTGGTTTCGCCTCTCTTGGGACGGGCTGGCTCCTGGCCCCCTCTTCCATCCGGACGGCAAGGCAGCCGCAGTTAGCCTGCCCGAGTTCCGGCTTACCCTTTCGGACTCGCGCCAAGCCGGTGCAGAGCTTGCGCACGAGCTGGGTCGCCGCGGCAGGTCGTTGCACGCCTGCACGACCTGCGCTTTCTGGCGAGAACAGCCGCAGGCCACGCCGGACGGCATTGCTTCGGGCCGCTGTGCATACAGGCCGGACGACATCGCGCCTGACTCTGCGCCGGAACTCATGCGCCAGTCAGCCCTGTCGCTCGCCTGCCCGCACTGGGTCGCCGGTGGCAGCGCTGCGTCTCTCCCGCCTGCCGGTGAGGCCGTCAGCAGCAAGCCCGCACCGTCCGCCACTGGTCTGTGGCGGCGTCTTGCAGCGTTCATTACTGGCGGGCAGGGCAGACGCGAACGTCCTGCGGCCTTCGTCCTGCCTGCGAAGACAAGTGCAGTCGGCACAGAGCCGTGTTTCGTTTGCCAAGGCCGGATCGTCCGTATCGGGTCGACTACCTTCGCCACGCCGCAAAACGACAAAGAGACCTTTACCGTATGGCGCTGTCACGCCTGCTTCACGACCTATCTGGGTGACTGGATCGATCGCTGGGTGCGAACGGATTCGCTCGAAACCGAAGAAGCTTTCTACCGCATCGCGCCCGCCGTCGCCGGCGACTTACTCGCCGCATTTGAGGCAAGGCGCCCCGGCGCTGTCGACGGCGCTCTCGAAACGCGGCTGCGCGCCCTAGTGCAAGCAACCGAACCGTTGAGCCGCCAGATCAAACAAGGCCGATAGGAGAGGAGCCGGCGTGAACCCGTCATCCGCAGCCGTGCAGAACGAACCCGCGCAGCCCAAGTTGCTCGTCGAAAGCAGACCGCCCGCCATCTTCGCCGCGCTCTATGACCGGCTGCCCTTTCCACATCTCGCCCCACAGCAAGAGGTCGCCTTTGACCTGGGCGTAACCGCGCGCGGCGCGTCCGTCGACCTGTCCGGCCTGGTCGTACGCGGCTACGCCGGGCATCAACTGCTCTTCGAGCAGCGTTGGCCCGCCCGCATCATCCGCCAGAAGATCGGTCTAGAATCGCTGGAGATACCCGCCGAAACCGGGATCGCCCTGCGCGGCCTGCATTTCATGCTGCACGGTTACGAACGGCTCACCCATGTCGAGACGACCATCGTCGCCAAGGACAGAGGCACAGGCGAGTCGTTGCAAGCCCTGCTTCAAATTCCAGTGAGTTTCCCGGATCAAGTCACCGACGCACATTTCCCGCTAGAGGGGACGTGGTGGGCCATCCAGGCTGCCGACTGGACCGACCTCCACAAGGGAGAGCCATTCAGCCAGCCCTATGCAGTTGACTTTGTGAAGCTTGGGCCGGATAATCAGATCTATCGCGGCGCAGGCGTGCAGCTAGAGGATCATTACAGTTGGGATCAGCCCGTCTACGCCGCGGCGGGCGGCAAGGTCGCCTACATCTGTTACGATATGCCCGACCTAACCCCCGGCGCGACGCCGGACCCGCGCATGATGCGCGACGACCCGCGGCGCATTCTGGGCAACGCCGTATCCATCAGCCACGCCAACGGCGAGTTCAGCTACTACGCCGCGCTGCAACAGGCCAGCATCCAGGTGCGCGAGGGCGAGATGATCAAGCGCAACGCCGTGCTCGCCCGCACTGGCAATAGCGGTTATTCACCGGGGCCGCATCTGCACTTCCATCTCATGGACGGCCCCAACCTGATGATAGACCGCGGCTTGCCCGTTCGCTTCAGCCATTTCGCCGCCGGCGGCCAGTTCTTCGACCGGCCGATCTTCATCCCGACACGCCTGATCGTAACCGGCCCGATGCGGGACCGGCAAGCCAAGGACGGATAAGATGCCCGCTCCACGTCGCGACGAACAGACCGACGCCGATATTCGCTACACCGTCGACGACGAGACCTTCGACGAGCTTGCCGACCTCGCCGGTGAACACATCGCCGGCGTCGCCGTATGGGAGGATTCGATCACGCAGGCGCTCGGCGAAGGCGAGATGACCGGCGGCGCCGTCGACCTGGACGTCTATCTCGAAAGCGGCGTCTACTTCGAGTTGTATGGCGTCCTGTGCTATCCTGACCTGGACAGCGAGCCGCTATCCGGGACCGCTGCCATCGACGGGCAGTTCGCCGCGCTAGTCTGTCAGGGCCTCACCCTTGCAGAAATCGCCGTAGACGACGAAGACAGCCTTGTTCTGGTTCTAGGCGCCGATAACCGGCCCATTCTCTATCTCAATGCCGGGGCTTGGACACTAGACGAATGGGAGGAACTGCCGGACTACGTTCATTCAGCCTGACTGGCGTTCTGCTGTAGA
>CAYXRG010000099.1:0-14122 GCA_964467575.1 uncultured Caldilineaceae bacterium | reverse complement strand
TTTCAATACTGGCTTACCCCGACCTTGAATTTCCACCAAACAAGATACACTGCCACAATTTCGCCCAGGCTGCGCACATACAAGACTCGCAGCCGGTTCGCACATATGTTCGGAATTTTAAGGTTAGGAGGCGATTTTGCCTGGCGCATTCGCCGTGAAATGTGTTATACTGACGGCAACGCCACATATACTGCACACCTTCGGGCAATCCTTTCAGGCAAGGAGGAATCGTGAGTAGCGATAAGCGACGGACCCGCTCGGCGCGGAACCAGCGCAGGCGAAAGCCCCGACTCCAACAGCGAAGCCATTTTGGGACCGTGTTTTTCGTCGTACTGGCGGTGACGGTTGCCAGCATGTTGGGCTTTGTGGGTCTTGTAGCGTCGGTGCTTGCCGGCAGCTAGAGCGTAATGCGCCCGTTTCGGGCTTAATCCTCCTCCATGGCTTCGAGAAGCGCATGCCGATCTGGTCGGCATGCGCGTTTGTTGGAGAGACGTTACCCGGCGGTTTTCTCTGTTGACAACGCCTGTGTCGCCCGTGCTGTTGCGGATATCGCATGGCATCAGGTAGGGCTTACGGGTGTGGGCGTGACCATATCATAATCGAACAACATCATCGAACCGGCCTCGCAAAGGCGGACGGCCCGGCAACCAGCAGCGGAGAAGAGTGATGACATTAGTGGGCGGCATCGAAGCTGGAGGCACTAAGTTCGTGTGTGCAGTCGGCTCCGGCCCGGACGATATCCGGGAAGAGATCCGGTATCCGACCTCGACCCCGCAGGAGAACATCCGGCGCGCCATCGAATTCTTTGCGGAGCATCACCGGTCCACCCCCCTCGCCGCGATCGGCATCGCTTCTTTCGGCCCAGTCGACCCAGATCCCTCGTCGTCCACCTTCGGTTACGTGACAACCACTCCCAAGCCGCATTGGGCGCACACTGATTTCGCCGGACCGTTTCGAGAGGCGTTTGGGCTGCCCGTAGGGTTCGACAGTGACGTCAATGGGGCGGCGCTGGGCGAATGGCGCTGGGGTGCGGCTCAGGGGTTGGATACCTTCGTCTATCTGACGATCGGTACAGGCCTGGGCGGCGGCGGCAAGGTCAACGGCAAGCTGATTCATGGGTTGATGCATTCCGAAATGGGACATATTACGATTCCGCACGACCGGGAGAAGGATCCCTATCCCGGCTGGTGCACGTATCATGGGGACTGCTGGGAAGGGTTGGCATGCGGCCCCGCGATTGAGGATCGCTGGAAGGCGCGCGCCGAGACGCTTGCGCCGGATCACCCGGCTTGGGACCTGGAAGCGCACTATCTGGCCCTCGGTCTGCGCACGTTGATCTGTGTGGTATCGCCGCAACGCATCATCATGGGCGGGGGCGTGATGCAGCAGATGCATCTGTTCCCCAAGGTGCGGGCCGAGACCCAACGGCTGCTCAACGGCTATATTCAGAAGCCGGAGATCCTCGAACACATCGACGAATATATCGTGCCGCCGGCGTTGGGCAACCGCGCCGGCGTAGCGGGCGCGCTGGCTCTGGCGCATGCCGCGCTGGCCTAGGGCGCGCAGACTCCGCCTAGTGTATCTTCGCTATTACACCGTCCGGAAATCGCCATGAACTTCGACCCGACTGAACACCCCCACCGCCGCCGCAACCCGCTCACCGGGCAATGGGTGCTGGTCTCACCGCACCGCACGAAGCGCCCGTGGCAAGGACAGATCGAGCGCACGCCGCCGGAAGAGCGGCCGAGGTATGACCCGACCTGCTATCTGTGTCCGGGCAACACGCGTGCAGGCGGGCATCAGAATCCAGACTATACGAGCACCTTTGTCTTCGAGAACGATTTTGCCGCTCTGCTGCTCGACGGCCCCAGCGGCGATGTTAGCCGGGGCGAGTTGTTTGAGGCAGAGGCGGAGACGGGCACGTGCCGCGTGATCTGTTTCAGCCCGCGCCATGATCTCACGCTGCCTGAGATGTCGCCTGCGGAGATTCGCACTGTGGTGGACGTGTGGGCGGCGCAGGTGACCGAACTGGGCAGCCGGCCAGATATCAACTACGTGCAGCTTTTCGAGAACAAGGGCGCCGCCATGGGCGCGTCGAACCCGCATCCCCACGGCCAGTTGTGGGCCAACCGCACCGTTCCTCAGGAGCCGGCGTCGGAAGATGAACGCCAGGCCGCATACTATGCGCGGCATGGACGGACGCTGTTGCAGGACTATCTGGAAGCCGAGGTAGAGATCGGAGAGCGCTTGGTCGTGCAGAACGAGGGTTGGGTTGCGGTCGTGCCGTACTGGGCGATCTGGCCGTTTGAGACCCTCCTGATGCCGAAGCGGTCGGTTCCGGCGCTGCCCGATTTGGATGAAGTGCAGCGCGACCAATTGGCCGACATTCTAAAGCGACTGCTGACCCGGTACGATAACCTGTTCGAGACCAGCTTTCCCTATTCGATGGGTTGGCACGGACAGCCGACTGACGGCGGGTTGCATCCCTATTGGACGGTACACGCGCATTTCTATCCGCCGCTGTTGCGCTCGGCCACGGTAAGGAAGTTCATGGTGGGGTACGAGATGCTGGCGAACCCGCAACGGGATATCACAGCGGAGCAGGCCGCGGCGCGGCTGCGCGAACTCAGCGAGGTTCACTACCGCACGCGCTAGAACGAAACAGACGGGAGGAGGGACGCTGCAACCTCCTCCCGTCTTTGTTTCTCTCCTCAAAACCGTCTCATTTGACTTGGCGGAACTCGTTGTTCTGGACCTGGTAGATCCAGATCTGCGGGTCGGCTAGGTCGCCGTCATCCTGGAATCGCAACCCGTCAAGTATGGTCTGGACCGTGTTGCCGCGCAGTGCGCCAGCGATCTTTTGCGCGTCGAGGTCTCTAGCGGCGCGAGCGCCTTCGGCCAGCGCCTGCATGGCAACGTAGCCGTTGACCGAATAGGTATCGGGGTTGCGGTACTCCACTGCCTGGTACGCCTCGAACCACTGGGCGTCGGCGACATTGCGCGGGCTTGGCGCAAAGGCGCTGACGTACATTCCTTCGGCCGTGCCGCCCGCTTCGTCAATGGTGGCGGCGAGGAAGGCGCCGTCGCTGGCAAGCATGGGCGCACCCACACCGGCTTCGACCAGGGCGGCGCGCAGATAGGGGGCCTCGATCTCGTACCCGGCGTAGAAGATGGCATCCGGGCCTGCCTCTTGGATGCGCCGAACCTCCTCTGCGTAGAGGCTCTGACCCTCCGTTACCTCGATTTGTACCGCGGCTGCACCGCCGCGAGCTTGGAGCTCGTTGATCAACGCCGCGGCCAGCCCGCGCCCGTATTCGGTATCGTTATGCACCACGGCAACCCGCTGCGCGCCAAGGTCTTCTACAAGAAAGGCGGCATCGACAGCAGCCTGAACTGAGTCGTTGGCGTTGACGCGAAAGAAATTGTTATAGCCGAGTGCAGTAAGACTTCGTTCGGACGCTGTTGGTGTGATCACGACTAGCGGCATATCTTTATAGTACTGCATGGCTGCGAGAGTTTGGCCGCTATTCAAGTGCCCGATCACGGCAATGACGCGTTCACCTGCGTCGATGGCCGCGACGACAGCTGAGACGTTATCTACTGCGACATCGCTGTCGGATTCGTCGTCCAGCGGCCGGACCTCCAACTCGTAGCCGAGGAGACCGCCGGCGCGGTTGATTTGTTCTGCGGCCAGGCGGACGCCGCCTAACACAGTCTGGCCGCCATTGGCCTGGAAACCGCTGAGGGGCACGGCGACGTATATGACGGCCACGCCCTTGCTTTGTTCTTGAGTTCGGCATCCTCCGAGAGCGAGGAGGAGCGCGGCGAGAAGAATGAAGCTTAAGGTTCTGCGCATATGTTGCATCCTGTGGGCCTAAGCGGGCTGAAAGATCAGCCCAGCCCCTTTGTACTGAAGTCGTATACGTCGTTGATGCTGCTGACCAGGTCGTTGAGCCGTGCGATCTGTTCCATGATGTCGGCCTGGAGCCGTTCGGCGCGGCCGCTGCCCACGCTCTGCGCGTCGACCAGGTGGATCTGGCTGTAGACTGTCGCGAGGGCCGTCAGGCTCTGGTCGAGTTGGAGCGCTGCGCGCTGCATGCGCGCGTCCAGTTCGGCTAGGGATTGCCATTGCCGCTTTTTGCCTTGGATTACGTCGTCGAGTTGTTTCTGGACAGCGGGGGCGACTTCCTGCTTGCGGCGGGCTTGCAGGCGGGTGATCTCTTTGGGCAGCATTTCGCGTTCGCGCGCCAGCAGATCGTCGTTGCGGAACGCGGCCAGGCGCAGTGCTAAGGCGTAAACATTGCCGATCCAGTCAGTGATGCGGCTGGCTGTGTCCTCCAGACGGTCGCGGATCGGTCCCGGCCTCTGTTGGCGAATCTGCGATTCGATGCGTCGCTGATATTCCAACGCCGTTTCGACTTTGCCGCGCAGTTCCTTATCGGCAACGCTTCTGGGATCGAACTGCTCTTGATAGAGGCGGAGCAGTACGTCGGCGTTTGCGTCAGCGTCGGTCAAACTGGAGTAGATGAGAAGCGCCACGGAAATGAGGCCAAGCAGGGGCCAGCCGAAGCGAGGCCACCAGAAAAAGGGACGCGGGAGCAGGAAGGTGAGGATAATTGTCACCGCCAGGATGACGGCGGTTTCCCACCGGAAGAAGGCGTACTGGATCAGGGTGCTGTGCGCCCGCTGCTGCAGTTGGTTTCGTGTCGTAGACATATGCCGGCCTGATGACTGTCTGGCTCGCGCCGCTGGCAACGCTTTGGGCTGAACCTAGAAATAGGTCGAGATAATGCGGTAAAGCTCTTCGATATCGGTCTCGTCGGCGCGGCGGAACTGCCCGTTGCCGGCTTCGGCCATGCGGGTGAGCAAGGATTCGTCCGCGTCTCTACCGAAAGCGATGGTGAAAAGAACGACAGGCATGCCGTTATGCGACTGGAGAAGGCGCGACAGGTCGTTGAGAGAACGCCGGCTGTCGTTATCAAGACCGTCGGTCATGACGACAACGGCGTTGATGGCCTGATCGTCGCGCTGGGACTGGAGGTCCTCTACCGCGGCATATACGGCGTCGATAAGGGCGGTGCCGCCGATAGCTTGCATGTCGTCGATGATGTCTAGAAGGTCGCGACGGCTGGCGTCGTCGAGCGTGCTCAGCGGAGCAAAGCTCTTGACCGAACTGGCGAACTCGACGATGCCGACGCGATCTCTGCTGCCCTGAACCTGTTCGACGAAGGCGGCGAGCGCTTCACGTGTGCGTCTGATCTTTTCGCCCTCCATGCTCCCGCTGGTGTCCACGACGAGGTAGACATTGGTTGGGCGCTTCGTGTATCGCCAGGCGTCGAGCACGACGTTAATGACGCTAGGCGGCGGCATTTGCAGTGTAGTCTGAGGCTCGCGCCAGTCAACGGCGTCGGCGCCGGCGAAGGGGCTGTCCGGTCCGTCGAGAGGAATGTCCAGGTCGGCGGGGCGGTAGCCGGCGGCGAGCAATGCTAGTTGGCTTTCGCGGCCGGTCAGAAATTCGGCAAAGGCACGATAGGTCAGGCGCTGGTTATCCGTCACCGACAGTTCCGCTGCGCTTGCGCCTAGTTCCAGCAGGGCGAGCGGGTGATCCGTCCACAGCGTGCCCTCGGCAGGATAGATGGCGATGAGGCGCTCGCCCGGATGGGTGCGGTTCCATTCAATGACGACGCGCTCCTGGCCGACAAATGCGTCAAGGAAGTTGCGGCCTTCTGCGGCTAAGCGCTGGACGATGACTTCTTCGCCTTCGCCATAGAAGCGAATGGTTGCTTCGACTGCTTGCACGTAGTCCAGGGTGGATTGGGCAGTGGCTGCTTCGGCGGTCAGGCCGCGCACCAAGCCGGCGCCCGCGTAGAACTCGGCGAGCGTCGCCAACAAGCCACTCGCCGTATTGGTGCTAGAGTGGTTCCATTTGAAGTCGGGGTCGGAGGTGGCAATGCGCTGGATATCCTGCCAACCGACGGCTTGATCCGGCCAACCGAGTTCGCGCGCAACTTCCTCCCAGGCGGCGATGACGACCGGACTCACCGCGTAGCGGACTTGGCCGCTGGTGCGGCTCTGCCCAAGAGGTATCACGCTGTCAGACTCTTGGGGTATCCCTGCATCGGTCCAACGTTGCTCCAACTGGTCGAGCCAGAGACTGCTGTCGGGCGAGATAGCCTGGAAGGGCGGATTGCCCAACGCCTCGACGACCATCTTCTCGGGGTTGACGGCCGCGATTGTAACGGTCATGTTGCGACCGTCTGGCGTGGTCTGATTACGCGCATTGAAGTCATCGGCCAGTTGGCTGAGGACCGGCGCCATCATAGGTGAGACGGCCACGGTGAGGTCGGCGCTGTCAGCGGTCCATGTCGGGCCGGCGGGCGCTGAAGCGTCGGGTCTGTTGCGTAGGGCGTCGGTCAGCCACATACCGCTGCGGTAGGTAGCCGTACAGCAGAGTAGGATGCTCAACGCCACAGCGCCCACAACCGCCACAAAGTTGCGGTTGCGTTTGGAGAGCCTAAAGGCTTGGGAGGGTGCGCGTCTGTGACTCATCAGGCCGGCCTCACTGCGCAACGTTCAGCTCGAACCAGCGCAGCAACGTCAACAACACGTCGCGATCGGGGCTGCGCATGGCTGTCGTGCGGGGGACAACGGTTTGAACGCCCTGGTCTTCCCATTGGGCGAAGAGACTGTTCTCCACGGCATCGACGGCAATATTGGGATTGGCGGGGCGCAGGCCAAAGGCTAGCGCGGCTTTTTGCTGTTCGTCGGAGAGGAGAAAGCGCTGAAACTCGAGCGCTGCATTTTTCTGGAGCGCGGTGGTTTCGGGGCCGACCCAAACGCTGAACGGGAAATCGAACCAGGTGACATATTCCGGATAATAGATGCGCAGCGGGTCTTCCCAGCGCGTGCGGATGCCCTGCATGTTTTGCAGAAGGTCGCTCTCCAGAAGTTGGCCGCCATCGCCTACGCTGTAGCCGAAAAGGGCGAAATCCTCGGCTGTATAGGCGCTGGCGCTGCTGAAGTCCGTTACGGCGCCCATGAGCTCGCGCAGCCAGACCTGGAACTGCGGGTTGGCGATGTCCTCGACTGAGATGTTGGTGCGGTCGTAGTATTCGCCGGCCATGGCGATCATGGCCGCTAGGCCGCCGACGTTCTTGCTGGGGTTGGGTACGACGAGCTTGAAGAAACCCCAGCTTGGTTCGCCGCCGAGTTCGGGCCAACCGCCTCTGGCAATGGCGGCATCGTGTATGGTGGACCAGTTGATGACGCCGAATTCATCTTCGAGTACGGCGGCGCGGCTGTTGTACAGCCCCCAGGCAAAGAGACTGATGGCGATAGGACGGGCGCGGTACTCGCCGTCGGTCAGGAACACGTCACGGCCAAGCCGCTCTTTGTAGGAGGCGTTCGCCAGTTCGACCAGGTAGCGGCTATCCGGAATCCACGCGGTGGGGAAGCCAGACAGGGCGGCTCTCTCGGCCTCGGAGAGGTCTTCGGGGCGGACGTCGGCGGGCAACGCGCCGTAGTCGTTGCGGTCCCAGCGTCCCAGGGCGGTCAGCCCGTCGACCGCAGAAATCTCCACTTCGATGGGCACGCCCTCGACGTCGTAGTCGCCCGCGTTGAAGGCTTCAGCCGCGCTACGCACCCAAGGCTCGACCGGTAAGGCTGTCAACACGCGAATTTTGAGCGCGTCGGGCCGTTCGACGGTCAGTGCGGCGCCGCCCGGTTCGTTGGTTTGTTGGCTCAGCAAAATGGACGCCGCAACAATCACGACGGCGAACACAATAATGCCTAGAAAAATCCAGCGAGTGCGGCTCATTTTGTTCAGTCTCGCATTTCGGTCCAGCCGCTTGTAGGATACGGCTTATTTGGCTTGGGGTCGCGAGCTTGCGGCCGGCGACGGGCGACTCGGCGTCAGGCAGGCAACGTACGGGCGTCTCCTGCGCAGCTAAATCCGCTGCGCAGGAGACCTTGATAGACTACTCGCTCAGGCCGAGGCGCTTCCTGCGTTCGGCGAGTTGGCTGTTCAGCGTACTGCGCTCCAGAATGTCGTCCATCTGTTGGTCGAGGCTGGCGGCGCGAATCTCGCTGGCTGTGCTGGCTTTGTCGAGCCGGGCGTGGATGCTCGCGGCGATGCGTTTGACGTCGCTGTCACCTGAACCCATGAGATCGTCGAGGCTCTTCATAGCCTTGACAGTGGTCTCTTTGCTCTTGGCCAGGTCGAGCAGAGCCTGGAGCTCCTCGCGCTGCTGTTGCATGGTGGCGAGGCGCGCTTCGAGCTTGACCTTGGCCCCGAGGAGCTTTTCGTACTCCTCTTCTTGGCGCTGGAGTTGCTCGGCGTAGGTCTGCACCAGCCGTTCGGTGCTGTTATAGCGGCTTTGTACGGCGGAGGCTGCGTCCTCGTTGCCTTCCACCAAGAAGGCGTCGATTGCCCGATCCAGCTCGGTGAGCTTCTGTTTGGTGTCATCGAGCCTGCGCCGGATGGACTTGGCCTCTCCGCCGACGGTAGCTGCGGCATCTTCTAGATCTGCCAGGTTATTCTCCACTTGGCGGATGTACTGGTCGATCACGGCGGGGCTGTTGCTTTGCAGCGCCCGGTCGATGAGGTCATGCAAGTTGGCAGATATCAGGGTTGAGACCTTTTCCAAGAGTGACGCCATTGGGTTTCCTCCTAATGGTAAGTGAACGGTTTCTCGGCAAGCAGTGACGTTGCGCTTCAAGCCGTAGACCGCCGAGATGTGTGGATGGCAGGGCGGCGGCGGTCGTCTGGGCGATCCAAGAATCATTACGCATTTTCGACAAAATGGTTGCGCGTCTATTATAGCGCGCCGGGCAGGGACTGGCAACGCGGGTGCAATGCAGTCCAGAACAAGCCAATGGTAATCGGGCCGGGCGGCCTAATCTGGGGGTGCGTAGTTTTGCCAGGCTGCGGCGGCGTAGGCGCAAATCTCCTCGGCGTAGGGGCGCAGTCCGCTACTGCGAAAGCCGGGGATCATTTCCAGGCCGGAGAGGGTGCGCGGCGCGGATGCAGAGATTGTTTTGAGCAGGCTACCGCTTGCGACCTCGCTTGGGCTGCAGTGTTCTGCCACTGCGATTTTCTGGCGGAGTTCCTGGAGTTTGACATAAAGCCGCCGTGTCACCTGCGGAGGCGTGACGGAGCGTTGTTCGGGGCTGTCTTTAGCCTGGGATGTTCGAGACGGCGGCTGGACGGCGCGCTGCTGGGTAAGGAGGACATCGTCGCCTTCTTGCTGGGGATGAAGCCGGACCAGATCGAGGATGGCGGGGCCATAGTGCGCCATTCGTTGCTCTCCCATCCCCGGCAGGGCGGCGAGATGCTCGAAGGACTGCGGCCTTGACTCCGCGATGCGCAGCATGAGTTCGTTGCTCATGATGAAATAGGGCGGCTGGCCAAGTTGTTCCGCCATCCTGCGCCGCCACGACCACAGCGCTTTCTGCAAAGCCGTGTATTGGTCTCCTGTCCGCGGCGCGTCATCGCCGGTCGCGTCCGTTGCGTCCGGCTTTGCAACTTCATCGGGCGGGTTCTGCGCCAGCCAGGTCTCGGCTTCGATGCGACCTTTGCGCGTGGGGGCCAGCACCGGATAGCCGTTCTGTTCATATTGGCGCAGGCGTTGCGTCTCGATGAGGTCATCGATGTATTGGATGATCGTGACTTCCCCCAATGCCTTAAGGCTTCCGTGGCGCCTGGCTTGGTCCGGCGTCACGGGCGCGCGCAGGCTGCCGGCCAGAACACGGGACAACCCCGTGCGGCCTACGGCTTTGGGCAGGCTGATCAGGCAATCCAGGATCAGCGGCTCGATATCGGCGTCGTCGACCAGAAGATGCTCCACCGAGTCCGGCGCCGGCAGATCAGGGCGGATGCCCGTGCAGTTGTCGCATGCGTCGCACTGCGTACGCGGGGGGCTGCCGAAGTGGGCGCTGATGTAGCCGTGGCGGCAGGAATCCGTCACGGCATAGCCGATCATCTCGTCGATTCGTCGCTGAGCAACGGCGGATGACTGGCTGAGGATGCGTTCTAGCCGCCGGCTCGTATCGTCCGGCTTGGGAGGCATAGCGACAAGCGGGGTGCGGCGCGTAAAGCGCAGCGCCAACTTGCCTTGGCCGTCGAACTCCAGCAGGTTCAACACGGCGGCGTGAAGGGGCCAATCCATGAAGGCGGCGATATCGGCCGTCTTGAATGTCGCTGACTGGCCGGGGCGCAGGGCAAGCCCTCTGAGCAGGCGTTGCAGCGCGCCATGTGGCAGGCTCTCTGCGGAGGCCCTGTGTGGCGCACTGTGTGGCAGCGAGATCTCGGTTTCTTGCGGGAAGTCGAAAGAACGCTCGAGCAAGTCGGCGCGCTCGAGCAGACTGATGGCGACGCGCACCGACACTTCGTCGGCATCCAACACCTGCTGGAGGCGGCGCAGGTCGACGAGGCCAGAAGCGGGCTGTGAGACCTCTGTCGGAGAGCTGCTGCCCGCAGGCGCGCCGATCTGGCTGGCTATTGCGGTGTAAACCTGTTGCAGAAAATCGGCGCTGAGGCTGTCGGCCTTGGCCCACCGGCGCAGGTTCGCCCAGTCGTTATTGCTGTAGAAGAGAATGCCCTGGCTGGGCTTGCCGTCACGCCCTGCGCGGCCGACCTCTTGGTAGTAGGCGGCCAAGCTGCGCGATGGGTGAAAATGTACGATGAAGCGGATATCGGCCTTGTCGATGCCCATTCCGAAGGCGATGGTAGCGACGACCACGCGCGTCTGGCCGGACATGAAGCGGTCCTGTATTTCGGCGCGATTATCCAGACCGGCGTGATAGGCCTCGGCTTCGACCCCGCGGCGGCGCAGTTCAAACGCCAGCGATTCGCTCTTGTGTCTGCTGTTTACATAGATAATGCCGGAGCCTTCAGCGCCAGCGACAAACTTGAGAAGGGCTGAGAGCTTTTCGTCCTCATTATGAAACTGGAGGGCAGAGAGATGGATGTTCGGGCGGAAGATGTCGAGCGCCATCACGCGCGGTCGCGCGGCAGGGCCGATTGTCACATCCGGCGCACCGCTAATGTGATCGATGATCTCGTCGCGGACGCGTGGGGGGGCGGTAGCGGTCATAGCGAGCGCCGGCGGGTTGCCCAACTCCTCGCGGGCTGATTGTAGGAAGAGGTAGTCGGGCCGGAAGTCGTGGCCCCACAGACTGACGCAGTGGGCTTCATCGACGACGAACAGGCTGATGCCCGCATCGCGCAGGGCGCGCAGAAAGGCGCGTTGGCGCAGCCGTTCCGGGGCCGCATAGATGAGCTTGTATTTACCCGAAGCCACGGCTGCGAGGCGGTCGGCTAATTCTGAGTCGGAGAGGGTGCTGTTGATGAACGCGGCCACGGGGCGTGCGGCTGCGGGCAGGCTCTCGACCTGATCCTTCATTAGCGCGATGAGGGGGCTGATCACTAGGGTAGCTTTGGGCAGGATCAGTGCGGGCAATTGATAGCAGAGCGATTTGCCTGCACCGGTCGGCATAACGACCAGGATCGAGTCGCCGCGCAAGACCGCGGCGATGGCTTCGGCCTGGCCGTCGCGCAGGTCCATGAAGCCGAAATGGCGCACGGCTTCGATCTGGATCTTCCGCCGTTCACGGTTAGTGATGCCGAATGATTCCGGGCCGCTAAGGAGACGATAGAATCGGGCGGGATCGGCTAGGATCGGCTGGTCGATGTTTAGGAGAGGCGCCAGCCTGCTGCGCAAGGCGTTGAAGCGGGCCTGCCTTCGTCTCTCCATCTCTAGGCGAATGGTGCGCTCGCTTTCTTGATTGCCTAAGGCTTGATGCAGCGCGGCAAGGCGTTGCGCCAATCTGTCGTCCAGGTCGGCAGAAACACCCGTGCCCAGTTGCTGGAGAATTTGGTCGGCCTGATCGGTCTGGCCTATGGCGAGGGCCACATGGGCTAGGGCCAGAATGGCGACGGGGTCGCCAGGGCGGCGGCCGAGGTACTCTTCGAGGAGATCCTTGGCTCGTGGGGTTTGACCAACGCCCGTAAAGACCTCGGCTGCGGCCGCGATGGCTGTGGCGTGGCTCGGGTAGGCTTGGCAGAGTGACTGGGCGACGCCGGCGGCGTGATCGTCATAGCCGGCGGCGCGCAGAGTGAGGGCCTCGAAGGCGAGACTGGCGATGGTCGTGCTGCGGCGTTGGCGGCGTTCGATGATTGTGAGCGCTTGTTCATAGCAGCCGATGGCGGCTTGGGCGCGCGCTTCGTAGTCGAACAGAAAAAGCAGCGGCCCGTGCGCGTCGCGGAGGAAGGTTACTGTCTCCAGCAGTTCGCGGGGATCGCCCCAAAGCGACAGATACTCGAGCAGATCATCGCGTACATCGGGGGGGAGAGAAGGAATATGGTCCGGCGTAAGTCCTAACGCTTCGAACAAGGTGGGTTGCGGCACGATGAGCTCTGCCATGTTGGTGTACAGCCTTGCGATGGCGCTGGCCGGTTGCGATACCCGGCAATACGAGGGCGGCGTCTCGGTCAAGATACTTGAGATGGACGTCTGTGTCAATACGGTGGTGCGGCGTCAGGACAGCTGGCGCATCCGTGAGACGTCCCAGAACATGAGCGCGGGATTATTGACGCTCTCCGGCGCGTTTCATATAATCAATTATGGACCTATCGCTCCGCGCCGTTCGAAGCTGCCCGAATAATTCACCCCGAAGGAGGAGGCATGTGCGGTTGCGGCGATAGGCGGCCGGCGCGTTTGATAGCGCCGCCGGCCGGACAGACGAATCATCGTGCCTATGCAAGTGGCGCAAGGAGAACATCACGGACATGAATCGAGTTTTTGTCACCGGCTTAGGCGCGATCTCGCCTGTTGGAAATGACGCAGAGACGTTTTGGCGCAGTCTTTTGGCCGGCAAGTCGGGCGCCGCAAAGATCTCTCAGTTTGACCCCGGCGATATGCCGTACAATATTGCTTGCGAGGTAAAGGGATTTGACCCGGAGCAGTATATGGACCGGAAACTGGCGCGACGCACTTCGCGTGCGACTCAGTTTGCGATTGCAGCTAGCAAGCAAGCGTTGTCCGATGCCGGGTTGGTCATCAACCAAGACAACTGGAACCGTGTCGGCGTGATGATGGCGACCGGCGGCGGCGGATTTACGGACATCGAGTTTGCCACCATCGGGATGGTCGAGAAGGGATGGCGCAGCGTCGGTCCGTTTGTCGTGCCGAATGCGATGGCCAACGCTGTGAGTTGCATGGTATCGATCGAGACCGGCGCGCGCGGCCCAGTGATGACGAGCACGGCAGCTTGCGCGAGCGGCCACTACTCGATCCTGGAGGGATACCATTTCATCAAGCGCGGCGAGGCGGATGTGATCATTGCGGGCGGCGCTGAGTCCGCTATGTCGATGCTGACCATGTCGGCATTCGGGCGGATGGGACCGCTCTCCAGCCGGACTGACGAACCGGAACACGCCTGCCGGCCGTTCTCTATCGATCGCGATGGGTTTGTCAGCGGCGAAGGAGCCTGTGTCGTCATCCTAGAGAGCGAGGAGTTTGCTCGGGCGCGCGGCGCACGGGCATATGCAGAGGTGCTGGGCGGCCGCCTCACCGCCGACGCCTTTCACGTTACTGCACCGGATCCGGAGGGCGACGGCGCGGCGCGTGCGCTCACCGGCGCCGTCCAGTCTGCGGGCATCGAAGCCGAAGATATCGACGTGGTGTATGCACACGGAACCGGCACGGTGCTGAACGATATCGGCGAGAGCAAAGCGCTTAAACGTGCTTTCGGCGACTTGGTATATGGCATGAAGATCACCGCGATCAAGAGCATGCTTGGCCACGGCTTGGGAGCGGCAGGCGCGCAATCGGCGGTAGCAGCGATCTTGACATTGCGCGACGGCTGGATTCCGCCAACCATCAACTACACGCCAGACCCGGAGATCGACATCCCGATAGTGGCTCATACCGCTCAGCAGGCGGATGTAGACTGTGTAATCGTCAATGCGTTCGGCTTCGGCGGGCAGAATGTGGTCGCGGTTTTTGGGCGAGTTAACGAAGCGGATTGACGCGAGGCCGGGCGTGCATACGGAAATAGACTAATCAAAAATAGGCTCTCGGACACATTTGGTGAAGCAAACGGGGCGTAGAGCAGGTAGACT
>CAYXRG010000098.1:0-14400 GCA_964467575.1 uncultured Caldilineaceae bacterium | reverse complement strand
CTGTGCAGGTGGGGCCGGTCGCCATCGAGAACCCGGGCGTAGCCGAGGACCGTGAACGCCTCATCGCTGCTGTGGCAGCAGCCGGCGAGATCGCCACCGCCGTGCCCAGCGTGCGCTACTACGCCGGGCCGGGGCCGGACAGCCTGCACCGCATCCTGGCGGAGGGGCTGCGACGCAAAGCGGCGGAGGGCGGGCCGCGCGCCGTCGTCTACGCCGCGGAGAACACCGCCAACGCCGCCGCGATCCTGGCGGACTGTGTGCTAGCGGAAATCCCGGCGCAGGAACAGGATGCAGTGCGAGCACAGGTGCGTTTCCTCGACACCGTGATCGCCAAGATGTGCGGCGTCCACGAGAATGCGCCCGACCTGGCCCCGATTACGCCCGGCGGCGGGCGGGCCTTCCTAGTCGAGGCTTTCAACCGCATCCTCATTTCGCGTATCGACTTCGGCGCGAAGATACCGTTTCAGCGGGGGATTGCGGTCTTCGAGGAGAAGGCCGACCTCGCCCCCTTCGAGGAGGCCAAGCTCTACGGGCACAACGCCGTGCACGCCATGGCGGCCTACCTCGCCATGCTGCGCGGCGTGGCGTATATGGCCGATCTGCGCGACCAGCCCGGCATGATGGCGCTGATGCACGCCGCGCTAGAGGACGAGTCCGGCGCGGCTCTGCTGCACAAGTACGGCGGGCTCGACCCCTTCTTTACGCCGGCGGGCTATGCCGAGTTTGCAGATGACTTGCTGGCGCGCATGGTCAACCCCTACCTGCGCGACACGCCGGAACGTGTCGGACGCGACCCGGCGCGCAAGCTCGGCTGGGACGACCGGCTGATCGGCGCCATGCGCATGTGCCGGGCCGAAGGCGTCATGCCGCGACGCTATGCGTTGGGCGCGGCCGCGGCGCTGCACGCCCTGGGCGCAGCGGAGGACCCGTCCGCAGCTTTGCGCAGCCTGTGGCGGAGCGCCCAGCCTGATCCCGCCGAGGAACAGGCCATCCTGGACCTGGTGCAGGCCGGCCTGGAGGAGCTGTCGCGCTGGCAGGTGGGAAAGTAACTATTCGCAGGATGCAGGACAAAACAAAATATCGCCCGAAATGACGTTCGATCCAACCGGGCAATCGGTAGCGGCGTCCGGGACAAACCGTCTAATATATCGAACACAAAACGCACACTCTAGATTTGTCTACCTGCTGGTACATAACCGGAGAGCAAAAATCATATGCCAAACGATCCCATTCTCGAACAGCTGATCTGGCTGTCCCATGAGCTAGGCCGCGAGGAGCGCCAGCTTGTCATCCTGGGCGAAGGCAACACCGGCGCGGCCTGCGACGACGGGACCTTCTGGGTCAAGGCGTCCGGCAGCCAGATGGGCAATATCGACGCCGGCGGCTTCAGCCGCGTGCGCATCGACGCCATGATGGAGTTGATGAAGAACGACCACATGGACGACGAAGCCGTGGGCAGCGCACTCATGCAAGCGCTGGTCGATCCCCAGCACCGGCGCCCGTCCGTCGAGACGTTCCTGCACGCCCTGTGCCTCCACGAAGGCGGCGCCAAGTGGGTAGCGCACACCCATGCCGTCTCGGTCAACGCCATCCTATGCAGCAAACTCGGCGCCGAGCCTTTCATGGGCCACCTCTTCCCCGACGGCATCGTGGTGTGCGGGCGGCATGTAGCCGTCGTGCCCTACGTGGACCCCGGCTTCCAGCTTGCCAAAGCCGTGCGCGACGAGCTGCGCCGCTTCCAAGACGCATACGGCCACTCGCCCAAACTGCTGCTGATGGTCAACCACGGCCTTGTCGGGCTGGGGCAGACCGCGCAGGAAGCGCTGAACATCAACCTCATGGCCGACAAGTGGGCCAAAGTCATTCAGCAGACATACGCCCTGGGCGGGCCGAACTTCCTGCCCGCGCAGCAGATAGAACGCATCGACAGCCGGCTGGACGAGCACTACCGCCGCCGGCAATTAGGCAACGGCTGACCCGCCCGCAGCAACGTTCGCACCTGACGCCCGGAAGCGCCTCTATGCAACACGCCATGCCGGATAAGCTATCAGAAGTCTTGCGCACCGAAGAGCGGCGCGAGCGCATCATCGAGGCGCTGCGCCAGAATGACGCGGTGACGGTCGCCGACCTGAGCGAGTGGCTGAACGTCTCCGATGTGACTATCCGCAAGGACCTCCAGCACTTGGAGGATCAGGGCTACCTGACGCGCGTGCGCGGCGGCGCCGTCTTTTCCGGTCGCGGCCAGCTTGAGCTGCGCTTCGCCGCCCGCCAGCAGATCTGCCTGGAGGAGAAACGGCGCATCGCGCTGCGCGCCGTCGAATATGTACGCCCCGGCGCCACCATCTACCTCGACGCCAGCAGCACTGTCTATCAGATGGCGCGGCTGCTGCGCAACCTGAGCGACCTGACCGTGGTGACCACCGGCCTCTACGCCGCGCTGGAATTGAGCTTCGCCCCGGACGTGACCACCATCGTGGTGGGCGGCATCCTGCGCCGCCAATCGAGCAGCGTGGTCGACCTGCTCTCGCCGGAGGTGCTGCGCCGTCTGCATGTCGACATAGCCTTCCTCAGTTGTCGCGGCTTCACCGTCGAACATGGCATGATGGAATCAGACCTGCGCGAGGCGCAACTCAAGCGCGGCATGGCCCTGACCGCTCAGCAGGTCGTCGCTTTGGCGGACCACACCAAGATGGGCGACGTCTTTATCGCCAGTTCGCTGCTTCCCGAAGAGATCGACGTTCTGCTGACCGATTCCGGCCTGTCGCCGGAACACCAGACCGCCATCGAGGAAGCCGGCCTGCGGCTGGAGATCCTCTAGGCGGTCTTCTTGCCCAATCGCGCAAAATATCTTCCTGGAGGCTGCTTGCATCCGAGAAGATTGGCTACCCAAAAAGACACCATTTTCAAGCCTCATCAAGGGGGGAGTACGTCTCATGCCGGCAACGACCAATTTCCTAGCCGCAGACCTGGGCGCGTCCAATGGGCGCGTGCTCTTGGCCCGTTGGGACGGCGCGCGCTTCGCCTTGCAAGAACTGCATCGCTTCCCCAACGGCCCGACCGCCGTCCACGACCGGCTCTATTGGAACGTGCTGGGGTTGTGGAGCGAGCTACAGACGGGGATGGCGCGCTACGCCGCCCAATACAGCGAACCGCCCGCAGGCATCGGCGTCGACACCTGGGGCGTGGACTTCGGCCTGCTCGACCGCGCCGGACGCCTGATGGGCAACCCAGTCGCCTACCGCGACGCCCGCACCAACGGCATCATCGACATCGCCTGCGCCGTCGTGCCCGCCGAAACCATCTTCGACATCACCGGCATCCAGTTTATGCAGTTCAACACGCTCTTCCAGCTCTACGCCATGCGACATGCCGGCGACCCGCAGCTCGATGCAGCCGAGACCCTGCTCATGCTGCCCGACCTGTTCCACTACTGGCTGACGGGGCGCAAGGCCGCCGAATATACCATCGCCTCCACCAGCCAGATGTTCGACGCCCGAGAGCGGCGCTGGGCCGCCGGGCTGATGGCGAAGCTCGACCTGCCCACGCGCATCCTGCCCCAGGTCGTCCCGCCGGGCACGGTCTTGGGCGAGGTGTTGCCGGGCGTGCTGGATGCGACCGGACTGGACGACCCCGTGCCGGTCATCGCGCCGGGCGGGCACGACACCGCCAGCGCGGTCGCCGCCGTGCCCGGCCTGGACGCGCGCAGCCTCTACATCTCCAGCGGCACGTGGAGCCTGATGGGCATGGAGATCGCCGAGCCGATCATCAACGAGCGGACGCGCAGCCTCAACTTCACCAACGAAGGCGGCGTGGATAACACGATCCGCCTGCTCAAGAACATCGCCGGGCTGTGGACGCTGCAGGAGAGCCGTCGCCAATGGCGGCGCGAGGGACAGGACTTCAGTTGGAACGACCTCACCAGCCAGGCGGAGCAGGCCGAGCCGTTCCGCTCGCTCATCGACCCCGACGCGGCCGATTTCCTCAACCCAAGCAACATGGTCGATGCCATCCGCGACTACTGCCGCAGGACGGATCAACCCGTGCCGGAGACGGTTGGCCAGGTGGTGCGCTGCTGCCTGGAGAGCCTGGCGCTGCGCTATCGCTGGGTGCTGAACGCGCTGGAGGAGATCACGGGGACGCAGATCGAGACGATGCGCATCGTGGGCGGGGGCAGCCAGAACCGCTTGCTCAGCCAACTGGCCGCGGACGCCTGCCGCCGCCCGGTCGTCACCGGCCCCGTCGAGGCGACCGCGCTGGGCAACGTCATGCTGCAAGCCATCGCCGCGGGCCGCCTGTCCAGCATCGCGGAGGGTCGCGAAGCCATCGCCGCCTCCATCGAGCAGGAGACCTTCGAGCCGGGCCCCGTCGCCGGCTGGGACGACGCCTTCGGGCGCTACGAGGCGCTATCGGTACGAGGGTAGAAAAATCAAGTCAGAATTGAATAGATTACACGAATTGCGCGAATGTCATTTTCGCTTCGTGCAATTCGTGTTATTCATGGCCCAAGAAGCTCGCCCCTCAGCCGATAGGCTCCGGCACTAGCTCATGGTGGGCGGTTTCCTCGTGGTATGCGTCTTTGCTCGCGCCATAGGGATCGACGTGCACGGTCACTTCGGAGAGGTAGGGCACAGCGTGAAACAGCCCGTGGCGCACATGCTCCGCGATGTGATGGCTCTCGACTGTGGTTAGCTCGGCGTCTACTGCGATGTACGCCTCGGCGTGCAGCCTGTGGCCCATCCAGCGCATACGCAGGCGGCGCAACTCGCGGATGCCGGTCTGCGCCCGGATCGACGCCTCGGCCGCATCCAGAATTTCCGGCTCGACCGCATCCATAAGGCGATACCACATCGTCACCGCCGCGTCCTTGGTGATAAAGAGAATGGCGATGCCGATCAGAATGCCTACGATCGGGTCGACCAGCGGATAGCCCAGCCACGCGCCGCCGACGGCGATGAGCACAGCCAACGAGGTGATTCCGTCCGTGCGCGCGTGCAGCCCGTCCGCTACCAGTGCGGCCGAGCCGATCCTGCGCCCCACTCGGATCTGGAGCAGGGCGACGGCCTCGTTGCCCAGAAAGCCAATGACCGCTGCAGCGGCGACCCACCCCAGGTTGGTAAGCGGCTCAGGGCGGATCAGTTTCTGGAATGACTCCCAGAAGATCACCCCGGCGCTGAAGGCAATCGAAAGCACGATGAAGACCCCGGCGATGTCCTCGGCGCGGGCAAAGCCGTAGGTGTAGCGCCGCGTGGCCGCGCGGCGGGCCAAGTAGAACGCGATCAGCAGCGGGACCGAGTTCAGCCCGTCGCCGATGTTGTGCACCGTGTCCGCCAACAAGGCGACGCTGCCGCTCATCCATACAATGATGATCTGCAACACAGACGTGCTAAAGAGCGCGGCCAGAGCCAGCCAGACCGTGCGAATACCCACTTCGTTGTGCGCCAGCGTCTGGTCGGCCGCCAGCGCCTGCTTCTGGCGGCTGTGGCCGTGCAGATGAAAGATCGTGTTGACCCAGCCCCAGAGACCGCCGCCGTGGTCGTGATCATGGTCATGCCCATGTATGTGCGCGTGGCCGTGCGGGTGCGAATGCTCGTGCGGGCGATCCTGTTCGTGGTCATGGTCATGATGACCGTGATCATGTCCGTGCGGATGATCGTGCGGATGATCGTGCGAGTGGGCGTGCGGCTGTTCGGTCATGGCGTCAGTCAACCTCGTTGCGAACCGGCTGCGGGATCGACGGATAGGGGTGGTCTGGCAAGTTGCGGCGCACGTGGTCTAGGTGGAAAAGCGCCTCGCGGAAAAGCGCAGCCACGTGGGCGTCGTCGATAGAATAGAAGACCTGGCTGCCGCTGCGGCGCGTACGCACGAGACGAATGGCGCGCAGCTTGGCCAGATGATGCGACACGGCGGAAGGCGTTACGTCGACGAACTGGGCCAGTTCGTTGACGCTGTACTCGCGCGCGGTGAGCAAATAGACGAGTTGCGCCCGCGTCGGGTCGCTGAGCGCTCGAAACGTCTCCACCACGTCCGCCAGCAGGTCGTCCGGCAGCGGTCCGGGTGCGCATTCGGCGGGATGCTCCTGGGTCATGGCGCTAGAGGCGGCCTTTCTATCAATGTCTGAGCAGATGCTCATATACTAATACAGACTCGCCCCACGCGCAAACTCGGCTCGCGCACCGAAAGGCGGCAGCGGGCCAGCCGCAAATTACGGACTTGCACCGCTACGCGTTCTATAGTACAACACCTGTCGCAAGCCCCCCGGCGTCGACGCTCCCTATACCCCCCAACCGTAGCCGTACAGTCTTTCACAGGAAAAGGAGAATGCATCATGGGCGACAATATCGTATTCTTTGCCTGGAACCGTCCAATTCCCGGCCGAGAGCAGCTAAGCGCAGCGCATTTCCAGGACTTTTTGCAGTACTTGGGCGGGCTGCAACAGACCGGCGCAATTCAATCGTTCGACGTGGCTCTTCTCAACAACCACGGGGGCGACATGAACGGATTCTTTTTGATCAGAGGAGAGCCCGCCCAGATTGCTTCTCTGGTAACGAGCGAAGCGTGGATGACGCACATGACCCGTGCCAGCCTGCATCTTGAGGGTTCAGGCGCCGTGACAGGAGCGACAGGCGATCTGGTAATGGAGAGGATGGCCCTGTGGACTAGCTTGATCCCGTCGTGAGATTCGGACGGCCTTCGGGCGACGCGTTTACCTGCCGAACCAAGCGGCCAACCATCTCTGAAAACAAGAAATCCGCCGTTTGGGCGGGTTTCTTGTTTTCGGCCAATCTCGTCAGAGCGGTCGCGCAGGCGCGATTACTTCACGGCATAGCCGGCGATGTGCGGGCCGAAGGGGCCGGCAGACACGCGAAAGCGTTCGATCTCGACAGAGCGAAAGCCGGCGAGGGAGATCGCCTCCCATGTCCGGCGGTCGGGGCGGCAGCCATCGGCGACAAGGCGCCACGCCGGCGCCAGTGCATGTTGGACGCGGAGCAGGGTCGTACCCTCCGCCGCGGCCACATGCTCGATAAAGACGAAGCAGCCGCCCGGCTTGAGCACGCGCCAAACCTCACGCAGCGCACGGGTTTGGTCGTCTACCGAACAGAACACCAGTGTGCTGACCACGTGGTCCACGCTGTCGCCGGCAAAGGGCAACGCCTCGACCGTGCCGGCGTGGAGCTCGATCTCCAGCCCCAGCCGCCGCGCTTCCTTCTCCAGATAGCCGTTCATATGGCCGTTCGGCTCGACGCCGATCCAGCGCACGCCCGGCGGGTAGTAGACCAGATTCGGCCCCGTGCCCGGCCCGATCTCGACCACTGTCCCGTGCAGCCCGCCCAACAGGGCGCGTTTGCGTTCGGCCAGCAGCGCGTCGTGTCCCGCGGCGATACTCGCCATACCCCAGGCATAGATCAGTTTCCACGGCCCGCGCTTCGCCCGCAGCGGTTTTCTCTCCGTCGGCCCAGTGTCCATCCGGCCAATCTCCCTTACGCCGGCCATGCTCGCGCCCAACTACGCCCCGTTACAGTGCGATTCGCCCTCTCCACGCTTGGGCAAGCGCTCGTTTCCGTCGATAATGAACGGAACTGAAAGGAACTGCAACCCGCCGCAAACCGCCCAAGGAGGCTTTATCGTGAGCCAAGCCGAACCGATCGTCCTCGAGACCGAGCGACTCTACGTCCGTCCGTGGCGCGCCGGTGATATCGACCCCATGCGCACCCTCTTCACCGACCCGCAAGTCGTGCGCTACCTCAAGGACGGCAAGCCCTGGTCTGAGGAGCAGATCGCAGAGTTGGTGCGCTTCAACATAGATCAGCGCAGCGGCTGGGAGCCCGGCTTCTTCAACTGCCCGCTAGTCCTGCGCGACGGCGATGTCGTCGTCGGACGCGTCGGCATCAACCCGCTGTGGGACGAACACGGCAACGTCGATTACGGCGAGCCGGAACTCGAATGGGACTTGATCCGGTCGTACTGGGGGAGAGGGTTGGCGACGGAGGCCGGCCGCGCCCTGCTCGACTACGGCTTCAACGTCGCCGGCTTCGACCACCTGATCGCGTTCGCCATGCCGGAGAACAAGGCATCCCTGCGCGTGATGGAGAAGATCGGCATGCACTACTGGAAGACCGCCCCCTTCCGCAACAAAATCATCACCTTTTACCGGCTGGAACGGCCCGCAGGCTGACGCAAGTTCGCGTCGATTGTCTTCCCGCCGTAGCCCGCGACATCTCTGCCGCCGGACGCTTTCCCTGTGAAGTTTCGCTTTTGTGTTTTTGGCGGCGCGCAGGCGCAATCCAAAGGGCTATCCCAGGATCGTCATGCCGGAAGGCGGCAGTTCCACCTGCACCACAGCACGACCGCCGTAATGGCGCACTACGACAGATTGGCCGGCAGGGGGGTTGCACAGCTCGTCGTCGCTCCAGTCGCTACGATAGAGCACGCGCATCTCCGAGCCGTCGGGGTGCAGGTTCGCGTCCACGGTGATCTCCGCGCTGCGGCCCTGCGTGATGTTGGTGTTGAGCGCCATCAGCACCTCGGTATCGAAGAGCACCTGGCTCCACGCCGCCATCTCGCCAGGCCCGTAGATGCCGAACGAATGCTCGCCGGAAGCGGTCTCGCGCGGGTAGAAATGGCCGCGGCGCAAGGTGCGCCCGATCTGATCGGGGCGGTTGCGCAGGCGGGCGATGGCGGCGATACGCAGATAGGTCGGGTGCTTCGGGTTGAAGAAATGGCAGCCCTGCGCGCCAAATGCGCCGAAATCGCCGCCGAACATGGCCTCGCGCACATAGCGATCCTCGGCGTAGCGCCGCGGCTCTACGTCATAGTCGTGGTACGCCTCGGAGCCGTCAAACGCCTGTTCGGTACCGTAGTAGATTGCGGGGATGCCCGGCAGGGTAAGCTGTACGCCGGCGGCGTGCGCCGTCTGCCACGCCAAATTGGGCGCGCGCGTCTCCGCGGCAAAGCGCGCCTTGTAGGCGCGCGAGGACATGTCGTGGTCGTCGAGGATGGCAATGAAATAGCGGCCCAGTTGGCGGTAGGTTGCGCCTAGCGCCGGCTGCGTATAGAGGGCGAAGAAATCATTGGGGTGGCGAATCCCCTTCACCAGGTCGGCCAGCCGGTTGGGATACTCCGCCAAGCCCAGCGCCGCGTCCAGGTTGCGCTCCAGCAGGGCCGCCGAAGTGGGCGCGGCGCCGTCCTGGCTAATGTCGCCGGCCAGGAGAAAGTTGTCCTTGCCGACGGCCTGGGCATATTCGTGGATGGCGATGCAGAAACGCCGCGCTTGTGCGATCGGCACATGCTTCACCGCGTCGACGCGGAACCCGTCGCAATCGGTCACCGCGATCCAGTATTGGTAAACGTGGATCAGCGCGCGCAGCACATCCTCGCGTTGCAAATTGAGGTCTTTCAGGTCATAAAAATCGCCGCGGCGGTATTCCGCATCCGGGTTGAGTGAATCTTCCTGGTAGCCTGCCGCCCACTGGCTAATCTGGCCGACGCGTGTATACCACTCCGGGTTCTGAAACTCGACAGGCCAAACACCGTCTTCCAACGTGCGCGGGACCGGCACGCTTTGCCCCGTGGCCGAACGCCAGCCGTGGATGGCGTAGCGCGGCGCGGCGCGGTAGGGCATCGAATCGCGGGGCGAACCGGTCTCCTCGTGCACATAAAAGAAGTTATTGCCGCTGTGGTTAAAGATTACGTCGAGGATGACGTACATGCCGCGGCTGTGGGCTGCATCCACCAGATCGCGCAGATCTTGGCGCGTGCCGAAGCGGGGGTCGATTTCTAGGAAGTTTTGGATGCCGTAACCGTGATAGGTTTCCAGATCGGCGCGCTGTTTCCAGGGCGGGTTAAGCCAGAGTGTCGTCACCCCCAATCCCTGTAAATAGTCGAGCTTGCTCTGGATGCCGCGGATCGTCCCGCCCACAAACTGCGTACCGGCCCGCATCCACGCCGCCTTGTCTTCGGCATGATATTGGCCGGGATGCGTCGGATCAAAAAGCGGACGCTGGTCTTCACATTCGTCGCTGAAACGATCCGGCAGCAACTGGTAGAGAATCTGATCGCGCCAATCAACCGGACTCGGGTGAACCGGCCCGCGCGGGGTAAGGTCAGCTTCGGCTAATGTGCGAGGCGCAGACTGCTCAATCCGTGTCGGCATGGCAAACCCTTCTCCCGTCTAGCGGTTATGGATAGTTCACATCAGTTGCGGCCTGTTGTGCGTCGCAAACCGCCCCAAAACGGACTCATCTATTATACACAGTGAACAGACAAAGCCTGCATTCTGCCATGCAGCCTGCCTGCACGACGGTGCATCGCCGCATAAACGTGCGGACACAAGCGTTGTGTCCGCACGCGGTTCCCCATAAACTTGTGCCGCTCCTTACCCGTGCACCGGACGCGCTAGCGGGCTAACTGCGCCGCCTGCGCGATCCACTCGGCGAAATCAACCTTCTGCCACCCGGCCGGCTGCACAATCTGTTCCAGCTCCTCCGGCGTAAGCTGCGCCAGGGCCGCAAAGGTCGTGATGCCCGCGGCCTGCAATGTCTCGGCGAACTTGGGGCCAATGCCCTTAATGACCGTGAGGTCGTCCGCGGCGGCGCCTTGTGCAAATACTGGCGCTTCGGCCGCCATCTCTGCGGGGATTTCTTCAGCCGGCGCTTCCATCACAGCCTCTTCCACCGCTTCTTCGACTGGCTGGACGACAGGCTCGGCGGCGAATTCTTCCGCCACAGGCTCCTCGACGACATGCGCGGCGGGAAGTTCCTCGGTCACAGGCTCTTCGACGGCGAGTTCTTCCTCCGGCGGAATATAGGCGGCTTCGGGCGCAGGCGCCAGTTGTTCCGCCTCTTCCACCGCGGCGGCAGCCGCCACGGCCACAGACGGAGCCGCTCGCTCGACCAACGCGCCCTCCTCTACTGCAGGCGCAGAGGCCGTCTCGCCCAGACGCCGGTTGCACTCAGCCAACTCGCGCTGCAACTGCTCGACTTGCCCCGTCAGGCTGTCGTCGAGGCGGCGCTGCAACAACCAGCTTAACAGCCAACCCAACACTAGACCGACGATGAACATAATCCACGGATTTAGCATAGTGTCCTCCTGATGGTGAGACGAGCGTCTATTCACCTTTCGTGGAAATCGGGCTGCTGGGTCGGCTCTCGCGACGATGGCGGATAGCCGGCAACGTTTTGGCTGCCGCTGGAATACCTAGGCTCCCAGCCCGCTCCAGTTTACGTAATCGTACCTAATCGCGGGCTATGGGTCAAACGCTGCGGCTTGCCGTATTGTGTGCCGGGGATGGGGCGCAGGCATCCCCGGCACAATTTCGCGGCTAGGCCAGTTCGGCATAGATCTGCCGGTAGCTGTGGTAACGGCTTTGGGCGATCCGGCCACGACTGACCGCCGCGCGCACGGCGCACTGCGGCTCGTCGATGTGGGCGCAGTTGCGGAAGCGGCAGCCTTCGGCCGCGGCCGCGAAGTCAGGGAAGAAGCCGGCCAACTCGCTGCGCCTCAAGCCAGCCAGGCCGAACTCGCGGATGCCGGGCGTATCCACCACGTTGGTGGACTCGCCCAATTGCACCAGGACGGCCTGCGTCGTGGTGTGCCGTCCTTCGTGACGGCGGTCGCTAACCGCGCCGGTGCGCAGGTTCAGCTCAGGACGGATGGCCTGCAACAGCGAGGACTTGCCCACCCCCGACAACCCGGCCAGCACCGTCGTACGTCCCTGCAAGCGGGCGCGCAGCTCGGCGATGCCCTCGCCGGTCTCGGCGCTGGTCAGAAGGCAGGGGATGCCCAGCGCCGTGTACGGGGCCAGCGTCTCCTGCACCTCGCCCGGCTCGACGGCCAGGTCGAGCTTGTTTACACAGAGCAGCGCGGGCAGGTCGCCGCGCGCCGCCGCGATCAGGTAGCGGTCGATCAGTTCCAGCCACAGGGCCGGCTCGCGCCACGACGCCACGATCAGCAGTTGATCGGCGTTGGCGACGAGGATTTGGCGCAGGTGCGCTTTGAAGACGTCGGGCCGCGCCAGCAGGCTGCGCCGGGGCAGAACCTCCTCCACCACGCCGCCGCCCGCGCCGTCCAGGCGCACGGTCACGCGATCGCCCACGGCGACCGGGTTGGTGAAGCCGCTCTCCTGTTCGGCCAGCGCGCCGCGCAAGCTGCATAGAACGACCTCGCCTTCCGCCTCGCCGTCGATGTGGACGCGGCACAGGCCGCTGCCGAACTCGACCACGAGGCCGATGCGCACAGCGCCATCCCCAACAAGTGAGGAAACGCCCGGCTCCTGGGAGGGGGCGCCATCCGCCGCTTGCGCCTGTTCCTGAGCGCCGCCGTTGCGAGATTGCGCGGCTTGCTCCAGCATGCGCCGGCGTTCGCCCTCGTCGCGCGGCATGATGCGCTCGAACGCAGTGAGATCCGCTTCGTCCGCGCCCTCAACGCCCCACGATTTACGCCGCGGGCCTTTGGGCTGTTGATTGCGCCGGAACTTCTTGCGCTCCGCTTCGATCTGGCGGCGGCGCTTGCTCTTTTCCATATTCTTGAGCGCCCTATCGACGTCCGTCTTCGGTTTTCTCAAGTAGTTACTGCCACTCTTCATGGTTGGATCATTCCTATATCGGTAAATGGTTAAGCATGACGGCAGCCATCCGTACAGGCGACTGCCGGTCGTGAGATGCGGCCGCGCGCCGGCCTCTGCCGGGGCGGATGCACATGCGACGGGTCTGGGGTGCGCCTTGCCGGGCCGCCAATAGAAAAACGGCCGCAGGACGAGACTCGCCCTCACGGCTGGAGATGGTCGACGCTCGGCAGCGGACGCGTGCAAGGCGCTATGCTGCGGCGGCGCGGAAATGCGCCGGAGCGGAGATCAAAAACGGCCGCGAGGCAGGAGACGCCCGCGGCCGTAGACGGCGGTTAACAGCCGGTTATTTCGTTGGCAAACGAGTTACCGGCTGGTCGGCAGGCGTACCCCGACGGCAATCACCAGGACTTGGGCTGCGTTCGGATTCATCATGTGTACGCCTCCTCTTGCTCTGCAGGAAAGGCCGGCGGCCTTCGCTGCGACTTGGACTGCACAACGTAAAACGTGTGAATGGCATGCCCGTTTCACAGAGGCAAATGTATCATAACGGGCGGGCGGGTGTCAACTGAGGCGGCGACGAATATTCACAGCAGAGATTCGCCACGAATTTCACGAATTGCTCGAATTCGTCCCCAAATGGTTTGGCAACTCTGCGCTATCTGGCGCCGAGATAATCGTCGAGCGCCTGGCGCAAACGCCGGACGCCAAGCTCCAGCGCGGGGATGTCGTGGAACGCAAAGCTCAAGCGCATGGCGCGACGCATCCCGCCCTGGCTGGAGAAGCTCACACCGGGCTGGAAGCCGACCTGATAGCGCTGCGCCATATCCAGCAAATCGGGCGTATCGACGCCCTCGGGCAGCGTGAGCCACAAGAAGAAGCCGCCCCGCGCGCCGTCGAAGCTCGCCTCAGGCAGTTCGCGGCGCAGCGCAGCGCTGAGGGCCTGGGCGCGCCCCGCGTAGACCGTCTTCAGCCCCTCCACATATGGCCCAAGCAGGTCGAGTTCCAGCAAGGAGCGTACCAAGCCGGAGGTGAAGTGGTTGAGGCTGCCGCCGCTGTCGGTCAGGCCGCACAGCGCGATCTTCTCCACCAGAGCGGGCGAGCCGTGGATCCAGCCCAGGCGCAGGCCGGGGGCTAGAATCTTGGAGAAGGAGCCAAGCGACAGAATGTTGGCGTCGTCCGCATACAGCGCCAGGGGCGCGGGCAGGGCCGCGCCGTAGTCGAGCAGGTGGTAGACCTCGTCCGCCACGACCAGCAGGTTATGCCGCCGGCTCAGCTCGGCCAGCCGCGCGCGCCGGCTCTCCGGCAAGGTCACGCCGGTGGGGTTCTGGAAGGTAGGGATGGTGTAGAGAAAGGCGGGCTGGTGCTGCGCCAAGGCTTCTTCCAGGGCGTCAATGACTAGCCCCTCGTCGTCGGTAGGCAAGGAGACCACGCGCAGCCCGTGGTCGGCGAAGATGCGCAGGGCCAAGAAGTAGGAAGGCTCCTCTGCGAAGATGACATCGCCGTTGCGCGCAAAGAGCGTGCAGATCAGGTCCAGCGCTTGCGAGGCGCCGCCGGTGACGAGCAGGCGTTCGGCGTCGACCGCTTGGCGGTACCGCGCGGCCAGGAAACTCGCCAGCGCCTGCCGGAAATAGCCGTCGCCCTGCTCGGCGCCGTAGTTGAGCAGATAGGGGTTGCCCTGCGCCAGCCGGTGTTCCGCGGCCCGGCGCATGAGGTCCAGGGGCAGGAGGTTGAAGTCTGGCTGGCCGATGCCGAAGTGGACCATGCCCGGCGGCAGCGCAACCTGCGTGCTGCGCACCGGCGCGTCGCTGGTCCACGGCTTCCCGCCGGACAGGTCGGGG
>CAYXRG010000097.1:13330-14687 GCA_964467575.1 uncultured Caldilineaceae bacterium | reverse complement strand
AACGGGCCTGCGGCCTTTTTGTCCCCCGGCAGTCTTGCGACCGGGCTTCTTCGCCGGAGATGGGGTAAGATATTGCAGTGCAAAGCCGCGCCCGGACGGTGACGGGGCGTTAGTGAGGAGAACGGAGTTGAGCGAGCGGATGGAGAGGATGGCGCATCATACGCTTGAAGAGGGCGCGCAACTGGCGATTGACTTCACCAAACTGCAGCAAATCGGCGCATCCGGCGCGGCGGTTGTGCCGGTTGCGGTGCAAGACGCAGATAGCAAGGAAGTGCTGATCATCGCCTACGCCAACGACGCCGCGCTGCGGCATACGCTGGCACATGGCGTGGCGACCTTCTGGAGCACGTCGCGCAACGAGCTGTGGGTGAAAGGCGCAACGTCGGGCGATACGCTGCAAGTGGTCGAGGTGCGCGTCAACTGCGAGCAAAACTCGCTGCTCTACCTGGTGCGCCCGCTGGGCGCGGGCGCGTGCCACACCAAGAACGCCGCGGGCCAATCGCGATTAAGCTGCTACTATCGCCGCATCCGCCACGGCGCGCTGGAGTTTATCGAAGGCCTGGCCTGATCGCCCGCTGTAGGGACGTGAACGATGCGCCGCATTGATGAGAGCGAGATCGACGAAATTGAGGCCGCGGCCCTCAACGCCTGGCCCGCGGCCCAGCAATATCTGCTCGACGGGTACGTGGTGCGCCTTGCACAGGGCTACACCAAGCGCGCCAACTCGGTCAACCGGCTGCGCCCGCCGCGTATCGCGCCCGCCGAACTGGTCCCCCTGTGCGAGGACCTCTACCGGGCGTGCGGGCTGCCCCCCATCTTTCGCCTAATCGATAGTGCGGAATCCGCCGCCTTGGACGGGTTTCTAGCGCAGCGCGGCTATCAGATGTTGGACCAGACGGCGGTGATGACTTGCGCGGCGGCGGATGCGGCCGATGGCGCTGCGGCATTGCAGGGGGCCTCAGCGGCGCCAGTGCAATTCGTACAGATGGAGTTGGATGGATGGCTCGATGCGTACATGCAGTTGAGCCAGGCCGCGCCGCACACCCGCGCCGCTCATCGCGCCATCCTGCAAGCCATCGTGCCGCCGCGACTCTTCGCCGCGCTCGTCGTGGATGGGGAGCCGCTGGCTTGCGGCATGGGCGTGCTCGACCGGCAGCGTTTCGGCCTCTTCGACATCGTAACGCACGCGGCGCGTCGCCGGCAGGGCTTGGGCGGGCGGCTCGTGCGGCAGATGGCCGGTTGGGCGCTGGAACGCGGCGCGACTGCGTGCTACCTGCAGGTCGTCGCGCGCAACAGCGCGGCGCGCAGCCTGTACGCGCGGCTAGGCTTCACCGACGCGTATGGGTACTGGTATCGG
>CAYXRG010000097.1:0-13230 GCA_964467575.1 uncultured Caldilineaceae bacterium | reverse complement strand
GCGCAGCCTGTACGCGCGGCTAGGCTTCACCGACGCGTATGGGTACTGGTATCGGGTGGCAGCGCCAAAGTAGTCATACCAAGCCTCGTATACTTTCGCTTATCCCGCCATGCCGTGACGCCGCCAGGACTCCAGCCCGCCGCGGATGAGTTCGATGCCCGAAGCGACGGCGCGGTCGCGGCCCGGCCCGCGCGCGTCCACCGACACCACCGCATAGACCGCCACCTTGCCCGTCGCCATCACCGCGTCGACCGCGGCGAAAACCTGCTCCATGTCCGGGCCGCCCGGCTCGCGCGTGCGGTTATCGGGCACGTAGCGTTCGTCTAGGATGTCGGCGTCTACGTGCAGATAGAGCATGTCGACGCGCGCCGCCAACTCTGTGACGGCTTGGTGCAAGGCTCCGCCGGGCAGTGCGGGCGATACGGGGACAATGGGGATGCCCACGGCGCGGATCAACTGCTCCTCGGCCTCGTCGAGGTTGCGCACGTCGACCATGACGATGCGGTCCGTGGGCAGCGGCGCCACGATGTGCGAACCTTCACGCCAGACGGGATAGGCGAGGCCGGCGCACACTGCGACCGGCATGCCGCCCAACATCCCGCTGAGCGTGGTCTGCGGCGTGTTGAAGTCGCCGTGCGCGTCGAACCAGACGAGGCCGGCGCGCACGCCGGGACCGTGCGCGTCTTGCAGGCCGCCCACGATGCCGGTGATGTGGCAGCAGTTGCCGCCGGTCATGAGGACGGCGCGTCCGCCCTGGCGGGCGCGGGCGACCTCCTCGGCGATGGCCCCGTTGAGCGCACCTAGGTCGCGGATGACGTCGCCGGCGCCGATGCCGTCGCCTTTGGGCAGGCGCGGCTCGGATTCGTGTACGGGCGCGCCGGCCGCGGCATAGACGCCGGCGGCGCGGTAGGCGTCCAGGGCGCGCTCGTCGTCCGCCGCGGGTTCGGCGTTCAGATAGCGGATGCCCAGCGCTTGCAGGGCGGAAAGCGGAACGGATGCGGTCACGGGGCTGCTCCTAGCGGGTCGTTTGCAGTTAGGCGATGCGGTTGGTTTCCGCCGGCTAACTAGCCGGCGCCTGGATCGCGATCTTGACGACGGTCTCGCCGCCCAGGCTGTACGCGCCGTTGAGCGCGTCGAAGCCGTCCTTCACCCGCTCCAGCGGCAGGACGTGGCTTACCATGTCGGCGAAGGGGAACTCCTCGTTCTCCATCACGGCCATAGCGCGCACGAAGTGGTGATGGCGGCTGCCCCACACGCCTTCCAGGCGCAGGTTGGGGCGCAGGAAATGCTTGTGCGGGTTGACCTCGATCAGGCCGGAATCCACGAAATGACCCACTTCGACAAACGTGCCGTCCTGCTTGACGTATTCCAGCCCTTCGGGAAAGGCGGGCAGGAAGCCGGCGCACTCGAAGACGACATCCGCGCCTTCGCGCCGCGGGGTGTGTTCAAGCACGACCTGCTTGCGCGTCTCCACATCCGGGTAGTCGGCGATGTCGATGGTGACGTGCGCGCCCAACTTTTCCGCCAATTCGAGACGGCCTGCCGGGCCGCCGATCACGATCAGCCGGGCCGCGCCGGTGATCTTGGCCGCGATCAGGCACATGAGGCCGATGGCCCCCGCGCCCTGGATGATCACCGTGTCGCCGATCTGCACTTTGGCGCGCAGGGCCGAGTGCACGCCGACGGTGAACGGCTCGGCTAGGACCGCAACCTGCGGCGGCGTCAGCGTCTTGATGATGCAGTTGACCGGGTCTTTCAGATAGACGTACTCGGCGAAGCCGCCGGTGAACGGTTCGTCAGCCGCGCGAAAACCGTAGGCGACGCCGCTGTTGCGCGGGTGGAAGACTACGCGGTCGCCCTCGCGCAGGCGGTTGCCCAGGTAATCGACGGAGACGCCGCTGCCTAGGGCTTCGACGATGCCGACGACCTCATGGCCTTGCAGCGTGTCGACGGGCAGGCCCTTCTGCCAGTTGTGCAGGTCCGTGCCGCAGATGCCGGCCAACTCCTGGCGCAGCAACACCGTGCCGGGGGCCGGGTCGGGAACGGGGTACTCGCGAATCTCGAAATCACGTCCGTGGGTGACGACAGCGCGTCCGGTGCGGCTCATGGTTGTTCTCCTTGCAGGAACTTGTGCCGTGCGAACCTCAGGCGGCGCCCAGCGCTTGGCGCACGCGTTCGGGCGTAAAGGGCAGTTGGCGCAGGCGCGCGCCGGTTGCATCCCAGATGGCGTTGGCCAGGGCTGCGGCGGCGGGGCCGACCGTGGCCTCGCCCGCGCCCAGGGGCGGTTCGCCGGGCCGGTCGAGCAGCACGACGTCGACCGCGGGCGACTCGGTGAAGGTGATGACCGGGTAGGTCGTCCAGTCTTCGCCCGCCAGACCGTCCGGGCCGAATTGCACCGCCTCTTTCAGCGTCCAACTGATGGACTGGACGATGCCGCCCTCCAACTGATTGCGCAGCCCGTCCGGGTTGATGATCTGCCCGGCGTCGGCCGCGGCGACGGCGCGCTCGACGCGCACGACGCCGCTTTCGGGGTCTACGGTCGCCTCGACGACGACGGCGGAGTAGATCATCGTGTTTTTGTAGCGCGAGAAGGCGATGCCCTGACCGCGGCCCGCAGGACGCGGCTCGGCGCGCCAGCCGGCGCGTTCCGCTGCGGCCGCTACCACGTCGCGGGCGCGCGGGTCGGTCAGGTAGCGCAGGCGAAACGCCACGGGGTCGATCTGCGCGGCTGCGGCCACTTCATCCACGAAGGATTCGGAGGCGAAGATGTTGCTGAACGCGCCCAGACTACGCAGCGCGGAATGGCGCAGCGGGCTGTCGGGCACGAAATGCTTGACGATGCGGCGGCGCGGGAAGGCGTAGAGCGGGTCGGCGTTGCGGTGGATGCCGCCGTGGAAGCCGCGTCCCGGCTGCTGGACGGGCGGGGCAAAGGGCCGGGCGAGATGATGGGCCGCCAGCAGGCTGGAGCGTCCCGGCTCCACGCGCGGGCGCGCCGAGTGCGAGTAGCTCCACGTCTCGTGGCCCCAGAGCAGCACCTCACCGGCGCTGTCCAGGCTGGCTTGAAGTTTCATGACCATAGCCGGGCCGAACGGTTCCCACAAGTTTTCGTCGTGGCGGCTCCACTTGACGAGCGCCGGGCGGCCCGGCACGGCGCGCGCCAGCAGCGCGGCGTCGAGCGCTACGTCGTCTGCTCCGTTGTGGCCGTAGCAGCCGGGGCCTTGCCGGTGGATGACGCGGATGTCGCCCAGGGGCATGTCGAGGACCTGCGCCATGTCGGCGCGCAGCGGATAGACGCCCTGGCTGTGCGTCCACACCGTCAGCTTTCCGTCCTCGAACTGCGCCGCGGCGGAGGAAGGGCCGAGCGAGGCGTGTCGCACATAGGGCCGGGAGTAGACCGCGGCGACCGTCTGCGTCGCGCCGTGCGGCGGCTCGAACGGGGGGATTGGGTCGTTCGTGGGCGTCCCGTCCACGACGAGGAAGCTCTCGCCGGGCGTGGATAGGAGGCGCTGGCTGATCTCCTCTGCCGGCGGCAGGGGCCGGTCTCCCTGCCACTGGGCGAGGCCGGCGAGACGCTGCGCGGCAAAGACGGCCTGTTCCTCGCGCTGGGCGATCACGCCGAGGAAACTGCCGTCGCGAACCACAGCGATCACGCCGGGCATGGCCTCCACCGGCGCCGTGTCGATCGCGGCCAGGCGCGCCGTATAGCTGGGCGGGCGCACGACGCGCCCATGCACCATGCCGGGCAGGTCCATGTCGTCGACGTACACGGGCTCGCCCGCCACCTTGGCGGGAATGTCGAGCCGCGGCACAGGTTGGCCGACGATGGCATACTGCGCAGCGGGTTTAGACGCCACGCGGCCGGAGACCTGTTGGTTGAAGCGCTTGCCGGCCATCAGCTCCCAATAGGTGACTTTGGCGCCGGTCTCCGGGTCGTAGACCGTGCCGTCCTCGACGCGCAGACGGTCCACAGGCGCGTCGAGTTGCGCGGCGGCTTGGCCGACGAGAATATAGCGCGCTTCGGCCGCGGCCTGGCGCACGGCGCCGCCGCTGACCTGGGTCGACATGCTGCCTGCGGTAAAGCCTTCGTCCGGCGAGAGCAGCGTATCAGCCAGGATCACCTGCATGCGTTGCATGGAGACGTCCAACTCCTCGGCGGCGATCTGCGCGATCACGGTCTGGATGCCCTGGCCGATCTCCACCTTGCCGGTGAAAACGGTGACGGTCCCGCCGGGATCGATGCGAATCCAGCGGTCCAGGTCCGGCGTCAGGCGCAGGCTGGAGGAAAGAGATTCCGGGCTCACGGCTGCACCTCCTGGGCGGCTTGTTGGGCGGCGCGACGGACGGCGCGAATGATGCGCGGGTAGGCGCCGCAGCGGCAGAGGTGGCGAGCCAGGCCGCGGCGGATGTCGTCGTCACTCGGCTGCGGGTTCTGCTTGAGCAGGGCGATGGCGGCCATGATCATGCCCGGCGCGCAGTAGCCGCATTGCGTGGCCTGCTCGTCGATGAAGGCTTGCTGCACCGGGTGGAGGCTGCCGTCCGCGGCCAGGCCTTCCAGCGTCACGATCTGGCTGCCGTGCAGCTCGCCCACCGGGGTTTTGCACGAAGGGCGGGCTTGCCCGTCGATCAGGACTTTACAGGCGCCGCATTGCTCTAGGCCGCAGGCCAGCTTGGCCGCCTTCAACCCCAGGTCGTTGCGCAGGATGTAGAGCAGCGGCGTGGCCGGGTCGACGCGAAACGTGTGCTCGCGGCCGTTGACGCGCAGCCGGATGCTGCGCAGGGAGGGCGTTGCCTCGGCTGGTGTGGTCATGCTCGAACCGCCTCGCTTTCGTCAATGCCGTATGGTTTCTCCGTGCAGGAAGTTCGCAGCTTCCTGCACGGCTGTTGTGCGGCTTGCTCTCTGTTCGCCTATTCGGCGCCGAACTTGAAAACTGTGACCTCGTGGAAGCGCTCGCCCGGTTCCAGCACGGTGGAGGGGAAGTTGGGCTGGTTGGGCGAGTCCGGGAAGTGCTGCGTCTCTAGGCAGAAGGCCCCGCGCCACGGGTAGACCTGTCCGCCGCGGCCGGTGATGGTTTCAGGCATCATATTGCCGGAGTAGAACTGCATGCCCGGTTGCGTAGTATGCACCTCGAGGACGCGGCCGGTGGAAGGCTCGGTGACGCGCGCGGCCAGGCGCAGCTCGCCCGGCGTGCCGTTGATGACCCAGTTGTGGTCATAGCCGCCGCCGAAGCGCAGTTGATCGTCCTCTTGCTCGATGCGCGCGCCGATGGGCGTCGGCTGGCGGAAGTCGAGCGGCGTGCCCTCGACGCTGCGCAGCTCGCCGGTGGGGATGAGCGTGCCGTCGATGGGCGTGAAGCGGTCGGCGTTGATCATCATCACGTGGTTCAGGTTGTCGCCCTGCCCAGCCAGGTTGAAATAGGAGTGGTTGGTCAGGTTGAGGACGGTGGTCTGGTCGGTCGTGGCCGCGTAGTCGATGCGCAGCTCGTTGTCGTTGGTGAGGGTATAGACGACTTCGGCCGTCAGGTTGCCGGGGTAGCCCTCTTCGCCGTCTTTGCTCAGGTAGGTGAGACGCAGGCTGACTTCGTCGCTGACGCTGGCGCTTTCGGCCTCCCACACCACCTTGTCAAAGCCCTTGACGCCGCCGTGCAGATGGTTCTCGTCGACGTTCTTCGCCAGGGCGTACTCCTTGCCCTTGAGCGTGAACTTGCCGTGGGCGATGCGGTTGGCATAGCGGCCGACGAGCACGCCGAAGAAGGGATGCGGCCCCAGGTATTCTTCTAGGGTGTCGAAGCCGAGCACGATGTCGTCGAACTTGCCGTTGCGGTCCGGCGTGCGCACCGATACGACGATGCCGCCGTAGTTGGTGATCTTGACCTCGACGCCGTGGTCGTTGGTCAGCGTGTACAGATCGACCGGCGTGCCGCTTTGGACAGCCCCGTAGAATTTCTTGTGGATGTTCATATCCGTTTCCTCCATTGGCGATATAGGTTGGCGATATAGGTTGGCGATATAGAGCGGTAATAGTGACCGGTGATAGTTTGAAACGGCGATTTTGGGCGAAGGTTGCTGTTTCGTTGAGTGTACCACAGCCAGGCGCTTGCGACCTACGTTTGGCGGTCGAACAGATGGGCGATCTTGGCTGTTTTGGGCGCGCTCTTTGTGTTCCCCATCGCGTCCTGCGCGTCTCTGCGCTCAGCGGTTCTCCATGCGCCCGGCCAGCCGGTCGGCGACGCGCGCCATCACCTGATCCGCCACCTCCGCCTTGCTCATCAGGGGAAGAGTCTCGCGCGAACCGTCGTCTGCCAGCAGGGTGACGCGGTTGGCGTCTACGGCAAAGCCGGCATCGGCCGCGCTGACGTCGTTGGCGACGATCAGCGACAGCCCCTTGCGCGCCAACTTCGCCTGCGCATTCTCCAACAGGTCTTCCGTCTCCGCCGCGAAGCCGACCACTACCTGCGGATGGCCGCTCGCGGCGCGCTGTTGCGCCACGTCGAGCAGAATATCCGGGTTGCGCTCCAACGCTACGACGGGCGGGCCTGCGTCCTTTTTCAGTTTCTGCGCCGCGACCTGGGCGGGACGGAAGTCGGCCACAGCCGCGGCCATGACCAACGCGTCGGCCTCTGCGACGGCGCGCAGCACGGCATCTGCCATCTCCTGCGCCGTCTCCACGGCGACGACCTGCGCGCCGGCGGGCGCGGGCAGGCCGCTCGCGCTGCTGATCAATGTCACCTCCGCCCCAATATCCAGCGCGGCTTGGGCTATGGCATAGCCCTGTTTGCCCGACGAGCGGTTGCCGAGAAAGCGCACCGGGTCCAGCGGCTCGCGCGTGCCGCCGGCTGTGACGACAACGCGCCGGCCTGCCAGCGGCCCTTGCCGTGAAAACAGATAGCGCACCTGGCCCAAGATGGCGGCGGGTTCCGTCATCCTGCCTTTGGCGACCAGCCCCGAAGCGAGATGGCCTTCTTCCGGGCCAATGATGACCGCACCGCGCTCCTGCAGGCTGCGCAGGTTGGCCTGCGTCGCCGCGTGCGAGTACATGCCCGCGTCCATCGCCGGGGCGAGCGCCACCGGGCAGGTCGCCGCCAGCGCCGTGACGCTGAGGAGGTCTTCGCCCAGGCCATAGGCGAGTTTCGCCAGGGTGTGCGCGGTGGCGGGCGCGATGAGCAGCAGGTCGGCGGAATGGGCCAGGCCGATGTGCAGCACATGCGCCTCATGGCCCCACAGGTCGTCGTCGGTGTAGGCGCGGCGTCCGGTGACGGACTGGAAGGTGAGCGGCGCGACGAACTCGGCGGCGGCGCGGGTGAGGATCACGTCGACCGCGGCGCCGGCCTGGGCGAGCTTGCTGGCGAGGTCCGCGGCCTTATAGCAGGCGATGCTGCCGGTTACGCCGAGGACGATGCGTCGTCCGTGAAGGGGATTTGTCGTCATGGCGGTTGTTCTCTCCTTGAGTGGCGACGCCTTCGAGGAAGCGGCGAGCTTCTTGGAAGGCCGGTCTGTTAGGCTTCGTGGTTCATGACGTAGAGCATGCGCAGCCCGTCCAGCGTGAGCCACGGCGCGATGATGTCGATGGCGTCCGTCTCGGCGGCGATGAGCGGGGCCAGACCGCCCGTGCCGACCACTTTGGTCGCGGGGCCAAGTTCGGCCTTGAAGCGCGTCACCATGCCTTCGACCAGGCCCACATAGCCGAAGAGCAGGCCGGACTGCATCGAGTGGACGGTGTTGCGGCCGATGACCGAGGGCGGGCGCTCGATGTCGACCTTGGGCAACTTGGCCGCACGCTGGGCCAGGGCGTCGGCTGCGACGCCGATGCCGGGCGCGATGGCCCCGCCCAGGTATTCGCCCGCGGCGGTGATGGCCTCGAAGGTGGTGGCCGTGCCGAAATCGACGATGCAGGTGGGGCCGCCGTAGAGCCGGAAGGCCGCCACCGCGTCGACGATGCGGTCGGCGCCCACCGCGTCCGGGTTGTCATAGAGGATGGTGAGACCGGTGTGCATGCGCCCGTTGATGACGAGCGGCTCGCAGCGCAGGTAGTTGCGGCACACCTCGCGCCAGCGGCTTGTCAGCATGGGCACGCCCGAAGCGATGGCGACGCCGCTGATCTGCTCGCGAGCCACGCCCACGTAGTTGAGCAGGTTAATGAGCTGCATGGCGAACTCGTCCGGCATGCGCTCGTGGTCGGTCGAGAGTCGCCAGTGAGGGCCGAGATCGTCGCCGTCGTACAGGCCAAGCATGATGTTGGTGTTGCCGATGTCGATACAGAGCAGCATAGAGCCTCCTGTACAGAACGAGCCGGGCATGGGCGTGCGTCTATCCGTTTCAGTGTAGTCCGAATCGGGTCAGGCGCAAAGGCCGTCGAGGCGGCGTGTGGCTTTGTTGGGCGCCGCGCCAATTGTCAAATGCGCATGGTCCCGTTTGCGCAGGAAAAATCGGCTCGATTATAATCGCCTGCGCGCATTTACCGCCCTCCTTTCTCCCTGCACAAACATGCGCATAACGTGGTTACGGTTGGTGTTGGTTCGCGGTTGTGAAAGACCTCTGGGAGGAGAGAACCTATGAACTTCAGGCGTCTGTTGCTTATCGGCATGTTGGCGGTAGGGTCAGTCGGAGGGGCCGGCGCAGCGAAAGCTCAGCCTGCGGCGGTGCAGACGGTGATCGGCGACGGAACCCCGGCGAGTTGTCAGACAGGGGCCGCCGCCAATGCGCTGGACGCGGCTGTAGCGGCGGGCGGCGACATCACGTTCGACTGCGGCGATGACCCCGTCGAGATGATCGTCAATACCAACACGACGGATAAACAAGTGACGGTGGACGGCGGCGGCAAGATCATCCTGAGCGGCGAGGACGCGCGCCAACTCTTTTACGTCTTCGGCGCGGGGGACCTGACGCTCAACAACATCAGCCTGGTGGACGGCAATTTCTCCGGCGGAGGCGCGATCTATGTCGGTCCTCAGGCCAAGGTCGCCATCAACAACAGCTTCTTGACGAGCAACGTGTCGAACACAACGGGAGGCGCTATCCATAACGAAGGGGAATTGACCATCCGTTACAGCACGCTGGGCAGCAACATTGCCTCGGGCAACGGCGGCGGCATCTACAACAACGGCGGCTCGGTGACGGTGCGCTATACGACGCTGATCAGCAACCAGGCCGCCAACGGCGGGGGCGTCTATTCGATGGGCGGGCCGCTCACCCTGGCGACCTCATCCGTGCGCAGCAACATCGCCACCGGACAGGGCGGCGGCGTGCGGCTGGTGAACAATACGGCGCAGTTCGCCAACAACACGTTTTCCAACAACCGCGCTGACAGCGGCGGCGGCCTGTATACTTCCGGCGTGGCGTATATTGAAAGCAGCACTTTCTATATCAACCGCGCCGACCTTGGCGGCGCGGTCTTCAGCGCGGGGGAAACGCACGTCAAGAATACGATCCTGGCCGGCAGCCGGGACGAAGCCGACGCGAACCCCAGCCTAAACTGCGACGGCCCGGCCATGATCTCCGAAGGGCGCAACATCATCGGCGACAATAGCTGCGTGCCCAACCCAAGCTCGGCGGGCGATCTGTTGTCGACGGATCCGCTGCTGGCGCCGTTAGCGGATAACGGCGGCCCCACGCGCAGTTTTGAGCCGCTGGAGGGCAGCCCAGCCCTGGATGCCGGCGACGGCTGTCCGGCCATCGACCAGCGCGGGATCGGACGGCCTATCGGCTTGGCCTGCGACATCGGCTCCATTGAGCGCGGGCGGTTTGTCTATCTGCCGCTCATGGCGAAGGGATAGGGGCGAACTGCCATTCGCATACGGAAAGCCGTCGCTGCGCGAGGACAAATGCAGGCGCAGCGACGGCGTTTCATTTTAGCCGAGGCTTAGGCGCCCTGTCGTGGAAGCTTCCTCGCCGGATACCTGGATGAGCTCGCCATCCCGCAGCGCGTAGGTCTCGACCACGTGCACGCTGGGGCAACAGACGAAATCGCCCGGCCCCACGGTGAGCATGTCGACGATCACGCGGTTGTCTTCGACTGCGATCGAGCGAAAGATGATGCGCCCGCCCAGCAGGCTGCTGGCGACGTGGACGGGCTTGCCTTCCTGCTCTTGCACGAGGGCGAGATAGTGATGCTCGTCGGAATCGCCGGCGTGCACGGCGAGGATGGCGGCGGCGGAGGGCGTCCCGTCAATTGCGCCGAACGCGGTATGCGCGGACAGGAGCGCGACCGAGATCTGCGCAGCCGGGTCAGGTTCATTCGGATCGGAGTAAACGCCATCCGACAGCCAGGCGTTGCCGTTGGGGGCTTCTTCCACGTCGTATTGCATGTTGGCGAGCTTTTCGGGCGTCAGCCCTGCGACGATGCGACTCTCCGTTTCGACCAGGCGACCGTCCTGCAGCGCATAGACCTGCACGACCTGTTGCGTCGGGCAGCAGAAGGGATCGTCCGGTCCCTGCACGATGGCTTCGAGCGTGATCTGGCCGTCGTCGATGGCGGTCGATAGGAGCTTGATGCGGTCGCCCAAAAGCAGCGTGGCGATGTTGGCCGGCGCGCCCGTGCCGGCGCTGACGACGGCCAGGTAGACAAAGACGCCGCTGCCGCCCGTGTTGGCCCAGAGATAGGCGACGCCGTCATCGCTGCCGTCGCCGGTCGCGTCGCCGCACGCCGTATGGTCCGGTATGAGGCCGACGGTGATGCGGTCGGGCGTGTATTCATAGTGACCGTCGCTCAGTTGCACCGTGCGGTCTAGGAAGTCTGGAATGTCGTAGGTCAGGTTGGCAAGCGTCTCTGCGGCGCAGGTCGACGCCTCCGGTTCCGGCGCGACAAAGGAAAGGACGAGAGCGCCGTCGCCGTCGAGGAGTTCGAGCGCAGCGCCGTCGATGCGGTAGGCGGCGACGGTTTCGAGCGCGGACAGGTAGCGCTGTTCCTGTTCCATGATGCCTTCCGGCGCGTTGCAGTTTATACGGGTGGAGGCCGCCGGGTCGATGCGCAGCGTGTTGCCGTCAACCGTGTAGGCGGCGTTATAGTTGTTGCAGCCGGCGTTGCCGGAGAGGATGCCCTGCTCAGTAAAGAGCGCGGTGATCTGCGTGCCGGCGATGAGCGATGAAACGACTTCGCCGCCGAAAGCCTGCGCCGACCAGGGGACGCCGGTGAGCGAGGCTTCTGCAGCCGCCTTGGCCTGGGGGGTGAAGGTCGCTACGGCGTTGCCCGCAGCATCGAGAAGTTGCAGCGTTTCGCCCTCTACGGCGTAGCCGGCGGCGGCGGAGAGCGCAGCAAGGAAGTCCTGCTCCTGTTGCATGAGCGGGTCGGGGCAGGCCATCAGGGTAGAGCCGATCTGCTCGATGGCAATGAAATCGCCGTCTAGGGTGTAGCTGCCGAAAAAGGAATTGCAGCCGGACGTGCCGCCGACCCCGCCGTCCTCGAAGGTGATTACTGCGGCAGGCTCCTCCTGCGCCGTCACGGTTTCGGATTGGGCGTTGGCGTAGCTCACCAGGCGCCACGGGCGATTCTCCAGGCCGGTTGCGGCGGCTTCCGCGCGGGGCGGCTCTGCCGGGGCGGGCTCCACCGTGATGGCGCTACACGCCGCCAACCCTATTGCGGTGAGGGCGAGAATGGCCCAGATGACGGCGATCTTGCGGTTCATGGCGTTCTCCTATCAGTGTAGTGTGCGGCAGCGCTGCCTGGCGTGGAATGCGATATAAACTGTGCGCCGCCCAGATAACGCAGAGGGCGCGGCGGTTGTTCCGGCAAACGCATAGGGCGCGCCCATTCGTCCATACCGCCGGCGAGAGCGGCGTTGTCTGGACAGGCGCTATGGGCGATTGTGCAAAAAGGGGGATAACGGATAAAGGGAGACACAGGCGGCATGAACGACAGACCTGAGACTCAAACCTGTCGTTCATGTCGCCGCGGCGCAAGACCCGATCAACTGGAACGGCGGCCGCGCTTGTTCGATGCGCTACTTGACTTGGATGTCGTTGACGATCCGTTCATATTTGAGGCCGCTGTTCTTGACGGCGTTTTCTACGGCGGTCGCGAGGTGGTCCTTTTCAAGGGACTTAGCGACGCGGCCGCGCAGGGTGATCACGCCGTTTTCGCTGGCGAAGGTTAGGTTGGAATGATCTGTTACCAGCGGGTCCTCGCGGATGGTGAGTTCGACAAGCGACGTCAGTTTTTGATCATCGAAGCCGCTGCCAAAGAGACGCGACCAGAGACTCATTGACGATCCTCCCTTTTAAACAAAGCGAAACGCTTCATAGGTAGTTGGATAGCTGTGACGCGTATCCGAATCGGGAGCAACGAAAACGATGGCCTGGCGGCAATGTAGGGGCGCGCTGCTGAACGTGTGGCGACGACACGTACGATACGCGTCACAAATAAGTGTAACACACTCGGCTTGCGTGTCAATCGCGTTTTGAAAATTGGGGCGGCGGGCAGTCGTCCGCTGGAGAGCAACGACTCGCCGGCAATCCTGCTGTACACTGGCTTGTCAGGAAGTCCATTGATTGTCCCCCATGCCCATTCAACAGGCGCGAGCCTACAAGGAGTCTACAGTGGACATTGACTCATATCAAGTTCGAGCGGAAATCATTCACTACGCCCAGTTGGCTGCGGAGTTTGATCTCGTTCCCAACACGCAAGGCAACATCAGCGTGCGCGATCCGGAGAGCGACCTTGTCCTGATCACGCCGCACGACATGCCCTACGGCACGATGACGCCCGACGATCTGGCGGTGGTCGATTTGTATGGGAACAAGGTTTCCGGCCGCAGAGACTCGTCGTTTGAGACGCCTGTACACTGTGCGCTGTACCGGGCGCGGCCCGATCTGCATGCACTGGTGCATACCGAGCCGGTCTATGTCAATGTGCTGGGCGTATTGGGCAAGCCCATCGAGCCGGTGGTTGTGGCGCTGCTGGTGAATTTAGGCGGCGCCGTGCCGATCATGCCATATATGCCGAGCGGCACTGACGCCTTCGGTCAAGAGATGGTGCGCGTGATGGGAGACGGTTTTGGCGTCGTATGGGCGAATCACGGGTTGTTGACCGCAGGAAAGACTGTTGACGAGGCCTTCCGCCGCTCGATTATTGTCGAACATGCCGCACGCATCTATCATCTCGCCCTGTTGCATGGCGCACCTGCTTTGGTGACCCACGAGCAGCATGGCGGGGGGCTGGCGTAGCGATGGCGGCGCAAGGAGAACTTAGGGGGAGGAGGTCGGACATATGACCGCGCCGCACGTTATTTCTTTGGGCAC
>CAYXRG010000096.1:0-14948 GCA_964467575.1 uncultured Caldilineaceae bacterium | reverse complement strand
CCGCCTAGTCGCGGCGTCCCATCAAGAGCGACGCATAGTAGAGCAGCGTCATGATGGCTTGCAGCGCCGCGGCGACGTAGGTCAGGGCTGCAGCGTCGAGCACCTTGTTCACGCCCCCCATCTCCTGCGGCGCGAGGATGCCTTGCGAGACCAGGAGTTGCTTTGCCCGGTTGCTGGCGTTGAACTCAACCGGCAGCGTGACCAAGGCAAAGACGGCGGTAGCGCCGAAGAGGATCAGCCCGGCCCAGGCCAGCGGCGTCAGCGACATGAACAGACCGGCGAGGAAGATGATCGGGCCGAGCCAACTGCCGATCTGCACCGTGGGCACCATTGCCGAACGCAGTTGCAGCGGCGCATAGCCCGTCTTATCCTGCAGGGCGTGGCCGGCCTCGTGCGCCGCCACGCCGACCGCGGCCAGCGTCGGCCCCTCATAGACGGCGGGGCTGAGGCGCAACGTCTTGGAACGCGGGTCGTAGTGGTCAGAGAGCATCCCCTGGGTGCGTTCCACGTCGACGTGGGTCAGGCCGTTGGCGTCTAGGATGCGCCGCGCCGCCTGCGCGCCGGTGATGCCGGTGGTGTTGCGCACTCGCGAATACTTGGAGAACGCCGATTTGACCTTGAACTGGGCATACAGGCCCAAAATCAGGGCCGGCAGTGCAAAAATGAAGTACAGTGGATCAAAAAACACCGCGCCCGCTCCTTTGTTTTCTATGCACAAGTGACAGCCGCCGCAAGCGACTGCCAGGCTCTACACGCCGCTCGTAGATATCGCCGCACGTGCAGCTATATCTACGAGAATACATTAGCATAGGTTCCACAAGAAGCGAGTTAGATTCCAGTTAGCGTTGCATTAGAAGCCGGGGATCACGTCCAACATGCGCCCGTCCGCGTCGAACCAGCCCCAGGGGTCTTTGGACCGTGGGGCGTCGTCGGGCAGCGTCTTGGGCGCGGGTGATGTCATGATCAACGGCAACAGCGCGGCCACGGTTCTGTCGGCTGCGCCGGCGTCCGCCGCTTCCGCTTCAGGTTGCGGCGCGGTGATTGCTGCTGCGGCAGCGTTCCAAGATCGGCCCACCTGGCGCAGCGGGATGCTCGTGAGGTTGGAGCCGGCCAAACGGCGCACGCGGTAATAGTAAAGCGTCATCTGCATGGGCGTCTTATAGATGCGGTCCAGCAGGTCCGAGGAGCAGCCGCCGTCCTTCATGCACGGGTGATAGGGCACGCCCGCGGGCACGAAATATTCTGGCGCGGCCAAGATGTTCACCGGCCCTAACTGGTGCAGATAATCGCCGCCGCCCATATCGGAATCCAGCCACTGAGCGTGCAGAGGCAAGCCCTGCGAGATGGTATGATCGACCGAAAGGCCGCCGTTGCTAGAGAGGCGGTAGGTGCCGCTGCCCGGCAGCCGGATGTTCTTGTCGATATTGGCGTCGGGGTTCGAATAGGCGCTGACCGGCGTCGGCGGGTAGTGGAGCCACACATAATCGGCCCCGGCCGGAATTTGCAGCGGGAATTTCTCGTGGCGGCTGCCGAAGCGCGACTGCATCTGCGACACCAGCGCCGCGATGCGACCGCTGTCGCCCGTGCCGATGTAGGAGTGGAAGGTGAAGGTCTGGCTGCCCAACACGTCGACGACAATCTGCTGCGGCGCATTGAAGACGAACTCAGCCGTCAGTCCGCTGCGTTCGCCGGGGATGTAGATCGTGCAGCCCATGTTGGCGGGGATTTTAAGCGCGCCGTCGGCGGTGCGCTCAAGCGACACGAAGGGCGTCTCGTAGTCTTTATAGCGGGTAGCGCCGGCGTCGTGCGAAGGCTGCACCTGCCCCGCGCGATAGTAATGGAACGTGGGCGAGACCTCGGCGGTGATGTCCCGGCCGTTCTGAAAGATGCGCATGGTAGAGGCTGGCACAGTCAGCGGCCATTCGTCGTAGAGCGCGCGCTTGCCCAGGCAGTTGAGCGTCGTGTAGGGCACGCTCAACGCGGGGTAGCGCGGCGAGACGTCGACCTTGATGGTGACGCGGTTGCCGTCGCGCCGCCCTTCCAAATAGCGCAGGATGCCGCTGCCGCCGGTGAAGACCAGGATGCTGCCCCGCAGGTGTTCTTCGGGCACGGCGCCGACCAGGTCGACTATGCTCAGCCCGCGTGGCTCCAGCCAGTCGATTGCATCGGCTGCTCCTGCGTTGACGGGCGTCTCGGGTGCGGCGGGCAACTCCTGGGCGTCAGGGCTTTCGAGAAAGCTCACAATATCCCGGTAGCCAGTGTCCTGATACTCGCGCGGTTCTGCGGGCGGTTCCTGGGCGTAAACCGGCAGCGGCAGCGCCGTCGCCAGGATCAATAAGATGAAGAGAGGGATGCGATAGCGGGCGGACGCCCGCTTGGCTGCTATGCTGTGCATCTCGTGCGTCCTTGTATATAACCATCCGGCCACGGCGACCGGATGTGAACGATGTACTCATGCAAGCATAGCAGAGATTAGGGGGAATCGAACCGGACAAATGATCCACGCCGGCTGTCCTATTTGGCAATCGTCGCGCGACGGGCGTCCCACGTTTGTGCGACGCCCACGCTACGGCTTGTCCTTATCTTGGGCGACCCCGCCGCGCCGCCACGAGGCGCAGGGCGGGGCGCAGTTCCTCGCTGCGCAACAGCGCGGCCGCGGCCAGGTAGACTGCGGCAGCCAGCGCGATCCCCCCCAGGGCCGCGATCGACGCCCGCTCCCACGGCCCGGCCAACATGCTCAGCCACAGCCGCAGCGCCGCCGCCATCGCCGCGGTCGCGGCCAGGCTGCGGACAAGCGCACTGCCGAGCCGAGCCCCTTCCAGCCCGCCCATCTTGCGGCGCAGCAGCCACAGCAGCGCCGCCATCTCCAGCGTGGTGGCGGTCGTGTTGGCGAGGGCCAGCCCGCCGTAGCTTAACCTACCCACGAGCAGAAAGCTCAGGCCGATGTTCAGGATCATGGCCGCCACGCCGGCCGCGACCGGCGTCCACGTATCGTGCAGCGCATAGAAGGCGCGCACCGCGATCTCGACCGCGGCGTGCGCCGTCAGGCCGAGGGCGTAGAACTGGAGGGCATAGGCGACCATCTGCGTGCTTTGCGCGCCGAATTGGCCGCGCTCGAAGAGGAGTTGGATCACCGGCTCGCGCAGCAAGTACAGGCCGGCCGCGGCCGGGATTGTCAGGAAGAAGATCACGCGCAGCAGTTGGCTGAAGGTGGCGCGCATGGCCGCGGGCTGCCCGGCCGCGATCTGCGCGGCGAGGGTGGGGAAGGCCGCCGTGCCGATGGCCTGGGCGAACACGCCCAACGGCAGCAGCATCAGCAGCCAGGCGTAGTTAAGCGCGCTCAGGCTGCCTGCGCTCAGACCGCTGGCAAGAATCGTGTTGACCAGGAAGTGCAGTTGAACGAAGAAGAGGCCGAGCACGCGCGGCCCCATCAGCCGGGCCACCTCGTACACGCCGGCGTCGCGCACAGTCCAGTCAAAGACGTAGCGCGCCCGGCGGCGAATCAACCCCGGAATCTGCACGAGAAGATGGCCTACAGCGCCGGCCATTACGCCCGCCGCGAGGCCGTAAATGCCGATGTGCGGCGCCAGCAGCCGCGCGCCGAGGATGATGGCCAGGTTGTAGACGACAGGCGCAGCCGCGGGCAGCAGGAAGTGCTGCATGGCGTTGAGCGCGCCCATCACCAGCCCGCTGGCCCCAAAGATGACTGTGCTGATCATCATCCAGCGCATCAAATTGGCAGTCAGCGCCTGTTGTTCGGGCGGAAAGCCGGGTGCGATCACATGCTGCACGAGCGGCAGCGCAAAGAGCGCGGCCAGCCCGGCCAGCACGACGATCAGCAGCGTCATTAGGTTGAGCACGCGGCTGAAGAGCAGCCAGGCGCTGGGCCGGTCATCCTTGACCCAATAGGCGGTGAACGTGGGGATGAAGGCGCTGCCCAACGCGCCGCCTGCCACGAGTTGAAAGAGCAAATCCGGCACGCGGAACGCGGCCAGATAGGCGTCCAGGTCTGCGCTGGTGCCGAACTCGGCGCCGATGATCATCTCGCGGGCCAGGCCGGTGGCGCGGCTCGCCACGAAGAAGAGCATGACGACGAGCGCGGCGCTCGCCATCTTGCCGCCGCTCAAGCCTGCCGGTGCGGCGTCTATGGACGCTTCGATGGGGGCCTCGGTCGGTGCGGCAGGTTCCATAGTGCAGCCATGCCCCGAAGGTCGGGCTTTCGGGCCGGTGTCAGCCGGCGCGCAGCGGCTTGACCTCTGCGTCGCCGCGCTTCTGTTGGGCGCGCTCCTTCACCAAAGCGGCGAAGCGTGCAAAGAGCAAGTCTGCATCGTGGGGGCCGGGGCTGGCCTCCGGGTGATATTGCACGCAGAAGACGGGGCGGTCGATGAGGCGCAGCCCCTCCACGGTGCCGTCGTTCAGGTTGCGGTGCGTGATCTGAACGTTGGGGGGCAGCCCCTCTTCTTGCACCGCGTAGTTGTGGTTCTGCGCCGTGATCTGGACGTTGACGGCGTCGGCGTCGCTCACCGGCTGGTTGCTGCCGTGGTGGCCAAACTTCAGTTTGTAAGTGCTGCCGCCCAGCGCCAGGCCGATGATCTGGTGGCCCAGGCAGATGCCGAAGGTGGGGATGCCCGTCTCCAAAAGCTGGCTCACCGCCTCGGCTGCATAGGGCACGCCGGCGGGGTCGCCGGGACCGTTGCTCAGGAAGATGCCATCGGGCCGCAGCGCCAACGTCTCGGCTGCGGTCGTGCCGGCGGGCACTACCGTCACGCGCAACCCCTGGCTGGTGAGCCGGCGCAGGATGTTGTGTTTGATGCCGAAGTCATAGGCGACGACCAGGGGCGCCTGCGAGCGGGCTGTTCGCGCTTCTTCCGCTGCGGTCTCATTCAGGGGACGGCGATGCCCTGCGGCGACCGGCGTCCACTCTACGCGCGTGACGTCCACCCAGTGGTACGGCTCGTGGCAGGTCACCTCTTGCACCAGGTCGCGGCCGTCCAGCCCCTCCCAGGCGCGCGCCATTTCCAACAGCTCGGCCTCGCTGCGGCTGCCGTCGGTGCAGAGCGCGGCGTGGACCACGCCCTCATCGCGCAGCCGCCGCGTCAGGGAGCGCGTGTCGACCTCGCTGATGCCGGGGATGCCGTGGCGGTGCAGGTAGTCGGGCAGCGACTCGTTGGCGCGCCAGTTGGAGACGACCGGGCTGACCTCGCGCACGATGAAGGCCGTGATCTGCGGCCGGTCGCTCTCCAGGTCTTCCAGGTTGACGCCGGTATTGCCGACATGGGGCACGGTCATGCACACCATCTGCCCGCGGTACGAGGGGTCGGTGATGACCTCTTGGTAGCCGGTGAGGCTGGTGTTGAAGACAACTTCGCCGACAACCGTCGTGGCGGCGCCAAAGGCCCAGCCGCGATAGACGGCGCCGTCTGCGAGGACGAGAATGGCAGTCAAGGCGTATGCTCCCGCAAATGCAAACAGATCGGCATTGCGCATCTGAGTTGTTCGTTCAAGTGCGCAAGGCCCGAGACGAAATCAGCCGGGCATCACTATACCGCCATTTGGCGGCAAGGGGAAGTTGCAGGGCGACAGGTGCTGTCCTATCGCCGCGCGTCTACTGGCGCAGTTGCGGGTCGAGCGCATCGCGCAGACCGTCGCCCAGCAGGTTGAAACCGAGCACGGTGAGCATGATCGCCATGCCGGGGAAGAAGACCAGGTAGGGCGACTGGCGCAGGAAAGGGATGGCGTCGCTGATCATGGCGCCCCATTCGGGGATGGGCGGCTGTACGCCCAGACCGAGGAAGCCGAGCGCCGCGGCAAAGAGAATGGCGCTGCCGACGCCCAACGTCATCTGGACGATGATGGGCGAGAGGCTGTTGGGCAGGATGTGCACGAACATGATGCGGCTGTGGCTGACGCCGATCATGCGCGCGGCGTCGATGTAATCGCGCTCGCGCACGGACAGCACGATGGAGCGCACGACGCGGGCATAGCCGGGAACGCTGACGATGCCCACGGCGAGCATGGTGTTTTCCAAACTTGGCCCGCGCACGGCTACGATGGCAATGGCTAATAGAATGGCGGGGAAGGCCAATAAGATGTCCATCAGCCGCATGATCACCGAGTCGACCGCCCTGCCGAAATAGCCGGCAAACAAGCCCAAGAGAATCCCCACCGCGCCGGAAGCGAACACCACCACAAAGCCGATCAGCAGCGAGACGCGTGTGCCGTGGACAATGCGGCGCAGCATATCGCGGCCCAGCCGGTCCGTCCCGAAGGGGTGTTGCAACGACGGACTCATGCGCGACTCCGCCAGGTTCGAGTCGGTGTAGGGATCATACGGCCAGACAACAGGCGCCAAAACGCCGATCAAGATGGTGATGGTGATCATCACCAGGCCGACGCGGCCGTTCCAGCTTGACAGCAGTCGCCGCCAGGCGTCGCTCATCAGGCTGCGCGAATGGGTTGGGATCGCCTCGGTGAGCGTGGCGGCTTGAGCGTTGGCGGTTGTGCTCATGGGACTCGGCAATCTTTCTACGGGTTACTTGCTCTGATAGCGGATGCGCGGGTCGACGTAGGCGTAGGAGATATCGACCAATAGGTTGACCACGACATAGATGGTGGCGCTGACAAGGACGGCGCCTTGCACGATGGGGTAGTCTCGGCTGAGGATGGCGCGATACGTCCACAGCCCCATGCCCGGCCAGGAGAAGATGGTCTCCGTCAGGAGGGCGCCGCCCAACAGGCCGCCCAGTTGCAGGCCGACGACGGTGATCACGGGGAGCAGGGCGTTTTTCAGCGCGTGCTGCATGACGACCGTTCGCCGGCGCAGGCCCTTGGCGTCCGCCGTGCGCACATAGTCTTGGCGCAACACCTCCAGCATGCTGGAGCGGGTCATGCGCGCCAAGATGGGCATGACGGTGGTGCTCAGCACGAAGGCGGGCAGGATCAGATGCCAGACCGCGTTGAGAAAGAGAGACATATCCCCCATTAACAATGTGTCGATCAGCATAAAACCCGTGTGGCGCGTCACGTCCAAGTGCACATCCAGGCGCGCGCTGGGCGGAAAGATCTGCCGGTTCACCGCCAGGGCGTACATCAATATCAGTGCGAGCCAGTAGATGGGCATGGATACCCCAAGCAAGACGCCGACCGTGGCGGTTAGGTCGATCCACGAATTCTGCCTGATTGCCGAAATAATGCCTACGCCGATGCCGATGAACAGGCCGATCAACATGGCGGCTACTACCAATTCGATAGTGGCGGCCAAGCGGCTCTTCAACTCGCCCATCACCGGCGTGCGATTGATGATGGACGTGCCCAGGTCGCCGCGCAGAACGCGGCCCATCCATTCGACATACTGCTCATAGATGGGCCGGTCGAAGCCCATCTCGATGCGCACGCGCTCGATGTCTTCCGGCCGCGCGCGCTCCCCCAGCATCACGGTCACGGGGTCGCCAGGGATCATGCGGATGAGCGAGAAGACGATGATGGACACGCCCAAGAGGACCGGAATGAGCGCAATGACGCGTCGTGCGATGTACTGTGTCATCTACGGAGTTCCTTCAGGGCCTGACGCCCGCGGCGGCGGGTAAAAAAGGCGCCGCCGGGCCGGAGGAGCGCTCCAACCCGGCAGCATGCGTTCATTGCCTATTCTTCGATCCACACATGGTCATACCAGGAGCGGAACACTACCGGCGTGTAGTTGCGCACATTGCTGCGCAGCACCCACGGCGTGCTCGCCCAGACGACGGCGATACGCGCTACGTCGTCGTGGATGAGTTGTTCAGCTTCCTGATAGATCTTCTCGCGTTCAGCGGGATCCGCCTCAATGCGGCCGTCGATCAACAACTGCGCCACGCGATCATTGTTGTAGCAGTCCTCAACCCTGGTCTCACCTACGGAATGGCTGAAGTGCCAGCCTAGGTAGTTGTCGGGGTCGCCGTTGTCGGAGCCCCAACCCAACATCCACATGGGGAACTTGCCCTGGTTGCGATCTTCCAGATAGGCGCCCCAGTCCTCGGTCATCAGGTTGACGCGGATGCCGACCCTGGCCAGGTCAGCGGCGATCGCCTCGGCGATGGCCTTGGAATCCGGGAAGTAACCGCGCACAACCGGGATGTACCAGAAGTCTGTCTCGAAGCCGTCGGGCAGCCCGGCCTCGGCCAGCAGTTCTTTGGCCAGCTCGGGGTTATACTCGTAGGGCTGAATGTCGGGGTTGTGCCCCAGGATGGCGGGCGGCTGGAAGGAGCCGGCCAACTGGCCGTATTTGCCGTAGAACGGCTCGATCAGCGCTCCCCAGTTGACGGCATGGGCGATGGCCTTGCGCACCTCGATCTTGTCGAAAGGCTCCATGCACTGCTGGAAGGCGATGTAGCCGGTGCTGGTGGAAGGCAGGATGTTGACGACGATGTTGGGGTCGGCATCCGCCGCGGGCAGGTCGGTCTGAGCGACAGTGTTAGCCTGGTGGATGGTGCCTGCCTGCAGCTCGGCGAAGCGCGCCGAGTTGTCGGGGATCGAGCGGAAGATCAGGCGCGACAGATACGGGCCTTCGCCCCACCACTCTTCGTTGCGCTCCAGCACGATGCGGTCATCCGGAATCCATTCGACGAACTTATAGGGGCCGGTGCCCACGGCGCCGCCGGCGGGCGTGCCGTACAGGTCGCCCTGCTCCATGACGGCTGTCGGGCTGTTCATGCCGAAGACAAAGCTCAGGGACAGCTTGGCGAGAAGCACGCTCGACGGCTGGGCGAGCTTCAACTCGATGGTGTGCTCGTCGATGATGTTGACTTCCTCGATCGCCGTGTCCGTGCCGAACTCGGAATCGTAGTACTCGAAGGTGCGCCCGAAGCGCCACTCGTTGTCCGGGAAGCGCCAGCGATCGATGTTCCACTTGACGGCCTCGGCGTTGAAGGGCGTGCCGTCATGGAAGGTCACGCCTTGGCGCAGATGGAAAATCCAGGTCTGGCTGTCTTCGGTTTCCCACGATTCGGCCAGCCACGGGATCGGCTTGGTGCTGATGCCTTCCTGGCGAACCAGCGGCTCGGCGATCTCCTGGATGACCATAGCCGATTCGCCGTCGGTGACCGAGCCGGAGTCGAGCAGCACGGAGTCGCCGCCGCGACCGACGATCATCGTGCCGTTCGCCTGGCCCTCGCCCGGCAGATCGTAGTTGATCTCGACGACGCGCTCAGCGACCTTGCTCTCTTCCGCAATGGAAGGGACGGCGGCTTCTGCCTCGGCTGCCGGCGCGGCCGCCGGCGCTGCTGCGCTACAGGCCGCCAACAGCGCGACGACCAGCAGCATCGTTGCATATACTACCCACCTCTTCTGCATCTCTGTGCTCCTTTGTGTTTATAGAACGGCTGACTACGGACGGCCTCTGGCGAAGCCGAAAATCAACGGAACAAAAGATCGAGTCGAAACAGGCCTGTTACCCCAAAAGGGGCCGCATGGCGGTTTGCAGCGGCAAGGTCGTAACCTCGACGCGGTCCTCGTACATCGTACAGTTGATCTCGCTGCGAATGCCCAAGCCTTTAGGGGTTGGGCTGTCGTCGAAATTGAAGTCCGGCATGTAGACGCCGGGTTCGATGGTGAACATGACGCCCGGCGCCAGGACACGGCGATCCTGGGTTTCCAGGTTGTCAATGTTGACGCCCAGGTAATGTCCGGTTGGACCGAGGCTGTGGCCTGTGCGGTGGATGAAGTACGGCCCATAGCCGGCGCCGGCGATCACCTGGCGGCAGGCGTCGTCCACTTCGTAGCCGTGGACGGTCTTGCCCGCGGCAAGCCGTTCTTCAATGTACGCCACGGCGCGGTCGCGCCCGGCGATAACGGTCTCGAATACTTTTTGCACTTTGGGCGGGACTTCGCTGCCGCAGAACGCCGTCCAAGTAAGATCGGCCATGCTGTCGTCGGGACTGTTGCGCTCACGCGACCAGAGGTCGATGAGCACGACATCGCCGGTGCGAATGGGGACGGGTCGCTCGGCGCTGGGCAGGTAGTGCGGGTCCGCGGCGTTGGCGTTGGCGGAGACGATAGGGAGCAGCGGTTCCAACCCGTGGCTGCCGAAGTATTCGGCGATGTGTTGCTGCACTTCGTGTTCCATGACCGGCTGGCCGGCGCGCAGCCGCTCGGCGATCAGGTCGAAGGCCGAGTCCTTGGCGGCGAGACAGATGGCCGCTGCGCGGCGGTGGCTGGCAAGCTGTTCGGGCGTTAACACGGCAAGGGCCAGTTGCGCCGCATCGGCGCTGCTCAGGATATCTGCGCCTGTGCTCTGTATGACGACCTCCATGATGCCGGCGTCGACGCGGCTGATGAAGGGGACGGCGTTGCCGGGGCTATATTCCATCATAATCTTCGGCTTGCGCCCCGATATGCCGATCAGGCGCGGCAGACTCTCCGCCAGTTCCTGCCAACTCACATAGCGAATCTGTTCACCGGCCAGGGCAGGATCGATGTCGAGGAACATATTGCCTTCGATGGCATGGATCAGCCAGCGCGGTTCGCCCTGCGCCGGAATCCACAGAAACCAGCGGCGACTGCCGCCCGATTGCAGGCCCGCCACCGAAATGGCGATGGGGTTCAGATCACGAAAGTTGTACAACAGCCAGCCGTCTACGCCCTGCTCTTGTAGATAGGCCTGAATACGCCGGAGGTTCATCACAATGGCCTCGTTGAGATGGTGCGGGATGATTCAGATGTTCCTAATTGGAGACTGCGAACACCGGATGGGCGAAATAGCGGATGGCGGTCTGACGCGAATCCAGGTTCCTAGAATAGATCATCCGCTATTATCTATTATCTAGGAGATTTTGTCCAAAGCGTTTTTTGGGCCGGAGAGGCGGTTTAGCCGGAGCCGGAAGGGGGCGGAGAGCGCTTTTGTCAGACCTCACGAGGGCGTTGATTATGCGAAATGCGCGAACGCGGCGCTACCTGCCATGCGGGGATCATCGAATCGCGTAGCTCAATCCGAATTCCCACACCGAACGCCATCGGCAAGCTGGTATGCTAATCCTCGCGGTTGGGCTTGCGCTGATAGGCGAGGAGGAGCGGGCGCCATTCGCCGTAGCGCAGCAGCGAATTCCAGGCAGGCGGCTTCTGCGCATCCTGCTCCGCGGCCGCCGGCTGCGGGGCCAGGTTCATAAGCACGGCGACCTCGTCGCAGCGGTGAAACTTGGGACAGTAGATACAGGCTTGCCACACCTTGGGGCTGATGCTCCAGCGGTCCACCAGTTCGAAGCCCAAGCGGGTGAAGAAGTTCTCGCGCAACGTCAGCGCGCAGACTTGGGGGTAGCCGCGGCCGCGGGCTATCTCCACCAGCGCCAGGACGATCTGCCCGCCCACGCCTTTGCCCTGCTGACCCTGGGCAATCGCCAGCGAGCGGATCTCGACCAGCGTATCGGTGAGCGGGACCAGTGAGCCGCAGCCGATCACCGCACCGTCCTCCACCGATACAAGCCAGTCCGCCAGGGAGGCGCGCACGCTGGCCTCGGTGCGCGGCAGCATCAGGTTCTCGGCGGCGTACTGGTTGACCAACTCGAGGATGGTTTCAACATCCTCATCTTGGGCGGGGCGGAGGGTGATCGGCATGGCGGCTTCCGGTTCTACAACTCCTGCAAGATTTCGCCGATGATGGCGACGGCGCGCTTGATCTCGTCGTGGCTGATGATCAGCGGCGGCACAAAGCGCAGCACGTTCGGCCCGGCGTTGATCACGAGCAAGCCGCGCTCGGCGGCTTTGCCGATGAGGGGGCCGGTCTCGATGTCCAACTCGGCGCCGACCATCAGCCCTTTGCCGCGCACTTCCAGCACATGGGGGCTGTTTAGCTCCTCAAGCAGATCGCGCAGCAGTTGGCCTTTCTCCTCCACGGCGGCGAGAAAAGCCGGCTCGGCAATGCGGCTGACCACATGACGGGCGACATGGGTGGTGAAGGGGCCGCCAGCAAAGGTGCTGGCATGGTCGCCCTTGTGCATGGCGTCGGCTACCTTCTGGCGCATGAGGATGGCGCCGATGGGCAGGCCGCCGGCCAAAGGCTTGGCCGCGGTTAGGATGTCCGGTTCGACGCCGTAGCCCTGGTATGCCCAGAGCGCTCCGGTGCGCCCGACGCCGCATTGCACCTCGTCGAAGATGAGCAGCGCGTCGTACTCGTCGGCCAGGCTGCGCAACCCCAGCAAAAACTCCTGCGTGGCCGGATAGATGCCGCCCTCGCCCTGCACCGGCTCGACGATGATGGCGCAGACGCGCTCATCCATCTGGCTGCGGGCGCTCTCCAGGTCGTTGAACTGGGCAAAACGCACGCCCGGCATGAGCGGCTTGAAGGGATCCTGGTATTTGGGGCGCGGGGTGGCGGCCAGGCTGCCGAACAGACGCCCGTGGAAGGCGTTGCTGAAGGCCAGGATTTCGTATTTGTCTTCGTGGCCGCGCTCGCGTGCATAGCGGCGGGCGAACTTGAACGCCCCCTCGTTGGCGTCGGCGCCGGTCAGGCTAAAGTGCACCTTGTCGGCGAAGCTCGTCTCGCACAAGAGTTGGGCCAGGCGGGCGTGGGCTGCGCTGTGATACAGGTTGCTGACATGTAGCATGCCGGTGGATGCGGCCTCCTGCATGGCCTGGTTCACGCCGGGGTCGTCGTAGCCTAGGGCGTTGACGGCGATGCCCGCGGCGCAATCCAGGTAGGCGCGGCCTTCGCTATCGTAGAGGGTGCAGCCTGCGCCCCGCTCCAGCACAAAGCCGGGCCGGCTGTAGACGCCCAATACATATTCCTGCTCCAGATCGATGATTTCCTGCACGGTCATCCCTTCCTCCTGTGGGTGAAATGGCTAGGCGTTGCCGAGCACGGCCGTACCGCCGCCCTCCTGGATGCCGGCGAGGTTGGTGATCACGGCTTGGGCTACGCCGTTGTGTACGGCATGAATAGCGCTGCGCACCTTGGGGATCATGCCGCCGGTGATAATGCCCTCATTGATCCAGCCTTCGGCCTGGGCCGCAGTGACGGCGCGCACGACGCGCCCCGCTACGAGGATGCCGGGCACGTTGCTGACGAAGAGCAGCTTGAGTGCGCCGAGCTTGGCTGCGATGGCGGTGGCCGCGTGGTCGGCGTTGACGTTGTAGCTCAGCCCGTCCAGCGCGCCGAAGCTGATGGGGCTGATGACCGGCACGATATCCGCTGCGGTCAGGGCGTGGATGAGGTGCAGGTCCACGTCGCGGATCTCGCCGACGCGGCCCAAGTCGCCCAGCGGATGCCACATCTTTTCGACGTAGATCGTGCCGTCGTCGACGCCGCTGATGCCCGCGGCGCGGATGTCGGCGTTGACGAGGGCGCGCACGACGCGCTTGTTCGCCAGCCCGCTCAACACCATCTCAGCCACATCCAGGCTGGCTTCGTCGGTGACGCGCAGCCCTTCGACAAAGGCGGGCGTCAGTCCCAGCCGTTCCTGGTAGGCGGCGATGGTCTTGCCGCCGCCATGCACGATGACGGGGAAATGGCCCTCGGCCTTGACCGCTTTGACGGCGACGGTCAAGCCGGCGAGGAAGGCCTCGTCGTCCAGTTCGTTGCCGCCCACCTTGATCACGACGGCGAAGGGTGCGTCCGGCCCCATGTGCTGTTCAGCAACCATCTGCTCGATGATCTCGTCTGCATCGCTCATCGTTTCTTCCTCTCCTCGCCGCTTAAGCCAGGCCCAGCGTCTCGTCCAGGCCGGCGGCGATGTTGAAGGCCTGGACGGCCTGGCCGCTGGCCCCTTTGATCAGGTTGTCGATGGTCGCCACGATGATATAGTCCGGGCCGTCCGGCTCTTCGGGGTTGGCGGGCGTGATGCTGATGGCGCAACGGTTGGTGTAGGTCACATGGCGCAGCGTGGCGATCTGGTCCGGCGGCAGCAGATGAATAAACGGCTCGCCTGCGTAGGTCTCCGCATAGCGCTCGCGCACATCGTCCGCGCTGACGCCCTCGGGCACGCTGACGTACATGGTGCTGAGGATGCCGCGGTTGACGGGCAGCAGGTGCGGCGTGAAATAATAGCGATGCGCCTCGCCGCGCGGGTCAGCCGCGTCGAGCACCTGCTCGACCTCGCTGATGTGGCGGTGGCGGTAGCCGATGTTATACGGCGTCAGGTTCTCGTTAGCCTCGACGAAGTGATAGAGGAGTTTGGCCTGGCGGCCTGCGCCGCTGACGCCGCTCTTGCTGTCGATGATAACCTTGCGGCTCAGCCAGCCTGCCCGCGCCAGCGGATACAGCCCCAAGTTGACGCTGGTCGGGTAACAGCCGGGGTTGGCGATCAGTTCGGCCCCGCGCAGTTGCTCGCGGTTTACCTCGCACAGGCCGTAGACGAACTGAGGGATGAGGTCGGGCGCGCTGTGCTGCACGCGATACCATTTTTCATAGGCGGCGCTTTGCAGACGAAAGTCCGCGCTGAGGTCGACCACACGCACGCCGGTGGCCTGGAAGGCGCGCACCGGCTCGATGGAGGCCGTGTGCGGCAGGCAGAGAAAGACAACGTCCACATCGCCGGTGCGCTGCAACGCCTCTGCCAAAGGGATGAGGGGGTAATCCCAAGGCACGGGATGGACGGCGGAGATGGGCTGTCCGGCGTTGCTTTCACTGGTCAGCCAGCCGACCGTCATCTGGGGATGGCGGTGGATGAGTTGGATGAGTTCGATCCCGGTGTAGCCGGTTGCACCGGCAATGCCTGCTCTAAACATGCGTATGCCCTTATGGTCCGCTCTGGCTGTCGCTGCATTGGGCGTTACTTCCGCAGCGGCTTCGTTGCGGAAATGAAAAAGCTCTCCGATCTGGAGAGCCTTGCCGGTCGACACTTCTGCCTATGCCCGCGCCCACACCCCCAGACTAGAGGTTTCTATCCGGGAAGCCGCGCCTGGCGCGTAGGGTCGGGAAAGACGGGCTAGACCAAGTTATCATGGGCGCAGTGTAGCACGGCGCGGCGCGGCTGTCAATTGTT
>CAYXRG010000095.1:0-15194 GCA_964467575.1 uncultured Caldilineaceae bacterium | reverse complement strand
GCTCTACGATCCTGGTTCTCTGTGGATTGGCCGACAATGACCAGGGCGTTGTTAGGGGACCAGCCTGGCTGGTCCACGATCTCCTGGACGATTGCCGTCAGCGACGGCGTGTCGTAATAGTTGTTATTGCTCCATTGAGGCACAGACCAGGCCACCGAAGCGCTGGTCTGGGAGCGATTAGAGATGTTGAAACTGGCAGATGTGAAAGTCGTGGGATTGGTTGCAAGCTGGCCCCACAACGTCATGCCGGCAGATGAGCTGTCGCTGCCACTGGCGCGAAACGTGACGGTTGCGCTGGTAATCGTGGCGCCTTGCGGTACGTTGACGTTTTGGAAACGCAAGCCCCACCACATCCGCCGATTATTGCCGCTAATACTCCTGTACATCCGGAGATCGTTGTTGGAGAGATACATGTCTCCTGCTCCGGAGCCGCCCATGCGCTCCTCGGCGTCATCGTTGTTGCTGCTGATCCGGGACTCGACGCACACCTCACCAGCCTGGGCCGCAGCCGGTGCAGGCGCCAGAATCGAGCCGATGCTCGCTAGGAACACGATAAAAAGGGTTAATAGGGGTGATAATGCATAATGGGATTTGTAACTCATTTCTCGGCTCCTCAATACATTGACACAGGCTTATGTTTTCACGTAGTTCCGTGCAGGACACGACCACATGCCGCTGAACCGGCGCATGGAAACAACAGTTCCCCAATACACCGGCTCCAGCCGGTGCAATAACGAAAACCACTGATGATTATTATCGGAACGAGTTCGCCGGAACCGGGGGGGTAGCCGGCGGGTTGATACGCGGGGGTCAGACGCTGCGACAAAGTCCTCTGTCCAACACGTCACACATTACGAGTCGCGTCACTACCCTCCACGAAACGCCTCTCACGATCTACTCACGCAAGATAACACACAGATCGCGTTTCTCGACCTGTCATCTATCTGTCAAGGTTGCGCCAGAGCAATGACGGCGCGACGGCCCGCGGCGGCGAGCTGTGAGGCGGCGCGCCACAACGGGAAAACAAACGGGCCCGAAGGCGGTCGCTGCACTAGCAGATCGCTCTCGGGCCCGCACGCCATGTCCGCCAGCGCCGCGCCTACGGCACGATCACCTTCAACGCCACGCCCCCAATTTCCTTCTCGTCGACTCCTTCGCCCGACTCGCCCTCGCCGGACGCGACCGCGTTCACAAAGAAGATCGCCTCGGTTCCGGAGGGCGTTCCCTCAGGCGGCGTCACCGTCACCTCGATCTGGCGCCCGCACCGGCCGGGCGGAGCGCTCGATACGTCGTTCATCTCCACGCGCCACGTCGCAAGGTCAGCGGCAGTCGCAGGGTCTGCAACCACCTCCAGGTCGATCTGCGCCGCGAACGGCAGCGGGTTAGCCAGGCCGAAGGTGAAGACAGCGGGCGACGAAGCCGTCTTAATCTGGACATTCCGCTGGGCGAAATTCGATTGGCCGGCAACGTTGGTGTCCAGGTTGTAGTCGATGTTGACGATGATGCATCCGTGGTCCTGTCCAGGCAGGAGCTCGGAAGGCGTCCACGGCATCACGACATCGACGGTCTCGTGTGCGCGAATCGTCGGGACGATGACGGTCCCAATATCGTGGAACTTCGGAATACCGGCATCGATCGGATGGAACAGAAAACTCACCGGCACGTTGTGCGCGTCCTGTGCGCCTTTGTTGACTATCCGGGCGTAGATCTTGTCCGGCTTGCCGGCTGTCGGATTATCATTGTTGCGCTGGCTCTCCGTCTCCACGGCACGCGAGAAGTACCACGGTTGGCTAGGATGGGCGGAGCCGTCGAACCCGGCAAACGTCAGATCGGTGCGCATGTTGCTCGTCAGTTGGGTAAAAGCCGCATACGCGTCGATTTCCCCGAAGCCCCAGTACGGATTCCAAGTCGGAGACGAACTCGGGTACGCTAACGCGGTAGTGGAAGATCCCTTCGCTTCGGCGCTGCGGATCAACAAGTCCTTCACCAGCCCCGCGGCCTTGTTGTCAGGGTTTCGCCAATCGGGGTTCTGCTGCAAGATCAACGCGACCAGCCCCGATGTCATGGCGCTGGCGATAGAACTGGATACGAATTTTTCGCCTGTGGGGATCGTCAGCGCCAAGGTCGGCATCATCACCTCAGGCTTGTGCGCGCTGAGCGCAGCGGGGTCCACGCCCGGCCAGGGGCCTTTCACCTGGGTGGCGGTATCGTTAGCGCGATCAACCGTATCCATAATATCGGCCGCGCCAACCGCGATCGCCCTGGCGGCGCCGCCCGGCAGATGCACCGGCGCGTCTTTGTAGTTCCCGCCCGCTGACGCCACCATTACGACCCCGCTGTCGGACAGAAGATTCACAAGGTTCGCCAACGCGCTCATGTCATCCTGCGGGCCGTGGATACCGACGCTCATGTTGACGACGTGGATATTCCAATCCAGTTGCCTTTGACGGATCTTCTCAAGTCCCTTCATCAAAGAGGCGTAGCAAAGCCGGTAGCTCGCGTCCACCTCATCCGGATCGTCCGGGTTTTCAGGCGGCGCGCAGTCTGCCCGAATATCGATCAGACCTGCTCCCGGCGCCATGCCGCCCGTCGACCAAATCCAGCTTGCCATGGCGGTGCCGTGATCGGCTTGCGGGTCAGCGTCCGGGTTGCCTTCAACGTCGCGCACCGCATCATAGCCGTGCACGAAGCGGGCGTCATAGGCGGAGCCGACGCCGGAATCCAGCAGAGCGATGTTGACGCCCTGCCCTTTGAGCGTCTGCGGCCAACCGAACGCACCTTGCAGCGTCGCCGTACCATACACAGTGCTGTTCTCGACCTTGGCGGCCTTAAAATCGTCGGATGTCCACTCTCCGGAAACGTTCAGTTCCACCCCGGCGACTTCGGGCAGTTGCGCCAAGGCAACGGCGCGATCGACCCGAACCTCATTCATCAGAACAAAGCTGAGGTGCTGGCCGGCGAAATCGACGTTTCCGTATTGGTGCAGGAAACTCAGGTCGGCATCCTCGTTGATGCAGCGGTTCAGGTCCACGGTAATAGACACGTACTCATCCGCCGGCAACGCATCGATGAGGTCGTCTACGTAATTGCCGTCCGCGTCGCGCACCCAATTGCGCAGCTTGCCGCCATCACGCTGCCACTCGATCGGCGTCCACACCGTGGGCGGCATCGAGACGGTAAGCCGTACGGGAGCGGACGGTTCCGGCGTTTCGACCGGCGCTACCGGGGCGCAGCCGGCGAGCAGCAGCGCTAAGGCTGCACTCGCCTGCACGAATGACTGTACGAATGACCATCGGCTGTTGTTCATGAGAGACCTCCTCGCCCCTCTATCGGGTCATCCAATCGCATAGTACAAGGTTCGTCAACATTTCCGGCCATTCCGCCGGGCCTGCCGATCTGCATAGGCGCATAGATCCAAGCGCCACAAACCGAGATTGTTGCGCGTATGCGCGCAACAAGGCGACCTTTCATCGCTCAAACGAAAATATAACTGTGAGATGGGATAACCTGCCGGCGCGATTCGGGAAAGGTTGCGTCAAGAGCGCGGCGGAGTCCGACGCCCATCGCAGCCAGTGCGCCGGTTGCCGAGACCCGCGCCATGCTTGTCCGCCGCCGGCATTTTGAGGCATGAAACCTCCTTGCGCGCTGTGCGCAACTCGATAAGGCTGTCATGCGAACGATGAGCGGAGGAATCGCGGCATTCGGGCGGGAGCGACGCATACCAACGGTCGACTTGTCGAGGCGTCTGAGGATTGAAGCGAGGATAGAGACCTGAAACGAGAACGCCCCGCGTTGTTCAGTCTATCACAATCGCGACGCTTTGCGCGCGCCAATTTGCTCTCCATCAGGAGAGCAGCGCCGGGCGGCATGAAGTCAGGAAACGCGATATAGAACGGCCATGAACGCGAACGCTAGCGCCAGCCGCCCGCACTCATGGCCGTTCTGAGGTGCTGATTGCCTTTCCGCAGCGACCGTCGAGACCCTACCGTCCCGCGGCTCTAGAGAGACGAATCACATTCCAGGAAAGCTTCGGCAGCGTGGCCGTGAGCCGCCCGTCTGCTAAGCTGGCATCGCCGCGGTTGTGCGGCACGACCGTGCCCGGCGTTTCCACCGTGTTCACGGCGCGCGGGTCATCGTGCTCCATCACCAGGTGTTCCACGACGCCATAACCGGACACGCCGCGCAGATCGCCCTCGAGCGGCAGCGGGCCATGTTGGCTGCGGTTGACCGCGAAGATGGTCACTTCCTCGCTCGCCTCGTTGAGCGTCGCCGCCGCATCAAGCATGGGCACTGTGTCGAATTCCTCGTTCTCGTAGTGCGGCGAACGCACCTGCAGGTCGAGCACCGTCCCGCGCCCCAGGCGCGAGGTGTGCAACAGCGGGTAGAAAATCGTCTCGCGCACCGCGCCGCCGCCGGCGACCGTGCGAATCGGCGCAATGGTGTTTACGAGCTGCGCCATGCACGCGATCTTCACGCGGTCGGCGTGCCGCAGCAGCGTGATGAGCATCAGCCCGACTACCAGGGCGTCCTGGTGCGTATACGGCGCCTCGAACAGAGGGGGCGCCACCTGCCACGGGTTGTCGTTGACGCCCTGCAGGTCGCCGGCGCGCGGGTTCCACGTGTTCCACTCGTCAAAAGCCAAGTACATATGCTTTTTGGCCCGCTTCTTGGCGCGCACATAGTCGCACGTCGCCACGACCGAACGGATGAAGTCGTCCATCAGGATCGGCTTCGCCAGGTACGTGCCCAGCGGGATCGGCTCTTGCGGGAAGTAGGTGTCGAGCGGCGGCGGCGCCTTGACTGGGTCGCAGAAATAGTACTGGTGGAGCGAGAGATAGTCTACCGCGTCGTACGTGTGGTCGAGGACGGTCGCTTCCCAGTCGCCGAAAGTCGGCATGCCGCGATGCGAGCTGCCGCACGCCACCAGTTCAATCGTCGGGTCAACCCACCTCATGGCGGCTGCGGTCGTCGCCGCCAGTTTGCCGTAGTCGTCCGCGTTCTTATGCCCCAACTGCCAGGGCGCGTCCATCTCATTGCCCAGACACCACAGCTTGATGTCGTGCGGATGGCGGCGGCCATTGGCAATGCGCATGTCGCTGTACAGGCTGCCGCCGGGATGGTTGCAGTATTCGACCAGGCTGCGCGCCTCGTTGATGCCGCCCTCGCCCAGGTTCACCGCCATATACACCCCGACTCCGGCCCGCCGCGCCCATTCGCAGAACTCGTCCGTACCCACGGCATTAGTCTCCAGCGTCTTCCAGGCCAGGTCAAGCCGCTTGGGTCGCTTCTCTTTGGGGCCGACGCCGTCGAGCCAATTGTAGCCGGACACGAAATTGCCGCCCGGATAGCGCACGACCGGCACGTCGAGTTCGCGCACCAGTTCGATTACGTCACGGCGGAAGCCCATATCGTCGCTGTTCGGGTGGTCCGGTTCGTAGATGCCGCCGTATATGGCCCGTCCCAGGTGTTCAAGGAATGATCCGAACAGGCGCGGGTCGACTTCGCCGATCCTGAACTCAGGGTCTGCGACGATTTTTGCGGTCTGCATAGTAGTTGCTGTCCTTTCATATATACGGTGAAGGGGATGTGCGGTCTGCGAGGGGATTTGATGCCGCACGGTGCAGAAAAATGGCTTCATCAAGATGATTCGTCGCTCTTTGACTCCTCCTCGTCGGAATCGCGCCGGCGCCAAAGCGAAAGCGGCGGTCGGCGCACTCCGATAGCAGCCCGGCTCGCCGCTTCGCCAATGCGCAGTATGGTCGAACGAACAGAAGCGGCCTTCGTGCGAAAGGCCTCGCCAAAGCCGTCGAACAGCCCGATTGGGCCGCGCGACTTTGCCCGGCTGCGGTCCCGGTCCACAGCCGCATCTTTGCCGTCCAGGGCTGCGGCGACCGTCTCGACGCTATGCGCGGTGAGCGTTGGGCCGAACTTCGTCGCGGTGTGCAGGCCGACGATGCGCACCGGCAGACCCGGCGCGCCCGTATAGCAAGCGCGCAGCGCAGCCCGCGCCGAGTCGTCGACGCCCAACCCCCACGTCTCCGCCGCTCGGACAAATATCTCATCCTGCTCGTCCGGCGTGATGTCGCGCATTTCGACTGACGCGAAACCGTTACGCTTCAGCCACTGGTCGTGAACGCCGGCTCGCATCTGCTCCGGGCGCGCCGTCGCCACCACGTAACAGACCTGGCGTTGAGAAAGCACGCCGAGCGCCGCGGCCAGGTTCTCCAGGTCGTTCACCTCCTGCGTCTGTCCCTCGTCCTCTTCGTCCGCCTGCTGAGGGATGGATGAAATCTCCCCGGTGAAGTGCAGCGGCAGATCGTCGATAAAGACGACGAGCGGCGAGTAGAGGCTAACCGACGCGCGGATCTGCCGTACCAGCATAGATGCAGAGCGAGTGTTGAAGGCGTATGGATACGGCTCGAAAACGCGCCCGGCGCCGATCAACGTAGCGTCTTGCGCTTCTCGAATAAGTTCAAGCGCAGCGCGGGTCTTGCCCCGGCGCGGGCCGCCCGTGATCACCACCCGAGGCGTGCGCGCCAGGTCAAAAGCGTAAAACATGTCGCGCGTCATCCAGGGAACGGTGAAGCCGCGGCCATAGCGGGCATAGAGGTCTTCCAGCGCCACCTGCGCCAGCGGCGGCGTCTCGCGCATTTCCGCCGTCCGACGCGAACGCCGTATCATCAGCCCTACGAAGAAGCCGATGATGCTCAATACCGCCGCAACCGCTCGCAGCAAGTCGCCGTTTTCAATCAGCCAGGGAACCAGCGTTCTTGACCAAGCCCCGACAGGAGAAGCCTGAGCAAGCCAAAGCCACACCGCGCCAAGCGCAATGAGAAGCGCGGCGGAAAGTAGGATGAGGATCAGACGCCAGCGCCGCCGAATGTACTGCATCAGAGAGGTTGCAACCAGTGGTTGGCGTTCATTAGGCTAACCAGGGCTTGTGCCGCGATCAGTGTTCAGCACAATGCACTAGGCAGCAGTATAGCACGCCGCGGGCAAAGGGGCGAAGGGTATGCGCGTACAACCGGCTCTATCGCGTGCGATTCTCCAGCCGGTCGAGCACGCCTAGCAATTCGAGGGGGCTCTTGATCGTGTAGTCCGGGGCTTCCAGCGCGTCGGCTGGGGTTTTCGAGCGACGCGGCGCCCAGTCTAGCCACACCGACACCAGACCGAGCGCATTAGCCCCGGCGATGTCTCGTTCCAAGTTGTTGCCGACCATGACCACGCGGCCCGCTTCGCCATCAGGGATATCGAGCGCACGCAGCGCCGTCAGGAACATGGCCGCGGCCGGTTTTTCACAGCCGACCTCCTCGGAAATGGCGTAGGCGTCGAACAGGTCATAAAGGCCGTACGGGCTGAGATTGTTGGGAAACGTGGCGGCAGGCCCATCGGCTACTAGCGCCAGGGAATAACCTCTGGCCTTGAGCGCGTGTAGCAGCTCATCAGCGCCGGGGATGAGGTCGGCGCGCAGCGACACGCCCGCTTCCGTCTTGACCTCGGTTCCCTCGTCTACCAACGTATCGCCGCAATCCAAAAAGACGGCGCGAATCTTTCTACCCAAGTCGATGCTCCCTTTCGTATTGCAGGCAAAAACCGCGAAAACGTCACGCGCCAGAATCGACGGATGACGTGTGACGAAGCGTCACGTTCCTGGCGCAGAGTTATTCTACTCGATTTCGTGCTCAGCCGTCGCAGCGCCGTAAGGTCGCCTCACCCCTCTGTCCGCAAGCGCGGATTGCTCACCTCGTCGAAGCCGATGTGAACCAGGTAGAGCGAGAGGAACAGCGCCATCAACGTGATGACTGGGGCTAGCCACCACCACCACAGATTCTGGAAAATGGCGCTGTAATTGAGCGCCCAATAGATCATCATTCCCAGCGTCATCTCGCGCGAAGGGCCGAGGCCCAGAATCGACAGGCCGGACTCGGCCAGCACCGCGGCGATGAAGGCATTTACGAAGTTGGCCCCCAGCCATTGGAACATGTGGGGCATCAGCTCGATCAGGATGATCTCCATGCCGTTCATGCCGGACAGCCGCGCCACCTGCACAAAGCCGCGCTCCTTCAAACTGAGCACCTGGGCGCGCACCTGCCGCGCGGGCGATGGCCAGGCGAAAGCGCCGATAATGAGCGCCATCGCCATCACCCCCACGCCGCGCACCAGCGCCGCGATCAGAATCAGAAAAAGCAACGATGGCACCGAGAGAAAGACGTCGATCAGGATGCGCAGGACCGCATCCACCTTGCCGCCGAAATACCCGCTGACAAAGCCGATCAGCGCGCCGAGAATCGTGCCCACCGCCGCCGCAATCAAGCCGACCTGTACCGAGTTGGGGATGGCCTCAGTCAACTGGATGGCGACGCTCTGCCCCAACGATGTAGTGCCGAACAGCGTCCCTTCGCCGGGCGGCAGCCGCTGCGGAAAGCTGCCAGACTTGCGCAGATCGGGGTCGATCATCATCCCCGCAATCAACGCGGTCAGCAGCATCGCCAGGAAAATCGCGCCGCCTATCGTGAACTTGCGATTGCGCTGCAATTCCCACAGAACGCCCTTATGGCTTTCAACAATGGTGTCTTGCACAGGAGCAACGGCCATAGATCAACTGCCTCCCGATCCTTCGAAGCGGATGCGCGGGTCGATCAACGGGTACGCCGCGTCGATCAGAAAATTTGCCAGCGCCACCGAGATGATGATCAGGAGCACGCCGCCCTGAATGAGCGGGTAGTCGAGACTCTTGATGGCGTTATAGATGCGATAACCGATCCCCGGATAGGCGAAGATCACTTCGGTAATCAATGCGCCGCCGACGATGTGGCCCAATGAAATCGCCAAGCCCGTCGTCTGCGGCAGCAGGGCGTTGCGGAAGGCATAGCCCCACAGGATACGCCGCTCCTTGATGCCCATCGCCTCGGCGTTGAGGATATAGTCTTCGCCCTTGAGCGAAATGATCAGGCTGCGCATGCTCAGGAACCACCAGCCCAACGACACGAGCAAAATGCTCAGCGCAGGCAGCACAGCGTGACGCAACACGTCGACGATAAATGCGGTGTTGAGTCCTGGACGCATGCCCACCGAGTACGCGCCGGATAGCGGGAAGATGGGCCAATGAAAGGCGAAGACGAAGACAAGGATCAGCGCCAGAATGTAGTAAGGCGTCGTATAAAGAACCAGCGCCACCGGCACCATCAGGCGCGCCCAGCCGGCCTTGCGCCCGCGCCAACCGATCACAGCGCCGATCACCGACCCCGCGACCCAACTCACCACCGTCGTGACCGTGAGCAGCCCGATCGTCCAGGGCAACGCCGAGAGCAACATGCCCGAAACCTCGGACGGGAAGTTGCTGATGGAGATGCCCAAGTTGCCTTGCGCCAGTTCACGCCAAAAACTGACATACTGGACCCACACCGGCCGGTCCAACCCGAAACGCACGCGATACTCGACGATCATCTCTTGTGCGTTCATACTGCCGCCGACGGCTGCCATATTGGCGAAGATGGCGTTCATGGGTTCGCCGGGCACCATGCGCGGCACGAAGAACACCACGGTCATGGAGATGAAGATGGTAGCCAGCAAGAGTATTAGGCGTTCACCGACGTAACGGATGTATGGGTTCATGGCGTGCCTTCGGTGCGTCCAGGCTCGACGGCGGCGTTGCCGCTGCCGGCCGTCGAGCCTGAGAGTGCTTGAAACTGCGGACTATAGACTACTGGCCGGCTGAATGGATGCCAGGGATCCACTCGCCAGTCTCGGTCGACTCATATCCGGTGAGCAGAAGATTCATTGTCGCCCACCAGTTGACAGGCATCATCCACGGATTCTCAGCGCTGGGCCAGCCTTCCCAGTAGGTATAGTTGAACGGAACCAACGCCGGCGCCTGGTTCAACGGCGCCACAGGCAGATCGTTGTACCAAACTTCCATACCTTGCCGGAAGATATCGATCAACGTCGCCTCGTCCGCATTCTCGCCCAACGCGATCAGCATCGCATCCACGGCTGCGTCGTAGTCGGGATTGGCATAGCGGAACGAGTTGCGCTCATACCACGGCGCCGGCTCGCCGAGCGGCACGAAGAACTTGCCGTGGAAGAGTTCCATGTTCTCGTAGATCGTGCCGGGGCAGAATGCCTGCGGACCGTACAGATCGTATTCGCCGGCCAGAATGGCCGCATCCACTACCGCACCGCCCAACGGCTGGAACTGCACCGCAACGCCGCCGGCCTCCAATTGGTCGACGATGACCTGCGTCACCTTCATGGCCTCAGGCGTGTCGCCATTGGTCATCAGGAGGGGCGAGAGCCGCTGGCCGTCCTTGGCCCAGAAGCCGTCTCCATCCTTAGCGTAACCGGCCTCGGTGAAGTACTGCTCCGCCGCCTCAGGATTGAAGGTGACGGCCGAATCAGCGATGATGTCGCTGATGGCGTCCTTGTAGGGCTGCAAGCCCGAATACTCCGGCCAGACGTTGTCCGTTACGACCGTAGCGCCCTCATACGCCAAGGCCACGATCTGGTCGCGATCGATCAGGCTGGAAATGCCCTTGCGCACCAGCGGGTCGTCCATCGGCGGCTTTGCCATCTGGAACAGGAGGGCCCGCGGGCAAGGATCGTACCAGGCGTATGGCGCCTCCTCCGTCCACGCCTTCACGTTCGGATTGCGTTCCTTCACCGACATGAAGGCGCCCGGCGACAGGATGGCAATGGCGGGAGAGTCAATCTCGTTGGCGGATAGAGCCAGCGCAACGCTCGTCTCCGGCCCGACATGCATGAAGTTTACCCTGACGGGCGCTGGCGTTACGCCGAACACCTCCGTGCCCCACCAATCATCGCGGCGCACGTAGGAAAAAGCCGATTCCGTTGCCGCTTCCAACCGGTAGGGACCGGTGCCGATCGGCGGATCGTTCTTGAAGGTCACGGGATCTTCCACGCCCCGCCAAATGTGCTCAGGCTGGATCGTGATGCCGCTCCACACCCCAACAGCCGGAAATGTCTCGCGCACGAGGTGCTGCCGGGGATTCGGCTCAGTCAGCATGAACTTCACCGTCAGGTCGTCGATCTTTTCCACGGTGGCGACAGCCTTATTGGCCTCGTTCGCCCACGTCAATGCCGGGTTGTTGCGCAGCATCTCGTAGGTGAAGACGATGTCGTCAGCGTTGAAAGCCTCGCCGTCGCTCCACGTCACGCCATCGCGCAAAGTGACCGTGATCTCGGTGTAGTCGTCGTTGTACTCATAGCCTTCGGCCAGCCAGGGCACGAATTCTCCGGTCTCCATGTTCAGATAGAACAGATATTCATGGACCATCGCGCCGAGACCGGTGCGAGAGCGGTCAAAGCCTGGGGCGTAGATGTTGAAGAGGGTCGGATCGGCGAAAGGTCTCGAAACGGCGATGTTGAGCGTCTGCGCGCGTTCCAACTCAGCCGCCGAGGGGCCTGCAGGGACAGCCGCCGCACACGCCGACGTGACCGCCATGGTCACGAGCAAGAGAAGCGAAACCAGTAGGATACCTCTGCTTCTTACCATCTTTGTCCTTTCCTCCGTTGATTGTCTCCGGGCGAATCAAATCGTTCGCATGTCGCTTGATCTGAGCGGACTCGTACGTTTGTCCGGCATCACCTCCTTCTGGTCGACAACGGCCAGTTACGCTGACACTTCTGCCGCCGGATGGGCGGGCTGCGGCTGCATTTCTCCTGAAGCCGCCATCAGCAGTTCATCCATCTGATCCAGCGCCAGCGTCGGCGAATCTTGGTGAAGGTAACAGGTGGCGGCGCGCCGGGCGTCTGTTCGATACAGTTGCGGAATCGAGCGCAGACACGGCTCAAAAGCATGCGGACAGCGCGCCGCGAAGAGACAGCCTTGATTAGGGTTCGCCTGGCCCGCCAGCGCCGAAGGCGCCGGCTCCTCTGACCACTGACGGTCGGGGTCGGGCCGGGGAATCGAACTGACCAATAGCTGCGTGTAAGGATGCTTCGGGTCCTTCACAACCTTCGTCACATCTCCCACCTCGGCGACGTACCCGCGATAGAGCACGATGATATCGTCGCAGATCTGGAACGCGGTCGTCAGATCGTGGGTGATGTAGACCAGCGAGATGCCGAAGTCGTCTCGCAGCTTGCGCAGCGCGGTCAATACCGTCGCACGCAGCGATGCATCGATCATAGAGACCGGCTCATCCGCAATGATGAGCTTGGGGTTGAGCAACAGCGCACGCGCCACCATTACTCGCTGGCGCTGTCCCCCGCTCAACTGGTGCGGAAAGCGGCCCAGCGTCTCTTCCGGTCGCAAGCCCACCGCGCTCAACACATTCAGAATGAGTTGGTGCGCCTCCCCTTTAGAGCGGGCCAGCCTGAACTTCCGAATCGGGGTCTCCAGCATGTGGTCCACTTTGTAAAAGGAGTTGAAGGACTCGAAGGGGTCCTGGAAGACAGCCTGCACCTCGCGACGGAACGCCGCGCGCTGATCGTTGTTGAGACGGCGCAAGTCTGCCCCGCGGTACCGCACAGCGCCCTTTGTCGGCGTCTCCAGCCCGAGCAACAGACGCGCCATGGTGCTCTTGCCGCTGCCGCTCTCGCCCACCACGCCTGTAATCAGCGGGCGCGTCGTCTCTATGCGAAACGAAAAATCGCGCAGGGCGACGGTCTCGATGCGCCGGCCTACCCCGCTGCCAAAGATTTTGGTGATGTCGTCGGCTTCCAGCAATGCAGTCATTCGGCGACCTCGCGACTCAAGTTGTACGCAGCAGCGGGTTCATCGTGCAAGTGGCAAGCAGCCCATTGCTCTGGGGCCACCTCGCGAAAGAGCGGTTCCTCCTGGATACAGCGGTCCATTACGAACGGGCAACGCGGGTGGAAAACGCAGCCCACCGGCCGATCCGCAGCCGAAGGCGGCGCCCCCTTGACCACCTGCAGCGTCTCCTTTTGGTCGAGCGAAGGCAAACTCTCCATCAGGATGCGCGTGTAAGGGTGTTCGGGCTGGCGGAAGATGGCGCGCACGGGCCCTTCTTCCACCAGTTTGCCGGCGTACATCACACCTACGCGGCTGGCGAACTGCGCCATCAGCCCCATGTCGTGCCCGATCAGAATGACCGCCGCATTGATATCCTCCTGCACCTGACGCAACGTCTGCACAACCTGGCGCTGTACGACCACATCGAGCGCGCTGGTCGGCTCGTCCGCGATGATTAGGCTGGGGCGCAGGCTCATGGCGAGTGCGATACAGACGCGCTGCTTCATGCCGCCGCTCAATTGGTGCGGATAGACGTCCGCTGCTTCCGGCTTCAGTCCGACGCGCGCCAGAAGTTCGACCAGTCGCTCGCGCGCCTCCTCGACGGTAACGGTCTCGCCGTGGCTGTTGAGGCCATCAGCGAACTGCTGGCGAATGCGCATCACCGGGTTGAGCGAGTTCATGGCGCCCTGGGTCACCATCGCCACCCCGGCAAGCCGGCGTTGGCGTATCTCCTCATCACTCAGCGCAAGCAGGTTCTCGCCGTCCAGCCGAATTTCGCCGGACTCGATGCGGCCAGGCGGGCGAATCAGACGCATGATCGCCAGGGCAATGGTAGACTTGCCTGAACCCGACTCGCCGATCAGTCCGAAGCGTTCGCCGGCGTGAACGTCGAAGGTAACGTTATCGACAGCTTTCACCGTGCCGCGCGGCGTGTGGAAGTACACACGCAGATCGTTCACCTCAAGGATGGATGTCATGATTTGGCGGAATTCTGTCGCTAGAAATTGGTGCACTTCGTTGATGAGCGCGACTGCGACGCCCGCGGGAACGAACGCCCTCGCTTTGCCTGTGGCGTATAACCCGGCAACTCACCTGCATAAAATCAAAGATAGCGTGATCTAGTTTGGGAAAGCCTACTGTGTTACAAAGATTGTGCTAGATTCTAGGCGCTTTGTCAAGGGCGAGCAGGTCGCCAGAAAGCCATGCGAATTGCGCCGCCGGCGTCCATCTCGATTGCAGACGCAGTGCAGCGCAGACAAACCGCTCCGCCCTTCACAGCCGCAGCGGACGCAATGAGCGACTAGAAGTGCACACCCAGCTTGATATTCGTCTCCGGCTCGGTCGCGATCTTGGGGTACTCCGTCACCAGATCGTCGAACGCCACGATGGGCTGCACGACCGGCTCCGCAACCAACGCGCCGCTTGCAAGCAGACGCCAGGCAACATCAAAGATGCGGTTCTCGTCCCAGTTGGGGTAGTCCGGATTCGGCTCGCTGCACGCGCGCGAGAAGACGATGCGCGGCCGGTTCATGTGCGCCTCGGCGCCGAAGTCCAGCCCCGCGGGATACGCCCCCGGCCATGCCCCTGCCACCACCGTGCCGCCATAGACGACGCCGCGCAACGCAGCCTGCAGCGCGGCATGGCTGCCGCTGTATTCGATGCAGACATCGGCTCCGCGTTTGGCCGTCGCCCGCTTGATCTCAAGCCCGGCGTCACAGGCTGTCGGATCGAGGACCGCATCGGCGCCGCATGCCAGCGCCGCCTCGCGGCGCAGCGGGATCGGATCCACAGCGAAAACCGGATACGCACCCGCCAGTTTCGCCAACCCCACTGCCATCAACCCGATAGCGCCCAGGCCGAAGACGGCCACAGCGTCCCCGATGCGCACATGCCCGTCGCGCACCGCGCCCAACGCAAAGTCCGCCGGGTCCAAACAGACGGCCGCCTGCCAGGGCGCGCCCTCCGGCAGCGTGCGTACGCTCTCCGGCCAAACGTGTTCCTGGCAGAATGAACCGTAGCCAAACACGCGGTCGCCCAGGCGCAGACTCGTCACCGCCGAGCCGGTCTCGATCACCTCGCCAACGCACATATTGCCCGCGGGGAACGGGTAATGCACCCCTTCGCGCTCGCCCATAAAGACGCGGAATTCGGCGTCATAGCCGCCGCGCGGCGCCGCATAGCCTTTGTAAAAGGCCATCTCCGTGCCATGCTTGGCCGCGCCGAAAAGGCTGCGCACGCGCACCTCATGCGGCTGTAGGGGTCTGCGCTCCACCTCTCGAAAAACCGCCTGTTGCTTACCGCTGATGACCAGCTCGCGCACCGTGTTCATCATTCATCTCCTGCTTTTGCGTGGACGATACTGTTGGGGTCGTCATATCAACTACGAAGCATTATATGTCAGTTACCGTCCTTTGCTGTACTGACTACTATTGCGAGGCGCCTCCAACGGGGCGCCGGACCGATGCTCCTAAAACCCGCT
>CAYXRG010000094.1:3105-15665 GCA_964467575.1 uncultured Caldilineaceae bacterium | reverse complement strand
CTCCTTTCCCTTTCCGCCTATTCTACCCCCTTTCCAAAAATCTGGGACGCACCCCTCCCGTCATTCGCCCATAACTTTGACACACGCCCCTCATTCCAGTATACTCCCGCCTAATGATCCTCAGGCATTCTTAGATTTTCTTAGGATTGGTCGAACGTGTCTACATGGCGGACCGAAGTCTGCAATAGCCGATGGCTTGCCATCCCCCGAATCGGTTCCACGCCCGCCAGGTTCGCTCACAACGCACACAAAGGCGCTCTCTGTGAACAACTCAAACTATCCGCCTCCACGCCTTGTCTTCTGGGAGACGACCGCGGGCTGTAACCTCGCCTGCATCCATTGCCGGCGCATCACCGTGGCCGATCAACTCATGCCGCAAGACCTGAAAACGGCTGAGGCCTTTAAGCTCATCGACGAGATCGCAGCCTTCGCACGCCCGATCTTTGTCCTCTCCGGCGGGGAGCCGCTCTTCCGCCCCGACATCTTCGACATAGCGCGCCATGCCGCGGACGCCGGCCTTATCGTCGCGCTGGCGACTAACGGCACGCTGATCGACGCAGACGTCGCCCGCAAAATCAAGGAGAGCGGCGTAGCCCGCGTCAGCATTAGCTTCGACGGCGCAGACGGCCCCACCCACGACATCTTTCGCGGCGCCGGCGCCTTCGACCGCGCCGTCCTCGGCATCCGGCATCTCAACGAGGCGGGCATCCCCTTCCAGATCAACACCACCGTCGCCAATCACAACGCCCACCAGATGCCGGACACGCTAGCCCTCGCCAAACGTCTCGGCGCACAGGCGCTGCACCTCTTCTTGCTCGTACCCGTCGGCTGCGGCGTCGAGATCGCCGACGAACAGCAGATCTCAGCGGATGAATACGAGCGCATCCTTAACTGGATGTACGACGCCGAAATGGAAGAAGACCTAGAGCTAAAGGCCACCTGTGCGCCGCACTATTTCCGGATTGTGCGCCAGCGCCAGGCCCAAGAGCGGCGCCAGGGCATCGTGCGCCAACGTCCTGGCAGCATGAATCGCCAGGACCAAGCCGGCGGTCATGGGCATGGCAATCACGGCGGCAATGGGGGTCATCCGGGCGAGCGTCACCCCATGAACGCCGCCACCAAGGGCTGCCTAGCCGGAACAGGCGTCTGTTTTATCAGCCACCGCGGCGAAGTCTTCCCCTGCGGCTATCTGCCCGTCGAGGCCGGCAACGTACGCGCTCAACCTTTTCAAGAAATTTGGGAAGGCTCCCCTCTATTCGCAGAACTGCGCAACCCCAACCTGTTGACCGGTAAGTGCGGCCTGTGCGAATTCAAGAACGTGTGCGGCGGTTGTCGCGCTCGCGCCTATGGCATGACGTACGAATACCTAGGCGAAGAACCGTTCTGCACCTATGTCCCACGCGGCGCAACCGTCTCCACAACCTTCTGATTTGCAAGCCGGCTCCGGGTGCGCATCGGACTAGAAACGGAAACATGAGCGTGGCGCTGAATCGCGAAAAACATGTAGTCATCGTCGGCGGCGGGATCGCCGGCCTGGCCGCCGCGTACTATCTACAGAAGACCGCAGAGCAAAGCTCGCTGCCCATCCGCTACACCCTGATCGAGCGTTCCGCCAGACTTGGCGGCAAGATCGTCACCGACACGATCCACGGTTACGGTGAACAGCCCTTTATCGTCGAGGGCGGGCCGGACTCCTTTATCACACAGAAACCTTGGGCCTATCAGTTGGCGCGCGAACTCAAGCTGGACGAGCGCCTCCTCGGCACAAACGACGCCAAGCGCAAAACCTTCGTCCTCACCAAAGGCAAGCCGGTTCCCCTGCCCGACGGCGTGCTCCTGATCGTTCCGACACGCTTTCTTCCCTTTGCTCTCTCCGGCCTTATCTCGCCTCTCGGCAAGCTGCGCATGGCTATGGATCTGTTCATCGCGCCCAAGAGCGACGACGATGACGAGACGCTGGCCGATTTCGTGCGGCGACGTCTTGGAAACGAAGCCCTTGACAAGATCGCCGAGCCGCTCCTTTCAGGCATCTACAACGCCGAAGCCGACCGACAAAGCCTCCTGGCAACCTTCCCGCGCTTCCGCGACATCGAAAAGCGACACGGCAGCCTCATCAAGGGCATGTTGGCCGCGTTGCGGCCAGGCGCCAAGCCTGCCGGCCAAGTCGCACAGCCCGGCAGCCCGCCGCTGTCTACCTTTATGTCAATGCGCGGCGGCGTCTACGAACTGATCGACGCTCTCCAACTCAGCCTGACCGGCAGCCTCCTTTGCCTCACCCAGGCATCCGCCATCGCATCAGCCGCCGACGGCCGCTACCAGATCGACGTGGACGGCCCAGAAGGGTTGCGCACTCTCGTTGCCGACGGCGTGATTCTCGCCACGCCTTCCTACGCCGCCGCCGCCCTGCTGGCGGATTTGGCCCCACAGGCATCCGCCAAGCTCAATCGCATACGTTATGTCAGTACGGGTACGGTCTCCCTCGCTTTTCGCAAACACGAGTTGGAGCACCCGCTCGACGGTTTCGGGCTCGTCGTTCCCCATTCCGAACGCCGGCCGATCAACGCCGTCACCTGGACCTCGACCAAGTTCGACTACCGCGCCCCCGAAGGCTATGCGCTCGTGCGCGTCTTTTTCGGCGGCTCCAGAAGCCCCGAAACCCTAGAACATCCCGACGACGCCATCCTCGATATCGTGCGCGGTGAACTGGCGGACATGTTGGGCATCCGCGCAGAACCGCTCTTCCACCGGCTCTACCGCTGGCCGCGGGGCAATCCTCAATACGACGTCGGTCACCTCGATCTCGTCGCTTCCATCGAGCATGCTTTGCCTCCCGGCATCTTCGTCACCGGCAGCCCCTATCGCGGCGTAGGATTGCCGGATTGTATTCACCAGGGTCAAGAGGTCGCCGCACAGATGATCGAAACGCTCTCTACACCATTGCCAACCGGAGCCGCCCCATGACTCTCCACTTGCGTCGCATTGCGCCTGTGTTCATTCCCGTCTTGCTGCTCGCCGTACTGTTCGCTGCGTGCGCTCAGCCTGCGGCATCTCCCTCCGAAGAGACGTCTGTCGCGAGCGCCGCGCCGGTTGCGGAGGCCGTACTGGTGCGGGCTATGACCTCCGAACCGGCCAAGATCGACCCGCAAGGGCCGCCCAGCGCCGGCCTCAGTCTACTCATGCCCTATCTGTTCGATACGCTCGTCGTACGCGACATCGACAACAACGTGCTGCCTTTCTTGGCCGAAAGTTGGACCGTCTCCGGCGACGGCCTCACCATCACCATGGCGCTAAAGTCCGGCGTCACCTTCCAGGACGGTGAGTCGCTCAACGCCGACGCGGTGCGCCTCACCTTCGAGCGCTTCAAAGCTTCCGGTATGAGCTCGCCCATCTATGCCAGCATTCAGCAGATTGACGCTATCGAGACAGTCGATGAGTTGACCGTGCGCTTCCACTTCGCCGCCCCGGCCGCCAACTTCTGGAGCGCCATCGCCATGCCGTACGCAGGCATCATCAGCCCCGCTTCCGCCGATAAGTTCGACAATACGGGCGAAGGCTACCTAATCGGAACCGGCGCTTTCATCCTGGACGACTGGAAGGCGGGCCAGTCTATCACGTTGCGCCGCAACCCCGATTACAACTGGGGGCCGCCCATCGTCGACAACCGCGGCGCGCCCTATCTCGACGCGCTGGTCTTCAAGGTCATCCCCGACGCTTCCACGCAGCTCGCGGCCCTGAGCGCGGGCGAGGTCGACGTGATCTTCATCAACGAACCGTCGCACCTGCAGAAGCTCGCAGAAGACCCGCAAATTGATATTCACGAAGCCGTCCTCAGCGGCTTGGTGCACCTCGGCTTCAACGTCCGCCGTTCTCCGTTCGACGAGGCGACAGTGCGCCGCGCCCTGTCTCACGCCGTGGACAAGCAGCAGATTCTAGACCTGGCTCTGGGCGGGCTGGGCAATTTGGCCTTTGCACCGCTCCCGCCTACACTGCCAGGCTTCGATCCCGCCTTGCAGGAATATGAAATCGGCTATGATCCTGAGGAGGCCAAACGTCTGCTGCAGGAAGCCGGCTTCTCGCCCACAAGTAACGGCGGCTGGGAACGCGACGGGCAGCGCTTGCAAGGCCGTCTGGTCACGTCGACACGCGCGCCCAACGAAGCCATCGCCACCGTGCTGCAGAGCCAGCTCCTCGCCATCGGCGTGCCCGTCGAGATCCAACAACTGGACTCCAAGGCCGTCATGGACGCCACCGCTCAGGGCGATTTTGACCTGTTGTTGTGGCGCTACGAATGGAATGACCCCGACGCGCTCAACGTTTTCCTGTCCAGCGAGCGCATCGGCACGACCAACCGCGTCGGCTACAGCAACGCCGAAGTTGACGATCTGCTGGCGCAGGCCGCCGGCGAGTTGGATGCGGACAAACGCAACGCGCTCTATGTCGAAGCCCAGAAGATCATCATGCAAGACGCCCCGTGGCAGCCGCTCTACAACCCGGTAGACGCCATGGCGATGACCCAACGCGTCGAAGGCATCACCCTGGGCTATATGGGCCGCATGTTGGTCAACGATGCAAAGGCGGCCGAATAGATCGGCTAGGCCGGCCCGTTTCGATGTTCGAGCATATCATTCACCGGCTGGCGGCTGCAGCCCTCGTGTTGCTGGCCGTCAGCTTCGTCACCTACCTCATGCTCAACGCCGCGCCCGGCGACCTGGCGCTTACCCTCGTTGGCGATAGCGCTTCGGCGGAGCAGTTGACCGCGCTCCGCCAGGAGCTTGGCCTGGATGAGCCGGTCGTCGTCCGCTACCTGCGCTACGTAGCGGGCATCGTCCTGCGCGGCGATCTCGGCCGATCCATGATCAGCGACCGGCCGGTAAGCGCTCTGATTTTGGAGCGGCTTCCCTTTACACTGGCCCTGGCCCTCGCCTCGATTGCGCTGTCTGGCCTCGCCGGTTTTGTCCTCGGCTGGCTAGCCGTGCGCCACGTCGGCGCCTTCTGGGATACGGCGCTCATGGCCTTGGCAGCACTCGGCGCGGCCCTGCCCAGCTTCTGGATTGCGCTGTTGCTGATCATGGCCTTCGCACTGCGCCTCGACTGGCTCCCCGTCGTCGGCGCCGACAGCCCCAAGCACCTCATCCTGCCTGCCGTGACGCTTTCCCTTCCCTCCGCAGCCGTGCTGGCGCGGCTCGTCCGTTCCAGCCTGCTCGACGTCATCGGCGCGGACTTCGTGCGCACCGCCTACGCAAAGGGCCTCGTCCGCAGCCAAGTAATGTGGCGGCATGTCCTGCGCAATGCCGCCATCCCTATCGTCACGCTGCTGGCCCTGCAGCTCGGCTATCTGCTCGGCGGCGCCTTCATCGTCGAAACCATCTTCGCCTGGCCCGGTCTGGGCCGTCTGACCGTCCAGGCCATTTTTGACCGCGATTACCCTGTCGTCCTGGGTGCGACGCTCATGATCGCGGCTGTCTATATCGCGCTCAATCTCATCGCCGACCTATGCCAAGCGTGGCTCGACCCGCGCACCGGCGCCAACGCTCTGTAAGGCGCCGCCATGCAGCGGACGCTGGAAAACAACGTGCCTGACGTTCACACCGAAGCCCCCAACCTAAAACGCCCCGCCTCGGCAGTGCGCCTTTCCTCTGGCGAAGAGCGCCCCGGGTCGCGGCTCACCGCGCCTGCTGCTCCGGAGATGGCGATACGGACCCGCTCGCTGCGTGCACGCCTGCGTTTCACAGCCAGCCTGTGGATTGGGGTCGTCCTCCTCGGCATCGTTGTAGCCGCCGCCCTGACCGCGCCGTTGATTGCTCCCTATCCGCCGGAACAGCTTGGCGTCGCCGCCCCCCTAGAGTCTCCCTCACGGCTGCATCCCTTCGGCGCCGACAACCTGGGCCGTGATCTGTTCAGTCGCGTCGTCTTCGGCGCGCGCATCGCCCTGACCATGGCCCTCAGCGGCATGGCGATTGGCGTCAGCATCGGCGTCACCTTGGGCGTGCTCGCCGGCTACTACAACCGCTGGATAGACCGCATCCTCTCCCGCATGATGGAAGTCTGGCTGGCATTCCCGGCCTTGCTTCTTGCCATCCTCGTCGTCGCCCGGCTCGGAGCTTCATTGCAAAGCACGATCATCGCCCTGGGCATCGTCGGCGCGCCGGCCTACTTCCGCCTGGTGCGCAGCGGTACGCTGACCGCTAAGCACAGCCTCTTTGTCGAAGCCGCCCGCGCCACCGGAGCATCCGACATCCGCATCCTCATCCGACACGTCCTGCCCAGCACAGCCTCGTCCATCATCGTCTTGGCCTCCATGCGCTCCGGCCTGCTGTTGCTGGCGGGCGCCGGCCTTAGCTTTATCGGCCTCGGCGCGCAGCCGCCGCAGCCCGAATGGGGCGCCCTCCTAGCGACCGGCCGCACCTACCTGGATGCAGCCCCGTGGATGGCCGTCTTCCCCGGCTTGGCAATTACCCTTACCGTCGTCGGCTTCAACCTCTTCGGCGACGGCCTGCGCGACGCACTTGACCCTCTGCGCAGCAACTTCAGCTAACGCCCTCCACACCTCACACGTCTCCCACTTCCCCGGTCGGGCTGCGTCTCCGGAACTTTGCCTACGGCAGAAGCGTTTGCACGCATGTACACTTCCTAAGGTTAGACAAATTTCTTAGGAAGCCTATGCAACGTTTTTGCTTATGCACAGGTCGGGCCTGTGGAAAGGACAGACTAAATGGTTCGCGTTTCTGCGCTCCTCATCGCCGCACTCGTAGCTGTGAGCCTGAGTTTTGGAGCCTTCTCCGTCGCCCTGGCCGATGATTACACCTGCACCGGCGCGGTCGGTGCGGTGACGAAAGACAACATCGACGTGCCTGACGGCGCATCCTGCACCCTCACCGGCACGCGCGTAGAGGGCAACATCAAAGTCGGCACAGGCTCCACCCTCAACGCCAGCGGCGTCCGCGTCGACGGCAACATCCAGGCCGAAGGCTCTTCCAAGGTGGAAGTCTACGGAAACTCCACGATCGGCGGCAGCATCCAGATCAAGCAGGGCGGCGGCGCATATGTCGACCGCGTCGACGTAAACGGCGATATCCAGCTTGAATCCAACGCCAAGATGCTGGAAGTCAACCGCAACACGGTGGGCGGCAACGTCCAGGTCTTCTCCAATTCCGGTGGCGCATCGATCACCAACAATGTCATCGACGGCAATCTGCAGTGCAAGCAGAACAACCCGGCGCCCACCGGCGGCAACAACCAGGCCGCTAGCTTCGAGGATCAGTGCAAGGGCTTCGGCGGCACGCCTAGCGATGACCCGCCCGTCGTCGACCCGCCGCCCGGCGGCGGCGGCGATGACTTCGTCTGCCGGTCCGCCATTACCGGCAACACGTACGAGAACGTCGTCGTCCCCGACTTCGCGACGTGCAGTCTGACCGGCACGACAGTGAACGGCAATATCATCGTCGGCACGGGTTCCACCCTCAACGCCAGCGGCGTTTTTGTAGATGGCAACGTCCAGGCCGAGGGCTCGACAAAAGTCACCGTCAAGGACAACTCCACGGTCGGCAGCAACATCCAGGTTAAGCAGGGCGGAGGCGCTTTTGTCGACCGCGTCAACGTAGACGGCGATATTCAGTTTGAATCCAACACCGCCGATCTCAACGCCAGCCGCAACGTCGTCGGCGGCAACATCCAAGTGTTCTCCAACTCCGGAGGCGCATCCATCACCGATAACCGCATCGACGGCAACCTGCAGTGCAAGAGCAACTTCCCGCCGCCTACCGGCGCGCGCAACCAAGCCGCCAGCCTAGAGGACCAGTGCTCCACCTTCGGCGGCACGCCTACTAACACCCCGCCCATCACCGATCTCGTATGCCAGGGAACTGCCGGCGCTGAGACCTATCGCGGCGTGACTGTCCCCGAAGGCGCGATCTGCACGCTCAACGGCACACGCGTCCAGGGCGATATCAAGGTTCGTTCCGGCGCGCAGTTGAAGGCGTTCGGCGTCCTCGTCAACGGCAGTATCCAAGCTCAGGGCGCGGCAAACGTCAGGGTCGAGAGCAATGCCCAGTCGGCTGCATCCTTCACATCTGCCGCGGTCTCGACAATTTACGGCAGCGTTCAACTGGCGCAGGGCGACGCGGCGACGCTCAACGGCCTGCAAGTCAAGGGCGACCTTGTGTTGAGCGGCAACCGCGCCCGCGTGGCCGTCGAGAACACCTACGTGGCCGGCAATCTACAAGCTGTGAACAACACGAACACGGTGATGCTGCGCAGCAACCTGGTCAGCGGCGACTTGAGCTGCCAGGGCAACGCCTCAACGCCCACCGGCGGCGACAACCTGGCGGCCGCCCTAAGCGGGCAGTGTTCCGCCCTCGGCGCGCCGCTCAGCACCCTGAACCACAGCCTCAGCCTGCCCAGCGTCTTTTTAGCCCGGTAAGCCTACCCTGACTCGCATCAAAGCCTTCCAGGAAGTCGCTATCTTCCTGGAAGGCTTTTCTATTTGAGTCTTCCCTGTCATACTGAGCAATCCACGGCCGGCGAACGCAGAATCGGCCAGAAACTAAGCGCAGACCCTCGCTCCTCACACCTGTCATGCTGAGTAGCCCAAGACTTGCGTCCCAAGAAAGGCAAGAAACTGACGCAACGCCTTTACCCGCGCGCCTCCTGTCATGTTGAGCGAAGCGAAACATCTCAACTTTGTTCGCGCCGTCAGTTCCTTAGAAGCGGAGCGAAGCATCTTTCACAGCGAAGCGCTCGCCGGCATGCCAGACCCTTCGTTCTGCTCAGGGTGACAGGTGCGCGCCTCCAATTCGAAATAGGCACATCCTGCAGCCCGGCTTTGACAAACTCGCCTCGCGCCCCTACAATCACACCCTGCTGAATTCGTGAACCTTTACCCTGCCCGGCCTACACCGGAGCACAGGAGCCGGCCATGCAAGATAACCCGCGCAATGCAGCGCCTGTCGCCACTCACGAGGTGAGCACCGACGGCGCATCAACTTCCGCCAAGAAATACCACATCTGGACTATCGGCTGCCAGATGAACGTCGCCGACAGCAACCACGTCGCCGCCGAGCTGGAAAAGATCGGCTACGGCCCAACCGCCACGCTCGAAGAGGCCGACGTCGTCGTGCTCAACACCTGCGTCGTGCGCCAAAGCGCCGAAGACAAGGCGCTCGGCAAATTGGGCAGCCTCAAGCCGTGGCGCCAAGCACAGCCGGATCGCACCCTCGCCCTGATGGGCTGCATGGTGGGCGTCAATCCAAGCCCGCAGCTTGTGCAGTCGCTCCCCTTTGTCGACGTCTTCATGTCGCCCAGCGAAGCGACGCCGCTCATCAACCATCTGCGCCAGGAGCAAATCGACGCCGAAGTGGCCGAGATCGAACGGCAGCAACTTGCCGGCCGCTATCGCCTCCAAGATGAAGCCCAGCCCAGCGGTACGGCCCAGTCAATTAAACATCTGGCCCTGGGCGGCGAAGCTCCTGTAGCCGCCTACGTGCCCATCGTCTACGGCTGTAGCCACGCTTGCACTTTCTGCATCATCCCCTTCCGCCGCGGCGTCGAACGCAGCCGCCCGCTCGACGAGATCGTGGCCGAAATTCGCGGCCTCGTCGACCAGGGCGTGCGCGAAATCACGCTGCTCGGCCAGATCGTCGACCGCTACGGTTATGACTGGCGCGGGGACCTGGGCAACAGCGCCACCGTCGAGGCCTTCCACGGTGCGCCCGATGCCAGTCCCGCCAACGTCGACCTAGCCGGGCTGCTTCAGGCGGTGCACGAGATCGACGGCCTGTGGCGCATTCGCTTCCTCACCAGCCACCCCAACTACATGACCGACCGCATTTTGCACGCCGTGCGCGATCTGCCCAAGGTCTGCGAACACATCGAAGTCCCCATCCAGGCGGGCTCGGATGCGGTTCTGGCGAGCATGAAGCGCGGCTACACCCAGGCGGATTACCGCGCCTTGGTCGAACGCATCCGCGCCGTCATCCCCAACGTCGCCATCAACACCGACATCATCGTCGGCTTCTGCGGCGAAACGGATGAGCACTTCGACGAGACCGTAGCCGTTCTGCGCGACCTGAAGCTGGACAAGGCGCACCTGGCGCGCTACAGCCCGCGGCCGGGCACAGTCAGCGCCCGCCGTCTCGTCGACGACGTGCCCGAAGCGGTCAAGGCCCGCCGCCATCGCCTGCTGGAGGAAGTGCAAGAGGAGGTGTGCGCCGAGCTCAACGCCCGCCTACTCGGCCAAACCGTAGAGATCCTCGTCGAGGACCGTCACAAGGGCAAGTGGCGCGGGCGCACGCGCCAGAACAAGCTCGTCTTCGTCGACTCGGACCTGCCGCTGCGCGGCCGCCTGATCGACGTGGAGATCGTGTGGACCGGGCCGTGGAGCATGCAGGGACGCTTCGTGCGCGACGTTTCGCCGCTTCCCGACCGCATCGCGCCGCCCCCGCCGCGGATCGACATCATACCCGCCAACTAAAACCGTAGGGGCGTTCGGTTCTTGCCGCTGTGGAACGCCCCTACGCTCGCCCGCTATCCATCCTGTGCGAACAACGCCGCACGAATCGCGGCGATATCCTCCGGCCCGGATCGGCAGCACCCGCCGATCAACTGAGCCCCTGCCGCGCGCCACACACGCGCCGCCGCGCCGAAGTTGGTTCCGCCCGTGCCGGGAACCCAGCAGCCCGCGCCGGCATCCCACGCCTCGCCGCTGTTGGGGTAGACGACGATCGGCTTGTCCGTGACCGTACGCGCCGCGCCGATGAGCGACTCGACATACTGCGGCGGCGTGCAGTTCACCCCCACCGCAGCCGCCTGATCGCCGCTCGCCACCGCAGCCACAACATCTGCGAAGCGCTCGCCGTGGCACACATGCTCGCCGTCGCGGCAGCTAAACGACAGCCAGGCGGTCATGTCCGGGAACTCAGGCAGCAGCCGCGCCAGCGCCCTGCCCTCAGCCAGACAGGGGATCGTCTCGCAAGCCAGCAGGTCAGCCCCGGCGCCGGCCAGCACAGCCATGCGCGGGCGGTGAAAGGCGATCAACTCCGCCTCGCTCAACCCGTAGTCGCCGCGGTATTCCGAACCGTCGGCCAGGAATGCGCCATACGGGCCGATCGACGCGGCCACCAGCGGACGCACGCGTCCGCGACGCCGCTCTTCGTCTGCCCAGAACTCGTCGCGCGCCTCGGCAGCCAGCTGCACGCTAAGCCGCATCAGGTCCGCGGCGTCGCTGCGGCTCAGACCGCGGCGGGCAAAGCCCTCGAACGTCGCCTGATACGAGGCCGTGATCACCACGTCCGCGCCCGCGACCAGATAATCATAGTGCAACCGGCGGATCATCTCCGGCGCCTCGATCAGCAGCTTGGCCGACCACAGCGCATCGCGCAGGTCCGCGCCGCGGCGCTCCAACTCGGTCGCCAGCGCGCCGTCCAGCACCAGACAGCCTTGCTCGGTCAGCGTCCTGGCGATTGGGTTGCGTTCATCGGCGCCGGATTGTCGATTCATCTGCCTCTCCGTCTAGTTCTATGGCGCTCAACCGGCTGCCCAGCGAAAACGCCGCAGCAGCGCCCATAGGTACACGGCGGACACGGCTGTCCCCAGCGCCAGGGCCGGCCAATAGGGCTGCCCAGCCAGTAGCTGCCAGAACGCCTTCACCGGCCAGTAGGTGGGCATGACGCCCAACAGCCATTGCCACGGCTCGGGCACAAACCACGCCGCGAGCGGGGCGATGTAGAAGACGCCCATCCCCTTCATCAGCGCCAGCCCCTGCACCTTGTTATTGGCAACCGCAGCCAGCAACAGCGCGTAGATCGGCGCCCCCAACGCGGCGACAATCGCCAAAGGTAACATTTCGACATACGGAACCGCAACCAGATCGAGCAGCGCCAGCACGATATAGGTCGAAACCACGCCGATGAGTGTCGGCACAGCAAGCCGGTATGCCAGGTAATATTCCATGCGGAGGGGCGTGACGCGCAGCGCGGTCAGCGTGCCCGCGTCTTTCTCGTCCAACAGCAGCAGCCCGATCATCGTGCCGGCTAGCCCCGGCATGAGAATCAGCCCGAAGAAGGCGGCGATCAACTCGAAATACGGCTCGAGGTTGAAAAGATGGCCGTAGATCTCCTGCGCCGTCGGCACAAGCCACCGCATCAGCAACCCAATCAGAAACGGGAAAAACACGAACAGCCGCAGCAGTGAGTCGCGGCGGATAGCGCGCCGGTCTACACCCGCCAACGCCGCAGCCGAGCGAAAGTTCATCTCGCCGCCTCCTCGCCCAAGACAAAGCGGTCGAACGCACGACGGGCCATGCGCCACGTCATCGCGCTTGCCAGCGCCAAGTAGACGACGGCGTACCCCCACTGCCACGGCGCAATGGGCCGAAACCCGGCTTCGATCAGCAGCATCGTCGCTTGCGTCGGCATCAGGTAGAGCGGCCAGCCTGTCCAAATGCCGAAATGCGCCAGCAGCGGAAGCTGTGTAGGCACGAAGTAGAGGATCGACGGGGCCACGAACTCGCTGATCGACGCATAGCGCGCCGCCAGCCAGAATCCATACAGCGTCATCATCCAGGA
>CAYXRG010000094.1:0-3005 GCA_964467575.1 uncultured Caldilineaceae bacterium | reverse complement strand
CCGCCAGCGGCAAGATGCGATTCACACCAGCCTCCTGCCCGTCAAGCGGATGAAGACATCTTCGAGCGTGGCTTCCAGCGTGTGAATCGTCTCGATTTCACGCTCGCGGATCAGCGTCAGGAACTCCTCATTAGCCCCCAACCTTTCGAGCGGAAACTCCGCTGCGCTGGCGGCCCCGTTTAGCGGGTATTCCACGCGCACGCGCGGCACGCCATAGTTCAGCTTCAGCGTGCGCGGCGCGTCCACCGCGGCCAGCCGCCCGTCGACGATAAAGGCCACACGGTCGCACAGCTCGTCCGCCACGTGCATATCATGCGTCGTCAGAAAGACAGTCTTGCCTGCGCGCCGCAGGTCCAGCACGATGTCCTTGATCTTGCGGCCGTTCACGGGGTCCAGGCCGGCGGTCGGCTCATCCAGGAACAGAAGCGCCGGGTCATGCAACAGCGCACGCACGAAGTTCAGCCGCATCTGCATGCCCTTCGAATACGCGCCGGCATACACATCGCCGGAATCGTCCAGGCCGACAAGGGCCAGGAGTTCAGACGGATCACGCGTGGCCCCGTCATACAGTGAGCGAAAGAAACGCAGGTTTTCCAGCCCCGTTAGCTTGGCGTAGTGATGCGGCAGTTCGAACGAGACGCCGATGCGCTCGTAGAGGTCGCTGCCCCACGCCCGCAGGTCACGCCCGAGCAGCGTGACCTCACCGCGAAACTGCCGCAACAAGCCGGTGAGAATCTTCTGCGTCGTACTCTTGCCCGCGCCGCTTGGCCCTAAGAAGCCGAAGATCTCACCCGGCGCCACCGAGAACGAGATGTCGTCCACCGCGGGATGCGATGCGCCTGCGTACGTATAGGAGAGGCCGCGCACCTCGATCATGTAGTTTAGCCCGCTCCGTCGACGGCTTTCGCCAGCGTCGGGTGGGCGATGATGCGCTGCACCTCGCGCCAGCCGTCCAAAATTTCCGGTCGCGCCAACTCGGCGGGATCGGGACGGAACCCGAAATCCAGATAGACCTTGATCGCCCAGGGGCGACCGGTCGCCGTGCCCAACAGCGCGCTGGCATGGCTCTGCGCCAAGCGGCGCATGGCATGGGTCATCATTGGCTTGGCAAGCCCCCGGCGCTGATAGGCCGGATGGATCACCACCCAGTGAATCCGCCCCTGCTCCGATATGGTCTCCTCGTACTGGCGGCCCCACCAGGCCGTAATACTGCCTGCGGGCGCGCCGTCCAGCGTCTCCAGAAAGAACATGCGATCCGCCAGCGCAGGGAGCGCATGGCCGAACTGCCGGTCGAACAACTCCGGCGTGACCTGGACGAAACGCTCTGCGGCCAGATGCAGGTCGGTCCATGTCTGCCGGTCGCCGTCTCGATAGGTGCGCATCCGGTAACCGGCAGGCAGTTCGACGACGGGGAACCCTTCCAGAGTGGCGCGCACCATCGTCACATCAACGGGCTGGCTAATTTCATCGGCGGTTGTCATACTCGTCATTCCTGTTCCAGCGCTTGCGACGCAAACCGGCCGCGTTCCATGATCTGCACCACGCTGCCGTCGGCGCATGTGCCGTACACATCCATCGCCTCCGAGCCGATCATCACGTCGTGGTGCATGACGGCGCGGTTGACGCCAAGCGCGTCCAGTTTGTCCGGTTCTAGTTCCGTCCCGCCCTCGACGCCGCCGGGATAGGCCTGCCCAAAGGCAATGTGGCAGACCGCGTTCTCGTCGAACAGCGCCTCGTAGAAGACCACGCCGACCTGGTTGATGGGTGAACGCACGTCGACCAAGGCAACCTCGCCCAGCCGGCGCGCCCCGTCGAGCGCGAAGAGTTGGTCGAGCGTCTCCTGGCCTTCTTCCGCCCGGTACTCGACGACCTCGCCGTCCACAAAGCGCACGTAGATGCCATTGACCTCGCGCATGAACGGGAAGGACGGCTTGGTCACCCGCACCCATCCCTGCGTGCGTTGGCGGTGCGGCGTAGAGAACACCTCTTCAGTGGGCATGTTGGGCCAAAAATGCACGCCGCGCGGCGTCACCGAAGCCTCGCCCACCCACGCCGGGCGGTCCGTCAGGCCGACGGTCAGATCGGTCGTTGGCCGCCCGTCTTCCGCCGGCGTCGGGTCGAGGAAGCGCAGGCTGCGCACCGCATGGCGGGTCAGGAAGTCGACCACGCGCTTCTGCGCCTCGCCGTGGGCGCGCCAGGCTGCCGCCGGGTCGGGCCGATCCGCCCGGCATACGTGCAGCACCGTGCGCCAAAGCTGCGCCAGCGCGTCTTCCTGCGACAGGTCCGGGTAGACCTGGTGCGCCCAAGCGCGCGTCGGCGCGCCCGCCACGCACCACTGCATGCGGTCTGCCATCATGGCTTCCATGTAGAACTTCAGCTTGCGCCCGCGCGTCTCCGTCACGCGGCGCATCGCGTTCGGGTCAGTGTCTGCGAAGATATCGGGGAATTCCGGCCCGACCAAGGACAGCCGAGTCCACTCGTTGTCGGTCATGTAGCGATGCCGTTCCACCTCGTAGTCGGGCAGATAGTCGAGGAACTCGCGCCGGCTGTGGAGCAGGCGCTGCTTCGTCGTGGGCGTGTCCGTCCAGTCCACATGCACATAGCGTGCACCCGCCTGATAGGCGTGAGCCGTCGCCAGTCGCACCAGTTCGGCGTGCTCAAGCTCCGCCACGATGCGCAACGACTGGCCTTCCTGCAGATTAACGCCGTTGCTCACCAGTAGTGCCGCGTAGCGGTCCATCGCCGAGCCAAGGCTTTCATCCATGATTACACTCCGTCGGTTACATTCCAGATCATATGAGAACGGTCACCATTATACAACGGAAGGGTCCAGCAAGCGGCGCAGGTAACCAGCACACGCCAAGCGGGACTCATTTTGACAGCCGCGGCGCAACTAGATATACTACGGACTTGGAAGTCAGTACGGCCCACTAGCTCAATTGGCAGAGCAGCTGACTCTTAATCAGCGGGTTCGGGGTTCGAGTCCCTGGTGGGTCACCTAGCAC
>CAYXRG010000093.1:11490-15742 GCA_964467575.1 uncultured Caldilineaceae bacterium | reverse complement strand
GGCCCGTTTGACATCTACACTGGCGTGTATTACAGTGACTCCATCGATTTTTTCCGTCCAACTACTCCATAGAGCGTCGTATCAAGTCCTGTGCGGCGTCTTGTTTGCCGGATATTGACGCCCCGGGATGTTTCTCAAATGTGGCAATGTCGCTCAATCGTCGTCTGTTGCGGCGACAGAGCGCTCGTTTCCAGTTCCGGGGGTCCAGGGTTTGCTGCCTCGAGACCGCTGAAGCCGGACGGGTGCGTCAGCGCTTGCGGATTTTTCCAATTTCCCCACTTTCCACCTTTAGGAGGCACGGAGTCTATGAACAGCAAATGGTTGGTCGCGATCAGCCTGCTCGTCGCGCTTGTCCTGGCAGGGTGTACGGCGGCAGCGCCTGCGCCGGCCGCGCCCGCGCCGGAAGAAGCGGCGCCGGCGGCAGAAGAAGCGGCGCCGGCCGAGGAGGAAGCTGCCCCGGCTGAGGAAGCAACCGCTCCGGCAGAGGAAGAAGCTGCCCCAGCGGCGGAAGCGCCCACCATCGCCCTCGTTTACGGCGTGGCGGGCGACGGTTTCTACATCACGATGGAGAAGGGTCTGCGCGACATGGCCGCCGAAATGGGCGCCGAAGCAGTGGCCGACGGCCCGTCTCAGTTTGACGCTGTGCAGCAGACGCCGATCCTCGACGCCATGGTTTCCCGCGGCGTCGACGCCATCTGCATCGCCGCCACCGACAGACAGGCTATGATCGAACCGATGCAGCGCGCACACGATGCCGGCATCCCCATCATCTCGGTCGACACCTTCATCGGCGACGGCGACTATGAGAACGGGCCGGTCACCTTCCCGCTCTCCTATGTCGGCTCCGATAACGAGGAAGGCGGGCGCATCGCTTGCAACGCCATCATCGAGGCGATGGGCGGCGAAGGCAAGATCTACATCCAGAACGTCAAGCCGGGCATCAGCACCACCGACCAGCGCGAACAGGGCTGCATCGAAGCCATCGAGGCCACCGAGGGCAAGGTCACGCTGGTGGGCGTAGACTACAACGACGACAGCGCGGCCAAGGCCGCCGAGCAGACCTCGGCTGTGCTGCAGCGCGAGCCGGATCTGGGCGCCATCTTCGGCACCAACCTGTTCAGCGCCCAGGGCGCGGCCCAGGCCGTGAAGAACGCCGGGCTGACCGGCATCGTCAAGGTCGCCAACTTCGATGCGCCGGAAGCCGCCATTGTGGATCTGCGCAACGAGGTCGTCGACATCGTGATCGCGCAGTTGCCCTACGAGATCGGCCAGAAGTGCGTCGAATACTCGATGCTCGCCCTCGAAGGACGGGAAGACGAGATCCCGTCGCGCTGGCCTACCGGTTACGTGGTGATCACGCGTGACAATGTAGACAGCGAAGAAGCGCAGATGGCGATCTACAAGAGCGAATAGTCTCGCTCGTTGGCGCCTCCATTGCGCTGTGTATCTCCGTGTGCGGGCGGCTCATGGGCCGCCCGCATCGTTCATCTGCATCGTTCGTCAGCATCCGAGGCGCGTTCGACCTCGGTTCTCGCCTCCGCCAGAAACCTGCCTGGACCGCACTGCAAACCCGCCGTGGGTTCCTGGCGCCTGACCACGGATTCCAACGATGACAACTGCACAACTCGAATCAGCGGCCCAGCGTTCTCCCCAAAAGCGCAACTGGCTTGAAACGCTGGGTGCAGTCTGGGCCTGGATCTTCCTGCTGGCCCTGATCGTTTTCTTCTCCATCACCGGCAAAGGATTTCTGAGCCTTAACAACTTCCAGAACATCCTCGCCAATATGTCGATCCTCGCCATTCTCGCCTTTGGCCAGACCTTTGTCATCATCGCCGCCGGCATCGATCTGTCCACCGGCTATGTCATGGGCATGGTGTCGGTCGTCTCGGCCATCGCCATGACCAGCCTGCCGCCCGGCTTGCCGCTCTGGCTGATCGTATTGGTGGGCGCGGTGGTCGGCATTCTTGCCGCGCTGATCGCCGGCATCGTCAACGGCTTTCTCATCGCCCGGCTCGAAGTGCCGCCCTTCATCGCCACGCTGGGCATGTTCGGCATCGCGCGCGGCGTCGGCTTCTTACTCTCGAACGGCATGCCCGTTCCTATTCAGATACCTGGGTTGGGACGGTTGGGCAACGGATACTTCTTCTACTACCATCCGCAGATCGGCTGGTCGTTCCTGAACCCGCCCGAAGGGTTGGAACGCGCCCAGATGCGCGAGTTGGTAGGCGTTATCCCCTATGTGCTGGTCATCATGCTGGTGCTGCTCGTCGTCGCCCATCTGATATTGTCGCGCTCGAAATTCGGCCTGCGCACTTACGCCATCGGCGGCAACAAAGAGGCGACGCTGCGCGCCGGCATCCCGGTGGTGCGCCAACTCGCCCTGATCTATATGGTGTCGGCCGTCTTTGCCGCGCTCGCCGGCCTTGTTTATAACATCCGCTTCACCAATGGCGCGGCCAACGCCGGCGAAGCGCTCCTGCTCGATTCAATCGCAGCGGTCGTCATCGGCGGCGCATCGCTCTTCGGCGGCGCAGGCACATTGATCGGCACGCTGATCGGCGCGCTGATCATCTCGGTGCTGGCGAACGGTCTGGTGATCTTAGCCATCAACCCGTTCTGGCAATATATCGCCGTCGGCACGGTCATTATCATCGCCGTCCTGATCGACCAGGCGCGCGAGCGCATGGTCAGAGGGTAGGGAGACGAACATGGATAACACGCCCAGCCAAGCCGCGCCGATCCTGCGGCTCGAACACGTCTTCAAGCGCTTCGGCGGCCTGACGGCCGTCAACGATGTCAGCGTGGACATCTACCCCGGCGAGGTAATTGGTCTGGTCGGCGACAACGGCGCCGGCAAATCCACCCTCATCAAGATGATCTCCGGCGTCTACCGTCCCGACGATGGGCGCATCTTTCTGGGCGACGAGGAGATCACCCTGTCATCGCCCATGGAAGCGCGCAACCTGGGGATCGAGACTATCTACCAGGACCTGGCGCTGTGCGAAAACCTCGATGCCACGGTCAACATCTTCTTGGGCAAAGAACCGATGCGCAGCCTGTTGGGCGTCTTTAAACAGGTGGATCGCCCGCACATGCTCGAGGAGTCCACGAAGGTTCTGGACCGCCTGGACATCGTGATCCCCAACCTGCGCCGCCCCATCCGCCAAATGTCCGGCGGACAGCGCCAGGCTGTAGCGATCGCGCGTGCGCTCTACTGGAACGCACGCCTGGTGATCATGGACGAACCGACCGCCGCGCTCGGCGTGCCCGAACAGCGCAAGGTGCACGAACTGGTCAAGACGCTCAAGGCCAACAACGTCCCCGTGATCATCATCAGTCACAACCTGCAAGACATCTTCGCCACCGCAGATCGCATCGTGGTGATGCGCCGCGGGCAGAAGGTTGGGGACCTGCTTGCCAAGGACACGTCGGGCGACGAGTTGGTTTCGTTGATGGTCGGCGTGGAATAGATGCCCGCCGCCGGCTAGATGATCTGGTTCTGCGGCAGAATAACCAGATCGCGGATCGTGACGTGCGGCGGCTGCGCCAGCATAAAGACAACGGCCCGCGCCACATCTTCCGAGCGGATGCTGTTGTGCGCGGCAACTTCCTGGGCAATCGCCTTTTCTTCCGTAAAGCCCCACAGCGCGTTGGCGACCCGGCCCGGCGCAATCGCGCCCACCCGAATGTTATGCGGCGCCAGTTGGCAACGCAGCGTGTGCACGAAGCTCTGGATAGCATGCTTGGACGCGCTGTAGATCGGCTCCCAGTCGATATCGACGAAGCCGGAGATGGAGCTGGTGACGAGAATATCGCCGGAACGCTGCGCCATCAGCGAGGGCAATACGGCGTGTACGCAGCGCAACACGCCGTTGATGTTGATGTCTATTAGTTCGGCCCAGGCATCCGGGTCTCCCTCCGCCGCCTGTCCGGGGATATAGATGCCGGCGTTGGCGAAGAGCGTATCCACGCGGCCAAAGCGCCCCAACGTCTTGGCGACCAACTCCTTCGCATCGGCGCCGGCGGTGACGTCGGCCGGCACGGCGAGCGCATCCGGCCCTAGCTCCGCGGCCAGGGCGTGCAGCTTGTCCGCCGACCGCGCGGCCAGCGCCAGCTTGCAGCCCGCCGCGGCCAGTTCGCGCGCCGCTGCCGCGCCGATGCCCGAACTCGCGCCCGTGATGATGACCACCTTCCCTGCCAGCGCATGCGCCATAGCGTCCTCTCTCTCGTTGTTATGTCGTTGTGTCGCTTA
>CAYXRG010000093.1:8411-11390 GCA_964467575.1 uncultured Caldilineaceae bacterium | reverse complement strand
ATCGCCGGCGTGTTTTTTGTCCTCGACGACAATATGCTCGCCGGGCGCTTCTTAGGTCTGTCGAGCGCGGCCTGGCTGGGCCTCGCCATCATCACGCCGATCCTCCACCAGGTCTATGTCTGGCTGGCCTGGCGCAGCGAACTGACCTCCCAACGGATCACACGCCGTTTCGGCAAAGACGGCTTTTTCTACTATGCCGCCGGCTTCACCGTCTTCTTGATTGCCCGCCTGCTGACCATCATCGCCCTGGCATACTCGAACCGGGGAACGCTTGCCCTCAACCCCGTGCCGGCCTACACGCTTGCGGTTGCGCTCCTCATCCCCGCGCTCTACCTGTTCTACTCGGTGCGCAAGCACTTCGGTTTCAAGCGAGCCTATGGCATCGACCATTTCGACGACTCCTACCGGCAGTTGCCGTTTGTCAGACAGGGCATCTTTCGCCTGACGGGCAACGCCATGTATGTTTTCGGCTTCTTCGTCTTGTGGACGCCGGGCCTGTTCTTCTTGTCGCAGGCCGCGCTCCTAGCCGCCGCGTTCAACCACCTCTACATCTGGGTGCACTACTACTGCACCGAATTGCCCGACATCCGCTACATCTACGGTAAAGAGTACGGTAAGGAGTACGGCAAAGACCTCTGACCTTGCGGCGCTCTGCACGGGTTGCGCTATACTAGGCTAGCGACAACGCAGGGGCCGGCCGCGCGCCCGCCCCACAGGGCTATGCGCCTGGCCGCCACAGACACACAAGGGAGAATCAGACATGAAACTCGCACAACGACTGGATAACCTGGGGACGGAGACAGCCTTCGCCGTATCGGCCGCGGCCGCGGCATGGGCGGCGCAGGGGCACAAGGTCTACCCGTTCCATCTAGGCGACATCAACATCCCCACGCCGGCCAACATCGTCGAGGCCGCGCTCAAGGCGATTCGCGACGGCTACACGGGCTACTGCCCCGGCGCGGGCATTCCGGCCTTGCGCGACGTGATCGCGCAGGATGTGGGCGCCAAGCGACAGGTGCGCTACAGCGCCGAGAACGTCTCCGTCCAGCCCGGCGGCAAGCCTGTGATCGGCAAGTTCCTCTCCGCGGTCCTGGACCCCGGCGACGAGGCCCTCTACCCCAACCCGGGCTACCCCATCTACGAATCGCAGATCGAATACCTGGGCGGCATTGCCGTACCCTACGGCTATGTCGAGAACAACGGCGCCTACGCGCTGGACATGGACCGCATCCGCGCCGCCATCACCCCGCGCACGCGCGTGCTGGTCTACAACAACTACCACAACCCCACCGGCGCCCAGTCCTCTCGCCAAGAGATGGAAGAACTGGCCGAACTCGCCCTGCGTCACGACCTCTGGGTGCTCAGCGACGACGCCTATCACGAGATGCGCTACGCCGGAGAACCGCTCTCCATCGTCAACCTGCCCGGCATGCAAGAGCGGACGGTCATTCTCTACACCTGCTCCAAGCGCTTCGCCATGACAGGCTGGCGGATCGGCGCGGCCATCGGCCCCAAAGAGGTGATCGACGCCATCAGCAAGCTGAACACCAACGCCGAATCGTGCACCACACATTTCATGCAGCACGCCATGGTCGAAGCCATCCCCGGCGACACGTCCGGCCCTGACGCCATCCTGGCGGAGCTAGAGGCGCGCCGCGACGCGGCCGTCGCCGGCCTCAACGCCATCGACGGCATCTCCATCGCCGCGCCGGAGAGCACGTTCTACCTCTATCCGAATGTGACGAAGATCATGGAGAGGAAGGGGCTGCAGGACGTCAACCAACTGATGGACGAGGCCCTGAAGCAGAGCGACGTTTCCTTCTGCACGCGGCATCACTTCGGCCGCGCCGTGCCCGGCGAGACGCAGCATTACATCCGCCTGGCCTACTCCGGCATCGACGTGCCGTCGATCAACGAAGGCCTACGGCGGCTCAAGGCCTACTTCGAGGCGTAGTTTTCCCATCGCACGCACGCCCTCCGGGAAGCTGCCGGTTTCCTGGAGGGCTTTTTGTTTCCGCCCTCTATGCCGGCCGCCCGCCGCGCAGCATCGCGGCGACGGTTGCGGGGCTGATCCGGCCTTCCATCGGCCCAAAGGCAGCGGCGTTGAGCGCGCCGGCCGCGGCCGCGATGCGGGCGCACTCAGCCAGGGGCTTGCCCTCCAGCAGCCCGCAGAGGAAGCCGGCGTCGAAGCAGTCCCCCGCGCCGGTAGGATCGACCTCCTCGATGGGGAAGGCGGGCGCGTCGATCTGCTCCGTGCGCGTAAAGACCGTACAGCCCTGCTTGCCGCGCTTGAGCACGATCACCTCCAGCGGCCAGGCGGCGAAAGCGCGGCGCACGTTCTCCTCGACCTCCTCCGCGCCGCCGAGCATCGCCAACTCCGTCACGCCGGGCAGTAGGACGCTGCACTTCGCCAACAACGGCTCGACCAGTTCGCCCAGGCTGCGTTCGCCCAACAACTCGGGGCGGATGTTGGGGTCGAAGCTGATTTTGGCGCCGCGCGCATGGAGGATCGCCAGCGTGTCGAAGATGCGCGCGCGGAAAGCGTCGTTCGCCATGAGCGAGCAGCCCATGACGTGGAAAAAGGCGGGGTCGTCGACCGCGGACGCATCGGTCAGGTCGCCCAGCACAGCCGGCGTGTTGTCGATGTGGTAGATGAACTTGCGCGAGCCGTCGTCAAAGTAGGTGACGAAGGCGACCGCGGTCGCCATGTGCGCGAGCTGCGTCACGTTGCGGCAGTCGACGCCGTCCGCCTGCAGCCGGTCGAGCACGCAGCGCCCGAAATCATCTGCGCCGACGCCGCCGATGATGCCCGCGGCATGGCCGAGTCGGGCAACCGTGTCGATGAAGATGGCCGGCGCACCGCTGGGAAACGGCCCCAGGAACTCCCCGGCCTGGTCGAGCGGCATCCCCGGCCGCGGCCGCATGATCTCAACGAGAATCTCGCCCATCGTCCAGATGCTTGGCATGGTTGGCTCCAGG
>CAYXRG010000093.1:2761-8311 GCA_964467575.1 uncultured Caldilineaceae bacterium | reverse complement strand
GCAGCCGGCATTACCCTGGTCTCGACCATCGCCGAGGCTTTCGCGTTGCGCGAGCAGAACCCGGACGCCCTGATCATGGGCGAGGATGGCGGCAAGCCCATCCCCGGCTTCGACTTCAGCAATTCGCCTACGCACTACCTGGACATCGACCTGAGCGGACGCAGCCTGATCCAGCGCACCACCCACGGCACGCAAGGCGTAGTGCGCTCTGTGCGGGCGGACACGCTGCTCACCGCCAGCTTTCCCTGCGCACGCGCCACCGCGGCGCGGCTGCGCGCCCTCCAGCCGCAGCAGGTCACCTTCGTCGTCACCGGCTGGGAAGGCGACGGCCTCTGGGGCGACGAGGACATGGCCTGCGCCGACTACCTGGAAGCCCTGTTGCGCGGCCTGGAGCCGAACCCCGCACCCTACCTGGATCGGGTGCGGCATTCGCCGACGGGCCTGCTCTTCGCCGATCCGACGGTCACGCACTTTTCGCCGCACGACCTGCCACTTTGCGTGGCGCTGGACCGCTTCGACTTCGCCATGCAGGTCGAGCGCCAAAACGGACTGCTGCACATGACGCCGGTTGCGGCAACTCAAGGCGGCGAAGAATCGGCGGATGGGGATTGCGCCAAACCCCGTTTCATGGCATGATATTGGCAGTGAAATCCCAGCACATGCCATCCGAATCGCCAACGGTATTTTGCCTCTAGCTGGGACACCCTCTTTGCGTCGTGTCCGATTTTCCGGCGCTGCACCTTTCCACAGCACCGTTTCGGCATCATTAAGCATCTATGACATCGAATATATCTTAGGCATCTAACACGTCCTCTTTCACCGCCGAACCTGGGGAGCAATCAGAATCCCGGCGTCCACTACAACGACCCGCAAAGGAGGAAGGCTTGGTGTGATGGAAACGAAGAAGCCCCCTAGATGGGGACGAACGCAATGGGCAATGCTGGCGGCGGCCTTGATGGCGGGCGTCGCTGTGGGGCTGGGGATGTTCACTTTCGGCTATGCCGAGGGACTCTCCTACTTCTCCAGCGATCCCCAGGCCTGCATCAACTGCCACGCCATGCAAGATCAGTGGGACGGCTGGAATCACTCCAGCCATCGCAACGTGGCGACCTGTAACGATTGCCACACGCCGCACCGCTTTCCCGACAAGTGGATCGTAAAGGGCATCAACGGCTGGAACCATAGCCTCGCCTTTACCACCGGCGACTACCCCGATCCCATCCGCATTCGAGGCTTCAATTCGGTCATCGCCGAAGAGAACTGCAAAGAGTGCCACCAGCAAGTGGTGAGCATGATCCAGCATTTCGACGCAGCGGGCTATGCACACGTCAGCTTTGACAGCGCCGAGAAGATGTCTTGCGTGCGCTGTCATGGCAACGTGGGGCATCGAAGCGCCGCGCGCGACTGACGAGACGCCGCAGCAGCCGGCCATCATGAGCCTTTCACCGATCTGCGCAAACAAGGAGGATTCACGCGATGCGCTTTTTGTCCACACGCCAATTTTGGCTCTATGTAGCAGTCTTCATAGCGGCTGCAGCCGTGACCGCCGGCGTGGCCGCCTTACTCATGAATATCCAGACTCGTAAGATGGAGGCGGTGCAGTATCCGCTCAAAGTCATCGAAATCCCCGCGGACGAACTGGACCCTGAGGTATGGGGCAAAAACTTCCCCGTCCAATATGACTCGTTCAAAAAGACGGAGACGGATTACGGCTCGACCGCTTATGGCGGCTCCACCGTCTATAGCAAGCTGGAGCGCTATCCCGCCATGACGCGGCTGTGGGCGGGCTATGCCTTCGCCGTCGACCACAACGAAGAGCGCGGCCATTACTACGCCCTGATCGATCAGAAGGAGACCCGCCGCGTCACAGAATTCAGCCAACCCGGCGCTTGCGCCAACTGCCACGCAGCCGAAGCGCCCCAACTGATCGCAGAGATGGGCTGGGAGGAGTTCAACCGCACGCCTTATAACGAATTGGCCGACCGCCTGCACAGGGGCACGTCGTGCGCCGACTGTCACGACCCCGACACCATGGCCCTGCGCATCACCCGGCCCGCGCTGCTCAACGCCCTAGAAGCGGAAGGCGTTGACATCACCCAGGCCACTCGCCAGGAGATGCGCACCTATGTCTGCGCCCAGTGCCATGTCGAATACTACTTCGCCGGCGAAGACAAAATCTTAACCTATCCGTGGAGCAAGGGCCGCAACATCGACGAGATCGAGGAATATTACAAGGAAACCGGCTTCACCGACTGGACTCACGCCGAAACCGGCGGGCGCATGATCAAGGTGCAGCACCCCGAATTCGAGTTGTTCACTACCTCGCTGCACTATCGCTCGGGCGTGGCCTGCGCCGACTGCCACATGCCCTATATGCGCGAGGGCAGCGTCAAGGTGTCCGATCACTGGCTGCGCAGCCCGCTCGTCAACATCAGCGCTTCGTGCCAGACCTGCCATAAGTTCTCGGAAGGCGATCTGCTCGACCGCGTAGCCGTGATCCAAAAGACGACCGCGGAACTGCTGCGCAAGAGCGAGGAGGCGAACCTCGCCGCCATCGACGCCATCGTCGCGGCCAAAGAAGCCGGGGCGACGGATGAGCAACTGGCCGAGGCGATGGAGCTGCATCGTTGGTCGCAGATGCGCTGGGACTTCATCTCGTCCGAGAACAGCACCGGCTTCCACAGCCCGCAAGAGGCGGCCCGCGTCCTGGCGGACTCTATCGACCTGGCCCGCCAGGCGGAGTTGTCTGCCGTCAAAGTTATGGCCGAGACGCAGACCGCCGCTACCTTGGGGCTAGCCGCGCAGTAACGCCCCTCCAGGCGGATCGTTGTCGCACTGAAACAGGGCTGCCGTCAATTACGGCGGCCCTATTTTATTCCGCTCCGTCCCAGATCCGCCAGTCTGGGAACATCGCCAAAATGCCCTTGACCTAGCCCCCAATCGCGTGTACATTGGATGTGCAGCGACGATGATTAGCGCTCCCCAGCGCAGTATTCCATCGCGGCCTCACGCGCATTTGAATTACCGTCGCCCATTGCACAATGCCGCTTCTGGCTCACCGGTACATTGCACGGCGGTTTTTGTGCGCCATTAAATGGCCGGCTTCCGTCCGTCGCCAACCCGACAGCCAACCGGCGCATGCCACCCAGAACAAAGGCGGCGCGTATGTCGTCCCAGCAGACGCCTATCGTCGAGATGCGCAACATCCACAAGCGTTTTGGCGCGGTGCAGGCGTTGCGCGGCGTGGACCTGGAGCTCTACCCCGGCGAGATTCTCGGCCTGGTCGGCGACAACGCCGCGGGCAAGTCCACGCTCATGAAAGTCCTGAGCGGCGCCTATCTGCCCAATGAAGGCGAGATCTTGCTCAACGGACAGCCGGCCCACATTGCCAACCCGGAAGATTCGCGGCGGCTCGGCATCGAGATGGTCTACCAGGATTTCGCCCTGTGCAACAACCTGGATGTCGCCGCCAACGTCTTCTTGGGCCGGGAGGTCGTGCGCTGGCGCTTGGGCCCCCTGCGCTGGATGAACAAGCGGACGATGGAACAGCGGGCGAGCGCCATGCTCGACCGGCTGCGCATCGACATCTCCTCGGTGCGGCTGCGCGTGGAGAATCTCTCCGGCGGCCAACGCCAGGCCGTGGCGATCGGCCGCGCCATCGCCTTCGACGCCAAGGTCATCATCATGGACGAGCCGACCGCGGCGTTGAGCGTGGCCGCTATCGACAAGGTGCTCGACCTGATCAGCTCGCTGCGCGAACACGGCGCATCGATCATCATCATCAGCCACCGGCTCGAAGACATCTTCCGCATCGGCGACCGCGTGGCGGTGCTGCGTCAAGGCCGCAAAGTGGCCGACCGGCCTGTGACGGGCGACATCCACGAATTCCGCGAGCAGATCGTAGCCTACATGGTGGGCGCGCGCGACGACGACAGAATTGTGAACGGCGGCGAGAACGGCGCTGTTCAGCCGCCCTCGCCGGTTAACGCTTGACGTTTGACGAGTGACGCATGATGTGTGAGACGCATTGTTCATCAGCCTCATCCATAATCCCATTTGATGCCAACGTTGCGTTCCCCGTTGATGAGGTAAACGGCAAAACATCCCGGTTCATATCACAGGAGGTGTTTCCATGAAACGCATCGGTCTTTGGCTATCCCTGCTCATCATCGCAGGACTAGTTCTGTCGGCCTGCGCTGCACCGGCGGCGCCGGCCCCGGCAGCGGAAGCGCCGGCGGCAGAAGAACCCGCGGCAGAGGAGGCGCCCGCCGAAGAAGCGGCCCCCACCGAAGCCCCGGAGGAAGAAGCCGCAGCAGAAGAGCTTCACCCCGCCCTGGCAGACGGCAAAATCACGATTGCGTGGATCCCCAAAGCGCTTAACAACCCCGTCTTCGAACTCGGCCGCGATGGGGCGATGGTCAAGGCGGCCGAACTGACAGAGGCCGGCCCCTATGAGGTCGAAGCCCTCTACGTCGGCTCCGTCGCCTCCGACATGGCCGAGCAGGCCCGCGTCATGGAAGACATGATCGCCCAGGGCGTCGACGCCATCGGCGTCTCGTGCAACGACCCCGACGGCTGCATCGACCCCATCAACAAGGCCGTCGCCGCCGGCATCGAAGTCATGACCTGGGACTCGGACGCGCCGGACAGCGACCGCTTCACCTACCTGGGCGTCAGCAACTATGACGGCGGCCGCGCCGCGGCGGACCTGCTCGTGCGCGCCATGGGCGAAGAAGGCAAAGTCGCGCTGTTGACCGGCGTCCCCGGCGCGCTCAACCTGGAAGAGCGCATCCGCGGCTTCACCGACGTGATCACCGAGAACTACCCGAATATCGAAATCGTGACCACGGTCGCCTGCTACGACGACATCAACCAGGGCGTGCAGGTGGTCGAGGAAACCATGCAGGCCTATCCGGACCTGACAGGCTGGTTCTTCGTCGGCCTGTGGCCGCTCTTCGCCGACCGCGGCTCCATGCCGCTGTGGGAAGAAGCCGCCTCCTCCGGCAACCTAACCACCATCGTCTTCGACACTCTGCCCGTCGAGCTAGAGTATATGAAGGACGGGCTGGTGCAGGGCTTGGTCGGCCAGAAGTACTGGGGCTGGGGCTATGACACCGTGCAGATGATCTACGACCGGCTAATCGAGGGCAAGGAATTCGACGACTGGACAGACTCGGGCATGGATATCGTCACGCCCAATAACGTGGATGCCATGATCGAGGCCTGGGAGACGTCGGACTTCACCAAGCCGCTGCCGGATCCGTTCTAAACTGCGCCGGCACTGAAGCATTGCTTTCTTGCGGTCGGGGCGGCATCGCCCCGACCGCAGCCACGGAGAATCGCCATGCAAGAGCGGATCGCTGCAGCCAAGCCGGCCACGCGCGCAACCAACGGAGCCGGCTGGCGCCGCCTGATCGGCATCCAGGAACTCGGCATCCTCGTCATCTTCCTCCTCTGGTGCGGATTCCTGAGCCTGACCACGACCACGTTCCTCACGCCCACGAACGTGTTCAACATGCTGCGAGCGTTTTCGTGGATCGCCATCGCCGC
>CAYXRG010000093.1:0-2661 GCA_964467575.1 uncultured Caldilineaceae bacterium | reverse complement strand
CGGCGGCATCCTCATGACCGCGCGCCTGGGCGTGGCCGCGCCCACCGCGGCCGACGGCTACGAACTGGACATCATCGCCGCGGTCGTAATCGGCGGCGTCAGCCTCTTCGGCGGCGAAGGCACCATCCTGGGCGTGCTCATCGGCGCGGCGCTCATGCAGACCATCCGCACCGGCCTGAACCTGCTCGGCTTCCCCACCTATTGGCAGCCGGCGGCCATCGGCGCCGTCATCATCTTCGCCATCATGTTCGACCGCTGGCAAAAGGGCCGCTCCGTCCAAGCCTGAGGCCTCTGCCGCCCCTTTTCATCCCCGACCGAATCATCCGTCAATCCTGACCCGTGACGAATGATTCATGACGAGTGCGCCCGAAACAAGCGCTCCAATTTGCTTTTTGGCCGCCGGCGGTTACAATGACGGGAAGAAATTCCCTTTTTACTTGGATTCGCTCTAAATCTCTATGCCCGTTACCATTCAAGCCACCGGCATCCTCAAACAACACATCGCGCCCGATCTGAAGTTGGACAACGTGCGCACGGCGGGCGAAGCGGTCGCGCGGCTGGATCTGCCCGAAATGGGCGAACTGATCATGCTCGTCAATGGGCGCCCCGCCTATTGGGATACAGCGCTTGCGGACGGCGATGTCCTCCATCTCGTCCCCGGTATTAGCGGCGGCTGCCGGCTCGCGTCAAGACAGGAGCCGCCCGCCTATCCTTGACTTACGCGCCCGGCGCGCTCTCGCGGCGCGACCGGCTCATTCCACTGTCCGCTCAACGAACGCCAACTCAGCTCTTTGTCAAACCTTAAGGAGGTCGCTCTATGCCTGTCGGAGGCACATGGGGAAAGCTGTTACACGTCGATCTGACCGACGGCCGTCATTGGATTGAGGAGCCGCCGGATGAGGTCTATATCAAGCTGGTGGGCGGCCGCGGCCTGACGGCCTACTTGCTGTTACGCGATTTGCTGGTGGGAGCGGACCCGCTGGGGCCGGATAACCTGCTGATCTTTGCGCCCGGCGTCTTGCAAGGCTCGAACCTGCCGGGCAGCGGCCGGCACGGCGTGGGCGGCAAAAGCCCGCTCACCGGCGCCATTGCCAGTTCCGAAGCGGGCGGCTGGTGGGGCCACGAGTTCAAGCGCGCCGGCTTCGACGCACTCATCGTCCACGGCCAATCGCCCAAGCCCGTCTATCTGTGGATCCACGACGGCGAGGTCGAGATCCGCTCCGCCGAGCATCTGTGGGGCAAAGACACCGCAGACGTTGAATGGGCCATCCAGGCCGAACTGGACGACAAGCGCATTCGCGTGGCGCAGTGCGGCATCGCCGGCGAGAACCTGGCGCTCTTCGCCAACGTGATCAACGATATCAACCGCGCGGCCGGCCGCGGCGGGCTGGGCGCGGTGATGGGCAGCAAACGGCTCAAGGCCGTGGCGACGCGCGGCACGCTGCGCGTGCCCGTGGCCGAACGCAGCCGCGTCGGCGCCGTCTCCAAATGGCTGGGTGACAACTATGAGACCAAAGCGGCCTGGGCTGTCGAGATGGGCACGCCGCGCAACGTCACGTCGCTTGGCGCGGCGGGCGCGCTGCCTACCAACAACTTCGGCAAGGCCATGTTCGACGAGCGTGACCGAATCAGCGGCGAACTGATGTATGAGACGATTCTCATCGGCCGCGACACCTGCCAGGTCTGCCCGATCACCTGCAAGCAGGTCGTCGAATACGAAGACGCCACTTTCGAGGGCAATCCCTATCTGCGTTCCGACTTCGTCAAAAAGCTCAAGGTCGACAAGGCCTACGGCGGACCCGAGTACGAGACGCTGGGCAGCCTGGGCAGCGCCTGCGGCGTCGACGACCTGATCGCCGTCGCCAAGGCCAACGAGTACACCGCCCGCTGGGGCATGGACTCGATCAGCCTGGGCATGACCATCGCCTTTGTCATGGAGTGCTTCGAGAACGGCCTGCTCACGCCGGAGATGACCGGCGGCTTCAAGATCGGCTGGGGCGATGCCGCCGGCATGCTCGAAGCAATCAACCTGATCGCACACCGTCGCGGCTTCGGCGACAAAATGGCCGAAGGCTCCAAGCGCCTGGCCGAGTGGATCGGCAACGGCGCCGAAGCTTATCTGGTCGAGGTCAAGGGCCAGGAGCTGCCCATGCACGAGCCGCGCTTCAAGCACGCGCTCGGCGTCGGCTATGCCGTCGCCCCGGTCGGCGCCGACCACATGATGAACATGCACGACACCGCCTACGTCAGCCCAGGCGCGACCCTGGAGAAAGTGGCCGAAGTGCAGCGCTTCGAGCCGATGCCCGCCACCTACCTGGGACGCGAGAAGATGGAACTTTTCTACCACGAGGTCAACTGGAAACATCTGCTGGACTGCGGCATCATCTGCCACTTCCACCCCTATAACTACAGCCACGTTTCGGAGGCGCTGGCGGGCGTCACCGGGCACGACTACACCCCGCGCGAGATTCTGACCGTGGGCGAGCGCGCCCAAACGCTCTGCCGCCTATTCAACCTGCGCGAGGGCTTCTCGGCGGAGGACGACATTATGCCGCGACGCGTGATGAAGGCCTTCAAGGAAGGCCCGCTGGCGGGCGTCGAGATCACCGAAGAGGCCTTCTTTACGGCGCGCAACTACTGGTACGGGCTGATGGGCTGGAC
>CAYXRG010000092.1:0-15794 GCA_964467575.1 uncultured Caldilineaceae bacterium | reverse complement strand
CGCTCGCGCGGCCGTGTGGTATACTGACGCGTGAGGAATCGCGCTGACTCGTCATGTATGACGAATCATGCATGACGAGTCGCGCATCGCGAATCACGCCTGGCGCACGACGCCCAACCCATGACCACAATGTCTGACCAACCGAAGAAACGCATACTCGTGGTCGACGACGAGCCGCGCATGGTGCGGTTCGTCAAGATGAATTTGGACCTGGAAGGCTACATTACCCTGGAGGCTAATGACGGCATCGAAGCGCTCCAGAAGGTGCGGGACTATAACCCGGATTTGGTGCTGATGGACGTAGAGATGCCGGGCATGGACGGCTTTGAGACGCTGAAACGCCTGCGCGCCATCAGCGACGCCGCCGTGATCATGCTGACTGTGCGTTCGGATGAAGAAGACCGCATCAAAGGGCTGGACCTGGGCGCGGATGACTATGTGACCAAACCCTTCAGCCCGCGCGAACTGTCCAGTCGCATCCGCGCCGTTTTGCGCCGCTTCGAACAGCCGGGCCGGCCCGACGCCCAGATCGTCAAGATAGACGACCGGCTAGAAGTGGACTTGCAGCGCCGCGACGTGATCGTGGACGGCGAGCGCATCAATCTGCGGCCCACCGAATACCGCCTGCTCTACCACCTCATCCAGAACGCGGGCTGGGTGGTGCCCCACGAAACGTTGCTCACCAAGGTGTGGGGCCACGAATACATCAACGACAACCATTTGCTGCGGCTGTACATCACCTACTTGCGCAAAAAGATCGAGCCGGACCCGGCCAATCCCCGCTATATCTTCACCGAACGCGGTCTGGGCTATCGCTTCATCGACTATAAGCGGCGCGAAGCATAACGTCTGAGCGCGCCCCGCAGATTTGAACGTACTGTCCTGTCTGTGATAGGATACGCACTTGGCGCGTTTGAAGCGCCGTGCGTTCTATTTGGCACGCCTTGGGACCGGACGCCGGGTGCCGTCTCGTCAAGAGCGGTCGGCTGGCCGGGGTGAACAAGGCGGATGGATAACCCAAAAGGAGAATAGATCATGTCCGTAGTCAGCATGAAGGCTTTGCTGGAAGCAGGCGTGCACTTTGGCCACCGCACCCAGCGCTGGAACCCCAAGATGCGCCCGTATATCTTCACGGAGCGCAGCAAGATTCACATCATCGATCTGCAGCAGACGATGGTGCGGATCAACACTTTTTCCGAGATGGTGCAAGACCTCGTGGCGAAGGGCGGCACGGTGCTTTTCGTGGGCACTAAGCGCCAGGCGCAGGCGACCGTCCAGCAGGAGGCGGATCGCTGCCGCATGCCTTATGTCAATCAGCGTTGGTTAGGCGGCACCCTCACTAACTGGACCACCATCAAACAGCGCATCGACTACCTGTTGCGCCTGGAACGACGCTACGACGCCGGCGAATTCCGCAACCTTTCCAAGAAAGAGCAGCTCGCCATCACGCGCGAGATCGAGAAACTCAACCGGCGCATCGGCGGCCTCAAGACGATGACGCGCTTGCCCGATCTGCTCTTCGTGGTCGATACGCATCTGGAGGATTTGGCCGTCAACGAGGCCAATAAGCTGCACATTCCCATCTTGGGCATGGTCGACACCAATTCCGATCCTGACCCAATTGATTACGTGATCCCCAGCAACGACGACGCCATTCGCTCCGTTAAGCTGATCGTCTCGCTGATCGCCAATGCCGCCGAAGAGGGCATTCGCATTCGCGAGGTGGAAATGGTGGACACGGGCCAGGTCACCGATGCCGAACTGGCCGAGATGGAGCAGTATCTTGGGCCGAGCACGTTGGCTAAGCTGCAAGTCGTAGACGAAGAAGAGTACGACGAATACGAGGAAGATGAGCAGTACGAGGATTACGAGGACGTCGCCGAAGAAGAGGCCGAAGAAGAGTCCGAAGACGTCGCTGAAGAAGAGGTCGAAGACGAGGATATCGTGGAAGAGGCAGAAGACGAATCCTCCGACTCCGATCGCGACGACGATGACGACGATGACGACGATGACGACGATGACGACGATGACGACGATGACGACGACGAGCGAGACTAGCGCAGCGCCTGGCGCATGACCGGTACGCTTGTAGAATACGAACTCATCCAAATTGGGAGAAGCAAATGGCTGAAATAACTGCGCAGATGGTCAAGGAATTACGCGAGGCGACCGGCGCCGGCGTGTTGGATTGCAAGAAGGCGCTTGCGGAGACGAACGGCGATTTCGAGGCCGCCGTCGAACAGCTGCGCATTAAGGGGCTGTCCACTGCGGCTAAGAAGTCGAGCCGCACTACCAACGAAGGCATTGTCGGCTACTACGTCCATCCCGGCGCCAAAGTTGCCGGCATGGTCGAAGTGAACTGCGAATCGGACTTTGTGGCGCGCACCGAGCAGTTCCAGCAGCTCGCCAAAGACCTTGCCATGCAGATCGTGGCGTCGCGTCCCGCCTTCGTTTCGCGGGAGGATGTGCCGGCGGACATGATCGAGCAGGAGAAGAACATCTACCGCGAGCAGATGGCCGACAGCGGCAAGCCTGCACAGATCGTCGATAAGATCGTCGAGGGCAAGCTGGACAAGTGGTACGGCGAAGTCTGCCTGCTCGAACAGCCCTTCATCAAGGACCCGGATCGGTCGATCCAAGACCTGATCGTGGCGACCATCGCTGCACTGGGCGAAAACGTCCGTATCGGACGGTTTGCCCGCATAGAAGTGGGCGGGGGTGAATAGGGCAAATGCCCAGCCGGTTCCGGCTGGGCATTTGTTTGTCCGGCGAGGAGCCCTGTTGCGCCGCGCTTGGAGGGCGGACTGAGATCTGTGCAGACACCAGGAGTGACCCAATGGCTGAACTGAAGTATAGACGCATCTTGCTTAAGCTGGGCGGCGAAGCGCTCGCCGGTGAGGGCGGTTTCGGCATCAACCCGCGCCAGGCTGAAGACTTGGCCCAGAAGATCGTTCAAGTGCTTAATTTGGGCGTCCAGATCGCCATCGTCATCGGCGGCGGAAACATCTGGCGCGGCAAAGAGGACGGCCTTGATCACGGCATGGAGCGCGTAACGGCCGACCATATGGGCATGCTCGCCACCGTGATGAACTCGTTGGCGCTACAAGATGCGCTGGAGCGCCAGGGCGTCCCTACGCGCGTAATGACCGGCATCGAGGTGCGCGCCGTGGCGGAGCCTTATATCCAGCGCCGCGCCGTTCGCCATCTGGAAAAAGGGCGCGTCGTCATCTTCGGCGCGGGCACCGGCAACCCCTATTTCACAACCGATACGGCGGCCTCTTTGCGCGCCATGGAGATCGACGCCGAGGCATTGGTCAAGGCCACCAAGGTGGATGCCGTCTACGACAGCGATCCCAAGATCAACGCCAACGCCCGCCGCTTCGAGCGCCTCACCTACATCGACGCGCTCAACATGCGCGTCGGCGTCATGGACAGCACCGCAATGGCGATGTGCATGGACAATGACCTGCCGGTTTATGTGATCAACTTGTGGCACGAAGGCTCTTTGCACAAGGTGGTGACCGGCGAGCCGGTCGGCACGTTCATTTCGTCCTAGGCGACCGCGGCGGCATCCTCGCTCGCCGCGGCGTTTTCCTTGTCGGCGCGGGCTTTGATACAATACAGATTGGGAACCCTGGAGAGCGGACCAACGTATACCACTTGAGAGCTTAGCCCGTGGAGGCCGGGGACGCATTGAGCGGATGCCGGCTGCGGTTGCGGGCTTGCAAGACATAGCCGCCAGGAGGAAACGTCATGATCGAAGATGTATTGTCAGACGCCGACGACCGTATGGAAAAGGCCATCGAGGCCCTTCAACTGGATCTGAAATCCATCCGCACCGGCCGCGCGTCTCCGGCCTTGGTAGAGCGCCTGATGGTCGATTATTACAACATGCCGACGCCGCTGCAGCAGTTGGCGACCATCTCCGTACCCGAGGCCCAGGTTCTGCTCATCCGGCCTTACAGCGCATCGGATATCGGCGCTATCGCCAAGGCCATAGCCAAGTCCGACATCGGGCTGACGCCCAACAACGACGGCCAGCAGATCCGTCTGGTCATACCGTCCCTCACCGAAGAACGCCGGCGCGAGTTGACGAAGCAGGTGGCGAAGCGGGCCGAAGAAGCGAGGGTCGCCGTCCGCAACATCCGGCGCGATGCCATCCATGACTTGCGTGAACTGGAGAAGGAAAGCATCATCTCCGAAGACGATCTCCACCGCTCCCAAGATCGCGTGCAGGAAAAGACAAACGACTTCATCAAGCGCGTCGACGAGATTGCGCGCGAGAAGGACGAAGAGATCATGACCATCTAGGCCGGCGCGATCAGACGCTTCGTTCCGGTCAGGTTATGGTCGTATATAAGACGGCGGATTTGCACGTGCAGGAGGGGGTGGGTGACGGCTCACCCTTCTTTTTCATCGCTGCATCTACGGCAACTCGCCGGTTTGGGGTCCAAGCAGGCAGCGAGAAGGAACGACATGAATAGCCAATTGAATCAGAAGGACGAGACGGCGGGCGCCGCCCCTTACCACGTCGGCATCATCATGGACGGCAACGGGCGCTGGGCGCGGCAACGCGGCCTGCCTCGTTTGGCCGGTCATCAAGCCGGCGTCGACAACATCCGGCGCATTCTGGAATCGAGCGTGGAGCACGGCATCAAAGTGCTGACGCTCTATGCCTTCTCGACTGAGAATTGGGGGCGGCCGCCCGAAGAAGTGCGGGGCCTGATGCGCCTCTTGGGGCTGACCATCCGGCGCCAGCTCGCTGAACTAGATCGGAACGGCGTGCAGATTCGCCATAGCGGGCGTCTTGCCGGTATCAGTCCCGAACTCCAGGATCAGATCCGCCACGCCTTGGAAGTGACTCGACATAACGACCGCATCGTCCTCAACGTCGCCTTCAATTATGGCGGCCGCGCCGAAATCCTCGATGCCGTCCGTCACATCATCACCGACGGCATCAACCCCAATGATTTGACCGAGGATTTGTTCAGCCAGTATCTCTATACCTGCGATCTGCCTGACCCGGACCTGATCATTCGCACCGGCGGCGAATGGCGTCTCAGCAATTTCCTGATTTGGCAGGCCGCCTACGCCGAGTATTACACCACGCCCATCTTTTGGCCGGACTTTGACGAAACGGAACTGCACAAGGCTCTCCTCGAATATGCGGCGCGCGAACGGCGCTTCGGCCGTGTCCTCCAAAGCTGACCCGCCCGACCGCCATCCGCTATGAAAACGCGTATCATCACCGCTCTTATTGGGCTGCCTTTGGTCTTGTTGCCTATCTGGCTGGGAGGGGTGTGGTGTACGGCGCTGTTCTTGGCTGTGGCCGTGATTGCCGGTCTGGAGTTTTTTCAACTCATGGAGATCGGCGGCTTCCATCCTAACCGCTGGCTGGGCATCGTGTGGTTGAGCGCTCTGGCGCTCAACGGTTGGCGGCCCGATCTCTTTCCCTTAGCGCCAGTGTTGGTAGCAGGCTTGCTCATCAGCGTGACCGACGCGCTGCGCATTAAGGAAAACCCGGCAGGCAGATGGATGTCGACCGGCATAGGGGCGATCTACCTCGGCATCGCCACCGGCCAGACGCTCGCTTTGCGCCAACTGCCCGACGGCTTATGGTGGCTGCTCTATGGCCTTGTCGTTGCCTGGACGAATGATACCGCGGCGTATTTTGTCGGCGTGACGTGGGGACGGCACAAGCTGTGGCCGCGCATCAGCCCCAAGAAAACGTGGGAAGGCACTATCGCCGGCTGGATCGGCGCGGCCATTGCCGGTGCGGCTGTCGTGTCGCTGACGCCGTTGCCCGATGCGGTGGGGCTAGCTGCGCTGATCGGCGGCGCCTGCGGCGTCCTTGGGCTGTTGGGCGATCTCTCGATCAGCATGCTAAAACGCCAGTCTGGCGTCAAGGATACCGGCCATCTCATCCCCGGTCACGGCGGCATTCTCGACCGTCTCGACAGCTTGCTTTTCGTCCTGCCCTTCATCGCTACGGTCGCCTTGCTGCTCACGCAGTGACGGCCTGCTAGGCCTGCCGCCACACGGCGCTGCTGGCTGATCGGCGCAGTTCGGCGATATTCTCTTTCACGGTCGCCTGACTGTTGAATACGGCGGACCCTACCACAATCACGTTGGCGCCGTTGCGCACCACGTCGTCGATATTATCGGCGTAGATCCCGCCGTCCACCTCCAGTTCGCAAATGGGGTTCAGCTCGGCCTGCATTTTGCGCATGCGGCGCAGCTTGCTGGTGCTTGTCTCGATGAAGCGCTGCGCGCCGAATCCTGGGTTCACGGTCATCACCAATATCATGTCCACAAAGGGCAGGATCTCTCGCGCGGCTTCGATCGGCGTGGACGGGTTCAAGGCGACGCCGGCGCGGCAGCCCAGTTCGGTGATGCGCTGCACCGTGCGATGCAGGTGGACGCACGCCTCTGCGTGCACCGTCAAAATGCTGGCGCCCGCCTCGATGAAGGCCTCTACATAGCGTTCCGGCTCCTCGATCATCAAGTGAACGTCGAGCGGCAAGTCGGTCACTTGTCGCACTGCGGCCACGATCAGCGGCCCAAAGCTGATGTTCGGCACGAACCGCCCATCCATTATGTCCAGGTGAATATAGTCCGCGCCGCCCTGTACCGCCATGCGAACCTCGTCGGCCAGATGGCCGAAATCGGCGGCAAGGATAGAAGGCGCGATTTTGAGAGGGTGCTGTGTGATCATCATGGTTCTATCATTTCCATATTTGGTGTGATTTTGGGGCCGGGCGAATGACGGTCCAGAAAGTCTGCCAAGCGGTCGCGCACGAACCAGGCTTGGCGGAAGATCAGGGCGTGCGTCTGGCCGGGGGCGATGTGCAATTCGACATCCGGCAGTGTCGCGGCCATGGCTTTAGCAATCTCCGCCGGAAAAATCTCGTCTTCCTCTCCGTGGATCAGGCAGACAGGCAAGGTCCACTCGCGCAGCGCGGCCAGCGGCAGGTCGATGACATCGCCGGCGCGCAGACGTCGAAACCCGTTGAGAAGGACGTCTTCAAAATAGCCGTCATAACGATACGGATCGTGCAGCCGCGCGGTTCCTTCTACCCAGTTGCGGCTGGCGCGAAAATCCTTTGGATCCAAACTCGTCATCACGCCCGTCGTCTGCGGGTTGACGCTATATGTGCTGCTCACCAGCGTCAGCGTGGCCGGCTGCACGAGACGGTGCTGCAGCATGAGTTGGGCCAGCATGCCGCCGGAACTGCATCCGGCCAGGTGGCCGCGATCGGCGCCTAATGCTGTCATGAGGCCGGCAAGCTGGCGGGCCATATCCGGGTGGCGAAAGGCCAACGGGTGGCCGAGCGAACGCCCGTGGCCGGGCAGGTCGGGCAACAATACCCGCCAGCGTTGCGCCAAACGCTCGACAACCGGCCCCCAAGCCGCCTCGCCTGTGCTCATAAAATTGTGGAGCAGTGTCACCCACCCTGCGGCGTTCTGCTCATCCGGCCCGATGATCTCATAAAAGATCCGTCCGGCGGTCGTCTCAAACTCAGGCATCTTGCGCCGGCTCGCCGACGCGTTGGCCATACGCACCGGCGCCGCTGCGTCCCTGGCCCTGCATGGCCGCGGCCAGGACGTGAAGGACCTCCGCAATGTCGTCCAGCGTGATCAGGCCGAGAAATTGGCGATTCTCAAAGACAGCGGCGACGCGTTTGCCGCTCGTCGTCATCTTCTCCCACACGTCGGCCAGGCTGGTGGTCGGCGCGCAGACTGGTATCTCGGCGGCAGGCAGCATCACGTCTACCACGCGTGCATCCGCCCCCTGTTCGCGCAGGGCATGGATCAGGCGCGCCCGCGTCAACACGCCGATGAAGGAGCCGCTCAGATCGAACACGGCGAAATCGGTCTGATAGCTGTTCATGATCAGATCGACAGCCCGGCTTAACTCCTCGCTGGCATAGAGGTTCACGGCGTCGCGCGGCAGGGCTTCGCTTGCCTGGTGGTGGCGCAACACCGCGCGGCTCTCGACGGCTTCGCGCTCTGCGCCGCCGCCCACATAGACAAAGAAGGCGATCAGGAGGAGGATGACGCCGCCGCCGCCTGCCGTCCAGAGGAAGATGCCCCACAGCGCCAGCAACCCCGCCATCAGGCGGCCGACCAGCACAGCAATGCGCGTGGCTTGCACATAGTTCATTGCCATCGCCAACAATGCGCGCAGAATGCGTCCGCCGTCCATGGGGAACGCGGGCAGCAGGTTGAAGACGCCCAGCAGGATGTTGGTGGTCAGCAGATACAGAAGCAGGTTGGCGAAGCCCGGCGTCTGCAGGTTCTGTAGGATGCTGAATAAGCCCGGCTGCATCGAGCCGCTGCGCATCTCCCAGCCGATCGCCAGCAGCGTGAAGGGCAGGAGGAGCAGCGCCAGGGCGAAGTTGACCAGCGGGCCGGCGATGGCGATGAAAAGCTCCTGGCCTGGGTTTTCGGGCAGGCGCTGCAAATTCGCTACGCCGCCGATGGGCAGCAACGTGATGTCGCGCACGCCGATGCCATAATGTCTGGCGACCAGGGCGTGCCCGAATTCGTGCAGCGTAACGCAGGCGAAGAGCAGCACGATGGTGATCACGCCGTAGACCGCGCCGAGTATGGGCGCGGCGGCGCTGGCGCTGTAGACGAAAGCGCCGTAGGCCAAGATGAGCAGAAACGACCAGTGCACTCGCACGCTAATGCCGCGGAATCGGAAGATGGTTAGCGACGTGCCCATGATGAGTTCCTCATGTCTAGATCAGTTAGTAAGTCCCCGAATCCGTTTCGGCCAGGCGGCGCGCCGCGCGCCGCGCTTCCAGCCGGCCTAGTCGTCTAACAACGGCGGCGGGCCATTGGGGTTGCATTGCTCGCAAGGGCAACAGGCGCGCAGTGCGGCAAACGTATAGATGCCCGAAGCATGGCCGTCCGCCCATTCAAAACGCACGGCATAGTTGCCCGCCAACTCGGCGCCGGCAACTTCCGCGCTGGGCGGCGGCAGCGCAGACAGGCTGAGGCTCTCGGTGCGCAGAACGGCTGCGCGCCGCTCCTCGCGGCAGGAGGCGCATGGGCAGTTGGCGCGCAGCCAGCGCAGCGAGTAGGCGCTCATGTGCCCGTCGGCCCAAGTGATCCGGACATCGCCCGCCGTCCGGTCGACGGCGATGTCCTTAGGACGGTGCGTTGCGCTCTGCGGCATGGTCTGCGTCCGCCTTGGGCGTGTTGTCCGGCGGTGTGGACGCCTTCTCTCCGCCCAGCATGCCGCTGAAAAACTCGAGCGGCAAGGGGAAGACGATCGTGCTGCTGTTTTCGGCGCCGATCTCGCGCAGCGTCTGCAGGAAGCGCAGTTGCAGCGCGCCCGGCCCTGTCGTCATGATATGCGCAGCCTCGGCCAACTGGTTGGCGGCCTCGAATTCGCCCTCGGCGTGGATGATTTTGGCCCGTTTTTCGCGTTCGGCTTCGGCCTGGCGCGCCATGGCGCGCTGCATCGACTGCGGCAGTTCCAGGTCTTTCACCTCGACCACGCTCACCTTAATGCCCCACGGCTCGGTTTGTTCGTCGATGATTTGCTGCAACTGCCGGTTGATCTGGTCGCGCTGCGACAGCAGTTCGTCCAGTTCGCTCTGGCCCATCACTGAACGCAGCGTCGTCTGTGCGATCTGCCCTGTGGCCAACAGGTAGTTGGCGACGTTGACCACCGCGGCTACCGGGTCTAGCACGCGGAAATAGCAGACCGCGTTCACCTTAATAGTCACGTTGTCACGCGTGATGGCCTCTTGCGTCGGCACATCCAGCGTCACAGTGCGCAGGTCCACCTTTACCATCTGGTCGATGAAGGGGATGATGAAGAACAGGCCGGGGCCTTTGGCGCCCTGCACACGGCCCAGGCGGAAGATGACGCCGCGCTCGTATTCCGCTACGATCTTGACCGAGGCGCGGATCAGCGTCACCAATAGCATCGCTGCCAGCACCCACAGCGTCAGATTTACGACATCCATTGTTTGGCCTCTCTATTCGCCACGAGCAAAGCGTGGCAGTTTCGCGTCTAGGGCGGGCGGGCGCCCGCAGTTATGGCCGGATTGATCGTCGCAAGTATTATAGCCCCCACCGCATGCCAGAGCAACAGCGCTATTCGCGCCTGACTCCCGCCGGGCGCCTTTCATCTTTGGGGCGCGCAAGCCGTCACCCTGAGCAGAGCGAAGGGTCTCGCTGACCAATAGATGCTGAGCGTAGCGAAGCATGACAATTTGCCCCCATCGTGAAATGCACCCACTCCCGCCTCAAACCTTGACGCCCACAGTGCAGGGCAGTATGATGTCAGGCAAACAGCGCTGCACACACAAGCCGGCATCCATCGCCAACACCCATGCCATCTTTTATGAACAAACTCATCTGCTTTTTTGCGATCGCATTGGTCCTCGTCTTGATCGCCGCCTGTGACCCGGCTGAAAGCGCGGGCAACCCGGCTCCGGCCGCGATGAGCGGCATTGCCACAGACGCGCCGCCGTCACCGTTACTGGCGGATGCACAGCCCGCGGACGATCCCGCCGCACGTCAGGTCAACGAACTCCTGCAACGTCCGGTTCCTAGAACGCCGAAACCGGTGTGGCCTGTGCCGGGCGACGTCGCCGCCAAGCCGGCCGCCAAGCCGACGGCTGCCGCCGCGTTCGTTCTGCCCACGGTGACGCCGACGCCACAGATATTGGCCGCACAATCGACGCGCGGGCGAGCCGTGGGCATGGTCACGGCCGACCGTGTCAACGTGCGCAACGGGCCGGGGACGGTCTATGCTATCGTCGGAACCCTGCAAAAATCGTCCGACTTCGCCATCAGCGGGCGCAACGACAGCGGCGCATGGCTGCAAATCTGCTGTGTTTCGGATGCCAAGATCGAACAGAACTGGATCGCGGCGGAGTTTGTCGACGTAGCGCTGCCGGACGGCATGTCGCTAGCCGATCTCCCCGTCTCGGAGGCTCCGCCAACGCCGGTTGCTGCGGTCGTGAGCGCGGCAAGCAGGGGCAATGCGCAGTCCGCCGCGCATCTAGCCGCGGCTTCCGCCTTGGGGTTGCCCGGTCCAGGCAGTTTCGCGTCGCCGGGCGGCGCCAACCCGCTCACCGGCCGGCCTCTTGCCGGCGACGCCGCGAGCGGGCGGCCGATCATCGTCTGCATCAACAACGACTATGCGGCACGGCCGCAGTTCGGCCTCGGCCAGGCCGATGTCGTCTATGAGTACCTCATGGAAGGCTACGGCATCACCCGCTTCAGCGCCATTTATTACGGCCAGCCCAGCAGCCAGATCGGCCCGGTGCGCAGCGCCCGTCTTGTCAATTACTACATGGGCGCGCTCTACGACGCCGGCCTGGCCTGTTCCGGGGCCAGCGATCAGGTGCGCTATGCCCTCAAGCACCAGGCGCCCTTCCCCTACATGGATATTGACCTGGATGACGCTTCTAACACGCGCTATTCCGTCAGCATCGGTTCGGATTATCGCACACGGTTGCGCACGGCTACCGACAAGTTGCGCCGCTGGCTGGCGGACTGGGGCGTCGACAAGCCCGCGGCCATCCGCGGCTTCACCTTCGGCAGTGCGCCATCGGGTGGTGCGCCCGCCGCGTCCATTGACATCCCCTACCCCCGCGCCACCGGCTCGCAGACGGCCTATCGCTACGACGCGGGCAGCGGACGCTATCTACGTTCGCTGGGCGGAGCTCCACATGTGGACGGCAACACGGGCGCGCAATTGGCGGTGGACAACGTGATCGTGCAGTTCGTGGCGCATCAGGCGACTAATATTGTCGAGGACAGCCTGGGCAGCACGAGCATCCGACTGGACTTGTTCGGCAGCGGGCGCGCCATTGTTTTCCGCGACGGGCAGGCGCTTGAGGGCGCCTGGCGCAGCGAGAGCCGCGGCGATACTCCGCGCTTCTACGACGCCGCCGGCGCCGAGATTCCGCTCAAGCCGGGGCAAAGTTGGATCAGCATCGTCCCGCCTGATTACAAAATAGTCTACCAATAGGCAAACGGCTAGAACTCACTGGCGTAGACGGTATACGACTGACGCGCTTCCGCACCGCAGGCCGCGAGAAAGCGCGCTGCCGGGTGCATTCTCGGCAGAGGACCGGCGCTTAGCGTGCGCCATCCGGCTGCGTGCGCGGCGTGCATGGCTTGGCCCCACAGTTGACGCCCGATGCCCCGGCCGCGGTCCGCCGGCAAGACGCCTCCCAGGAGCAGCCTGCCGGCTGTCACGGGCCGTGCGCTGCGCCAGGCGAGCCACAGCCGCCAGAGCACGCTTTTGCCGCCGCGCGCTCGGGCTGCGGCAGCGGCGAGGTCTGGTTGCACGATCGCATAGCCCGCCAGCCGCCCATCCACGACCGCTCCCCACGCCGTCAGAGGCCAAGCCGCCAGCCAGCGCAGCAAGAAAGCCGCTTCCTCTGTATCGGGTGCGGGGAATTCTCCGTCCGCCATAAACGTCTCGACAATCAGGTGGATCAATTCCTTGCGGCACGCCTCCGTAGAAAGGTGTACGATCTGCGCCGGCCCCTGCGCGGCGGGCGTTTCCGCGGGAACGACCGCGTGATAGAGGCGCTGGGTCTGTAGCGGGGCGAGGACGCTCTCCATCACTTCGGGGACGTAGGGCGGGTTATAGGCCGTGTGCAGCGGCGGCACGACGTGGAAATAATCTTGGAGAACGCCGCTTCCCAGGTGCGGAGACAGGCCGGTGGGGCCGACTAAGCGATAGCGCCCCAAGTACGCGGCCTGTTCCAGCGCCACGCCCACGAAGCGCTCCAGGCTCTCGACATCGTTCACACAGCGCAGCAAGCTCAGGTAGGCCGTGCCGTCCTGCCGCCGTGGGTCAGACAAAACCATCGCTGCGGCGACGGGGACGTCCATGATGGCGGCGGGCTGATTGAACTCCATACCGCCTGATGTGCGCCGTCTGCCGGGGAAAGCCTCTAGCGAGCAGAGCAGCGGGTTCTGGCGGGCGATAAAAGGATCGGCGGCGTTCGCCATCTTGCGCAGCAGCGCATAGTGCGGCGGCGCCCAGCGCGTGTCGCCGGCATAGATGCGCCACCAGTTGCGCACGAAGGTTGATCGATCCCAACGATTCTCGGCAATTTGGGGGTTGTAGTTGAAGTATCCGCTCACGCTCCCGCCCATTCACCGGCTTGTAGCGCACACAGTTGAGGCAGTTATCTTATCACTGCTGCTGCGCTCGCCCAACCGCGCTGTTTGGCGCAGCGTTATCCCCATTTGGGGGATAGCGTTGGGGATAAACGCGGGGAATCATGGGATAAGCCGCCTGTGCGTGAGGACAAGTTTTGAAGATAAATTTACCCCCAAATGCAAACTACTCTCCTAGCTTAAAGTTATGCGCCCGCGGCGCAGCGGCGGGCGGGCCATCTCGCGCCGCCCGCTGCCATATACGCGATATATTGTATAGGACGATTGTTCGGGTTCTACATATTGACGATAAACGCAGCAAGTTTCACCTAGTCACACCGATTTCGCCGTTGAAAGCGCCGGGGATCTTTGGTACACTTCTGGCGTAAAAGTTCGCATCTGAAAGCAATTTGCCCGACGCTTTGCCGTCGTCCCGCAAGCGGTCCGCCGCACCGGTCAACGACGGCGTATCTTACGGCGTCGAGTTGGCGTCGTAACAGTATAGCGTCACCCTGCACGGGCCGAGTCGCGTGTTGCGCCAAGCGTTCGCACCGGCCCAGTCGACAAGACAGACAGAGACAAACCAGAAGCAGCGCAGACACGCGCCCGTGCGCACATCGGGCTATTTCACACTATCCGGCATATGCGCGGGAATCCGCCGCCGGTTTTCGGCCCGCCGCTTGAGGAGGGGTTCATGAAATATCATTCATCGCCATTTTCCTCCCCGCCATACCGGGGGTGGGCAGCGAACAGCATGTCGCCGCGTACGGCAGCCGGGCGATCGCCCGGTGCAGGCACACAGCCGGCACGCGGTGATATCGGAGATTCCGGCAGCGCAGCCGGCGGCCTGTCTGCGCCTTTGTTGGGCGACGACGGGGTGCAGGATGCGTCTCAGGATGCGCCGCATCCTGAGACGGCGGATGAGGCTGCGACGCCGAGCTTCGATCCCCACGTCGTGTGGCAGATGGTGTTGAGCGAGTTGGCCCTACAGATGCCTTCCGCCACCTATGACACCTGGGTGCGGGATACCACGGTCATCGGCTATGAGGACGGCGAGTTCATCATCGGCATGCCGAACGCCTATGCGCGCGATTGGCTGGAAAACCGGCTGCGCCATACAATCAAGCGTACGTTGAGCAGCATTTTGCATCGCGGCGTGCAGGTGCAGTTTCGGGTGCGCCCGCGTCCCGTCGTCGATCCGGCGACGGTGGAGTCGGCGCCCCTTTACAAGCCGGTGATCGAGGAGCCGCAGGAAAAGAAAGGCCGCTCCGTCGTGGATGACGTAACGCGCTTCTCCGCCCAAGTGAATCCGAGCCACACCTTCGAGACCTTTGTGGTTGGCAACCACAACCGCCTGGCGCATGCCGCCGCGCTGGCTGTAGTCGACTCGCCCGGCCAGGTCTTCAACCCGCTGTTCATCTACGGCGGCGTGGGGCTGGGCAAGACTCACCTGCTCAACGCCATCGGCAACAGCGCCAAGCAGCGCGGGTACAACATGCTCTATTGCTCGTCCGAGCAGTTTACCAACGAGCTGATCATGGCGATCCGCAACCAGAATACCGAGCAGTTCCGCAACAAATATCGCCAGCTCGATATTCTGCTCATCGACGACATCCAGTTCATTGGCGGCAAGGAAAGCACCCAAGAGGAGTTCTTCCACACCTTCAATGCGCTGCACGCGGCGGGCAAGCAGGTCGTATTGAGCAGCGACCGCCCGCCCAAGGCGCTGGCGACCCTGGAGGAACGTCTGCGCAGCCGTTTCGAAGGCGGCCTGCAGACCGACATCGCCCAGCCGGATTTTGAAACGCGCGTCGCCATCCTCCAGTCCAAGGCGAATCGCATGGGCATCCCCGTGCCCTACGATGTGCTCATGCTCGTGGCGGAACGCGTGGACAGCAACATTCGCGAGCTGGAGGGCGCGCTCAACCGGCTCTTCATGCAGGCGCGGCTCACCAACAACGCGCTGACCCTGGACTTCGCCCGCGTCATCCTGGAGAACCTCGTGCCGCAGCGCGTGGCGTGCACGCCCAACGCGGTGTTGCGCATCGTGGCGGAATATTTCAACTTGCGGCAGGAAGACCTGACGGGACGCAAACGCACCAAGGAAGTCGCCAACGCCCGCCAGATCGCCATGTACCTCTTGCGCCAAGAAAACGATCTCTCTTTGCCCGCCATCGGGGAGCATCTGGGCGGCCGCGATCACAGCACCGTGCGCTATGGCGTCGAGAAGATCACGGAGGACCTGGAACACGACGAAGCGCTGCGCCAGACCATTATGACGCTGCGCGACAAGGTATACGCCCCCCCGGCCTAACCTGTTCACATGACGTTGCCAAACGCGCCTGGCGGCCCGTTGCCAGGCGCGTTTGATTTACTCCGTTGTTTTCATTTGGTTTTGCGATCTCGAACCAACTACAGTACACTACCAAGAAGCGCTATAGTCGCATTGGAACATCGTTGAGGAATCCGCCGGCGGCGTTTCGTTACCGGAGTGGAATAGTGCCCGAATGATTTGGAGCCAGTTGTGAGTACGGACGGTCGCCAGAAAGCGCTAGAAACGACTCTGGCAGGCCTGCATAAGCGCTTTGGCGGCGGCGTCGTCATGAAGTTGGGGGAAGCGAGCCAGCTTCAAGTAGAGGCGATACCGA
>CAYXRG010000091.1:0-16275 GCA_964467575.1 uncultured Caldilineaceae bacterium | reverse complement strand
TCGTGCCCACGTTCACATGGGGCTTCGTTCGCGTAAATACCGCCTTGGACATTCGACTAATGCCTCCTCAGTTCAATTTCCATTCAGCCGGATATGGTTTTTGGCTGTCCCTGTTTCACCCAAGACGACGCCCATATCTGGGCACGGCATCGCGGCGAAACAACCAACGGTTTGCTGTACTGCCTCTGCACACGCGTGCAACCTGCTGTCGAGAAGCCCACAATCGGACTTGAACCGATGACCTCATTCTTACCAAGAATGTGCTCTACCGACTGAGCTATGTGGGCCTAGACGGATTGGCTGCCATGACGCGGCAGCCAATCCTCAGTGGGCGGGGAAGGATTCGAACCTCCGTAGGCTGTGCCGGCTGATTTACAGTCAGCTCCCTTTGTCCACTCGGGCACCCGCCCATCTTCTCGTTATTGCGACGCAACCCGGCGGCCCCGCCGCTCGTGACCAATCGCGCCGGCAATGCCGACGATTGACTCCGTCACGCCGGCAGAGCCGACGATTGACTCCGTCACGCCGGCAGAGCCGACGATTGACTCCGTCACGCCGGCAGAGCCGACGATCGGACTCGAACCGATAACCTGCTGTTTACAAGACAGCTGCTCTGCCGATTGAGCTACGTCGGCATGTCTGTTGTTCGTCAGACATGTCACAGCGCGCGTGCAATTCTCGCACACCTTGAGGATTATACGCGCAACCGGCCTCCAGGTCAAATCGAGAATTGGTTTTGCTGCAAGATTTCCCGCCTGCGCAGCGATCAACTCTTGCCGTACACCGGCAGAGCGGCGCCGTGCATATCGCGCGCAGCGCCCGAAGCCAGGAAGAGGATGATCTCGGCCAGTGATTCCGGCGTCACCCAGCGGCTGAAGTCTGCGTCGGGCATGGCCTCCCGGTTTTCCGGCGTGTCGATTGTGCCGGGCAGGATGCAGTTGACGTTGACGCCTTCCCGGCGCAGCTCCGCGGCCAGCGTCTCAGTCAAGCGGATCACCGCGCTTTTTGAGGCAGAGTAGGCCGACATTTTGGCTGCGCCGGCAAGCCCGGCGCGCGCAGCGACGTTGACGATTTTGCCGTGCTTGCGCTCGCGCATGTGCGGCGCAACGGCCCGGCACATCAAATACGCGGTCTTGGCATTCAAGTTCATCATCAAGTCCCACACCTCGACTTCGGTGTCTTGGGTCAGCTTGCCGGCGCGGAAAGCGCCCACCGTGTTTACGAGCACGTCGATGCGCCCCATGCGCGCCACAGCCTGCTCTACGACGGCCTTCACATCTGCGGGGGCGGTCAGGTCGACCGGGGCGGCGAGCCAGTGCCGCTCCGACTGCGCCAGGGCCGGGTGCATCTTTGCCTGCTTGTCCGGGTTGCGGTCGACGGCCACAATGCGCGCGCCTGCATCGGCAAAGGCCTGCACCGTGGCGCTGCCCAGGTGGCCTGTGGCGCCGGTGATCATCACTACCTGGTCGGTGAAGCGGGTCTGAATGTTGCTCACACCTGTTTCTCCCCTCTTCTATCGCGTGCCGCGTACGCCATCGAGCGACGCACAAACGGGCATTTGCTCTTCCGAGTCTACGCCTTTTTTAGCGGTTCCTCTGTCGGACAGTTCACCTTTTTCTTTGTAGGATTGCACTACTTCCAGTATAGTACCTGATGGCAGTCAGGCGCAGTGACGGACTCATGCCTGCCGCCGGGCGTACGACTTGGCAGCATCCTGGATGGGACTGGGCGCCCTCGAACGACAGACGTTTCCGCCCCATGCGCGGAACGCCCCAAGCGCCGTGTCCGGTTAAGCCGAATCGATTCGCCGCCTGTCGCCCCGTGCCGCCGGGGCGCAGCTATGCGTCGCTGCGTCCAACCTCATGCGTCAAAGGAGATAGGGAAGATGGCCCGACTGGATGCCGATACCCTCGAGATGGTTATGTCCACGCTCAGCAAGTACGCGGACAAGAGCCTCCCGACGAACTTCCTGTTGGACCTGGATCGCAACGACAGATTTCCCCATGAGGTGCTGGCCGAACTCAACGACCCTATGAAGTTCGGGCTGCACCTTCTTTTTATTCCGGAGGAGTATGGCGGGCTGGGCGGCGGCGCCTACGACATCTACCGCGTCTCCGAAATCATGGCCGGCATCGACTTAGGCATTGCCACCAGCGTGCTGGCAACTTTCCTCGGCGCCGATCCGATCAGCGTGGGCGGGACGGACGAACAGAAGGCCTATTGGATGGGGCGCATTGCCGAAGAGGGGCTGCTCGTCGCCTATGGGGCCACGGAACCGCAGGCGGGCAGCGACTTGGCCGCGCTGGAGACGCGCGCCGTGCCGGTTGTGGAGAACGGCGCAGTCGCCGGATACCGGATCAGCGGGCGTAAACAGTGGATCAGCAACGGCGGCGTTGCCGAGGTATACACCATCTTGGCGTTGACTCCGGGCGGCCCGTCCTGGTTCATCGTCGAGCGCGGCGCCGAAGGCTTCACCCAGAATAAGCCCGAAGACAAGCACGGCATTCGCGCCAGCAACACCGCGGCCCTTTTTCTGGAGGATGTCTATGTGACCCCTGACCGTCTCGTCGGCGGCGAAGAGGGCAAGGGGCTGCATCAGGCGCAGGCCGTCTTCGGCTATACGCGCCTCATGGTGGCGGCTTTTGGTCTGGGTGCAGGCTGGGCCGCGCTCAAACGCGCCATCCCCTATTCGCAGACGCGCATCCAGGCGGGCGCGCCCCTCAGCCAGAAGCAAGGCTATACCCACAAGCTAATCGTGCCCAACGCCGTGCGCTTGGAAGCCGCCCGCGCGTATATCGAGTGGGCCGCGGAACGCATCGACAACGGCGACCAGGACTTGCAGACCGAGGGCTCGGTCGCCAAGTACCTGGCGACCGAGGCGGGCAACAAAGCCGCAGAGGACAGCATCCAAGCCTTGGGCGGTTATGGCTATACACGCGAATATATGGTCGAGAAGATCAAGCGCGATGTGCGCATCACCACTATCTACGAGGGCACCTCGGAGATCATGGAGTGGACCGTCGCCCGCGATCGCTGGCAGTTGCACCTCAAGTCGCGCGGCGCCTATTACAACGACTGGGCCGGTCGACTGGCGCGTGTTGCCCGGCAAGAGCCGGAGAACGGCGCCGATACGGCCGCTCTGGCCTTGCGCGCTCTGGCCGTCATCTTGGAACGTTGTCGCCTCGACCGGCTGACGCGCAGCCAGCACGTTCTTTTCCGCCTGGGCGAGTTGATCGCCTATGCCGAGACCGCGGCCGTTTTTGCCGAGTTCGTCGTGCAAAAGCCGACCGAAGCCATCCCCCTCGACATGCCCACGCGTCAGGCCATGAGCCGCATCTACGCGCGCGAGGCCGCGCTCAAGGTCGCCTGCGACGGCTTGCACTGGACCATCGGCGCAGGCCAGAGCGACCCTGACCTGGCCGCTTCGCTGAACCTGCCCGCCATCTATCAGGCGCAAGCCGGCCTTTTGGCGGACATGGATTTCGTCGCCGGCAAACTGAACGAGGCTTTCCCCGCGGCTTAACCGGCCGTTGCTCAAGGCGTCTGTCGATTTTATGGAGCGAGAGATGGAATCAAACGCAGATCGCGCCGTCGCCATTGTAGGGGTAGGCGCCATTCTCCCCGACGCACCCGACGCCCCCGCCTTCTGGCAGAACATCTGCAACAAACGCTACAGCATCATCGACGTGCCGTCCGAGCGCTGGAGCATCGCCGACTATTATGACCCCGACCCGGCCGCGCCTGACAAGACCTACAGCAAGATTGGCAGTTGGGTGCGCGGCTTTCGCTTCGACTGGCAGCGCTTCCGCATCCCGCCAAAGACTGCGGCGGCTATGGACGAGGGCCAGCAGTGGGCGGTCGCCATCGCCGCCGAAGCGTTAGCCGATTACGGCTACCCTGAACGCCCCCTAGACACCGAACGCACTGGCGTCATCTTCGGCACGGCGATGGGCGGCGAACAGCACTACCTGACCAACCAGCGTATCGGCCTGCCCGAATACGCCCGCGCCCTGCAAGGCGCGGCGGCTTTCAGCAGCCTGCCCGAACAGGTGCGCCAGGCCATTTTGGCCGAGTGGCGCGAGCGCATCGGCGTCGCCTTTCCCCCCGTCACCGAGGACACCATGCCCGGCGAACTGGCGAATATTATCGCCGGCCGCGTCGCCAACGTGCTGAATCTGCGCGGCCCCAACTTCGTGGCCGACGCCGCCTGCGCCTCCAGCTTTGCCGCTATCAGCGCCGCGGTCGAGATGCTGGTCGACCGCCGGGCGGATGCATTCATCACCGGCGGCGTCGACCGCAACATGGGCGCGGGAGCCTTTGTCAAGTTTTGCAAAGTCGGCGCGCTCAGCGCCACCGGCAGCCGCCCCTTTGCCGAAGGCGCGGACGGCTTCGTCATGGGCGAAGGTTCCGCCGCATTTTTGCTCAAACGACTGGCGGACGCAGAACGAGACGGCGACCGCATCTACGCGGTGATCCGCGGCATTGGGGCCTCCAGCGACGGCAGGGGAAAGGGCATCACCGCGCCCAACCCGGCGGGGCAGCGCCTCGCCATCAGCCGCGCCTGGGAATACGCGGGCCTCGACCCGTCCACTGCGTCGTTGGTTGAAGCGCACGGCACCAGCACGCGCGTGGGCGATCTGGCGGAGGTGGAAAGCCTCGTCGCCGTCTTTGGCGGCGCAGACCGCGGCAGCATCGCCCTCGGCTCGGTCAAGAGTAACATCGGCCATCTCAAGGCGGGCGCGGGCGCGGCCGGTCTGCTCAAGGCGGTCTATGCCCTACACCACAGACTGCTGCCGCCCACGCTAAACGCCGAACGCCCCAACCCAAATATCAATTTTACGGCAACGCCTTTCCGTCTCAACACCGAACTTGTTGAGTGGCCGCAGTTCAACGGCGTTCCCCGCCGCGCCGGCGTCAGCGCCTATGGTTTTGGCGGGACCAACTTCCACGCAGTACTAGAAGAGTACGAACCAGGCATGATCCGCACGACCGCCAAGACCTTTGCTGCAACAGCCGGTTTCGGCCAGCAGGCCGGGGCCGCTGCGGGCGCTGCCGGTGCAGCGCCGTCCCTACCGTCCGCTCTCCTTTCGTCTAAGACGCCGCTGCGCCACATTTTGGCTGTGGGAGCCGCCGACGCTTCGGCGCTGCATGACAAGCTGGACGGCCTCATCCGCGAAGCCGAATCGGGTTGGCTGCCCCCGCGGGTATTGCCCTCGCCGGCGGAGTTGCAGGCGCCTGAGCGGCTTGTTCTCGATTTCAACTCGCGCGAGGAACTGATCGAGCGCTTGGCCCAGGCGCGCAGGGCGTTCTCTCAGGATAGCGTCCGGGCGTGGCGAACCTTGCAGAGCCGGGGCGTCTTCCGCGGCAGCGGCGCGGCGCAGGGCAAGGTCGCTTTCTTATTCCCCGGACAGGGCAGCCAGTATGTCAATATGGGCCGCGACCTCGTTCAGGCCGATGCCATTGCCGGCGCGGTCTTTGCCGAGGCTGACCGGACGATGGCGCCGATTCTCGGCCAAGCGCTTACCAGCCATTTCTTCGTCGATAGCGATGACCCGGACTCCCTGCGCGCCGCCGAGCAGAGCCTCATGCAGACGGCGATCACGCAGCCGGCTGTGCTTGCCATGGACACGGCCATCTACGAGTTGCTGCTCGCTTACGGCTTTCGCCCCGACATGGCAATGGGGCATTCTCTGGGCGAATACGGCGCGCTCATTGCCGCCGGCGTCCTCGCCTTTCCGGCCGCGCTGGAAATCTCCGCGCTGCGCGGCCACGAGATGGCCCGCGTCAGCAACGGCGATCAGGGCTGGATGGCCGCGGTCTTTGCGCCGCTCGATGCGGTGGAAGAGACGCTCGCCCAGATCGACGGTTATGTGGTCGCCGCCAACATCAACAGCTACAGCCAGTGCGTCATCGGCGGGGCAAGCGACGCCGTGGCAGAGGCGATTGATCTGTTCAATGAGCGCGGCTATCGCGCTGTGCGCATCCCCGTCAGCCACGCCTTTCACACGCGCATCGTAGCGCACGCCAGCCAGCCGCTGCGCCAAGCGCTCGAACGCTATGAAATCTCGCCGCCCGCGCTGCCCCTCGTCACTAACGTGACCGGCGAGTTCTATCCCGCCGATCCCGGCGCCATCAAAGATCTGTTGGAACGCCAGATCGCTTCGCCGGTGCAGTGGGTGAAAGGCCTTGAAACGTTGTACGACGCGGGCGTGCGCACCTTCGTGGAGGTCGGCCCCAAGAAAGCGCTCAAGGGCTTCGTCGACGATGTGCTCGGCAACCGCAATGATGTCCTGTCGCTCTTCACCAACCATCCCAAGACGGGCGAAGTTCAGGCCCTTAACCACGCGCTGTGCGGCCTCTATGCAGCCGGGTACGGCATCGCGCCGGCCGAACCGGGATCTATCTCCGTCTCACAGCCGGATTCTCGCCCGGCGTCGGCGCCTGCAGCGACGATGCTGTCTAGCCCACAAGAGGTCGCCCCTATGACGCCCGTCCAACCTGCCGCATCCGCCCACGCCTTGAATCAGGCCTTGCTCCAGGCTTTGCAGCACATCGCCCAGGCCGCGCCCGCTTCCGCCGCGGTCTATGACCGCAATGCCGTTCCAGCCGGCTCGGTTGTCATTACCGGTGCAGGTCTTGGCCTGCCTGGGCCCGACAAGGCCGTGATGGACCCGGACAACGCGCTGCGCATCCTGCACGGCGAGCAGTTTATCGACCTCATTCCGGAGCGCTTCCGCCGGCGCATCGCCGACAAGCGCATCACGCGCCTCGTCAAGGGCGAGGATGGCAGCGGTCGCTTTGAAACCATCGAAGACCCCGCCGAGGTGATCAAACTCGCCGGCCGCGCCGGTTCCTTCGACCTGGCCGCCGAATATGGCGTGCCCGAAAAACTGGTCGAGGCGCTGGATACGACGACCCAGCTTGCTATGGCTGCTGGGCTGGACGCGCTGCGCGAGGCGGGCATCCCGCTGGTGCAGACCTACAAGCTCACTTCCAAAGGCACGTATCTGCCGGACAAGTGGGTGTTGCCCGAGCCGCTGCGCGATGAGACCGGCGTCATCTTTGCCAGTCTGTTTCCCGGCAACGATCGCATGGCCGAGGAATTCCGGCATTACTTCGCCTGGGAAAGCCGTCGCCAGCAGCTAGAGATGCTCGAAGACCTGCGCCAATACGCCTCTGACCCGGCTGTGCAGGCTGAGATCAACCGCCGCGCTGCGGGGCTGCGCGAGGCGATCGCCGCTGAACCGTACGAGTTCGACCGCCGCTTCCTTTTCCGCATCATGGCGATGGGCCACAGCCAGTTTGCGGAGCTTATCGGCGCACGCGGGCCAAATACACAGGTTAACGCTGCCTGTGCTTCCACCACACAGGCCGTCGCTCTGGCCGAAGACTGGATTCGATCCGGCCGTTGCCGTCGCGTGATCGTGATCGGCGGCGACAACGTGACCAGCGACAACCTGATCGAGTGGATCGGTACGGGCTTTTTGGCCGTGGGCGCCACCGCCACCGACGATCGCATCGACGCCGTTGCCCTGCCTTTCGACCGCCGCCGGCACGGCACGGTGCTGGGCATGGGCGCCTGCGCCCTGGTCGTCGAGAGCGAGGACGCCATGCGCGAGCGCGGCATGCGCGGCATTGCGGAGCTGCTCAGCAGCGAAACCGCCAACAGCGCTTATCACGCCACCCGCCTGGAGGCCGAGCACATCTCGCAGGTGATGAACCGCCTGCTCACGTCCGCGGAGCGGCGTTTCGGCATTAACCGCTATAGCATGGCCGCACAGACCGTGTTCGTCTCGCACGAGACTTACACGCCGGCTCGCGGCGGCAGCGCATCCGCCGAGGTGGCCGCGCTGCGCCATACTTTCGGCCATGCCGCCAATGACGTGATCGTCGCCAACACCAAAGGCTTCACCGGTCACCCGATGGGCGTCGGCATCGAAGACGTGATCGCGGTCAAGATCCTGGAATACGGCATCGTGCCGCCCGTGCCCAACTTCAAAGAGGCGGACCCGGAACTGGGCGCGCTCAACTTCAGCCGCGGCGGGCGGTATCCGGCGCAGTATGCGTTGCACCTGGCCGCGGGCTTTGGCTCGCAGATCGCCATGACGCTGCTGCGCCGCATTCCCGGCGGCTTGGATCGCGTGGACGACCGGGGACGCTACCGCCGTTGGCTGGCGAACGTTAGCGGCTATGACATGGCGGAAACCGAGGTCGTCAAACGCGTTTTGCACATCAAGGCGCAGGGCGCGGCGTCACGCCCGCCGCTGCCCAGCCCGTGGCAGCCCGGTACAGGTCCCGTCTGCCGGGCGGCGGCCCCTGGCGATCTCGCCGCGCCCGCGTACAAGCCCTTACCAATGGCGGAAGCGGCGCGGCAATTGGGCAGGGTTGCGCTGCAGGAGCCGTCTGCGCCGCCTCTCGAACCCGCGCCGGAACCGGTGCGCATCACCCAGCCTGCCGAGACATCACGGCCCGCGCCGGGCCAAAAGGCGGAGCCTGCGGCGACGACGCAACCGCTCGCACCGGTCGAGGCGGAAACCCCGCGCCAAGAAGCGACCGCGCCGGCTGCACAGCCGGTTGAGCAGCACCCCGCGCCCGTTGCCGAGAATGCCGTAGCCGGCCGCGTGCTCGCCATCGTGGCGGAGAAGACGGGCTATCCGCAGGACATGCTTGACCTTGACCTGGACCTGGAGGCGGACCTGGGCATCGACACGGTGAAGCAGGCGGAGACCTTCGCCGCCATCCGCGAGACCTTCGCCATCCCCATGCAGGAAGGGCTGAACCTGCGCGACTACCCGACGCTGGCGAGCGTGATCGGCTTCGTGCACGATATGCGTCCTGATCTGGCGCAAGGCGGTTCACCGCAGAACGCGGCGAGCGAGGCGGTCGAAAGCGTCGCGGCGAGAGATGTCGCGGGCGACGATGTGGCGGAGCGGGTGCTCGCCATCGTGGCGGAGAAGACGGGCTATCCGCAGGACATGCTTGACCTTGACCTGGACCTGGAGGCGGACCTGGGCATCGACACGGTGAAGCAGGCGGAGACCTTCGCCGCCATCCGCGAGACCTTCGCCATCCCCATGCAGGAAGGGCTGAACCTGCGCGACTACCCGACGCTGGCGAGCGTGATCGGCTTCGTGCACGCTATGCGTCCTGGTCTAAAACAGGATGAGTCCTCCCAGGGTGTGCAGGGTACACAACGAAGTGCACAACAAGATTTACCGCTGAACGGCGACCGTGCGCCGTCCGGCCAGAGGCGCGCGGCGCCGGCGACTATCGGCACGCTGGCGGACGCCGACCGCATGCCGCGTCGCGTACCTGTGCCTGTTCTGCGCCCGCCTCTGGACCTGTGCCGGCCAACCGGCGTCACCTTGGACGAGCGCAGCCGCGTCGTCGTCATGCCCGACCGCGGCGGCGTCGGCAAGGCGCTGGTCGCCCGTCTGCAGAAACTGGACGTCACAGTCTTGACGCTGCCGGAAGCGCCAGATGCGGACGAGTTGCAAGAGACGTTGCAAGCATGGCTGGCTGAAGGACCGATCCAGGGCGTCTACTGGCTGCCGGCGCTGGACGTAGAGCCGAGCCTGCCCCAATTGGACCTGGACGAATTCCGCGAGTTGAACCGGGTGCGCGTCAAGAATCTCTACACGACCATGCGCGCACTTTACGACGCCGTCGCCGGCCCGGGTAAGTTCCTGATATCGGCTACGCGATTGGGCGGTCTGCACGGCTATGGTCCTGTTCCCGCGGCTGCGCCTCTGGGCGGCGCGGTCACCGGCTTTACGAAGGCGTACCACATAGAGCAGCGCATGCGCAATGCCGGCGCGCCCCTGGTCAAAGCCGTCGATTTCGAGGTCAGCCGCAAGACGGCTGAACCGACGGAACTGCTGCTGGCGGAGACGCTTTTCGACCCCGGCGTCGTGGAATCCGGCTATTATGACGGGCTGCGCTACAGTGTGACGCTGGCCGAGCGGCCGGCGCGTGACGGCGGGCCGGGTATGACGCTCGACGACCAGACGGTCTTCATCGTCACCGGCGCGGCCGGCGGCATTACCAGCGCCATCGTCGCTGATCTGGCCGTCGCCAGCCGGGGAACCTTTTACCTGCTCGACCTGGTCGAGGTCCCTGCGACGGATGACCCCTACGTGCAGTCGTTGCGCGCCGGACAGGAAACGCTCAAGCAGAAGCTGATCGACGAGGCGCGCGCCGCGGGCGAACGGGCTACGCCCGCCGCCGTCAACCGGCGCATCATGGAGATCGAGCGCTGCGAGTCGGCTTTGCGCGCCGTGGAAGCAGTCACTGCCGCCGGCGGAACCGCAGTCTACCGCAGCGTGAACCTGCTCGACGGGGACGCCGTCGCCGCGGTGGTCGATGAAATCCGGCAGCGTCATGGCCGCATAGACGTGCTGCTCCATGCGGGCGGGCTGCTCATCGACCGCGCGCTGCCGGACAAAGAGCCGCAGCAGTTTGACCTGGTGTTTGATGTCAAAGCCGACGGCCTTTTCAGCTTGTTGAAGGCTGCCGGCGATATGCCCATTGGCGCCGTCGTCGTCTTCAGTTCCGTAGCCGGCCGTTTCGGCAACAACGGCCAGGCAGACTACAGCGCGGCCAATGATCTGCTCTGCAAGATCGCCAGCAGCATGGCCGTTTGGCGGCCCGAGACGCGCGCCATCGCCATCGACTGGACGGCATGGGGCGGCATCGGCATGGCCTCGCGCGGTTCTGTCCCGCAGATCATGGAGGCGCTGGGCGTGGACATGCTTGCGCCCGAAGCTGGAGCGCCCACAGTCCGCCGCGAGTTGACCTATGGCGCGACCCGCGGCGAGGTCCTCGTCGCCGGGCGGCTTGGTCCCTGGGGAGAGGAACTTGCCCCCCAGGGCGGGCTGGACGCGGAGAAGGCGGCGCAGGTTGTGCGGAAGCTCGAACCGCCGCTGCTGATGGCCGGCAAGCCGGCGACTGCCAAGCTGTTCGGCGGCCTCGAAATCGAAACGACGCTTGACCCCAACGAGCAGCCGTTCCTCTATGACCACGCGCCGGACCCCGGCACGCCCTGGCTGCCGGGCGTGATGGCGACCGAGGCTCTCGCCCAGGCCGCGACGCTGCTGGCCCCAGGCTACAACGTCGTCGCAGTAGAGAATGAGGAAATGCTCGGCGCGTTCAAATTTTATCGCATGGCGCCGCGCACGCTGTATGTCAGCGCGGTCATCACGCCGCAGGTCGGGGGCGAACTGGTCGCCCGAGCTGTGTTGCGCTCCGTGACCGAGCCGGCCAAGCCGGGCCTGCCCACGCGCGAGGCCGAACACTTCCGCGCCGATGTGCGTCTGCGCCGGCAAACGCCTGAGCCGCGGCGCATCGACTTTACCGCGCCGGATGCGGAAAACCTGCCCGTGCGCGCCGCCGAGATATACGAGGTCTTCTTTCACGGCCCTGCCTACCAGGTCATCGAGGCTGGGGCCGTAAACGGGCGCTCTGCGACCGCGCTTATGGCGCGTGACCTGCCGCCCAACACGTCGCCTGCGCACGCCGCTTCGCTCATGGCCCCGCGGCTGGTCGAGCTTTGCTTCCAGGCTGTCGCGCTCTGGTCGCTCAAGTCAGCCGGGAGCATGGCGTTGCCGTCGGGTATCGAACGCGTCGCCGTCTATCGCCAGGCGGAGGAGGCCGGGGAACGCCGTCTTTATGCGCTCGTCCAGGCACAGGCGCAGGATGGCGTGTTTGACGCCCAGATCGTGGACGAGGAAGGGCGCGTCTATGTCGAGTTGCAGGGCTTCCGCACCGTGGCCCGGCCTGCGCTGTGAGCGTGCGCCATGATTCGCTGGCTGGTGCAGACGGCGCCCGACTGCCCTGATGCGGCGCGCGGAGAGGCCCCGCCCGGTCTGTTGAGCCCGGCGGAAGCCGCTCATCTAGCGCGCCTGACTTATCCGAAGCGGCGTCAGGAATGGCTGTTGGGCCGGTGGACGGCGAAGCGGTTGTTGGCGGCCTACTTGGATGAGCAGGGGAGCGCTCCGCCGTTTGCACAGATTACGGTCGGCAATGACCCGACCGGCGCGCCCTACGCACTGATTGAATCGGGACGCGCCGCCGGGCGCATTCCGGTCAGCCTGACCATCAGCCATAGCCGCGGCGTCGCTTTTTGCGCACTGGCGGCGCAGGCCGGGACGGCAACGCGCCTGCCGCGTGTGGGCGGCGACATCGAGTTGATCGAGCCGCGCGAGCCGTCGTTCGTGCGCGACTATTTTGCGCCGGATGAACAGGCGGCGGTGACGGCTGCGCCGTCTGTTTGGCGTGACGGCATGGCGACCGTGATCTGGAGCGTCAAGGAAGCTGCGCTCAAGGCGCTGCAACTCGGCCTCAGCGTCGACCCGCGCCTGGCAACCGTATGCGGGCGCGATATGGCGGAAAGGCGCACGGCAGACCAGTCAGGCTGGTCGTTCGTTCGCATCGAATTGCACGGCGAGCTAGCCGCCAGCGCGGCGGAGCAGGCCGGGCCAGGCTATTGTCTGTCCGCCTGGCAGCGGCTGTATAGGGCGGACGCAGACGACGCCTGCTATGCGCTCACTCTGTGTGCATTAGCGCGCACAGAGGTCCGGCGCGATCGGGTCTCGGTTTAACCGCCTATGCGCTATTGGGCCTGCAACGGCTGCCGTCTCGTCGCATTGGTTGTTCGCTCTATTCGGGGAGAACTGACTTTTGGATACCTATATCGACGATCTTCGTGAACGTAAACAGAAAGCTGCCGGCTCGGCGAAGGATCAGGAACGCCAACATGCCAAAGGCCGCCTGACCGCGCGGGAGCGGCTGGATGTCCTTTTTGACTCCAACACCTTCAGCGAGATCGATACGCTGGTCACGCCGCGCTATGAGCAATACATGGACGGGCGCGCTTCGCGCTTTGGGGACGGGGTGATCACCGGCTTTGGACTGGTCAACGGTCGACGCGTCTTTGCCGCCGCGCAGGACGCCGCGGTGATGGGCGGCTCGCTGGGCGAGATGCACGCCGCCAAGATCGTCAAGGCGATGGAGATGGCGCTGAAATACGGCTGTCCCTTTATTGCACTCAATGATTCCGGCGGGGCGCGCATCCAGGAAGGCGTCGACAGCCTGGCGGGCTATGCGCGCATCTTCAACGCCAATTGCGAGGCGTCCGGCGTCATCCCGCAGATCTCGGTGATCCTTGGCCCCTGCGCGGGCGGCGCGGTCTATTCGCCGGCCCTGACTGACTTCGTCTTTATGACGGAGAACAGCTACATGTTCATCACCGGCCCGAACGTCGTCAAGGCTGTGATGCAGGAGGATGTTACGCTGGAGGAACTGGGCGGCGGGCTGGTTCACTCTACTGAAAGCGGCGTCAGCCATTTTTTGGCGAAGGATGACCAGGAGTGCCTGACGATGGTGCGAGCGCTGCTCTCCTATCTACCCTCCAACAACCAAGACGACCCGCCCTATGCGCCGCCGCGTGACGACCCGCGACGGCGTTGCCCCGAGTTGGAGCAGATCGTCCCTATCGAACCGCACAAGCCCTATGACGTGCGCCAGGTTATCGCCAGCATCGTCGACGACGGTCGCTTTTTCGAGGTGCACCAATTGTGGGCCGAGAACATGGTAGTCGGCTTTGCCCGGCTCAACGGCTGGGTGATCGGCATCGTCGCCAACCAGCCGATGGTGCTGGCCGGCACGATCGACATCAAGGCCTCGGTCAAGGCGGCGCATTTCATCCGCCTGTGCGACGCCTATAACATTCCGCTTGTCACGCTGCAAGACGTGCCCGGCTTTCTGCCCGGCACACACCAGGAGTACGGCGGCATTATCCGCAACGGCGCGCGCATGATCTATGCCTATAGCGAGGCCACTGTGCCCAAGCTCATGGTCATCCTGCGCAAGAGTTATGGCGGGGCCTACTGCGTCATGAGCAGCAAAGGGCTGCGCGGCGATCTGCTCTACGCCTGGCCGAACGCCGAGATCGCGGTCATGGGCGCGGAGGGCGCGGTCAACATTCTGTTCCGCAAAGAGGTGAGCGAGGCGACCGACTCCGACGCCAAACGCCGTGAATTGACGGAAGAGTATCAGCAGCGCTTCAATAACCCCTATATTGCCGCCGCCCGCGGCCTGATCGACGATGTGATCGAGCCGCGCGATACGCGACGCGTCCTGATTCGCTCGCTCGAACTGACCCTTTCCAAGCGCGAGCGACACATGCCGCGCAAACACGGCATCGCACCCATGTAGGCGGCGAGGAGCTGACATGTTCGATAAACTGTTGATCGCCAACCGCGGCGCCATCGCGGTGCGCATCATCCGCACATGCCGCGAAATGGGCGTCGCCGCAGTCGCCGTCTTCGACGAGGGCGACCGCAGTTCGCTACACGTTCGCTTGGCGGATGAGTGCGTGCAGTTGCAAACACCCGGCGGTTATCTGGATGGGGACGAGATACTGCGCATCGCCAAGCAGACGGGCGCAGAGGCCATTCACCCCGGCTATGGCTTCCTGGCGGAACGCCCCGAGTTCATCCGCGCCTGCGAAGAGGCCGGCATCGCCTTTGTCGGCCCGCCGAGCGGGGCCGTCGCCGCCTGCCAGGCGAAAATCGACGCGATGGAACGGGTGCGCGCCGCCGGCTATCGTATCCCCGTGCACACACGGACGGCGCTGGACGCAACCACGGCCCTCAACGACGAGGAGGCGCGGCAACTGCTCGATCAGGCGCAGGAGTTGGGCTATCCGTTGGCCGTAAAGTCGTGCAGCGGCGGGCGCGGGCGCGGTACGCGTGTGGTCGAAGAAGCCGACGCCTTGATCGAGAGCGTGCGCCAGGCCCGCCGTGAGACGGGAAATGTCTACGGAGACCGGCGCATCTACCTAGAGAAGATCATCCCCGGCGCCCGCCATCTGGAGGTGCAAGTCCTGGGCGACAGCCAGGGGCGGATCCTCCATCTTGGCGACCGCGACGGCTCGCTCCAGCGCAATAACCAGAAAATGGTGGGCGAGGCGCCGGCGCCTAACCTCGCGCCGGCGCAGCGGTCCGAGCTGTGGGAAACCGCGCTGGGCATTGCGCGCCTTTTCGACTATCAGGGGGCGGGGACCGTCGAATTTCTGATGGACAGCGAGGGCGCCTTCTATTTTACGGAGATAAAGGCGCGCATCCAGGTCGAACACCCGGTTACCGAAATGGCGACCGGCGTGGACATTGTGCGCGAGCAGATACGCATCGCCGCCGGTCTGCCGCTGTCGCTGGCCCAAGAGGCGGTGAACATGCGCGGCTGGGCCATCCAATGCCGCATCAATGCCGAAGACCCCTGGAATCACTACCTGCCCAGCCCGGGCGTGTTGCGCCGTTTTCGCATGCCGGGCGGCGCGCATCTGCGCGTCGACACGTACGGTTGCGCCGGCTGCGCAGTCCCGGTCGAGTACGACCCGATCCTCGCTACGCTGGTGGTCTGGGGCGAAGACCGCGACCTGGCTGTCCGGCGCATGGCGCGCGCGCTCGACGAGTTCACCATTCGCGGCGTCCAGACGAATCTGACGCTGCTCCGGCAGATCATCGGAGATTCGCGCTTGGCCGGAGGCGTGTACGACACGAGCTTGCTGGGCCGGCTCGACGCGGCTCAGCCGGAATCGGACAAATCCGAGCGCGATCTGGCGGTCGCAGCCGCGGTCGCTTATGTGCTGCGCAACCAGGCGCAAACGCCGGTCATTCCTGAACGCCTGTTTTCCGGCTGGCATCGCGCCAGCCGCGCGACCTCATGAGGCGAACATTTGCGATGAGCAAGATTGCCGTGACCATCGACGGACGCACTTACGAGATCGACGTGCGCCAACATGCCGCCGACCCGACCGAGTTTTCCGCGACCGTCGACGGCGAGGAAATTGACGTTTACGTGCCGGGCGCAGACCCAAGCCAGCCGATCGAATGGCTCGTCGTGGGCCGGCGTCCCTATGAAGTGGTTTTCGACCGCAACCTGCGTTGGGTCCAGTCCGGTCGTCGCCGCCATCATCTGGAGTTGCACGACATGGAGTCGAGTTTTGCCCGGCCCGTGAGCGGTGACGGGCGCATCAAGGCGCCGATCCCCGGTCTGATCACTCGCGTTCTAGTCGAGCCGGGCCAGCAGGTGACGGCCGGCCAATCCGTGGTTGTGCTGGAAGCCATGAAGATGGAAAATGAGATCCGCGCCCCGCGCAGCGGCGTCGTTTTGCGCGTGGACGTTCAGCCCGGCCAAAGCGTGGCGCTCGACGCCATGCTCGTCGAGATCGGCTAGACAGCCGAGGAATGACGTTTTCTCTAAGCGCTTAACTAG
>CAYXRG010000090.1:8895-16757 GCA_964467575.1 uncultured Caldilineaceae bacterium | reverse complement strand
ATTCCGACCAAGACGTATCTTCTCGCTGCGGCGCGGCGTATTTCGTTTATCGAAGGGGCGGTTGTCGCCCGCGACTCTGGTCAGTGCTGGTCAGGCTTGTGACATCCTGGGCCCACTTACGGGCAGGTGCAGCGAGTGTGCGAATTCCGGCACGCGCCGGTTGAGCCTGCGCTCTTGCGCGAAACGATCCCTTTGACTAGAATGACCTCGGATTCCGCCCTGTGGCAGGCGGAGTTCTCGATATTGCCGCGGCGCTTTGCCGTAAACCTTTGCCGCTGTACACCACCATGCGTAAGGACGATTTTATGTTGCCCAAGACGGCTGAACGGAAGACTTCACTGCTCCTTTGGGCGGTTGTCGCATTGTTTGCAGTGGTTTTGACTGCATGCCAGACGGCGGTAGAAAGCGGCGCGATCGCACCGGCTGAGGCAACGCCCGCGGCCGCAGAGTCCAGCGTCCTGCCCATGAACCCGCTTGCCGCCGACCAGTCGGCCCCGCCCGCCCGCCTGGAGATCCCGGACCTCAACCTGGACGTGGATGTCGTCCCGATGGGCTGGCAGATCGTGACGGTGGACGGCAAGCGCACGACCATGTGGACGCCGCCGGAGGATGAGGTCGGCTGGCACGTCAACAGCGCACACGCCGGGGCGCTGGGCAACGTGCTGATTTCGGGCCGGCAGGCGGACGGCGCTGCGGTCTTTGCGCCTCTGGCGCTGGGCAGCGTCACGCCCGACCAAGAGATCTGGCTCACCGATCAGGATGGGGTAACCTTTGTCTACCAGGTGAGCGAGGTGTCGGAGCCGATTCCGATCACAGGCGCAACCGACGAGGAAATCGAACGTGCCGCGGCCTATCAGGAGCAGAGCGATACGGCCCGGCTTACGCTGATCACCGGCTGGCCTGATTTCACCACCACGCACCGGGTCTTTGTGGTGGCGGATTTTCTCGGCGCGTTGCAGTAAGGCTGGGGTAGGGCTGTGCTGTTTGCGCTATGAGCGAGGCCGGCGAGGGTCTGCTTTGTTCGGTGATCGTGCCGGTGTATAACGGGGCCGCAGTCATCGGTCGCTGCCTTGACGCGCTGGGGGCGCAGTCTTGCCCGCCCGGCTCCTACGAGATCGTCGTGGTGGACGACGGCTCGGTCGATGCCACGGCGGCGACGGTGCAAGCCTGGCGCTTGCGCCATCCGGCGCAGCGCTGCCGGCTGGCGCAGCAGGCCAATGCCGGGCCTGCCGCCGCTCGCAACCGCGGCGCACAGGAAGCGGCGGCGCCGCTGCTGCTCTTTACCGACGCCGACTGCGCGCCTCTGCCCGACTGGATCGAGCGCATGGTCGCCGCTTTCGAGCAGACGGAGACGGCAGGCGCCAAGGGCGCGTACCTCAGCGACCAGCGCGGATTGGTCCCGCGCTTTGTGCAGGCCGAGTACGAAGACCGCTATGACCGCATGGCCGGGCTGGAGCAGATCGATTTCATCGATACCTATTCAGCAGGTTACCGGCGCAGCATCTTCCTGGAGAACGGGGGGTTCGACCCGATCTTCACGACGGCAAGCGTAGAGGACCAGGAGTTCAGCTTCCGGCTGGCGCAGAAGGGCTATCGCCTGGTATTTGCGCCGCAAGCGCGCGTCAAGCATCTGCACGACGCCAACGTGGCCGAATACGCGCGGCGCAAGTATTACATCGGCTTTTGGAAGGCGCTGCTGACGCGCTGGCACCCGGAACGCCTGGTGCAGGACAGCCATACGCCGCCCGCGCTCAAGCTTCAAATCGTGCTGTGCGCCGCGCTTTTGGCTTTGGTCGCCTTGTCGCTTGCGGCGGCGGGCGTTCCGATGCTGCGTTGGGCTTGGGTCGCCGCGGCGTTGATTGCGCTCTTGTTCGTAGCGACGGGGCTGCCGTTTATCATCAAGCTGGCGCGGCGAGATGCAGCCCTTGCCCTGATCGGGCCGCCCATGCTGTTTGTGCGTGCGCTGGCGCTGGGCGCCGGCTATGCGATTGGCTCGATCCACTTTGCGGGGACGCTTCCCGGCGCCAGGCAGCCGGTGATCCCCGGCTGGAAGCGGTTCGTCAAGCGGGGCATGGACATCGCCGGCGCGCTGATCGGGCTGGTTGTTACGTTGCCGGCGATGGCGCTCGCGGCTGTCGCCATCAAGCTGGACTCGCCGGGGCCGGTGCTCTATCGCCAGGTGCGCATCGGCGAAAACGGCCGGCCATTCCGCATCATCAAGCTGCGCAGCATGGTCGCCGGCGCGGAGCAGCAGTTGCCGGAATTGGTGAACCTGGCCGATTTGCCGGAGCCGGCGTTCAAGCTGCATCCTGACCCGCGCGTGACGCGCGTCGGGCGGGTATTGCGGCGTATCAGCTTGGACGAGGCGCCGCAATTCATCAATGTGCTGGCCGGCGAAATGAGCTTGGTGGGCCCGCGTCCGGAGGAGGAGCGCGTCGTCGCGCTCTATGCGGATGCACAGCGGCGCAGGCTGGCTGTGAAACCGGGCATGACCGGGCCAATGCAGATTCGGGGTCGCGGCAATCTGACCTTCGCGCAGCGCATCGGCCTTGAACTGGAGTACATCGACCAGTACAGTCTGCGGCGAGATATCGCCATCATCCTGAGGACCATTCCTGCGATCGTGCGCGGGGATGGCGCGTTCTAAGCAGGGCATTGGCCTGGGCTTGGATAGTGATAGAAGAGTGAGGTTGAGGGACGTATATGCAAAAACAGATGAGACAGAAACAGGCAAGCTGGCTTCGGCGCTACTGGGTAGCGGCGGCGATTGGGGCGATTATGGCGTTGGCGTTTGGCCTAGCGGCGGAGGGACCTGCTTGGGCTGCGCAGCCCGCGGCCAAGGTCTATCAGACTGTGCCCAGGCCGACAGCTACGCCGGACAACGGGCCGGTGGCGACGGCCACGCCGCGCCCGGATGACAATGGCGACCGCGACGGCGGAAGCGGCGGAACGGGCGGACAGGAGGAGGACGGCGGCAGCGCACCCGTCTTCTTCTTCGCGCCGCCGGATGCATCCGCCGACCTGACCGCCGTGGTGACGGTAGCCACTCTGAACATGCGCGAAGGCCCCGGCGCGGCGTTTCCCGCGGCCGGCGTGCTACGCTCCGGCGACGAGGTGCAGGTGCTGGCGCGCAATGAAGCGAACACCTGGTGGCTGGTGTGCTGCGTGCCGGGGACAAGCGATCAGGGTTGGGTCAGCGCGCAACTGGTCGAACCGAAATTCGAGCGCGCCCAGTCCGCCGGTCTGATTCCCGTTTTCGGCGCACAGGCAGAGGTCGCGGCAGCGGAAACGCCTGAACCGGCAGCGCAAGCCCAGGCCGCCAGACTGCCGTTGGTCCTCGATGTGTCGCTCGACCCGCCAATTGTGTGGCAAGGCCAGACCGCCGACCTGATTTTGGAAGTCTCTAACCCCAATCTGGAGGATGTGCGCAACGTCGAGTTGAGCGACCAGCTTCCCGCGCAATTGGAACTGGTTAGCCTCTCCGCCTCGAATGGCGGCCGGGTGAGCGAACAGACCACGCCCGAAGGCGCCACGTTGATCCTGGCGCGGTGGAACACGGCGCCGGCGGGCGCAAGCGTGCGCGCCGTTATCACGGTTAAGGTGGTCGAGGACGTGGAAGACGGCGATGTCTTTGATAATCTGGCGGCTGTGCGCGGGACGAACGCCACGTATACGACCGGCGCTGTGTCGATCGGCATGCCGCCCAAGCTGCTGCCCGATTTCCGATGATGTCCCGCCGCAGCGCAGCCGGTCCGGCTTTAAAGCGGCGGCCGTAGACGTATGCAGCACAGGGGGCGAGGAACCTCAGCCGCCGCGACGGCCCGCCATCCGCCTGTGTCACGCGCCCTGTGGAACGGCGCAGCCATTGCGCTGCTTTCCACAGGGCTTGCTTTTGGCCTCTACTGGTTCACTGCCGCGCCCGGCCTGACGTGGGCGCATGACGGCGCGGACGGCGGCGATCTGCTGGCTGCAGCGCTGACGGGCGGCGTGCCTCACCCGTCCGGCTATCCGCTGTATACGGCCCTGCTGCAAGGCTGGCTGCGCATGGGGCAGGCGTTGGCTCCTTCGGCGGAGGCGGCGCGGCTGGGCAATCTGTTCAGCGCGCTGGCGGCGGCGCTCAGCGCCGGTGTAACCGCGCTCGTAGCGCTGCATCTGATGGGCCCGGTTCCTGGCCGGCACGGAATTGCCCTGGCGACAGCGTTGCTTTGGGCGGTCAGCCCGCTTCAGTGGAGCCAGGCGCTGATCACCGAGGTCTACGCCTTACACATGCTCTTGGCCGCGTTGCTGGCGTGGACCGTACTCACCCAGCCGCGGCGTTTGCTGCTTGTCGCGGTCGTGATTGCGCTGGGGCTTGCCAATCACCTGACCTTTGCGCTGCTGCTGCCGGCTGCGGGCTACTGGCTGTGGCGCGGATCCGCGCGCCCGCGTACGGCCCAACCGGTCGCGCTGGCGCTGGTGAGCGGCGTTTCTCTGCTCGTGTTGCTTTATGCGCGCATCCCGGCTGCCGCTGCGGGCGCAGGCAGTCCGCCGCCGGTCAACTGGGGCTACGCCGATGGGTGGGAGGGGTTCTGGTGGCTGGTGAGCGGCGCAGCTTATCGCGGTTATCTGACGAACCTGAGCGGCGCGGGCGTCGCCGCACGCATTGGCGGCTGGGCGCAGACCTTGACCGGGCAGTACACGGTTGTCGGGCTGGCGCTTGTCGGGCTGGGGCTGATGCTTTGGGACCGGCGCAGACCGGCGTTGCGGACCTTCGGCCTGCTGTGGGCGTTGCCGGTCAGCGCCTATGCCGTCGCCTATTCTACCTGGGACAGCCGGATCTACCTGCTGCCGGCGACGTGGATGCTGGCGCTTTGGCTGGGCAGCGGGCTGTCCGTACTCGCGGCCTGGTTGTGGGATAGGCGGGGCGGGCGAACGGTGTGGGCGGGCTACGCGCCGGCGGTTATCGCCTTGGTCGCGGTCGCGGCGCTGGTTGCGACGCGCCTGCCGGAGATGTCGCTGCGACAGGACGACGAGGCGCGGGCATACCTTGCGGATGTAGTCGCTACGCTTGAGCCGGAGAGCATCGTGGTCAGCGGGGCCGACGCCGAGACGTTCGCCCTTTGGTACGGGGCGTGGGGCTCCGGTGAGCTGCTGGAGAAAGCGCCCGGCGCGGTGTTGGTCAACTTTGCGCTCTACCAGTTTCCTTGGTATGGCCGGCTGCTGGGCGATCTGTACCCGGAGACGCCCGGCGTCTCCGCCGGGCTTGACGCGCTCTTGGCGGAGAACGACGGACGCCGGCCCGTTTACTTTACGGAACTGCTGGATGTTGTGCCGCGCGAGACGCTTTCGCCTGCCGATCCGTTGTGGCGCTATACGCCGTGAACGTGCGTCTGTTGCCGGTTCGTTGCCCGCCTATGGTACGCTTATAGGAATATGTATCAATCCGTGACCGGATAGAACCGGCCGCGCGTTCTGATTGAAGGCAGCGGTAGATCTATGAGCCAGCCGGATTCAGTCCCATCACAACCCCCGATCATGGAGCCGGCGCCGCCTGCCGAACAGGCCGGACGCTCCATCAGCCGCAAGCAGTGGCTTTTATTGTTGCGCGTGGCGCTGTTGGTTCTGCTGGCGGTATTGAGCTATAAGATCGTGCGCGTGGGCCTGTTCGCCATGTCGGCCTACAACCATGCGTTGGAACTGCGCCAGTTGCGGGCTGACGGCGATCTGGGCGCATCGGACCTGGCGCAGGCGCAGGTTCCGATAGCGGAAGCAGCGCAGGCGGTCGCCGGTCTTGAGCAGGAGATGCGGTTCTTCGCTCCTGTGCTGCACGCTGCCCGGCCTATTCCCCGCGTGGGGCCGACAGTCGCCGCCTTCCCCGAATTGCTGGTCGCCGGCCGCGAATACGCGCTGATGGCGGGCGAGGGGCTGCGTCTTGTCGCGGAGGCGCAGAGCGGGGACGGCGACGCGCCGCTGCCGCAGCTGGCGTTGAGCGCCGTGGCGAATAACCCGGAAGCCTTCGCTCTCTTCGCAGAGCGCGCCCGCATTGCCGAAGCCGCGCTCAACCAAATCGACGCGGCTAAATTGTTGCCGGACCTGGCGGAACCGCTAGCCCAACTTCAGTCTGTGGCGCAGCTTGCGAGCGCCGGCTTAGCGATGGCGCCGGCGCTGCCCGACATGCTCGGCTATGATGGCCCACGCAGCTACCTGCTGTTGGTGCAGAACAACCACGAACTGCGGGCGACAGGCGGCTTCATCAGCGCCGTAGGCCGTATTACCCTAGACAACGGCGAGCCGGGCGAGATCGACCTCACCGACAGCTATAACATTGCGCGCGAGGATGCCAATCACCCGCCGGCGCCCGAACCGATGCGCGAGCACATGGGCATCCAACTGATCTTCGTGCGCGATGCCAACTGGTCGCCCGACCTGCCGACCACCGGCCAACTGGCGCGTGCGCTCTATGCCCAGGATGCCGGCGAAACGGTGGACGGCGTGATCACGGTCGATCTGCGCGCCGTCGAACTGCTGGTAGACGCTATTGCTCCGCTCCAAGTGCAGGGGTCGGACACGCCTGTGACCGGCGAGAACCTGGTCGAACAGATCAAGCGCTTCTGGGATCAGCCGCTGGAAACAGGCGATACCATCGAATCCGCCGGGCAGCAGGAATGGTGGAAGCAGCGCAAGGACTTTATGCCCGCATTGGCGGAGGCCGCGCTCAACCGTGTGCGCGGCGGGCGCTTCAACCCGCTGAAACTGGCCGACGCTATGTTGGCGGCGCTGGACGAGCGCGCCATCCAGGTTTGGCTGGTCGACGGCGAGATCGCCGCTGTGCTGGCCGAGTACGGCTGGGACGGCGGCTTGCGGCCTCAGGCCGGGGCCGACCTGCTCGCGCTGGTCGATACGAACGTGGGCTATAACAAGGTAGACGCCGTGCTGCAGCGCTCCGTCAATTACACGGTGACATGGCCGGACGGCGCGGGCAAGCCTGCGCTGGTCGAGGCGACGATCACCTACGTTCACCCGCTGGACGTCCCCGGCCATGTCTGCGACCATCGGCCGCGCTACGGGGACAACTACGACGATATGACCAGGCGCTGCTACTTTAACTATGTGCGTCTCTATGTTCCCGCAGGCAGCGAACTGGTCAGCGCCGAGGGCGTCGACCCGGCCTCGGTGAGCGCGGGGCCGGGCGAGAACGGCACGCAGGCGCTGGCCGGCTATTTCGAGATGCTGCCCGGCGCGGAGCATGTGGTGCGTTTTCGCTATCGTCTGCCGCAGGCGATCACGCCGGAGGGCTATACACTGCTGGTGCGCCGCCAGTCAGGCGCGGGACCGCTGCCGCTGCGCGTGGACGTGGACGGCCAGGCGGCGGAGACGACCGTCACGGCGGGAAACTGGTTGTGGTCGCCAGGCGGGGGCGCTGCGGACTAGCCCGCGTCCAGAAGTTCGAGCAGGGCGGGCAGCGCTTCGCCGCTGGGCGCTTGCAGCGCAACGCCGGCGATAGGCGTCAGCGGCGTCGGGTCGGGGTTGATCTCGATGATGGTCGCGCCGTGTTGCAGCGCCAGCTGCGGCAGTTGCGCCGCCGGGTAGACGATGCCGCTGGTCCCCACGACCAACATCATCTCGCATTCACGCGCCGCGCGCCACGCCTCCTCCATCTCGTGGTGCGGCAGCATCTCGCCAAACCAAACGATGTCCGGGCGGATGGGGCCGCGGCAGCGCGGGCAGACGGGCGGCGTCTGCGCCGTGATGTCCTGCGGCTGGAGGGTGTAGGGCGCAGCGCAGCGGTTGCAGCGATAGCGGGTGATGGAGCCGTGCAGGTGATAGACCGTGGGGCTGCCGCCGCGCTCGTGCAGGTCGTCGATGTTCTGCGTGATGAGGTC
>CAYXRG010000090.1:6081-8795 GCA_964467575.1 uncultured Caldilineaceae bacterium | reverse complement strand
GCCACGGCCTGGGCGTCGCGGAGCAGGGCTGCTGCAGCGGCGAGTCGTTTATGCATGACGGCCGATTTTCCTATCCGTAGAGTTCCTTTGAAGCGCAACGTCTGCGTCAAGTATAATGCAGATGCCAAGACTTTGACAGCCTAAGCCGCCTTCGGCGGCGACGCTGCCGTCATTTACTCCACTCCACGAAGGATGTTACCGATGATGGACTCTATGCAGCCTGTGACCTACGCCGAAATCTACCGCCGAGCCAGAGAAATGCACGAGCAAATCCGCGCTTGGCGCCGCGAGATACACCGCCATCCCGAACTGACCTTTACCGAACACCGCACCGCGGGGCTGGTGAACGCCACGCTGATGGGCCTAGGCGTCGAGACGGAGACCGAAGTCGCCAAGACGGGTGTGGTCGGCCATATACGCGGCGGGGCCGGGCCTGTGATTGGGCTGCGCGCCGACATGGACGCACTGCCGATCCAGGAGATCAACGGCACGGAGTTCGACAGCACCATCCCCGGCGTGATGCACGCCTGCGGGCACGACGCGCATACATCCATCCTCTTGGGCGCTGCGACCATCCTCAAGGAACTAGCCGACCAGGGACGGCTGCCGGGCAGCGTGCGCCTGTTGTTCCAGCCGAGTGAAGAGGCGCAGGACGACGAAGGCAAGTCCGGCGGCATGCGCATGGTTGAGGAAGGCGCACTGGATAACCTGGACGCAGTATTTGGGCTGCACGTCAGCCCGATTCACGAGGTGGGCACGGTGGCGACGCGGACCGGGCCGATCACCGCTGCCGCAGACGAATTTACCCTGACGGTCATCGGCTCCGGCGGGCACGCAGCGCACCCGCACGCGGCGGTTGACCCGATCGTGCTCGCCGCCCACGCCGTTATGGCGATCCAGCAGATCGTCAGCCGCCGTCTCAAGCCCATCGAAGCGGGCGTTGTCACTATCGGTACGATCAACGGCGGTACAGCCGAGAACGTGATCCCCGACACGGTGACGATGCGGGGCACGCTGCGCTCATTCTCGCCGGAGACGCGCCAACTGCTGCGCGACGAGCTGCGTCGAGCCTGCGGCGTGGTCGAGGCGTTGGGCGGCTCGTTTGAACTGGATATCCTGGAAGGTTACCCGCCCACGGTCAACTCGGACGATGCGGCCGCGGTGATGTTCGACGCCATGCGCGAGATGCTGGGCGAGGAGCGCGTGCAGACGGCGGAGATGAGCATGGGGGCCGAGGATTTCAGCTTCATGGCTGAGCGTGCGCCGGGGTGCTTCCTGCGCCTGGGCACGCACAACCCCGCCTGGGACAGGCAATACTTGGTGCATCGGGCGGATTTCCGCATGGACGAGGACGCGCTGCCGGTGGGCGCGGCCGCGCTGGCTGCGGCGGCTGTGCGCTGGATGGAGACGCGCCGCTAGGGCTTATGGGCACGCTTCTGCGACTTCTCGGACGCATCCGCAAGGCGCGGCGCGGCGAACGCTGGGCCGCTGCGGTCGTCGCGGTCGCATTGCTGCTTCTTCCGGGGTGCAGCAAGGTTGAACCGCAACCGTTGCGGTTTGGCTCGGCTCCCTGGCGGGACGGAGAAACGAGTCTATACCGGATCACCGACCGCAACGGCCGGAATGCGGGCACTGTGCGCTATGCCCTCCGCCAAACGAGCGGCGACGGCTGGATGATGGTCCGCGAAACTGCAGCGCACGGCGTGCAGGAGACGATTGCCGTGCATATGGCGGGTGAGGGGTTTCGCCCGCGCACTTCGCTGGTCGTGCGCACGGAGGAGGGGGTTACAGAGCGGCTCAACGCAATCTATGACGGCGCTCAGGTCGACCTGGAGATGACCAACAAGCGCAACATCACCACGGTCGAGCGCATGAACATTCCGAGCGATGCGCGCGACCAATGGACGCTCTTTATGTTGGCGCGCGCTCTGCCGTTGGCAACGGGCTACAGCACGCGGCTAAACGTCTTTCTGCCGATCATGGGGCGCCAGTCGCGCGTGACTCTGACCGTGGCCAAGCCGGTGCAGGTGGACGCGCCCGCAGGGACGTTCGAGGCTTGGCCGGTGACGCTGGACCTGGGCGACACGAAGTCGACGCTTTGGATCGGGGTCGAGCCGCCGCACCCTCTGGTTAAGTACATGGACGGCGCCAATCAGGGCGCGTTTGAACTGGCCGAATTTTTGCCCGAGCCATGAGCGCATGGGATGGAGGATGCCGATGAGTGTGAAACTGGATCGGTTCACTTGGACTGTGATCGCCATCGTGGTCGTGCTGTTGGCAGCCGCCGTCATCACCGTTTCGCTCACCCAGGGGCGCGGCGTCGACGGGACCGCTTATGTAGAAGACGGATCGCCGGGCGCCGCAGTCTTCAATGCGTTTACGGCGTTGCAGAAGGGCGATCTGTACGCAGCGCGCGCCCAATATTCGGCGCGCGTCTTGGAAGACATTGCCGAGCAGAACTGGGACCCGTTCGCCGGCCGCGGGGCTGATACCACGGCGCGACGGCTGCGCATCGTAGGCGTCGAGACTGATCCGGGGGACGCAGATCGCGCGCTGGTGACCTTCGTCCAAGACACCTACTCCCAAGGCGGGCTGTTCGGCGGCGGCAATACATGGAGCCGCCGCGGGGTCGTCGAGGTGGTGCGCGAGGAGGGGGAGTGGAAGATCAACGCCCAGGAGTTCTTCTACTGAGGCCGCATTCAGCCGCGCCGGTT
>CAYXRG010000090.1:0-5981 GCA_964467575.1 uncultured Caldilineaceae bacterium | reverse complement strand
CCGCGTGGGCCTGGCAACGACGGATTCTGACGCCTCTGCGCGCGTAGATGAGGACATGCTATGGCTACAACCAATCGCCCGCCAAGCGGGCTAACCGTGATCCGGCGGTTCTATTTCTATGTCGTCGCCTTTGTCAGTATCGTTGCCGGTCTGGTTGCGTTCGACAACCTGCTGGAAGCGCTGGACGACGTCTGGCTGGGCCGCCGCGCCCTGTACGACGTGGGCGGCGGCGCGTTTACGCGCGAGGTGCTGGCGGCGAGCGGCGGCGTGCTGGTGGTGGCCGTGCCGATTTTCTTGCTGCACTGGCATTTTATCCAGAAGCGGCAGGATGACGCGGACGAACGGCAATCGGCGCTGCGCAAGCTGTTTCTCTATCTCACCTCTGGAGTGCTCGTCGGCTTTATCCTCTTCCGCGCCTACGCGCTGCTCGAAGGCATTGCGGCCTTGGCGTTCGGCCAGCCGGTCTCGGCGAGTGACATCTGGCCCAGCGGCTGGCTGCACAACTTACTCATGCTCGTCGCCGCCTTCGCGCTGGAGATGTACTTCCGTCGCATCATTTGGGCGGACGGCGACTATGGCCGCGAGGCGGAGAATGCGGGCATCTGGCGGCGGGTCTATCACGTCGTCGCGGGTTTGGCGGGGCTGGGGCTGATCCTCTTCGGCGCGGCCGGCATCATCGAAACGGCCTGGCGCACGGCTACCAGCCAGGTCGGAGGCGGCCCGTTGGGCGCAGCCTCCAACTGGTGGTGGCATGAATCGCTTGCCAATGGCGTGGCGCTACTGCTGATCGGCGCTGTCTTGGCGCGGATCAACTGGCGGCGCTGGCACGCTCTCACCGCGGTCAACACGCACGAGGCTCGTTCGGCGCTGCGCCGCTTCTACCTCTACGTTGCCGTGACCGCGGCCGCGGTGGCCACGCTTGCGCCCGCGGCCAGCCTGCTGCGCGAGGCGTTGCTTCTCGCGTTCGGCAGCGGCGCGGCGGACCCGGCTGACCTGGTGCGCAAACTGGCAACGCCCATCGCCTATACGCCCGTGGGCGCGGCGATCTGGATCTGGCATTGGCGGTTCTTGCAGCGCGAGGCCGCCGAGTATGGCGAAAGCGAAGAGGGGACTGTCGTCCGCCGGCTCTATTACTACGTAGTGGCGGCGGTGGGGCTGGCGCTGCTCTGGTTCGGCGCGGTGGACATCGTCGGCGCGCTGCTGGATGCGCTTTCTGGCGGCATTTGGGTGGAGCCGTTGGCTACCGGCCTAAGCCTGCTCGCGGTCGGCGCGCCGGTGTGGGCGCTGCACTGGCGCGCGGTGCAGCGCGTAGCCACTGCCCCAGATGCAAGCGCAACGGCGGAACGGGCTTCGCTGGTGCGGCGCGCCTATCTCTACGGCGTGGCCCTCGTGGGCGCGCTCTTGATCCTCTTCTACCTGGCGCGCGTGGTCTATCGCGTCTTGCTTTTTGTTCTGGGCGACCCTGCCGCGGGCGTGTTGTCTGCGCAGACGATCGACGAGATCGCGCGGGCGCTCATCTCGGCTGTGTTGTGGGGCGTGCATATCCTGGCGATCCAGGCGGACGGGCGCATGGGTGAGACCGCGCCGGCTGCGCAAGCGGATGTCGCCGCGGAACGGGCGAACCTGGCGGCGCGTATCGCCCGGCTGGAGCGCGAACTAGGTGAGGCGCGGCAGGCGCTGCAACGCCTGGAGGCGGATCCTGACGTCGAAAAAAGGCCGGAGGCGGATCCGCCCCCGGCGACGAGCGCTTAATCGCTCTCGGTGATCTCGGCTGCCACGCGGAAATGCTTGGCTAAGTCGCTGACCAGGCGATCGTTGATCGCGCACGGATCTTCCGGGAAAGCGAGCTTGTGCGTCTTTCCGCCGGACTGGAGCAGGATCACGAAATGGTCGCGGCCGCGCGAGTTGCGCACGTGTTCGCAGATTTCGCGCAGGCGGAATTTGTCGCGTTCGAGATCGCCGCAGGCGCGGAAGGTGATCTCGAGCGTGCGCGAGGCGGCGCGACGTTGGGCCGGTTTGTCGGCGGCGGGTTCGTTCTGTTGCGGTTGTGGCGAGTGTGCGGCCGCGCCGTTGTGTGCGCCGTTCTGCGCACGGGGCGCGGGCGGGCTTACAGGCTCCGGTTCCGGAGGGGCAGGCTCCTCGTTATGCGCCTCCGGTGCGGACTCTTTGCTGTGCGCCTCCGGTGCGGCGGGCGCTTGCTCGTCTTGTTCCTTCTCCACTTGATCCACGTCCTGCTCCGTGTTCAGTTGCTTTTGGTTGTCCTGCCGGTCTGCCCCGGCGTAGGCGGCTTTGGCTTCGGCTAGGCCGGCAGCCGGCCGTGATGCGGCGGGCTGTTCGTTCAGCGGGGCCGGTTCGGCCATCCAAGCGGGCGGCTCCCCGCGGAAGGGGCTCTCTTCTACGGGGGGACCGAAGTCTTCGCCATAGCTTTCATAGCCCGCATACGCGCCGTCGTAGGCGTCATCTTCGTCGTCGCCTGCCTTAACGCCGTTAATCGTGGGCGCCACGTCGAGCAACGGTTTCTGCATCTGCCGGCTTTCGTCGTCCACGGCGATAGCAACGTCGACATAGTTCTGGATCATGTCGGCCAATAGACTGGTCTGCCCCTCTCGCGTCTGCGCTTTGCCCTTGACTACGACAATGGCATCCTGCTCTAGCAAGCCTTTGTATTCGGCATAGACGCTAGGGAAGACCACCACTTCGCACTGTCCCTGCATGTCCTCCAACTGGACAAAGGCCATCGGCTGGTTCTTCTTGGTGTTGATGGTGCGTACGCCGGCGATCATGCCGACCAGGGTGACGTTCTTGCCGTCGTAGCGGGCGTCCAGTTCGTTGCAGGCGCACGTCACTACGTTTCGGAGGTCGATGCTGATATGGTGGAGCGGGTGGCTCATGGCATAGACGCCGAGCAACTCCTTTTCCCACTGGAGGCGTTCGCGACCCGTCTCTTCCGCCACATCCGGCAGGCTGATGGAGACGGCCTCGACCGCGCCTGCGTCGCCGATCAGGTCGAACATGGACAACTGGCCGCTGTCGCGCGCGCTGTGGACCGAGGCGGACTGGCTCATCAGGGTGTCGATGATGTGAAGCAATTGGCTGCGGCGTCCGAAGCGGTCGAACGCGCCGACTTTGATCAGGCATTCCAGGGCGCGCTTGTTGACCTGGCGCAGATCGACGCGGTCGCAGAAGTCCTCTAGGCCGGTGAAGGGGCCGCCTTCGGCGCGCGCCTGGAGGATGGTCTGCACCGGACCTTCGCCCACGTTCTTGACCGCAGCCATGCCGAAGCGGATGGCGCTGCCTTCGGGCACGGGGAAGTCATAGGTCAGGCCGCTGTCACGGATGGCGGAACTGGGCGTGTCGGCGGGCAACGCCTGGATCTCGAAGTCAAGCCCGCTGTAGTTGACGTCCGGCGGCAGGACGTCGATGCCCATGCGCCGGCATTCCTGGATGAAGTTGACGATCTTCTCGGTCTTGTCGCGCTCGACGAGCAGCAGCGCGGCCATGTATTCGACCGGATAGTGCGCCTTGAGATAGGCGGTCTGCACGGTGATGACCGCGTAGTCGGCGGCGTGGCTTTTGTTGAAGCCGTAGCGGGCAAAGAACTCGATGTCCGCATAGATGGCCGCGGCCGTCTCTTTGGGGATGTCGTTCTTCTTGCAGCCTTCGATGAAAAGCTGTTTGTGCTTCTCGATCTCCGAGGCTTTTTTCTTGCTGATGGCGCGGCGCACCAGATCGGCCTCGCCGGGCGTATAGCCGGCCAAACGGCTCAGTATCTGGATGATCTGCTCCTGGTAGACGATGATGCCGTATGTCTCGGCCAGGATCGGCTCCAGCGCCGGGTGCTTGAACTCGACCTCTTCCTCGCCGTGCATGCGCCGGATGAACTGGGGGATGTATTCCATCGGCCCGGGGCGGTAGAGCGAGATGGTGGCGACGATGTGTTCGAAGGCGCTGGGCTGCATTTCGGTGAGGACGCGACGCATACCCTGGCCTTCGACTTGGAAGACGCCGCTGACCTCGCCGCTGGAGAGCAGTTTGAAGGCTTCCGCCGCTGCTTCGCCCTCAAAGGGGATGGTGGCGAGACTATAGTCGATGTCGTGGCGCTGGCGGATCAGGCGGGCCGCCTCGCGCATGACGGAGAGCGTGCTGAGGCCGAGGAAGTCGACCTTGAGCAGCCCAATGGATTCGAGGATCGGGAACTCGTACTGGGTGATGGTGCTGGTGATCGTGTTTTTGTTGCCGCGCATGAGCGGCGTGTAATGCGTCAGCTCGCGGTCGGCCACGATCACCGCGGCGGCATGCACACTGGAATGGCGCGCTACGCCTTCCAGGTTCATCGACGTATCGAGCAGGTCGCGCACCTTTTCGTCGTTGGCGTACTTCTCCGCCAGGTCCGCGCTGTAGAAGTCGTGACCGGGCGTGAGCACGTCCTGAATGGTGATCGGCTTGCCGGGGATGGCGGGGATAAGCTTGGCAATCTGGTCGACTTCGTGCAGCGGGATCTCTTTGGCGCGGCCCACGTCGCGGATGGCGGCGCGCGCTTTCATGCGGCCGAAGGTAGCGATCTGCGCGACCTGGTCCTCGCCATACTTTTCCAGCGTGTAGCGGATCATCTCCTCGCGCTGGTCGTCGGGGAAGTCCAGGTCGAAGTCGGGCATGGTGACGCGGCCCGGGTTGAGGAAGCGCTCGAAGATGAGGTTATTCTTGAGCGGGTCGATGCCGGTGATGCCGATGCAATAGGCGACGAGCGAACCGGCGCCGGAGCCGCGCACGTTCCACCAGATGTTGCGCTGGCGCGCGAAGTTGCACAGGTCCGCCACGATCAGGAAGTAGACGTCGAAGCCCATTTCGTGGATGATGCGCAGTTCGCGTTCCTTGCGCTCCTGGATGGCGTCGCTGTGGGCCTTCCCGCCGTAGAGGCGTTCGAGGCCCTGCTCGGTGAGATGGCGCAGGTAGGTTTCGTAGTTGAAGCCATCGGGGATGGGCAAGTCCGGCAGGTGGTACTCATTATCTTCCAGGTCGACGTCGCACATCTCGGCGATGCGCAGCGTATTGTCGAAGGCGCTGGCGGGCAGGTCGATGTACGGCCGGAACGCGGCCTCCATCTGTTCGCGACTCTTGAGGAAGTAACTTCCGTCGGACATGCGCATGCGGTTTTGCGCGCTGACAGCGGCGCTGGTCTGCACGCAAAGCAGCACGTCGTGCGGGCCGCCGTCCGACTCAAGCACATAGTGCACGTCGTTGGTGACGACCATCTGCAGGCCGAATTTATCCGCCCAGGGAACCAGGACCTTGTTGACCGCGACCAGTTCCGGCAGGTTGTGCTCTTGCAGCTCGATGAAGAAGTTGTCGCGGCCGAAAACGTCCACATACCAGCCCAGACGCTCGTAGGCTTCTTTGTCCTTGCCCTGGTTGATGAGTTGGGGGATCTCAGCGCCGAGGCAGCCGGTGGTGGCGACGAGGCCTGTGGCGTGGGCCGAGAGGTATTCGTGATCGATGCGCGGGCGGTAGTAGTAGCCGTTGAGATGGGCCGAAGACGAGATTTTTAGCAGGTTACGGTAGCCGGCCATGTCGCGCGCCAGGAGAAGGAGGTGGTAGTTCTCCCGGTCGAACTGGGCATCGCGGCCGCCCATCGGGCGCCCCCATACCGTCTGGTAGCCTTCCAGCCCAATGATGGGGCGAATGCCGCCCGCCCTGCAGGCGCGGAAGAACTCGACGGCCCCATGCATGGAGCCGTGGTCGGTTAGGGCGAGGGCCGGCTGGCCTAGCCGCTTGGCTTCGGCGACCAGGTTCTTGACGCGGCCCAAGCCGTCGAGCAGCGAGTATTCGGAGTGGGTGTGCAGATGGACAAATTCGCTGGACATGAGGCTTCTCCGCCGCCAGGCGACGCGGTGAAATGGACACGGGGCGGCCTGGCGTTCTACTCTCTATGACGGGCGCCGGACAAGATCGGCGCGGGCTTTTTGTGGCGTCTGGCGGCGCTG
>CAYXRG010000089.1:0-17262 GCA_964467575.1 uncultured Caldilineaceae bacterium | reverse complement strand
ACGTCCGGCGGCAAGGATGCCGCCTTTACGCATTCATCGGTCAGGAAACCAGGGCAGACCTGCGCGTCCCGCGTCGCTTGCCGAGCCGCCGCCCCCGGTGCTACAATGCGCCGCGGCCAAGAGGAACCCTTGCCAAGGAGACACAAGATGAACCAAGCGTCCCGGTCGATCTATATGGACTACTCCGCCACCACACCCGTGCGTGCGGAGGTGCTGGAGGCGATGCAGCCGTACTTCGCTGAATTCTACGGGAACCCGTCGAGCATCCACGCCGTGGGGCGCAAAGCTGGTGCAGCCCTGAGCGAAGCGCGCCGGACCATCGCCGAGCTGATCGGCGCGCGGCCGCGCGAGATCGTCTTCACCGGCTGCGGCACGGAAAGCGATAACGCCGCGCTGCGCGGCATCGCGCTTTCACGCCGCGGGGCGACCGGAGCGGCGCGCATCGTCACGCTGCCCATCGAGCACAAAGCCGTGCTCAACACGGCCGAGGATCTGCGCGACTATTTCGGCTTCGACCTGACGCTTGTGCCGGTGGACGGCGCAGGCCGCGTGTCCGTGGAGAGCATAGCCGCCGCGCTGGGGGATGGCAAGGACGTAGCCATAGTCAGCGTGATGACGGCCAATAACGAGGTAGGCGCCGTCCAGCCCATCGCCGAAATCGGCGCCTTGTGCCGGTCGCTGGGCGTACCTTTCCACACAGACGCGGTGCAGGCGGCGGGCAAACTGCCGCTGAGCGTGGACGAATTGAACGTGGACGCCCTCAGTGTCAGCGCGCACAAGTTCTACGGCCCCAAAGGCGTCGGTTTTCTCTATCTGCGCACGGGTACGCCCTACCTGCCCTATATGACGGGCGGCAGCCACGAAGGCGGCAACCGGGCGGGCACCGAGAATGTGCCGCTGATTGCCGGCATGGCCAAGGCGCTGGAACTGGCCGAGGCCGAACGCGAGCAAGAGCAGGCGCGTTTACGCGTGCTGCGCGATCAACTGATCGGCGGCATTTTGGAGAGCGTCGAGGGTGCGCAACTCACCGGGGACCGCGAGCATCGCTTGGCGAACCACGCCAGCTTCGCCATCACCGGCGTAGAGGCCGAATCCGTGCTGATTGCGCTGGACTTGGCCGGCATCGCCGCCAGCAGCGGCAGCGCCTGCGCCAGCGGCTCAACCCGCCCCAGCCATGTGCTGGAGGCGATGGGCGTCCCCTACTTGGCGGCGCGAGGCGCCCTGCGTCTGAGCCTGGGACGCGGCAATACGCCTGAGGACGTCGAGTATGTGCTGGAACGGCTGCCGCAGATCGTGGCGCAGGTCAAAGAGAGCGAACCGGCTTGGAAGTGAGCCGGCCTTGCACCGAAGGCGCTAGGCGCTCGGCCCGGCCTCTTCCGTCTCTTTGCGCCAGGCCTCCGCGATCAAGGAGAAGATGTCGGTTTCGGTGACGATGCCTGTCAGGTGATGCTGTTTAGGAAATTCGGGGTGGGGTTCCACCACGGGTACGCCGCCGATCTTGTTCTCGGTCAGGATGACCGCCAGTTGGCCGACTGTCATGTCGAGATCCACCGTAATCACATCCGGCGTCATGATGTCCGCGACTGTCAGCCATTCAGCATCAATGCCGGGGTCATAGGTGCTGAGTACGCTGCCGGCGCTTTCGGCTTCCCGCACATCGCTGTCGGTGACAATGCCGATCAGACACTCGTTGTCGTCTACGACCGGCAACCTGCGGACGTTGAATTCTTCCATCAACTGGGCCGCGTCGGCGACCAGTTGATCCGGACCGATGGTGACGACGTTCGTCGTCATGATCTGGCGCACGGGAACCCGGTGCATGAATCTCCCCTCAGTGGTAGACAGGCGGCACAAGTTCAGGCGACGTTGGCCGATATGGGATGATTATACCATGACCCCGGCGGATTCTAGTGTGCGTTTTTCCGGCGCGGTCCGGGTGTCAAGCGCAGCCAATGCACCCCAGGCCGGCGCTTGTGCGCTTTTTGCCGCGGCATTGTAAAATGCTACGGAATCATCTGGACACGGTGCGACGCCCACGGAGCCTGCACAGCTTGCCGGCAGCCAAGACAGAAACCCAATGAAGCAACTATACGGCGCAGTGAGGCTGGCTCTGGCAGTCTGCTTTATCCTGGTCGCCGCGGCGACGATCCTGATCGCCGGGTTGATCCCCGTCCGTGTGCATGGCGCCCCCTTCGCGGCGTGGGCCGTGTCTGCCGTCGACCGTCTCATCCTCCCGCTGTTTGGCATCCGCGTGTCCAGCCCCGCCCCCGAACTGCTCCGCTCGCATCGCGGCCTGATCTTTCCTAACCATGTCTCCGCGCTGGACATTCCCGCTCTGTTTTTCTTCGGCCCGAAGCGTTTCTTGGGCGCGGCGGAGATTGAGCCGCGCCTGTTGATCGGCTGGATGGCGCGCCGCTTAGGTACGGTCTTTGTCTCGCGCCAGGACAGGCAATCGCGCAAGCTGGCGCGCGTGCAGGTGGCAAACGCGCACCGCACGGCGGACCGCCCGCCGATTGTGCTCTTTCCGGAAGGCCGGCTCGGCCCTGGCGACGGCATCTTCCCCTTCCGTCGCGGCGGCTTCGAGATCGCCATGGAGCACGGCATTCCCTACCTGACCGTGGCGCTGCGCTATGACCCCGTGGATGTGGCGCTGTGGCGAGCGGCGCGTGAGCGCGAGGAGATGTGGGGATCGCTGTGGCGGCTGGCGCAGTACACCGGCACTGTGCATGTCGAGGTGATCCCGCTGTCCGTCGTACACCCCAAGCCGGTTGACGACGCGCAGGCATTAGCCGACGCCGCCCGCCGGGAGATCGCAGACGCGCTTGATCTGCCTCTACTGGAACCGGCGGACATCGGGGCAAGGCCTTAACCGCGGCCGTGCTAAACTGTTGTGGGGATAGAAAACCGGCTAGACGACCTCGATGCCTTCACCCTTAACGACTTCGCCGACCTCCCAGCAGGACTGCTTGGCCTCGGCCAGCGCGGCTTGCAAGACGCCGATCTCCTGCGGCGGAACGGCCAACAGCAGGCCGCCGCTAGTCTCGGCCTCCCAGAGGAATATTTTCTGGGCAGGGGTGATGTGTTCGGCCAGGCGCACATGCTCGCCCAGCGCGGCGGGATTGCGCGAACTGGCGCCTGTGATGTAGCCGGCCGCGATATAATCCCAGACGCCGGGCAACGCCGGCAGGTCTGCCATACGGATGCGAAAGCCGGCGCCGGCCTCGCGCCCTGCGGCAAGGGCCATCTCGACGGCATGGCCCAGCAGCCCAAAGCCGGTGATATCGGTGGCGCTGCGCACGTTGGCGGCCTGGGCGGCGCGGGCGGCGGCGCGGTTGAGCGTGGTCATAGAGAGGATAGCGGCGTCTAAATGGCGCACGTCCAGGTCGGGTTTGCCCTGGCTGCGTCGTTCGGCCCGGTGCGCTTCGCTTTCGCCGGGGCCGGTCTGCTTGGCCCCTGTGGTGATCACGCCTGTGCCCAGCCGCTTGGTCAGAAAGAGACGGTCGCCCGGCCTGGCGCCGCCCTTGCGCATAATGCGCGCCGGGTCGACCCAGCCGGTGACGCTGAGGCCGTAGAAGGGTTCGGGGCTGGTGATGGTATGGCCGCCCGCAATCGCGCCGCCGGCCTCGCGCACCTTGGCCGCAGCGCCGGCGAAGATCTGGGCGATGGTCTCGCCGCTGAAGGACGAGGGAAAGCCGGCGATGTTGAGGCAGGTCGCGACCTCGCCGCCCATCGCATAGACGTCGCTCATGGCGTTGGCCGCGGCGATCGCGCCGTAGATCCACGGGTCGTCTACGACGGGCGTGAAGAAGTCGGCGGTCTTGATCAGGGCGTGCGTATCATCCAGGCGGATAACCGCGGCGTCGTCCGGCTCGCCCAGACCCACCAGCACGTCGGGATATTCGGTTGCCGGGAAGAACCCGGCCAGTTGTCGCACGACCTGCGACAGCGTCCCCGGCGGGAGCTTAGACGCTCAACCGGCGCAGGCGACGGTCGCGGTCAGCGCTACGTCTTGGGTATCCATCGTATCCTAGTATAGACTGGCGACAGCAGACGATGCTGTCTCACGGGCGGCGTTAGCCGAAACCGTGTGCGAATGCCGAGGCGGCGCCGAGACGCACGCTTTTATCGATTCTAGCGCAGGGAGCGCAATCGCCAAAAAAGTCTCCCTCCGGTTCCGCAACTGCGCAAACAGATTGCGGGCCGGTCACACTCATGATTGACCGAGGCATACACAATGACAGAAGCTGATCAAACGGACTATATCGAGAATGATGAGACCGAATTTGTCGTCGTGACGGGCGTTTCGACGGGCATCGGCCACGCCATCGCCGCGGACCTGACCGCCCAGGGCTACCATGTGTTCGGCAGCGTGCGCACACAGGAGGACGCGGATCGGGTGCAAGCCGAGTTCGGGGAAGCCTTTACGCCCCTGATCTTTGACGTGACGGACGAGGGCGCGGTGCACAGGGCGGCTGACCAGGTAGCGGCGTCTATGGGCGAGATAGGGTTGGCGGGCCTGGTCAACAACGCCGGCATCGCCGTCGGCGGCCCCCTCATGCATTTGCCCATCAACGAGATGCGCCGCCAATTGGAGGTTAACGTAGTCGGCGTGCTCCAGGTGACCCAAGCCTTCCTGCCCTTGCTCGGCGCACAGCCCGACCCGCCCTTCGAAGCCGGCCGCATCGTCAACATCAGCTCCGTCAGCGGCCACATCGCCTACCCCTTCATGGGACCCTACGCCGCATCCAAACACGCCCTGGAGGCGATGTCGGACAGCCTGCGCCGCGAGTTGATGGTATACGACATCGACGTGATCCTTGTCGTCGCCGGAGCCGTAGCCACGCCTATCTGGGAAAAGGTCAAGAATGCCCGCAGCGGGAGCTATGCCGGCACCGCTTTCGGCCCCGCCCTGCTCAAAATGGCCGAGGCGACCGACGCCAACGGTTCCACCGGCATGCCGCCGGAACGCGTCGCCTACACCGTGCGCGAGGCGCTGGAGGTGCGCGAGCCCAAGCCGCGCTATTTGCTCACGAATAGCTGGCTGATGGGGTGGCTGCTGCCCCGCTGGCTGCCGACGCGTAACTATGACCGGCTGATGGCCCGCCAACTGGGGCTATTCCCACGCTAGACGGACGGCGCGTCCGCTTGGCCGGGCCGCTTGCCGATCGCCCGGCGGCTGCGGTATCGTATACCTGTCGCCCGCAACGGGCGTTCGCTATTCGCCGCCGGCCCCGCGCCGGCAAACTCCGGAGGATGCGAAATGAACGCACGCTTCGACTTGCTCGCTCCACGGCCGCAGAAGCTCTCCCCATTGGAGGATCAGGTCTCTCTGCCGCGTTCGCTGACGATTCGACTGGCGCAGGATGCGCAGGCCCTGTTGTTCAGCGCGAACTGGCTGAAGAAGAACGGCCATACCTTCGGCATCGCCTCCACGATCACGGCTGCGTCCGCCGGCAAAGCCGAAATCACCCTCGCCGTGGACGCAGCCATCTGTCCGCGCCCGCAGAGCTACCGGCTGGTGATCGGCCGGGATGGCGTCTTCATCACCGCCGGAGACGCCGCCGGACTCTTCTACGGCGCAACGACCTTGTGGCAGTTGATCACGCTGCACGCCGGCGACTTTGGCAACATCGTGCTGCCCGCCGTGCAGATCGAAGACTGGCCGGACTTCCCGCAGCGCGGCGTCATGTTCGACGTCTCCCGCGACCGCGTCCCGACCATGAAGACGCTCTACGAGTTAATCGACCTGTTGGCAAGCCTCAAGGTGAACCAACTCCAACTCTATACCGAGCATACCTTCGCCTATCTGGGCCACGAGGTCGTCTGGAAGGATGCCGACCCTCTTACAGGCGAAGAGGTTCTGCTGCTCGACGCCTATTGCCGCGAGCGACATATTGAGCTTGTGCCCAACCAGAACAGCTTCGGCCATATGCACCGCTGGCTGAAGCACGACGCCTACCGCCACTTGGCCGAAAGCCCGGAGGGTATCGATCACCCCTTCACACCCGACAAGGAGCCGTACAGCCTGTGTCCTATCGACCCGGGCAGCCTCGATCTGCTGGCCGACCTGTACGACCAGCTTCTGCCGCACTTCAGCAGCCGCCAGTTCAATGTCGGCCTGGATGAGACGTTCGACCTGGGCCTGGGACGCTCGAGCGAGGCCTGCGCCGAAAAAGGCACGGGGCGCGTCTACCTGGAATTCCTGAAGAAGATCCACGGCCTCGTCGCCGAGCGCGGCCGCACGATGCAGTTCTGGAGCGACATCATCGTGCGCGACGAGCCGGAATTGGTATCGGAACTGCCGCGCGATGTGATTGCGCTGGAGTGGGGTTACGAGGCTGATTACCCGTTTGCCGAGAATGTCGCCCTGATCGCCGCGTCGGGCCGCAGCTTCTATGTTTGTCCTGGCACGAGCAGTTGGAACACCCTGTCGGGCCGCACCGACAACGCGCTGGGCAACCTGGCGAATGCGGCAACCAGCGGCTATGAGCATGGGGCCGTCGGCTACCTGAACACAGACTGGGGTGACAACGGGCATTTGCAGCCGCTGCCCGTCAGCTTTTTCGGCTTCCTGGCCGGCGCCTATTTCTCATGGAACGCGGCCTCGGCGCAGCAGCCCTACGCGCCCGACTGGCCCGCCATGCTGGACGCGCACGTGTTCGGCGACCGCGCCGGGGTGATGGGGCGCATCGCCTGCGATTTGGGCAGGGTCTATCTGCAGGCCGGGGATCCGCTGCACAATAGCTCGCCGCTCTTCTGGCTGTTGACGCTGCCCGACGCCCTGCCGGATCATCGCCAGGCCGCGGGCATGACCATCCCTCGGTTGGAACAAACCATCAGCTACATTGACGAGGTGATGGAGCCTATGCGCTGGGCGCAATTGCGCCGCGCCGACGGCGAACTGATCCGCTCCGAATTTGAATGGGTGGCGGACACGCTTGCATGGGTCTGCGCCCTAGGCGTCGCCCGTTTGAGCATCGGTCTGGATAAGCCGGTCGAGGAGATCGGCTCTGCGACGCGCGCCGTGCTGGCCGAGGAGTTGGGGCGGCTGATCGAGCGCTATCGCGTGCTCTGGACGCGGCGCAGCAGATCGGACGGGCTGAAGGATTCCGTCGGGCGCCTGACGCGTATGATGGAGCGTCTATCCGCCTAGCGACCGGCGCTGCGATCAGCGGCGCAAGCCAAGCGCAGAGGGCGTGCAGCCCGTTATTCTGTCTGAGCTGCGGTCTGCGCCCCATGCGAATGGTCCATTTCGCGTTGCGGTCAAGCCGTCGTCAAGCCGTCATGCCGCACTAGAAACGGAGTTTCTGCGCAGAAACTCCGTTTCTAGTGCGTGCCTTCAACCGTACTCATCGCTGCTCTCAAGGCGGTCGGACGCGTGCGGCGAGATTGACAAGCCAACGTCCTCTATGCCAAAATGCCCTGCCGCTTGCGCAGCAAAGCCGCCAACCATCGCACTAGAATCGGAGTTCTATGGCTGTCCATACACCGGATTGGGTCAAGCACGCAGTATTCTACCAGATCTTTCCCGACCGTTTCGCGCGCAGCGAGAGAATCCGGCATCCGCGCGGCATTCGCTTCGCCCCGTGGGGCAGCCCCCCAGAGGACCAGGGCTTCCAGGGCGGCGATCTGCTGGGCATCGTCGATAAGCTGGACTATCTGGAAGCGTTGGGCGTCAATGCGCTCTACCTGAACCCGGTGTTTGCCTCGGCCGCGAACCATCGCTACCACACCTACGACTACTACATGGTAGACCCGCTGTTGGGCGGCAACGACGCCCTGCGCGAACTGCTCGACGCAGCGCACGAGCGGGGGATGTACGTCGTGCTGGACGGCGTGTTCAACCACGCCAGTCGCGGCTTTTGGGCCTTCCATCATATCCTGGAGACAGGCGGCAGTTCGCCTTATATCGATTGGTTTTATGTCAATAACTGGCCGCTCTACCCCTACCCGCACGACGAGCACACCTCGCCCAACTATGCGGCCTGGTGGGGGCTGCCTGCGCTGCCCAAGTTCAATGTGGCGAACCCCGGCGTGCGCGACTATCTGCTGGACGTAGCCGCCCACTGGATCGATTTCGGCGCCGACGGCTGGCGTCTGGACGTGCCCGAAGAGATCGCCGACGCGACGTTCTGGCGGAAATTCCGCACCGTAGTCAAGCAGGCCAATCCCGAAGCCTATCTCGTCGGCGAAATCTGGCATGATGCGATCGAGTGGCTGCGCGGCGATCGCTTCGACGGGGTGATGAACTATGTATTCAGCCGGGCGGCGCTGGGCTTCTTCGGCGCTGAGACGCTGCGCACCGATTACCAGCCAGGCGGATATGCACTAGCGCCGCTTGACGCCATGGCATTCGCCGCTGCCATCGATCACACTCTTTCCCTATACGAACCGCAAATCGCGCTCGCCCAGTTGAACCTGATGGACAGCCACGACACTGCCAGGGCCCTCTGGATACTGGACGGTGACGAGAGCGCGTTGCGGCTGTGCGTCCTGTTCCAGATGACAATGCCCGGCGCGCCGTGCATCTACTACGGCGATGAGATCGGGATGAGCGGGGCGACGGATCCCTACTGCCGCGCCGCCTTCCCCTGGCATGACGAAAGCCAATGGAATAACGATCTGCTGGATTATTACCGTCGGGCCGTAGCGCTGCGACGTGACCATCTCGCGCTGCAAACCGGCGGACACGAAACGGTCTACGCAGCCGGTGGCGTCTACGGCTTTTTGCGCTGTATGGAGGATGAGACATTGTTGACGTTGCTCAACACAGGCCAGGAACCGGCGACGGTGACCGTGCCCAGCGCTACCTGGCTGGCGGATGGAACCCTGTGCCGTGCGGTGTGGGGCCGCGGCGAGTTTGTGTCGCGACAAGGCCGGCTCGACGGCGTTACCGTGCCGCCGCGCGCGGGGCTTGTGCTAGCTCCGGTTGCGGGGCGCGTCTAGAGGCTGCGCCGTGGACCGCGTGCTGGTGGTCTTCAACCCTGCGGCGAGACGCGGCCGCGCAGTTTCGCGCAAGCGACGGCTGGCCGAGTCGCTGCGCAATGCCGGCGTGCCCTATGATTTGGTGGAGACGACCGGCCCCGGCGATGCACGCGCTTTGGCGGGCACGGCGCACGAGCGGGGCTACGGCGTGGTACTCGTGGCAGGCGGCGATGGAACGGTGAATGAGGCGGTCAACGGCATGGCCGAAGCTGCGCTTCCCGGCGCGTCGTTGGGCAAACTGGCGCTCTTCGCTGCGGGCACGGGCAACGATCTGGCGCATGCGCTGGGCTGCACCAATTCGCCGGATGGCGTCGTGGCGGCGATTGCCAACGGCCGCACACGACGCATCGATCTGGGCTTGTTGCATGTGCGCGGCGAATCGGGCTCGGTGCGCCGCTACTTCGCCAACAATGCCGGCGTCGGGCTGGAAGCGTCGGTCACGGTGGAAAGCCGCCACATCAAACGGTTGAGCGGCTCCTTGCTCTATTTGGCGGCGGCGCTGCGCGCCCTGCGCGGCTATCGCACCCCCTGGGCCGACATTGCGTGGGAAACAGACAACGGCGACGCCGCATCCCTGGCGAAACCCATCACACTGATCTCAATAGGCAATTCGATGCGCGCCGGCGGCGGGTTTCGCCTGACGCCGGATGCGCTGCTCGACGACGGCATGTTCGACGCCGCCATCGCCGACGCGCTGTCGCGTCGGCGCGTGCTGATGTTGTTGCCGCTCGCCTTGTTCGGCAAGCACACCGGCGACCCAGCCGTGCGCATGCTTCGCTGCCGGCGACTGCGCATGCGTTTCGAAGAACCGCTGCCGGTGCACCTCGACGGCGAAGTGGTGTGTACGGATGCCGTAGAAGTGGAAGCGGAGATCGAGCCGGGCCGTCTCGAATTGGCGATCTAGTTTCGCCGCTCCGGTCAAGTCTGGTATAATCAACGCGGGTTCGGGACCCATGCGAGCGGTGATCGGCTCGCGTGGGTTTTTTTCGCTTATCCGATCGATTGTCGAGCGTATTGTGGCTAGATTGCCTGCCGTTGCACCTTTGAACGTAGGCCAACAATTCAACCGATTCGCCGCATGGGTCAGGACTTTGGCGACGGCGGAGAGCGCGTCTGGAGACGGCGTCAGCCTAGCCGGCAGCGCGACGCTCAACGCTCAGTTCTGGCTAAGCCAATACCCGTGGCGTCCGACTGCGGGCTGGGCCGCGGTCGCCGCGTTCCTGTCTGCGGGGCTGTTGGCGCAACCCCTCGACCTGGCGTGGAGCGAGGCGGCATTGCTGCTGCTGTTGGTTGACCCGTTGTGGGGGAGCATCTGGCGGCTCGCGGGCGGGCGCGCCCAGTTGCTGCCGCTGCACGAACACGAGTTGCCCCGCCGCGTGTGGCTGCCCTATATGGAAGCGGCTTCACCGGCAGCCCTGTTTCTCGGGCGCGACGACAAGGGCGTGCTGCACTTGCTCTTTCGCGTGGGGCTGCCGACGCTCGCGCTGGCCTTTGCGCTGGCAGCCGTACTTGGTCCCTCCGCAGTCTGGCTGACCGCGGTCGTCGTCGGCATCGCCGTGTTAGGTTGGATCAGCCGGCACGTCCTGGATACGCTGCCGGCGCTGTTGCACAGTGTGATCACGATCGCGCTGCCGTGGATGCTGGTCCTGCTGCTCTTCGGTCTGGGCGGTGAAGATGGCGGTTGGCGGGCGCATGGGCTGCTGGCGCTGCTTTGGCTCATACACAACTGGGGCGAAGGGCGCGTCCTGCGCAACGCACGCGATCGGGCCGGGATCGGGCTTATGGCCCTGGCGGACATAGGCATCGCGCTGCTGATGGCGCTGCTGCGCGTGCCGCTGTGGCTGGCGGTAATGGCCGTGTTGTGGCTGCCTACGTGGCTGTCGCTGGTTCAGGGACGCCCCATGACGCGGCTAAATATCTGGTGGCTGCTCGCCATGCTGGTCAGCGCCGCCGCGCTCGGTCAAAACGTTCTATTCTGAATAGGTTGAGGTGGACAATGAGTGGTTCTGAGAAAAGGGCCGTGACCGCACCGGTCGGGCTTGCCGGCCAAGGACTGCCGGGCAAGGAGGGCCTCCTCGACGTGACTGCGGCGCAGGAGTCGGGCAATGTGGTCACGATTGAGGAAGTGCGGCGCGACCCGGAAGTCGTCGCTTTCATTCAGCAGGCGAACGCCTCGCTTTATGCGTTGGGCTATACCGAGCACGGGCAGCGTCATGCCGGCCTGGTGGGGCATATCGCCGCCAATGTGCTCGAACGACTGGGCTATCCGGAACGCACGCACCAACTGGCGGAGATAGCCGGGTACCTGCATGACATCGGCAACTGTATCCACCGGCAAGCGCACGCCCAGAGCAGCAGCCTGATGGCCTGGCGCATTTTGTCGCGGCTGGGCATGCCGCCGGACGAGTGCGCTCTGATCATGAACGCGATCGGCAATCATGAGGAGGAGCGGGGCACGGCTACGACGCCGGTTTCCGCTGCGCTGATCATCGCAGACAAGGCGGATGTGCATCGCAGCCGCGTGCAGAACCCCAAAATGGAGGAATTCGACATCCACGACCGCGTGAACTACGCAACCACGCGCAGTTTCGTGCGCGTTCGCCCGGAAGAGAAGGTCGTCGCGCTCGAGTTGGAGATCGATACCAACTACGCACAGGTCATCGAATACTTCGAGATATTCCTGGACCGCATGACGATGGTGCGGCAGGCCATCACCTTCTTGGGCTGTGAGTTCCAATTGATTATCAACGAGACGCGTTTTTCATAAGTCACAGGGTAAGACACTCCTTATACCCGGCAGATAATTGCCGGCCCGTATTTACCGGCAAGGAATAGGAACCGTCTATGCGCATTGTACGTTTTGTCGATATTCTTCCCGAGGCGCCGCTGCAATGGCTGGAACCGCAGTGGGGATTCATGGCCGATGAGACCGTCTACGCCGTCGACCGGGCGCCCTACCTGGCTCATGCCCAGAGCGAGCGTGCGCCGCTCCGTGTGACCGGCGCCCCCCGAAAGTTGGACGACGTGCGCTTGCTCGCACCGGCAACGCCAAGCAAACTGGTGTGCGTTGGACGCAATTACGCCGAGCATGCAGCCGAGTTAGGCAATGAGGTCCCGCCGGAACCGCTGATCTTCCTGAAGCCGCCTTCGTCCGTGATCGGGCCTGGCGAGGCCGTCACCTATCCCGCCATCAGCCAACGCGTGGACCACGAAGGCGAACTGGCTGTCGTGATCGGCCGCCGCTGCCGCCATGTGGCGGAAGAAGACGCGGCAAGCGTGATTTTCGGCTATACCGTTGCCAACGACGTGACCGCACGCGACTTGCAGCGCAAAGACGGCCAATGGACACGCGGCAAGGGGTTCGACACCTTCGCGCCTGTTGGTCCGTGGATCGACACCGACTTCGACCCGGCTGATCGCTTCGTGCGCTGTTCCGTCAACGGCGTGGTGCGCCAAGACGGCAACACCGCGCTGATGATCTACTCGATTGGTCGGGTGCTGGCCTTTGTGACGCAGTTCATGACGTTGGAGCCGGGCGATCTCGTGCTGACGGGGACGCCGGCGGGCGTTGGCCCGGTGCAGCCGGGCGATGTCATGACGGTCGAAGTCGAAGGCCTAGGCGCGCTGAGCAATCCGGTCGTCGCCGCGGAACCGGCCTGACGGCGCCCTCGCCTCGGCGGCAGCGCCGCATTTGATGGTCTATAATAACCATTCCATATACGTCACAGAGGGGACGGTTGACCATGCCGATTACGCCATTGCGACATTTCCTCGAAATCCGGAGTGTGGACGAGGATCAGTTCTGGGGATTGCTGCGCCTTGCCAAAGATCTAAAGGATGAGCGTACGCGCTTAGGCAGGAATGCGCCCATCCTCGACAACAAGGCGCTGGCCCTCTTGTTCCAGAAGCCGAGCTTGCGCACGCGCGTAAGCTTCGAGATGGGCATGCAACATCTGGGCGGCCATGCCTTTTACATCAGCCCGCAGGAAGTCGGCCTAGGCGTGCGCGAGAGCGTGCCGGACGTGGCAAGGGTGCTTTCCGGCTATGCGGACGGCATTATGGCGCGCGTCTTTGCGCATGAACACGTGTTACAACTGGCGGAATGGGGCAGCGTGCCGGTGATCAACGGGCTGAGCGACTTCGACCACCCCTGCCAGGCGTTGACCGATATGTTCACGATCTGGGAGTACTTCGGCCAGCTAGCCGGTCTGACGCTGGCCTATGTGGGCGACGGCAGCAACAACGTCGCCACCAGCCTGATCATGGCCGCAGGCAAGGTGGGCATGTCTGTGCGCATCATCGCGCCCAAGGAATACCAGCCCGATCCGGCCGTATTGGCGCAGTCCGGCTCCGATGTGATCGTGACCGACGAGTTGGTGGCGGTGACCGGCGCAGATGTCGTCTATACGGACACATGGACAAGCATGGGGCAGGAAGAGGAGCGCGAAGAGCGGCTCAAGGCGTTCCCCAAATTTCAGGTAAACGAGCAGCTTTTGTCCATTACGCGCAATCCGGACATCAAAGTCATGCACTGCCTGCCGGCGCATCGCGGGGAAGAAATCACCGACGATGTGGCGGACGGCCCGTACAGCCTGCTCTTTCCACAGGCGCACAACCGGCTGCACGCCCAAAAAGCGCTGCTGGCCCATCTGTTAGGAGGAGTCCCGCTTCAGTAAGGCGACATGTCCGAAATCCTGCTTTCGCTGAGCCGGCTGCAAGACTGGCGCAACCTGGTCGACGTCGCCCTGGTCTCGGTCATCTTCTACGTGTTGTTGCAGTTGTTCCGCGGCACGCAAGCCGTGCAGTTGCTGCGCGGCATCTTGGTCATCGCCCTGATCGCGGCGGTCATCAATCAAATGGTGCAGTTGACCGCATTCAAGTGGCTGCTGGCGAACAGCGCGGCGGTGGTCTTGGTCGCCATTCCCGTCATCTTCCAGCCGGAACTGCGCCGGGCGCTGGAACGGGTGGGACGAACCGCGCCGCTGCTCATGCGCAGGTCAGACGACGCCGTGTCGCAACGCGTCATCAACGAAGTGATCATCGCCATCGAGCAGATGTCGGAACGGCGCACGGGCGCGCTGATCGTCTTTGAAGGAACGACAGGGCTGGGGGAATTCATCAGCCGCGGCGTACCTCTTGACGCGGAAGTCACCTCGGAACTGTTGACGACGATCTTCTTCCCGAATACGGCGCTGCACGACGGCGCCGTGATCATAGCGCTGGAACGCATCGCCGCAGCAGGCTGCGTCTTGCCCCTGACGCAGCGTGAACTGACCGACTCGCAGCTCGGCACCCGCCACCGCGCGGCCATCGGCGTGACCGAGCAGGCGGACGCCTTGTCGGTTGTGGTATCAGAGGAGACGGGCAACATCTCTGTGGCGCGCAACGGTCGCATCTTGCGGCTAGACAGCGGGCGTCTGCGCACATTATTGAGCGACTTTTTCAGACCGTGAGCAAACTGTAACTTTGGACGCCATCACACCTCGTTCGTCGCGCACCAGGTGGCGACGCCTCATCGAGCAGTTGGGCACGCTGGCGCTGTCTATCGTGCTGGCGCTCATCGTCTGGCTAATTGCCATTAACCAGCAGGATCCGTTGATCCAGGGCGAATATAGCGAGCGCGTACCGGTGACCGTGCGCGGCCTGGGGGACGGGCTGCAACCGGTGCAGGACTTGAGCAAAGAAACGGTGCGCGTGGTGTTGCGCGCACCGCGCAGTTCGTGGGACAATCTCACCCTCGACGATTTCTACGCCTATATCAATCTGGCGGGGTTGAGCCAGGGCGTCCATGATGTAGACGTGACCGTGGAAGTTGTAGACCCGCGCGTGGACATCCTCACGGTGACGCGACCGGAACTGCGGGTTCAGATCGACCGCGTGGCGCAGAAGGAAGTGCCGGTGCGCGTCGACGTGATGGACAGCACCGCGTTCGGCTTCGATTGGCAAACGCCGCTTGTAACGCCGATGACAGTGACCGTGCGCGGGCCGGAGACACAGGTCACGCAGGTATCAGTGGCAGTGGCAGAGGTCTATCTGCGCAACGCCAAGAACCAGGTGGAACGCACCCAAACGCTGGTTGCGCAGAATGCGCAGGAGCAGCCCGTGCAGCGCGTGGAGATGTCGCCGCCGGAAGCGCGCATCATCGTGCCGGTGGAAGAATGGCCGGGGCGCAAGGAAGTGGCGGTGCGCGTCAATCTGGAGGGGCAGCCCGCTCCCGGTTACCGATTGAGCACGGTGCGAGTCAATCCCTCCACCGTAGTGCTGCTGGGCAGCGCCGATGTGTTGGCGGCCGTGCCGGGCTTTGTGGAGACGGAGCCGGTTGCGCTCGCCGGCGCGACCAACGAAATCCAACGCCGTCTGCAACTGCGCGTGCCAGAAGGGGTGACGGTGCTGGAAGGCCGGACCGTCGATGTCACCGCCTCGATCACGCCGATTCAGGGTGGCGCCACAATCCGCCAAGCGCCGGTAATTCAGGGACTGGACGCCGGGCTGGAGGCGAATGTCGCACTCGATACGCTGGACGTGATCTTGAGCGGACCGCTGCCGCTGTTGGAGTCGCTAGGGGCGGACGATGTGTTCGTCATTCTAGACTTGACCGGCCTCCTGCCCGGCAACCACACCGTCACCCCGCGCGTGGTCGCGCCGACCGAAATCCGGGCGGAAGGCGTCATCCCAGAGCGCGTGGAGGTCGTGATCACCGTGAGGTCTACACCGGATGCGGACGCGGGTCTGCGTCCGCCGGCGACGCCGACTGTAACGCCGGCCGCAACGATCACGGCTACGCTGAATAGCGCACAACCGGCGGCGGCGACTGCTGAGCCGTCGGGCGGCGACACGCCGTAAACCAGGCAGATAGTGTAGGATAGCCCAGCTAGGGGGCATGGAGTATGAGCGGAAGAAAACCGGTTGTGGCGCTGGTAGGCCGGCCCAACGTGGGCAAGTCGACCTTGTTCAACCGTTTGGTGGGCCGGCGCACGGCCATTGTCGAAGATGTGCCTGGGACGACGCGCGACCGCATCTATGGCGACAGCGACTGGAACGGGGTCGGCTTCATTGTGATCGACACAGGCGGGCTGGAAGCGCCTTCCGAACTGGGTCAGGCCAAGCCGCGACGCGGCGGCAGCCAGTTTCTTGCCGTAGATTCCCGGCTCTTTGTCGAACATATCCAAAATCAAGCGCGCCTCGCCGTCGAAGAGGCCGACGCCGTCATCTTCGTGGTGGACGGGCGCGAAGGCGTCTCCGCCGCGGACCTGGACATCGCCGAGGTGTTGCGCGCGGCCGAAAAGCCGATCTTCGTCGCGGTCAACAAGACCGAAAGCCCGGAACGCCGTCTCAATGCGCCGGAATTCTGGAACTTGGGCCTATCGGAGCCGGTCCCGATCAGCGCGTACCACGGAGACGGCGTCGGCGACCTGCTCGACCTGGTCGTAGCGGCCTTGCCCGCCTATCCCGTCGACGAGGAGGAGGACGAAAGCGTGGCGATCGCCATCGTCGGGCGGCCCAACGTGGGCAAGAGCAGCCTGCTCAACGCCCTGATCGGCGCCGAGCGCGCCATTGTCAGCGAGACGCCCGGCACCACGCGCGACGCCATCGATATGAAAATCATGTATGAGGGCCAAGAGATCACGCTGATCGACACCGCGGGCATCCGCCGTCGCGGCAAGGTGGAGCCCGGCATCGAGCGCTATAGCGTATTGCGCAGCATGCGCAGCATCGACCGGGCCGAAGTCGCGCTGCTGTTGATCGACGCGCTCGACGGCGTGACCGCGCAGGACACCCATGTCGCCGGCTACGTTCTGGAGAAAAAGAAGGGCGTAGTAGTCGTGGTCAACAAGTGGGACGCACTGGAAAAGGATACGTACACCATGGTCGAGTACGTTGAACGGGTGCGCGAGGACCTCAAGTTTATGAGCTATGTGCCCGTGCTCTTCATCAGCGCCAAGACCAAACAGCGCGTGCACACCGTGCTGCCCACCGCGCTCGAAGTAGCGGCCGCTCGCCGCCAGCGAATCCCGACCGGCGAGTTGAATCAGATCGTGCGCGAGGCGTATGACCGCACGCCCCCGCCGACGAAAAACGGCCGGCCGCTGCGCATCTACTACGCTACGCAGGTAGCTGTCTCGCCGCCGACCTTCGTGATCTTCGTAAACGACCCGGATATCGTGCATTTTTCCTACGAACGCTATCTGGAAAACCGAATCCGCGAGCAGGTGCAGTTTCCGGGCACGCCAATCCGGTTGATCTTTCGCAAGCGCGAACGCGAGCGCTCCTAAGCGG
>CAYXRG010000088.1:0-17677 GCA_964467575.1 uncultured Caldilineaceae bacterium | reverse complement strand
AGTTTTACCCGCCCGTGCGCTTGGCGACGGCGCGTGGGTCGCCGCCCGAGCCTACCCGCCCCCCCAAAAGCGAAAATGACAAAACGACCCCGCAAATCGACCATCACCATGCACGACGTGGCGCGCCAGGCCGGCGTCTCGCAAAGCACGGTTTCGCGCGTGCTGAGCGGGGCGAAGGCGGACATTGCCATCACCGACGAGACGCGCCAGCGCGTGATGGCTGCGGTGCAGGAGCTCGGCTATCAGCCGAACCTGAACGCCAGCAGCCTGCGCGGCAAGAAGGCGCGCATGATCGCCGTCATGATCGCGGACATCGCCAACCCCTTCTATCACCCCATCGTGCGCGCCATCCAGGACGCGGCCAACCGGCATCTGTATGACGTGACGGTGAGCAACACCGACTATACGGCGGAGGGGGAGCGGCGTTTCCTGGAGGCGGTCATGCGCCGGCCCATCGACGGCATCATCATGGTGGTCTCGCATCTGACCGACGCCGAGGTGGGCGATCTGATGGAGCGCACCGGCGCGGCCATCGGCATCATCGGGCAGCGCATCACCCATCCGGCGGTCGACATTGCCTACAGCGACGACGGGCAGGCTATGCAGGAGGCGACGACCTGGCTGATTGAGGAGAAGGGACACCGGCGGGTCGGCTTTATCGGCATCCGCGAGAGCCTTTCGGCGCCGCGCCGTCTCAACGCCTACCGCAGCGGGCTGGAGCAGTGCGGCATCGCGCCGCGGCCGGAGTATGAGGCGGCGGGGGATTGGACGCCGGAGGGGGGGCACGCAGCCATGCACCAACTGCTGGCGCTGGATGAGCCGCCCACCGCGGTGCTGGCGTGCAACGATCTGATGGCGATCGGCGCCATGGGCGCGGCGCGCGAGCGGGGCGTGTGCATCCCGCGCGATGTGGCGTTGGTGGGGTTCGACGACGTGCCCGCGGCGTCGTGGCTGTCGCCGGCGCTGACGACGATAGCGCAGTACCCGTATGAGATGGGGGAGCGGTTGGCGGAAGCGCTGTTCGAACGCATCGTCGGCGGCGTGAAGGGACCGGGGCGGCGCTTCAAGGTTCCCTGCCGCCTGATAGAGCGTGAATCCACATAGCGTGTCGGTCTTTCCATTCGAGTGAATCCGTGATGGTCAACCATATGTAGAAAGGATGAAGAGCAATGCGTAAGGGTCATCTGTTGGTTACGTTGTTGATGTTGTTTGCCTTGCTGGCGAGCGCGTGCGCGGCCCCGGCAGCTCCTGCCGAAGCGCCGGCAGCGGCAGCCCCCGCCGCCGCCGCGCCGGAGATGGACACGACGGGGCTGAACCTCGAGGTCGCCGGCAACTTCTCGTACTGGAACGGCTTCACCTCCGGCGACCGCCCGGTGATGGAGGAGAACATCGCCGCGTTCGACGCCCTCTACCCCAACGTGTCGGTCAGCATGGACATCCAGCCGTGGGATTCGCTGCTGAGCAAGCTGCTGCCGTCGCTGCGTTCGGGCAGCGACCCGGACCTGGTGACGCTGGATGCCAGCCTGATCGCCCAATACGTGAAGGCCGACGCGCTGATGCCGGTGGACGATCTGTGGACCGAGGACGGTCTGGACCCGGCCCTGTTCTCCGAGGGCATTCAGAACGCCATGACGGTGGACGGTGAGAAGTACGGCGCGCCGGTGATCTACTTCACGACGCTGCTCTACATGAACAACGCCATGTTTGAGGAAGCGGGCTTGCCCGCCACCTGCCCGGCGGACTGGGACGAGTGGATCGACGCGCTGCTCACGCTGACGGTGGACGAAGACGGCGACGGCACGCCGGAGCAGTACGGCATGTCGTGGGGCGACCACGCCGCGGTCTCGATCTGGCCGTCGCTGGTGTGGAGCAACGGCGGCGACTTCGTCAACGCCGACGCCACGCAGTCGATGCTGGACGACCCCAAGACGATCGAGGCCGTGCAGAAGTGGGGCGACCTGATCAGCCAGGACAAGATCCTCGGCCTCGGCTTGGCAGGCGACGAGGCTGACGTCCTCTTCCAGACGGGCAAGGCGGCCATGACGGTGAGCGGGCCGTGGGTGACCACGCTCTTCACCGACGCGGGCCTCGACTACCAGATCTGCATGATGCCGGCGGGGCCGGCGGGCGCCTTTACGCAGGGCGCAGGCGTCTTCTTCACGGTCAACAAGAACACCCAGGCCAAGGAAGCCGTCTACGAACTGATGAAGTTCTGGCAGTCGGATTGGGCGCAGCTCAACTGGTCCGCCAAGACCGGCTTCCCGCCCACGCGCCTCGACTTGGCCGAGAACGAAGAGGTCATGAGCAACGCGCTCGTCAAGGCCTTTGCCGATTCGATGCCGTATGCGCGCACGTATCTGCCCGGCGTGGTGGAATACAGCAAGATCAACGACGACATCATCGTGCCGGCCATCCTCGAGGTGGCGCGCGGCAACATGACGGCTGAAGAGTCGTTGACGGCCGCCGCGGCGGAGATGAATAAGGTCCTGGCCGAGCAGTAGCCGGGATAGCGCTGCGTGTAGCTGCGTGAGGCGGCGCGCCGTCTCACGCAGCCTGCGTCTCACGGCGGAAGGAGTTACTCATGGCACAGGCGCATATGCCGGCCGGCGCGGGCAGGACGCGGCGGCCCCTGGTTAGCGCACAGGCGCGGGCGGCCTGGCTGTTTATGGCCCCTAGTCTCCTCCTGCTGATCGCCTTCGTCGTGATCCCCATCTTCCAGGCGGCGTGGATGGCGCTGCACGACTGGGAGCTGGCCGACCTCAACCCCGCCTTTATCGGCGTGAAGAACTTTGTCGACCTGATGGACGACGGGCGCTTTTGGAATGCGCTGCGCAACACGGCTGTGTATGCGGTGGGCGTTGTGCCGGGGCAGATCCTGCTGGCGCTGTTCTTCGCCGTGGTCCTCAATCTGCGCCTGCGCGGGCGCGTCTTTTTCCGCGGGCTGTTCTTCCTGCCCGTGCTCGTCTCCTTTGCCGTCGAGGCGATCGTATGGCGCTATCTGCTCGACCCGGACATCGGCTTCGTCGCCTACTACTCGCGCCTGGCGGGCTTGCCGCACATCCAATGGCTGCGCGACCCGGACTACGCCATGACGGCGGTGATCCTGATCAGCATCTGGCGCTGGTTCGGCTTTAACCTAGTGATCTTGCTGGCGGGCCTGCAAGGCATTTCGCAGAGCTATTATGAGGCGGCGGAGGTGGACGGGGCGAACAACGTACAGCAGTTCTGGCAGATCACGCTGCCGCTGCTGCGACCGTCGCTGCTGTTTGCGCTGGTCAACGCCGTGATTGCGGCGCTGCAAGCCTTCGACCAGATCTACGTGTTGACGCGCGGCGGGCCGATGTTCAGCACCGAGACGATCGTGGCCTACATCTACCGCCAGGGCTTCACCAACTTCGACATGGGCTATGCCAGCGCCGCGGCGCTGGTCCTGTTTCTGCTCATCTTTGTCGTGACGATCGCCCAGTTGCGGCTGCTGCGCTATCAGGAGGTCCCATGAATCGCGCTGCCGGCATCCATCGGGCGCGCCGCGGCGAGATTGCCGCGCCGGCGCGCCTGCTGCTCTATGTGCTGTTGATCGTCACGGCGCTGGCGGTGGCGATGCCCTTCGTCATCATGTTGTTCACCTCCTTCAAGATCAGGTCGGAGGTGTTCACCTTCCCGCCCTTGCTGATTCCGCAGACGTGGACGACCGACAACTACGTGCTGTTGTGGTCGCGCCTGCCCTTCGCCAAGCTCGTGCGCAACTCGCTGATCTATTCCTTTTCGATCACGCTCGCTTCGCTGTTGTTTGACTCGATGTGCGCCTATGCGCTGGCGCGGCTGAATTTTCGCGGGCGCAACGTCATGTTCATCGCCATCTTGGCGACGATGATGGTTCCGGCGCAGGTGACGCTGGTGCCGCTCTTCTTCAACCTGTTCGAGATCGGCTGGATCAACACCTTCCAGGGGCTGATCGTGCCGCGCATGACCAGCGCCTTCGGCATCTTCCTGCTGCGCCAGTTCTTCGTCAGCATCCCGATCGACTTGGAGGACGCGGCGCGCATCGACGGGGCGGGCGAGTTCCGCATCTACTGGCAGATCGTGCTGCCGCTGTCGGGGCCGGCCATCGCCACGGTGTTCATCTTCCACTTCATGTACAATTGGAACGACTTCCTGTGGCCGCTGATCATCACCATGACGCAGGAGATGCGCACGCTGCCGACCGGGCTGGCGCTCTTCATGGGCGACCATAACATCGAATACGGGCTGCTGATGGCGGGCGCGACGCTGGCGGCGCTGCCGCTGATCATCGCCTTCCTATTTGCCCAACGCTATTTCGTGGCGGGCATCGCACTCACCGGAACAAAGGAGTAAATCTCTCGCTATGTCTGCTGTGCTTCCTGAATTTAGCTGGGGTCTTGGCATCGAGGACACCTTCATCCCCCAGACGCGGCCGGGCCTGCGCCCGCTGGACGAATACGAGTTGACGGCGCACTACCGGCTGTGGCGCGAGGACTTTGACCTGCTGGCCGAAGCGGGCGCGCAGCATGTGCGCTGGGGCGTGCCGTGGTACAAGGTCAATCCCGCGCCGGGGCAGTTCGACTGGTCGTGGATGGACGAGGCGCTCGATCACCTGGTGAACAAGGTCGGCTGCATCCCCATCATCGACCTGATGCACTACGGCACGCCGCTGTGGATGGAGAACGCCTTCATTAACCACGCATACGCCGAGCGCAACGCCGAGTACGCCTTTGCCTTTGCCGAACGCTACCGCGACCTGGTGCGCTATTACACGCCGCTCAACGAGCCGATGGTGAATGCGCTCTTCTGCGGGCGGCTGGGGCAGTGGCCGCCGCACCTGGAAGGCGACGACGGCTACGTCAAGGTGATGCTGCCGGTCTGTCGCGGCGTGGCGTTGACGGAAAAGGCGCTGCGCACGGCCAACGCCGACGCCGTCATCGTGCAGGTGGAGGCGGTCGAGTATCATCACAGCCCGGAGCCCGACCTAGCCGAGCATGTGGAGATGGAGCAGGCGCACATCTTTCTGCCTTATGACCTCTTCACGGGGCGCGTGGGCGCGGGCCATCCGCTGCTGCCTTTCCTCGAGCGCAACGGCGCCGACGAGGGCGAGCTGCGCTGGCTCCAGGAACACCCGATCCGGGTCGACATCTTCGGCGTCAACTACTATGCGGTTTCGGGCGGGATGTGGCGCAAGGGCGACGATGGGCAACCGGCCTACACGCGCGGCGTCACTAGCGCGCAGTTGGGCAATGTGCTGCGCATGGTGTGGGAACGCTACGGGCTGCCCATGATCCTGACGGAGACGGCGGCGACGGGCAGCATCGAGGCGCGCATGCGCTGGATGGACGAGACCGTGGCGCAGGTGCGCCAGGCGCAGGCGGACGGCATCCCGCTGCACGGCTATACGTGGTGGCCGCTTTTCGACATGATCGAGTGGGATTACCGGCTGGAGAGCGGGCCGCTCTTCCGCTATAACATGCCGGTGGGGCTGTGGGCGAACAAGTTCAAGGTGACGGGCGCGCTCAACGCCTGGGCGATGGACGAGGACGGGGCCGGGCAGTGGGGCCCGCACTACGCCGGGCTGGACGAACTGACGCGCGAGCGCACGCCGCTGGTTGACCATTTCCGCGCCTACGCCACAGGCTTGCGCTAGGCGTGACGCGTGGCGTGTGATGGAAGGAGGGCAACCACAAGGGTGGGCAACCACAAGGGTTGCCCCTACGACGGTGATCTCTGGGGGTTCGTGTAGCATATCTGCCGGCAAGGGGAGAGCGCGGAGTGTCTGCGCAGACATTCCGCGTCTTTCTTTGTCCTATTTCGTTCTTGTTTCGTTCTTGCGTGGGCGACGGCTATCGCAACAACTGCGCTCGGCGGCAAACGGACTGTAAGCGGGCGCGGGCGCCGGGATCGCCCTCAGCGGCGGAAAGCGCCAGCGCCGCCTCGAAGTTGGCATGCTCCTGTTGTACATGCCTGCGCCAAGCTTCGCCTTGCGGCCCGTCCCACCCGGCCAGCGCGCGCGCCGCCAGTCCGGCGTAGTAGTCCACGTACCGCCGGCGGGTCGCCTTGTGGGCATTCGCATCCAGCGCCAGTTTTTCCTGCGCATACTGGCGCAGCAGGTTGTGTAGCCGGAACCTCCCCGGCGACGCCCTGCCCAACAGCGCCTTTTCTACAAACCCCCGAAATAGACAGCCGGCGCTGAGCGCCGGCCGGTCCTCGTCCACGCCGTGCCTGCAATGCGCCGTGCAGGAGTTCCCCACTACCGCCCGCGCCGCGGCATGGTTGAATTCCCCGCGGAACACCGACAAGCATGCAAACGCAGATTGCTCCTCTTGGCTGAGCAGGCTCCAACCGTGGTCGAAGGCCGCGCGCATGCTTCGCTGCCGGTCCGGGAGGTCCCGCCACGCGGTCGCCAGGAAATCCAGACCGGCGTCGATGGCGTCTGCGATCTCTGCGCACGACATGAGGCTAGTCCACGCTGCGGCCAGTTCCAGCGCCAGCGGCAGCCCCTCTACCTGCCGGCAGATGCGCACAACCTGCGGCGCGTTTTGCTCCGTCAGGCTGAAGCCGGCGCGCGCTTGGCCGGCGCGCTGGGCGAAGAACTGCACCGCCGCATAGCCCCGCGCCTCTGAGGGGGTGACGGCGCCTTCGCTTGGCGGATAGGCCAGCCCTTGCACCTCGATCCGCCATTCGCCGTGGATATTCAGGGTGCTCTGCGAGGTCGCCAGAATCACCGCGCGGGGCGCGGCGTGCAGCAGTTGAGCGACCCAGTTTGCGGCGGATGGGCGTTCCACCTGGTCGAGGACGAGCAGCATTTCCTTGTGGCGCAGAAAATGGCGCACCTGATCCTGCGCGTCGTCCGGCCCTGCATAGGCCAGCCCAAGCGCCTGGGCCAGGGCGGGCGCCGGCGATTGGCCGGCGTTGAGCAAGTCAAGCGAGCAGAAGCAGGCGCCGTCTCGAAAGGCGGCGGCGTGCGCCATCGCGGCGTGCAAGGCCAGGCTGGTCTTGCCGCAGCCGCCAAGCCCTACCAACGTCAGCACGCGGCAGTCCGGGTTTTCCAGGGTTTCCCCGATCTGGGCCAATTCCTGCTCTCGGCCCGTCAGGCGCAGCGGCAACGGCGGCGCGTTCACAAAACGGGCCGGCGGCGGAGACTCGAAGGGCTGCCCGCTGCGGATGGATTCGAACAGAACGGCGGTGGCGTGCTCAGGCGCGATCCCCACCTGCTCCATCAAGGCCCGGCGGCACTGCCCGTATTGGATGACGGCTAGGCTGCGCCGTCCGCTTGCGGCATAGAGACGCATCAACTGCTGGTGGGCCGTCTCGCACCACGGCTCCAGCGCCACCTGCCGCTGCAGGTAGAACTCGGCGTCCGCCATGTTTCGCGCCTGCTGGTGATGCGCCGCCAGGAATTGCAGCGCCTCTATCGCCTTGCGATGCAAGGCTTCTTGCAGCACAAGGCTCCATTCCGCAAACCCTGGGCTTTGTTTGATGCACAGCCCGGCAAGAAACTCCCCGCCATACAGCGCAACCGCCTGGGCAAGCCGGTCTGCACAACTCGAACAGCCTTCCAGGCTGCGGTGGCGATGGGCGCGGCAGGCGGCCAAGAGCCGGTCGAACTCCAGCACATCCACCCAGTAGTCGCCGGAGGGGTTAAGCTGGATGGTTTCGGTTGTCGAGAGCAACAAGGGGCCGGCGCGTTCGAGTTCGGCCAGCGCGTCGCGCAGCCGGAAGAGGGATTGGCGCAGGTTGGCGCGCGCCGTCTCGTCGGATCCCTCGGGCCAGAGCAAGGTCGCCAGCGCATCGCGGCGGTGAGCGCGCCCGTTCTCGACGGCGAGATAGGCCAGCAGCGCCCGGACTTTGTCAGTCTTGAACGCGGTGATGGCCTTGCCGTCGATGGTTGCGCCGAATTGGCCGAGCAGGTACAGCGCAAGCCGTGCCATAGACACCTGTACCGGCGAAGGGGGCAAGCGATGCCGGAGTATCGCGCCGAAGGCAGGCGGTGTCAAACGTTTTGTAACGCTTTTGTCACAGCGCCGGTTCACACTGGGGCCGTTTTCCGGAACAGACGTCACCACGAGGCGACGATTGCCAATCGTCGCTATATCGCCCGTTTCCGGATTCGCACCCGCAACGACACGGGGTGAGCGGTGCGCCTTTATGGCGCTGAAAAGGGGGAAAAGATGAACCGTCCGCCGGCGCTGTCTCTCGTTCTCGTTCTCTTGTTGGCCGCCTGCCAAGTCGTGCAGCCGCCGGTTGCGGCCCCCGCCCAAGCGCAGCAGGGGGGCGCTGCTTCTGCGGCTGCAACGCCCCAGGCCCCGGATCAGGAGCTGGCGCAGAAGCTTCAGGCGGCGCTTGAGGCGGCGGTCGCCAGCCCGGATACGAACTGGCCCGGCGCAGTGCTGACCGTGCATGCGCCCGCTCTCGGCGTGTGGAGCGGCGCCGCCGGGCTAGGCGAAGTGGCGACGAATACCGCCATGCGACCCCACGACCGTTTCCGCGCCGGCAGCCTGACCAAGCCCTTCATCGCCACGGTGACGTTGCAGTTGGTCGAGGAGGGGCGCTTTGCGCTGGATGACCCTATCGCCGGGCTGCTGCCCGAGCGGGTCGCCGCCAAGTTCCCCGCCGGCGACCGGATCACGGTGCGCATGCTGCTCAATCACACCAGCGGGCTGCCCGACTTCATGGACCTGGCGGGGCCGGAAGTGTTGGCCAATCCCGGCAGGGTATGGGAGGAAGAGGAATTGCTCGATTTTGCTGCGGCGCAGGAGCCGTGGTTTGCGCCGGGCGAAGCCCAATACTACTCGAACACGGGGTACGCCTTGCTAGGCTTGGTCATCCAGGAGGCCACAGGCCGGCCCTGGCGCGAGGAGATGCGCCGCCGCATCTTCGCGCCCCTGGGCTTGGAGAACACGCTCCTGCCCGCGCCCGAAGACAGCGCCGTTCCAGGCGACCATGCACACGGCTATAGCGACTTCGGCGCCGGGCCGGCGGACGCCACGGAGGCGGCTACGGCGTCGATCGTGGGCGCGGCGGGCGGACAATCGCTCGTCACGAATGCGCCGGACCTGGCGACGTTCCTGGAAGCGCTGCTGGCCGGGCGGCTCTTCCAGAAGAGCGAGACGCTGGACGAGATGCTGGCCTTCGTGGCGTTCGCGCCGGACCACCCGCTGAGCGTGATCCTGACGGGGTACGGGCTGGGGTTGGCGCAGGCAGTCTATGGCGAAGGTCTCAGCGCCATCGGCCACAGCGGCGACACGGTGGGCGGCTATTCCAGCTTCGTCTTCCGCTTTCCGGAGCAGGCGATCACGATTGCAGGAGCCGTCAACACGCTCGATCCGGCAGCCGGCTATGCCGTACTGATGCCGCGCGTGCTGGAGCTGCTGGCGCCCGGCTACACCATGCCCGAGGCGACCGCAGCCGAGCCGCCCGACGTGGCGACCATGCTGCAGGGGTTCTTGGATGACCAGGTGCGCGAACAGGACATCCTGGGCATGGCTATGGCGGTGCGTCTGGCTGACGGCACGATCATCATCAAGACGTCCGGCTACATCGATCCGGCGGGAGAACGCCCCTGGAGCGAGGACACGGTGTCGCCGCTGGGCAGCGTGACCAAGACCTACACGGCTGTGGTCATCATGCAACTGGTGGAGGAAGGCCGGCTTTCGCTGGACGAGACGATCGACGCGTGGTTCCCGGACCAGCCCAACGGCGAGCGGATCACGGTGCGCATGCTGCTTACGCACACCAGCGGGCTGTCCAACTTCATCCCGCCGGAAAACGAGCGGGACCAAACGTGGGCGCAGGAGTGGACGCCGCTGGAACTGGTGGACAAGGCCAACCGGCGGGGTCCTGTGGCGGAGCCGGGCGGCGACATCGCCCACTACACCAACACGAGTTACTTTCTGTTGGGGCTGATCGTCGAGGCGATCACCGGCAACTCCTGGGAAGAGGAAGTGCGCTCACGCATCTTCGAGCCGCTCGGCCTGCACAGCGCGGCGTTCGCCGGCGACGACGGCGTCTGGGACGAGGTGGTGATGCCGGGCTATTTCAAGATGCCGGACGGCTATCTGAGCAGCGTGGATGTGCCGGACTACCCGCATCCGTCGACGGCGTGGGCGGCGGGCGGCGTGGTGAGCGACTTGCCCGACCTGATGGCCTTTGCCGCCGCGCTTTTCGACGGCGCGTTGGTGTCGCCGGAAACGCTGGCGCTGATGGCGACGCCTGTGGCGAAGGATGCCGAGAGCGGGCTGCTCTGGGGCTTTGGCGGGGCGACGATGGAGATATTGCCGCCCGGCTCGTTCGGCATGGGAGGGGACGTGCCGGGCTATCATGCCTTCTTCTCCGGGCTGCAGGGGACGAAGCTGGCGGTGGCGGCGCTGGTCAACACCGAGCAGGGCGACGTGATCGGGCCCAGCCTAGCGGTGTTCCAGTATTTGTACTCGCTGCTGCCGGCGAAGGAGTAGGCGGCTTGCCCCGAACGCGAAATGCGCCTTGGGCGTAAAAAAGTGACTGTTGACATTGCAGAACTTTTGTTCTATACTCCTCCCGGTTTGTCTGCCCGCCGAGCTGCGTCGACCTTGGCAGGGAACCGGTCGCATCTACCGGATTGACGGAATGAATCAGGAGGAGAAATGCAGACTCGACTGAACCCTTATCTCAGCTTTCGCGATAACGCCCGCCAGGCCATGGAGTTCTACAAGAGCGTCTTCGGCGGCAACCTCTATCTCAGCACATTCAAGGAGTTCCACGCCTCACCGGACCCAAGCGAAGACGACAAGATCATGCACGGCTTCCTAGAGGGGCCCAACGGGTTAGCGCTGATGGCGTCCGATACGCCCAACAGCATGGAGTACAGCGTGGGGACGAACTTCAGCGTGTCGCTCAGCGGGGACAACGAGGCCGAGCTGCGCGGCTACTGGGAGAAGCTGTCAGACGGCGCTACGATCGCGATGCCGCTGGAGAAAGCGCCGTGGGGCGATACGTTCGGCATGCTCAAGGATAAATTCGGCGTGCACTGGATGGTGAACATTTCCGGCCAGATGGACTAACGGCCGGCGTCATCCGCCATGTATGATCCGCGCCGCCTGATGCGCCAGGCGGCGGAGAAAGGAGCCGTTACGACCGGAGGAAGCTCGCCTTGACGGCGGGCTTCTTCTTTTTGAGCGGGCGGTCCGGCTCGGTTCCGGCGGGCGCGGGGGTTGCCAGCCGGCAGCCAGGGCGAGGCGGTAGATGGTGCGCACGGTAGAGGGGCGGGGGTGGTCGCCGAAGGTGGCCCACTTGCTCTCGACTTCGCCGGGGCGGCCCTGGCCCCAGTGCACGGCGAGGTCGAGCGCGTCGTCGCCGTAGTCATGCTTGAGCGCGGCGAGGACGGAGATCCACTGGTCGTAGTCGAGGGACCAGGGGTCGATGTGACGCAGGGCGTCGGCTATGACGGCGAGAGCGGGCGGAGGCGCGCTTGACGGGCGCGGGACATAGGTGCGGAACAGATCTTGGCCGGTCCAGGCGCGCCACAGTTCGGCCACGACCGCGGCGTCGAGCACGGCGATGGTGTGGCCGGTCCAGCGGATGGGCGCGCCGCTGGCATGCATGCCGGCGATGACGCAGTTCTGGCAGCCGCCTGTGCTGGAGAGGGCGAGCAGTTCGACGCCGGAGCCGCGCACCTGGCCGGTCTTTTTATCGATGCGCAGGGTGTCTTTGCGGCCCGGCAGCTCGTCGGGGCAGGCGAAGATGAACTTGGCCTTGTCGGGCGCGTTTTCGCGGGCGATGGTCAGGGTGCCTTCGAGCGCGGCGCAATCGTAGCCGCGCATAGCGTCGCGGTCCATGTCGAAGGCGTAGAGGCGCAGGGGCGAGCCGGCGCCGGTGGCGAGGCCGACGTTGAGGCCGCGGGCGAGGTGGGCGAGGGCGGCGGCTTCGTCGACGGGATGGCGCTGCCAGCCTTTGTCCTGGGGCTTCTTGCCGGCGGAGATGAGCACGAAGCCGGCGCCGCGTGCGGCAAGAATGCGCACGACGGTGCGCCAGTGCTTGTGCAACTCGGCGGAAGGCGCGGGCGGGCTGTGGACGCGTGCCGGTTCGATTAGCGCTAACATGGGAGCCGCAATTCTTCCTCCTGGCCGGCGCACCCGTGCGCCTGCACGGCGCGGGCGTGGGCGGCCAGCCTGTCTGCGCTCTCATTTTAGCACAAATGTTCTATTTTGGGAAGTAATGATGTCCAAGCAACAGACGGCTTCTTGCTGGACGCAGCCCGCAAATAGGGCGCGGCCGTATTTAGGGTACAGGGTAGGCGACGAGGGACAATGTCCTGGACGATGACGCCCTAGTCGGCAGGCGCTCCGACTACAAAGTCGTCGAAGACAAAGGCGGCAGACTCGACGGCGTCGAAGTTCTTCACCATGTACCCGGCGCTGCCAGCCGAATAGCTGTCGTCGGCAAATTCGCCCACCTGAACGCCATTCACGTACAGGCTATAGACGCCTTCGGCCCCGACCACGGCGAGCGTGTTGAGCGCTTCTTGCGTCAAGTCCAGCGCGTCCGTTGGCATCCAGTCCATCATGGTCTCTAGAACCTCTCCATCGGCCTTTTCGACCAGGAAATAGCCGTCGCCGCTGACACGGAAGGCGTAGAAATGGCTGTCATCCTGAACCTGGAAGATCAGCCCATAGGCCGTGTCTATCGCGCCCGCGCTCAGCGTCGATACCTGGAGCATGAAGGCATCCGGCAGCACTAGATCGTAGTAATAGTCGAAGATGGCGCCGCGCCTAGAGGGATCCCACGGGTTCATGGCATAGACGTACAGCTCGCCGTCCGGGTCGTAGTAGCCCTGTCCCCACTCCTGCGGCGCCTCGTCGTCATAGAGGCCGCTGGCCGGGTCGCTGTAGTCGTCCATGAAGGTCACGTCGGCGAACTGCGGTTGGGGCGCGGCGGCGTCCAGAGGGTTCCCGGCATTGCCGATCCCGGAATATAGGCTGTCAAAGCTGTAGAGCACTGCGTCCAGGTCGGCCAGAAGATAGTCCGCCTCCTCGGCCGGCGCGGCGAAGAACACGACGTAGGTCAGGCCAGGCATGGGCGTGGCCGCCGCCAGCTCGCCGATGTAGGCGACGCCGTCGCTGTTGAAGCTGAAGTCGAGCAACAGGGCGTCGTATGATCCCAGCAGGTAGTCCACGGGATCACGGTCGGCGGCGAGGTTCTCCAAACCGAAGTCATTGGCGAGCTCGGCGAACACGTCCTCCAGCGCCATGAGATTGGCCTCGACGTCGTTCGCCGCGTCGGGATATTCGAGGAGGAATATAGTCATCAGAGCGGTTTCGTCGGCGTTGGCGAGGGTCACGCTATCCGCCGTCTCGTCCTGCCGCTGGACCGGGGCCCAGGTCTCCGGGTGGAGCAGGGCAAAGCCGAGGTCCTCGGCGACCAAAGGCACAAAGCCTTCCTCGGTCACCTCGTCGTAGCCCACGACAAAGAGGCTCTCATAGGCCTCGACCTGAACGCCGTCGAGGTCCTCCGCAATCACGCCGACGACGTAGTTGCCGCTGGGGGCCGGCGTCTCCTCGATGAAGAAGGAGTCCTCGCCAAAGGTGAGGACTCCGCTTGGGGCGAGGTAGCGGTCGTCCTCGACATCCTCGGCCAAGTTGTAGCCCTGGTCGAACACGGTGAACTGGTCGCCGCGCTGCGGCTTGATCTGGCGCGGGGCGCCGGCGCCTGCGGCAAGGCCGCCGGCCCCGGCAAAGCCGAAGACCTGCGCCAGATCGCCGTCGCGAAAGAAGAGGCGGGCGTAGCGGTCGGGGCTGCCGTCGGCGAAGGCGTAGATGCCGTCGGCGGTGTAGACCGGCCGTTCGCCATAGGTTTCCGGCGAGAGAAGGGTGCGGATGGAGGTCACGCCGTCGCTGATGGCGTAGACCACCGGCTCCCAGTCATAGCCGACGGTGAACGCGCCTTTGGGCCACAGCGGGTAGGTCACGCCGCCCACGGTGGTGTCTTGATCGGCGAAGAGAAAATCCTGATCCTCCACGATGAGGACATCTTCCTCGGGCAGGAAGCGGCCGATAAAGCTGTAGACATACCCGACCCGCTCGCCGGTGATGTCGGTTTCGATGCTGACCGGTTCGCCGGGAAAGACCGCCTCGAACGAGAGGCGGATGGGGGCCGCTTGCAGGGGCTTGCGTACAGCCGAGGAGCCGTGTGGGGCCAGGGCGGGCGCGGCGTCTGCGGTGTGCAACAGCCCGGCGTCGAGCAGGGCCGTGACGACATCAAGCGGCAGCTCATACTCCTCCATCAGGACCTGGGCGATCTCTTCCGGCAAGAGCGCCTGCTCCATCATGGCGGCGATCTCGTCGTGGAGTATCTGGACATACTCGGGCGCAAGCTCCGGCAGGAGGGTCTGCAAGGCGGCTGCGAGCGCGGGGGAGCCCTCTGGGTGCGGGCGCGCCGCAGCGCTCATGGAGATGCCGACCGGCGTATCGCCGGCATGAAAGGCGAGGAATTCATCCCACTGCGTCTCCTGAGCGAAACGGGCGGAGACCTCGGCATAGCCGAGGTTGTCGCTCCACCCGTACATTTCGCGCACGGGGAAGTAGATGGCGATGCCGGTCGAGCCGGGGCGTTCGGGGCCATGCCTCTCGGCAATCACAGCCGCTTGGCGCGCGGCGTCCAATTCCTGGGCGGCGGCCAGCGCCGCCGGGTCTTGTGTGAGGTTCTGGATCAGTTGGGAAAAGTGGCCCAGGTCGATGTAGGGAGAGGGCAATTCGTCGCCAAAGACGGATTCGTAGGATTGGGCGTAGGTGCGCGCCTGCGCCACGGCGTTCTGGTCCATGGTGTAGAGCGCGGCGACGAAGGCGTCCAGCGCGGCGTTGAGGGGAGCGATGCCGGCCAGATCGACGGCGGAAAGGGTGATGTCGGGGGCGATGGCGGCGGCAGCCTGCGCGCGCGAGAGGTTGCCGACAAAGGCCGGGTCTTCGAGGCGCATGTCTTCATCAATGTAAGAGGCGACGACGTGTTGGCTCAGCTCGTCGCCGTCCATGTCCGGGTTGGAGACGAGTTGGCCCAGGAAGGCCGCATAGGCCCAGCCCAGGCCGGGTTCGAGCTCCTGGGAAGCGACGGCGTAGAGCGCATGGGGGGCTATGGCGGTGAAGACCTCAAGCTGGCCCATCAAGCAGGCATCGAACCCGATCACGTCGAAGTAGTCCAGGCCCAGCTCGCTGCGCGCCTGCTCGAGGACCTCATCCAGCTCCATTAGCCACAGATTGTCGCCGAAGGCATCGACGAGGACGATGTCGTGGGCGCCGGGGCCGCCGGGGTCCGGGTCGCCCCAGCCGCCGGGCCAGCCTGAGCCGTGGTCGGACAAGATCAGCATGCGCTTTTGCGCGGGGAACTCGCTCACGGCCCAGATGAGGAAGTCGAGGAGCGTGGCGCCGTCGGCCATGTTGACTTCGCCCAGGTCCTCCGGTTCCTCGGAGCCAAAGCTGCTCATGTCGCCGTCCTGGGTGATGAGGAAGCGCTTGGCGCCGGTCCAGTCGCCCATGCCGGCGTAGCCGCCCTCATAGCGGTCGATCTGGGCCACAATCGTGACCTCGTCGGTGGAGCCGACCAGCTCCGCCTCCTGCAGGTCGAAGAGCAGGTCTTCTTCCAGCACGTTGTCGTCGGCGTTGCTGTAGATCATCACCAGCCACTCGGCTGTGCGGTTGGAGGGGGCCTGCTGAGCATGGCCGCGCCCAGAAGGCTCCTGGTGCGGTGCGGCGAGGGCAAGGGCGGGGCTGAGGCCGAGGATGCAGGCGGCGAGGACGATGCCGCTGTGCGGCCGCTTCGTGAAGAGCAGCCGGCGCAGACCTGTGACGGCGAGCGACAAGACACGGTTGATCATGGAGTTGCTCCGGGCCAATGGCCAATCTACGGCGCCAAAAAGGGCGGCAGGCACGATATGTCGCACATCTCTACTGCCGGTGTGACGTTGCGCTGCTGTACGTCGGGGGCCGGCGTTCGCTATCGCGAATACTCAGGTGACGGGTGCACGGAGGCGCAAGTATAGCGAAGGTGCGCTGCGGCGCAAAACGGAAAAAAGGGGGTAAAGGAGTCGCAGATGCGCAGAGCTTTCGTGTAGTGAATACAAGGACAACCGCGCGGCAGATCGGCCCCTACGGGGCGCGGGAGAGGCGGTGGTCGGGCGCGATGACGGGGCCGGCGGCCCAGGAGGTGAAGAGGGCGGCGCCGGCCCCGTCACGAGTCTCTTACGCGTCTGATTGCGTTTCCTGCCGCGTGGAACAATATCGCCAGTAGGATACTTCGCTGTGTGTCACGTCGCGCCAGTCAACGCGAATCTGAACGCAGCGGTGTTATGCGCTGGTAGCGAGGGGCGATGCAGGGATACGATGCACGGAGCGGCGCCCATTCTAGAGCGATCGAAGGGGGAATGCAAACGGCGATTTTTCGCGGGGGTTTGTTTCAGAATGGGGGCAAGTTGGCGTCACCTTGAGCCGGGAGACCATTGGACGCGGAGGTTCCCGGCGCGCCAAGCGGTTACACTCTGGCGCTAGACTTCAGCATCGCCCCCGAAACGACGCCGGTAGGGCACGTGGAGCTTCTGCACCGCGCTGCGCTTGGCCTGTTCGCCACGGCGGTCGTAGCCCGCGGTAGTGTTGGCGCCGGCATGGCCCATTAGCTTCTGCACAGTGGAGAGATCCACGCCGGCGTCGAGCAGGTCGCCGGCGAAGGTGCGGCGCAGGTCATGGGGCGTGAATGGCGCCGTACCGGCCTGGCGACCGCGGCGGTTGAGCACGTAGTACACCCCCTGGTCGGACAATCCCTCCTGGGTGATGAATTCGCCTTTGCGGATGCGGGTGAAGAGCGCGCCCGGCGCGCCCCCGCGCAGGTGCAGCCAGTCGTCGAGTGCGCCGAGCGCGCCGGGGTCCTCAACGGGCAAAGTGCGGATCTTGTTGCGCTTGCCGCGAATCGTGAAGGTAGCAGTGCTGCGGTCATAATCGGCAAGTTGCAGCGAGGCGATTTCGGCACGACGCAGGCCGCCGACTTTGAGCAGGGCGATGAGCGCGGCGTCACGCACGCCGGCGGCGGTGGGATCCGCGGCGCAGACGGCGAAGAGCGCAGCCCACTCGCCATAAGAGAGGGCGCGGCCAGCTGCCGCGTCAGGCTGATCGCCGTTCACCGGCTTGAGGTCCACGGCGCGCTGGTAATCCTCCGCGGTCAGATAGCCAAGGCGCCAGGCGACGCGCAAAGTCTGGCGCAGGGCGGAGAGCATCTTGTTGGCCGTGGCGGCGCTGTAGCGTTGCATGAGCGCGGCGCGTACAGCCTGGGCGTGCTGGAAGCGCAACGCCGCCCAGGGCAGCGTGCGATGATCGCACTGGCCGTCCGTGAGTGCGGCGGCGACGGCGTCGAGCGCATGGCGCATCGTGCGGCGGCTGCCGGGGGCAAGACCGGCCAGGTAGACGAGGGCCGGATGGCGGTCGGCGGGCGTGTTAAAGGCCGGAGCGAGGGAGGCGCCTTGGGTCTGGCTAGGCAACGACAAGATGTGAGTCTGCATGCCCGCAGTATAGCAGATTACTTGCGGGAAGAACTATTCTCGTTAGTAAAAAGCTTGCCGCCAAACATGCAAATTGATGCAAAATAGAGTCTTGGAAATTGAAGGACATCCGCTTTCTCTTCAGCCAACCCGCCGACTATTGGTTTCCTGAACGTC
>CAYXRG010000087.1:0-17727 GCA_964467575.1 uncultured Caldilineaceae bacterium | reverse complement strand
CGACAATCCCTATCGCTATCTGGGCGTGGAGGGCGTCGTGGCGGAGATCACCGAGCAAGGCGCGGCCGCGCACATTCATGCGCTCTCGCAGAAGTATCATGGCCGCGATTACGATCTGTCCTCCGGCGAAACGCGCGTGATCTACAAGATCCGCCCGACACGCGCCTGGACAATGGGGTAGGGAACACTACTCCGCCAATCCACCTTAATGGCGTTCGCCAAGTGTCTGTCATTCTGAAGCGAGCGCTAGCGAGCTGAAGAATCTCGTCGTACCAGAGGGACAGATGTTTCGCTCCGCTCAACATGACAGATTGTGTATTTAGCGTTCAAACCATTTAGGCAGAACACTATAAGACCCGCCAGGGAGTTCGTTCATTCCTGGCGGGTCTTTTTTGCCGGTTGCGGGCCGGCTCGCCTATTTCTGAGCGACAATCACAAACATCTCGGCGCCGTCGACCGGTTCGCCCGTGAGCGACGGATAAAGCGTCACTTGCTCGAAGCGACGGAGCAGATGGCGATAATCGGCTTCGGTATAGGCTTGATGCATGGCGACGTACTGCGCGAGAGCGCCGGTTTCGGCGTCAATTACGTGATACCACGAACTCGAACGGTTATTCTCGAAGCCCGACTCCTGCAGGACAATGTGGGGCTTGTCGGAGAAAAGACCCTCCTCCGCCGTGTACCAGGCAGGCGGCTGCCGCCCGATTTCCCGGATGGCGTCATCGTGACTGACCTCCAGCAGCAGTTTGCCGCCCGGCTTCAGCGCCTGGTACGCTTTCTCCACAATGCGCTCGGCAGATTCGGGGGCGAAGGCGTTGAGTTCGCCGTAGATCATGCAGACGAGATCATAGCCCGCGCCGTACTCCTCCGTTAGCACGTTCCCCAACACGAAGACGCCGGCGTGATGTTGGCGGGCGTAGTCGATGGATGCCGGGCCGAAGTCGATCCCTTTGCAGGCGTGTCCCAGCTTTACGAAGCGGTGAGTGTAGAACCCCGGCCCACAGCCGAGGTCAAGAATGGACGACTGGCGTCCGCCCAGTACGGTATGATGGATCCATGCCACATGCTGATCGATGACGGGTGACGGGCGACTAGCCGCATCGTGATCCTGCGCCAGGTGTTCGCGCAGCATCCGGCGGCTGAAATCGGCGTCATTCCAGGGGATCTTTCTCCATTCGCCGCTGTCCAGCCGGCGATGGATCAAAACGCTGAACATAGCCCTCCCTATGCTCTTGTGAGCAACCTATTTGGTTAGGAATAGATTAAGCCGCCGTAGGGAATGGTGAGGTGGGTGACGCGGCGGGTATTATCAGGGATGTACGGGAAAACAGCCTTGCAGGAAGCGGCGAGCTCCCTGCAAGGCGTCTGGAGTCAACTATTCCAGCGTGAGTTCGATTGGCTCCGGCGCGCTCCGTTCCGGAACCTCGATCTCGATGGAAGGCCCGCCCTCGACAGAGACCGTCCATACGCCGGCCGCGGCGGGCAGTACGAACTTGCCGGTCGAGGAAGTTTCGCCGGAGGTACGGGCGCCGTCCTCGCGCTCGCCTACGACGCGAATGCCGCCTTGCAACACGTTGCCCTCGGCGTCGACCACCGAGCCGGCGATGAAGGAGGTCGCCTCGGCATAGGCCAGCGTCACCGCCTCTTCGGCGGGAAGGTCGACCTCAACGGCGGGAGTCGCCGCGAAGTAACCGAAAAGCTGGCAGCGGTCGTTGACGATGCGGCTGTCGCAACCCACGCCGGCGATCTCCACCGTCCACGCCCCTGTGCTGCCCGGCGCGAGTTCCAAGACGAAGGCGCCGTCGTCGTCAGCCGTCGCCTCGACGCGCAACGCCTCGTCTGCGTCGGGCGGCACGGCGGCTACGACGATGCCGCCGATGCCTTCGCCGGCCTCATCCACTACCTGGCCCAAGACGCTGACAGGGAGGGCGGCTTCGACGCTCTCCGGCACTTCTTCTGCCGGCGCGCTCAACTCCAGAAAGTCCGCAGCCATCCAGCCGCGCTTGCCGTCCGGCGTTGCCACCTCGAACCACTCGCCGCCCGGCGCCTGGCCCAACACGGCTACCAGTGTGCCGTCGGCATAGCTGCCCAAGCTGTTCTCGTCCACATCCGGCCCGGCGCGCAGCACCAGCGCCTGGCTTGTCACCGTGGCGGGAACCGTCTGCGTGAGGATGGTTTCGTCGTCGAGGGCGACGGGCAGACCCTGCGGCGCGTTTTCGACCAAGAAGGCGACCACCCACGAACCGTCGCCCAATTGGTACCAGGAACCGTCCACATTGCGCGCCTGGATCATCAGGGCCTGCCCGGCTATCGCCTGTCCGACGATGGCGGTATCGGTGCTGGGGCCGCTGCGCAAGTTGGCGTTGGCGGTTGCCATGGGCACCAGATCGATAGCAGGCGACGGAACCGTGATAGCGAGCGTGGTCGTCACCGGCGGCTCCGGCTCGGCCTCGACTTCAACCGAGGAAACGATGCGGAGCAGCGCCTCGGTGGGCGTGAAGATGGCGGGCACGGCAACCGTGATCGTTTGCACTTCTTGCCCGGCAAGCTGGGTGACGGCCTCCATCACAGCCGCAGCCGGCGCCAGTTCCAACAGGGCGGCTAAGTCCTCTTCCCCGATCGCCAGGGGCAGCGTGACCGCCTCGCCGCCGGCAAGTTCGACAGATACATTCACCTGAAGCGCGCCCGGCTCCATTTCCTGGGCGCGGGCGATAGGCGCACCGCCCCAGGCCAACGACGCGAGCAAAACCGCCGTCAGAACAAAGGCGGGCAATAAGCTAAACAAAATGCGTTTCATGGCAGCGTCTCCTCCGCTGTGGCAGACCGATTAAGGTTATGTAGAGTATACCCCTACACGGCCATTTTGCCAAGACCGTGCTTTGGGCGTAGGAGCAATGCGCCACGTTGTTGCAAACGCTGTATCGCAAACGCTGCGCGCCGCCTGCGAGCGGCGGTATGAGTAGAGGCCGGACCAAGACGCGCCTGGTCCGGCCTCTATGCGCTGCGTGCGACTCATTCGCCGCTGCCGGCTTGCCCGCCGGCGAACCGGCTAGGGTGCAGGGGCTTCTTCCATCGTCTGCATCATCATCTGCATGGCTTCCGCTACCGGCACGCCAGGCAGGTCGACGAGGCTGTGCACCATCACCACTTCGCCGGAGCCGGGTGCGCCTACGCCGTTGGTCGTCACATAGGCGTTGCCGTCTGCGTCGAAGTCCACAGACGTGGGGAATGATAGCCCGCCCGCCACCACCTCGGAGGCGTCGCCCTCCAGCACGCGGATGATCGCGCCGCTGTTGGGGATCGGCCCCTGCTCGCCGAAGACGCCGATCTGCACGGCGTAGAGGTTGCCGTCCGGCCCCATGCGCAGATCGGTGAGCATGGTCAAGCCGGTGGCGAAGTCGGCCGCGTTGCCGTCTGCATCCACCGTCACCACCTTGGTCGAGCCGGGGATGAAGGGGAAGCCGGGCAGCAGCGACACGTAGGCTGTGCCCTCGTCGTCAAAGGCGATGGCCGTCGGCACCGGGTCCATCTCCAGTGCGTTGCCGCGCAGCGGGTTGGGCAGCGGGCTGGGAAGGCCGTCGAAGACCGCCTCCAGCGTGACCTCGCCGGTCTCCACATCGACGGCCAGTAGCGTATTGGCCCCTGCGTCCGCCACCCAGAGCCTGCCGTCCGGCCCTGCTGTCAGGCCATAGGGATGGCTGTCGACTACGTGCCCGTCCGGGTTCTGCTCGCCTTCGATGTCCCACGTATTGCCGGCCTCGTGGGTGGTTCCGTCTGCGGCGATGTGTGCGACCGACGCCGACAGTTCGAGACGATCTGGGCCGAGATCGCCGAGCCACTGGCCTACGGTGGCATAGAGTTCGCCGTCGAGCAGCGCCAGGCGTGCACCGCCGATGGCCTCCGTGCCGACGAAGACGGATGGCAGCATCGCGACCTCCGTCTGCTCGCCATCGGCGGAGATGCGCACGACGCGCGCCGTATCGCCCATCATCGCCGTTTCTACTTGCCCTGTCTCCGGGCTTACCCACTCGACGGCCTCCTCGCCGCCCATGCCCGACTCGATCACCCAGATGTTGCCGTCCGGATCGACCAAGATGCCCTGCGGGCCGGTAAAGCCGGCGGCGATGGTCTCCATCTCCGGCTCCTGGGGCAGTTCGACGATGCCGAGTTGTGCAAACAGGGTCAGCATGTCGGTGTAGTCCCAGCCTTCGACAATGCGCCCGTCCTCTAGGCGCACGATATAGACGCCGCTAACGTTTACACCCGCGGCTTCGGAGCTTTGCGTAAAGCGCACCATGACCCGGTCCCCCTCGGCGATCAGGTCGTCGATCTCGAGTTGGAGGTCGGGCATGCCGCTGAAAACTCCGCCGATCTGAGCTTGCAGGTCGGCGTGATCCTCGGCGACGTAATCGCCGTCGAAGCGGTGTTCCACGGCGTTGGGCGCAAACAACTCCTCCACCACGTCGAGATTTTGTTGGTTGTAAACCTCATCGACCAGGCGACGCACCACTTCTTTATTGGCTTCCGGCGTGGGGTCGGCCGGGGCTACCATGCCCATCGCCGTCATCAAGGTCAACTCGTCGATGTTTTCCCAGCTTTCCACGATCTTGCCGTCTTCGAGGCGACTGATGAGAATGCCGGTAACGTCGACATCGCCATCCATGAACGAAACGGTGTAGCGCGTGACGACGCGATCGCCCTCTGCAATCATGTCCTCGATTTGGAGATCGAACGGGCCCATCATGGCAAAGATGTCGGTCCACGACGCTTTCAACGTCTCCAGATCGTCGTAGACGGTTTCTGTGGAGCCGACGCGCTCGATGTAGCCGGGCGCGATGACTTCATCGAGCACGTCCAGGTTTTGCTGGGCAAGTTCATCGAAATAGCGGGTGACGACTGCCTTGTTGGCATCCGGCATGTCGTCTTGTGCGTAGGCGATTGGAGCGGCTGCCGTCAACAGGACGGCGATTGCAAGGATGGCCGCGTACAGCCGTATGGTCGCACGTGGGAAACGAAATTGGCGCTGCATACGTCTAGTTCCTCCTCTGTGTGAAAGACTAACGGTCCGCAAGACGCTGCGGGGTTGCGGTGTGTGGGGGCCGCAATCGCGCCGCGCTTGTCTTGGCGTCGATGTCGCCCTGATGACGCCCTATTGAAGCGCAGAACAGAATGATGGGATGATCTGCACCTCCTCCCTTCGTGTAAGACAAATGGGGGACGCGGCCGGAAGTTCTTTTGGCGGACGGCGATGCGGCGATGAATGGGGAGGATGTAGGAGCAGCGGCACAGAGTATGGCACTTGCGTAGCCCGCTGTCAATAGGCAATTTTGGAGCGAGGCCCGAAATGCAAAGGCGAGACGGCATCTCCCGCCCCGATGATTACCCGCCCGCGTGCGCCCGTGATACAATGCCCAATCTGAGCGGGGAGCGGCCGCACGCCGTCGTCGTGTAGTGCATGGCCGGCCGCAGCCCGGCGCAACCTGAGTGACGAGAGCTTAAAGACCCGTGGTATGAATCCCGCAGTTTTGCCTTCCTTCCAGATGTTCGCAACCGACTTCCTCCGGCAAGTGCGCCTTACGGTGGTCATACCCACCTATAACGAAGCGGACAACCTGCCCGGCATGGCCGAAGCGCTGTTGGATTTGCCCCTGCCCGGCCTGCAACTGCTGGTGGTGGACGATAATTCGCCGGACGGGACCGGCGCCGTAGCCGAAGAGCTGGTGCAGCGTTATAATGCCGGCGCTTCGGCCAGGCCGCGCATCGCCGTGCTTCATCGCGCGGGCAAAGCCGGGCTGGGTACGGCCTATGTGGAGGGGATGCGCAAGGCATTGGACGATGGCGCGGACTTCGTGGCGCAGATGGATGCGGACTTCAGCCACTCGCCCCGCTACATCCCGCAGATGCTCGGCGTTATGCTTGCCACAGGCGCGGATGTGGTGATCGGCAGCCGTTATGTGCCCGGCGGCAGTCTGGATGAGGGCTGGGGCGCTTGGCGACGCTTCATCAGTTGGTGGGCCAACCTCTACAGCCGTATGATCCTCGGCCTGCGCATCCGCGACATGACCGCGGGCTTCAAGCTCTGGCGGCGCCAAGCCCTGCTCGACATCGGCCTGGACAACATTCGCAGCAACGGCTACAGCTTCCAGGTGGAGATGGCGTACCTGTGCGAGAAGCTCGGCTTTCGCCTAGTCGAAATCCCCATCCACTTTGAGGATCGGCGTATCGGCCAGAGCAAGCTGGACATCCCGGTCAAGATCGAATCCGCTTGGCGCACCTGGCAGATCCGCTGGCGTTACCGGCATCTGCACCGCCGCCCATGAACCGTCTGCTGCGCCTCCTGCGCCGCTATCGCGGCGATCTGTTCGCCATCCTGGCGCTGATTATCCTGCCGCTGCTGTGGTTTGCACCCGTGCTCTTCCCCGCGCTCACGGGCCGCACGCTTCTGCCCTACGACAACCTCTACGCCTTCGAGCCGTGGCGCAGCCTTCAGCCCAATCTCATCCCGCACAACGAACTGCTCAGCGACCTGGTGCTGGAAAACGCCGTGTGGAAGCTGCACATCCGCCGCACGCTGGCGGACGGGCAACTGCCGCTGTGGAACCCGCAGATCTTCACCGGCCTGCCCTTTCTGGCTGCGGGCCAGGCCAGCGTCTTTTATCCCCTGAGCGTTCTCTTCTATGTTCTGCCGCTAGAGGCGGCCTATGCCTGGTTTACGGCCCTGCAGATTGGGCTGGCCGGCGTCAATATGTACGTACTGGGTCGCGTGCTGCGCCTGCAGCAGCCGGCCGCGTTGTTGAGCGGCGCGGTCTTCATGTTCAGCGGCTTCCTCATCGTCAGCGTGGTCTTCACCATGTTCATCGCCGCAGCGGTGTGGCTGCCCCTCATCCTGGCGATCGTCGAAGTGATCGTGCGCAAGCAGGAAGAGAAGGGCGTCGCCGCCTACAGCCCCATCCCCTACGTGGCGCTGGGCGCGACGGCGATCGGCCTCACCGCCCTGGCCGGCCACCCGGAACTGATCTACTACACCATGCTGGTGACCGGCGCCTATTCGCTCGTGCGCCTGCTGGCTGCGTGGCGCGCCATTCGCCGCCGCGCTGCAGCGCCAGGGACGAGCCGCGCTGTGTCCCCGTTCTGGCGCGTGACGACATTGGGCGCGTGGCTGCTGGTCATGGCTGTGCTGGGCGTGGCCCTGGGCGCGATCCAGCTTCTTCCTTTACTGGAGTTGCTGCCGCACAACTTCCGCGCCGGCTCCGCCACCCTAGAGCAGGTCACCGGCTGGGCCTGGCCCTCGCGCCAAGTCCTGTCCTTTTGGCTGCCGGACGTCTTCGGCAACCCCAGCCACCACCGCTGGATCGACCTGTGGACGCGGCAATGGACGCCCGCCACAACCAACGCGCTGGGCGAGCCGGCCCATACCATCTTCTGGGGTATCAAGAACTATGTCGAAGGCGGCAGCTACCTGAGCATCGCCGCCTGGCTGCTCGCCGCCGTCGCCGTGCTGTCCGGCCTATTGCGCCGCCTGCGCCCGCGCTTGTCCTCCGGAAAAGCGGAAACTGTCCGGAAGGTCGACGTCCCGCGGCCGGTGCATCTCTGGTTCTTCGCCGCGCTGGCGCCGATCTCGCTCCTGTTCGCCTTCGGCACGCCGCTCTATGCGCTGCTCTTCTACGGCCTGCCGGGGTGGAACCAGTTGCACAGCCCGTTCCGCTGGGTGTTCCCTTTCACCGTCAGTATGGCGCTCTTGGCCGGCATGGGCCTGCACGAATTGCTCAGCCTCGCCGCGGGCAGCACTGCCGGAAAGGGCCGCGACTGGCCGCGCCGGCTCGCCAGGGCCGTCGTCGCGCTGACCGGCGTTGCGGGATTGGCCGCCCTGGCCCTGGTGGCGCTAAGCCTGCTGCGCGCCGAGCCCTTCATCGCCCTGGGCCAACGCCTGGTCGACGGCAGCGACCTGGCGCAGATGGCCTTCCGCGACGGCCGCATGTTCTGGAGCTATCAGGCCATGAACCTGGCGCGCTTCGGCCTCTTTGCCTTGCTCAGCGCCGGGCCGGCGTGGATGCTGCTGCGCCGGGGGACTGCCCTCACAGCCGGCCGTCTCTGGGCTGCGGCGCTGCTCGTCGTCGTCGTCGCCGACCTGTTCGTGGCGCATGGCCGCTTCAACCCGGCCGCGGACGTGGCGCTGTCGCCGCTGAACCCGGACGCCCAGCCGCCGGTGGTGCGCTTCCTCAACGAGCGCGAAGCGCGCACGGATGGGGAGATCGTCCCCTGGCGCTTCACCACCTTCAACGCGCCCGGCGAAAAGACCTTCAACGCCAACGCGGGCATGTACTACGGCTGGCACGACATTCGCGGCTACGATTCCATCATCCCCAGCCAGTACGCGACGCTGATGGGCCGCATCGCTCCGCAGGACAACGAACTGCTCTATAATCGCATCGCCCCGCTCTACGCCGAGCAGGGCGGCGATGTCTACGCCGCGCTCGACAACCCGCTGCTGAACCTGCTCAACGTCAAGTACATCCTCACCGAGCATTACATCCCCAACCCGCGCTGGCAGGAGGTCTACCGCGACGAAGCCGCCGGCGTCTACGAGAACCGAGACGTGATGCCGCGCGTGTTTGTCGCGGCGGAGGCGCGCATCGTCCCGGCGGCGGAGCAGCCCCTCGCCGCCACTGACCTGCGCCGCGTGGTCTTCCTGGAGGAGACGCCCGCCGAAGAGCACGCGCTGACTCCCGCAAGCCCCCAGGTAGCCGAGGCGCGCATCAGCCGCTACACCGCCAACGATGTCTTCGTCGATGTGAACCTAAGCGATCGCGGCTGGCTCGTGTTCAGCGACGCCCATTTCCCCGGCTGGAAGGCGTTCTTGCGTCCTTTCGGCGCGGACGAGGGCGAAGAGCGGGAATTGAGGATCTACCGGGCCAACAGCGCGTTTCGCGCCGTCTATCTGCCCCAGGCCGGGCAGTGGACTGTGCGCTTCGTCTACTCGCCCATGAGCTTCAAACTCGGCCTCTACCTCAGCTTCCTGGCGGGCATGACCTTGCTGCTGCTCGGCCTCTACTGGGCGTGGGGACGCTTCTACCGGCCGGACAGCGCCGCGGGAGACGTGCGCATCGTCGCCAAGAACTCGCTCGTGCCCATGTCCCTCAACCTGCTAAACAAGGCGGTCGATTTCGCCTTCGCCATGCTCTACGTGCGCATCTTGGGGCCGGAGGGAACGGGCAGCTACGCCTTTGTCGTAGCCTTTTACGGCTTCTTCGAGATCGTCAGCCGCTACGGGCTGGGCACGCTGCTCACGCGCGACGTAGCCGCCGACATGAACCGTTCCAGCCGCTACTTGACCAACGTCCTCGGCTTGCGCACGCTGCTCTGGCTGGCAAGCCTGCCGCTCATGGCGCTGGCGGCGTTCGGCTTCTGGGGCGTCGGCCGCGTCGACTTCCTCGACGCCAGCGGCATTGGCAGCCAGGAGCTGCTGGCTATCGGCATCTTCGCCGTGGCGATGCTCTTCGCCAACTGGAGCGACGCCTTCAGCAGCATGTTCATGGCCTTCGAGAAGATGGAATACCCGGCCGGCCTCGCCAACGCCGTCGCCCTGCTCAAGGTGACGTTGGGCGCGTTGGTCCTCTTGCTTGGCTGGGGGTTCGTGGGGCTGGCCGTCGTGAGTCTGTTCGTCAACATCGTCGCCATGACGTGGCTGTTCTTGCTCATGCGCTCGACGCTCTTCCGGCCCGAATGGCGCTGGGACTGGCCGCTGCAGCAGTGGATGCTGCGCACCAGCGGCCCGCTGATGATCAACCACCTGCTGGCGACGATCTTCTGGCGCATCGACGTCTGGATCCTGCGCCCGATGGTCGGCGCAGCCTCCGTCGGTCTCTATAGCGTGGGGCTAAAGTACCTCGATGGGCTGAACATCATTCCCAGCGTCTTTACGATGGCGGTCTTCCCGCTCATGAGCCGCTACGCCGAGCGCGAGCGCGAAAGCCTGCACCGCGCCTACCTGATCGCCGTGCGCCTGCTGCTCATGGTCAGCCTGCCCATCGCCGCGGCCGTCACCTTCCTGGCTGGGCCGCTGGTCTGGCTGGTCGGCGGCGCGCAGTATCTCGACGTGCCGCTCACCGTGCGCCTGCTGGGGCAGACCTTCACGATCCAGGGCGGCTCGGACCTGGCGCTGCAGATTATCATCTGGAGCATTCCCATCGGCTTCGTCAACAGCGTCACGCAATACGTGCTGATCGCGGTCAACCAGCAGCATTTCCTGACGCGCGCCTTTCTGCTCGGCGTCACCTTCAACATCGTGGGCAACCTGATCTTCATCCCGCAGTTCGGCTATGCGGGCGCGGCTGTCGTCACCATCCTCAGCGAGTTCAGCCTGCTCTTCCCCTTCTACTACAGCGTGCGCCGCCACGTAGGGACCGCGCCGTGGTTGCGAATTGCGGCTCCGCCGGTTGGCGCGCTGGCCTTGATGATGGCGGGCGTCGCGGTCTTACAGCGCATGGGGGTGAACGTCTGGGCGGCTGTGGCGACGGGCGTCGTCGTCTATCTGCTGGCGTTGGCGCCGCTGGGCGCGTTCCGCGGCGACGACATGGCCTTGTTGCTCAGGGCGTTGCCGCTTGGCCCCCTCAAGCGCATGGCGGCGCGCACCTAGGCGAAAGAGCAAACCGTACAGTAGGAACGGCATCCTTGCCGCCCGTGCGTTGCTCGTGCGCCGCTTCATACAACCCTGGCCGCGAACGGCAAAGCAATTCGGGAATTATCCGGCTACGCTGTTGACCCGACAGCCGCCAGGCACTAAACTATAGCCACGCCGCAGATCGCGCCGAACCGGGCGCATCCTGGTCGACCAGCCGCCCACCCTCACCTATTCGGGAGTGAACATTCATGTTCCAGCCGACTCTTCCTTCTAAGAAAACCAAGATCGTCTGCACCATCGGCCCGGCATCCAACAACCAGGAAACGCTGGAACAGATGATCGCCGCCGGCATGAATATCGTGCGCATCAATTTCGCCCACGGAGACTTCGACAGCCATCGCCGCACGATTGAGAGCGTGCGCGCCGCCGCGGCCGCACAGGGTAAACGGATCGCCATCATGGGAGACCTGCCCGGCCCCAAGATGCGCATCGGCAAGCTGGCGCAAGAGCCGATCGAGTTGGTGCGCGGCCAGTCCTTTATCATCCAGACAGACGACGTTGCAGGCACGCTCGGGCGCGTTTCCATCAACTTGCCCGGCCTGCCGCGCGTGGTCAAGCCCGGCGACCGCATCTTCATCAACGACGGCATGGTCCAGGTCACAGTGATCGAAGTCAAGGGCGACGAGGTGCACACCGAGGTGCGGGCCGGCGGAGAACTGCGCTCGCACAAAGGCGTCAACTTTCCCGGCATCGACCTGGGCATCAGCGCCTTCACCGAGGAAGACAGGCAATTCCTCACGTTTGCCGCCGAACAGAAACTGGACGCCATCAGCCAGTCTTTTGTGCAAGACGACCGCGACATCGGCGCCGTGCGCGATGCCGCCAAAGAGCTTGACTACCATCCTCTTATCATCGCCAAACTGGAACGGGCCAAAGCGCTTGAAAATCTCGATGCCATCCTAGCCGGCGCGGACGGCATCATGGTGGCGCGCGGCGATCTGGGCGTAGAGGTCCCCATCGAGGAGATCGCCATCATCCAGAAGGACATGATCTTCCGCGCCAACCTGGCGGGCAAGCCGGTCATCACCGCCACGCACATGCTGGAGTCCATGACCATTCATAGCCGGCCGACGCGCGCCGAAGCGACGGACGTCGCCAATGCCATCCTGGACGGGACGGACTGCCTCATGCTCTCCGGCGAAACGGCCATCGGCCAATATCCGGTGGAGTCGGTGCAGATGATGACGGACATCGCCAAGTATACCGAGACGAACCGGCCCCGCAACATGGTCGCGGATCTGCTGGAAGAGGCCATGAACAAGGATGAGCAGATCGACCAGCGCGACCTGCTCGCGGTCAGCATCAACTCCGCTGTGCGTAAATTGCGCCCGGCCATCGTCTTTGCGCCTACCGTCAGCGGCGAGACGGCGCGGCGCGTGGCGCGTTTTCACCTGCCCGTCTGGATCGTGGCGGCCAGCCCCTACGAAGCGACGGCGCAGCGGCTGCAATTCACCTATGGCGTCTGCCCCGAATTCCTGCCCATGCGACCCGACAATTGGGAGATGTACGTTCGCAACTGGGTACAGCGCAACGCTGTCGCCGGCGACCTGGCCCTGCTTACGCGCGGCTCCTCGGCGCATCATCGCTTCGGGGCCAACATCCTGGAACTGATCGACCTGGACACGACGACCATTGACCCATTGTGGTAGGATGCGGCTGGATTCGGCGCGCGCAGACGTGTTGTCGATGCGGTCTTGTCTTAGGACTGCCGTTACTCCTCATCCCCGCCGGTTATATGGAGGACCCCGATGATCGACTATGCCAAGCGACTCCAGTCCGTGCAAGAGGCTATGCGCCAGGCCGGCGTTGACCTGCTCTTCCTCAATATGTCCGGCAACCTCACCTACCTCACCGGCATCCAGCGTGAGGAGCCGAACTACGGCAATACCATCTATCCGGGCGAATGGCTGGCCGGCGCGTGGATTCCCCAGAACGGCGCGCCCGTGCTGACGCTGCCGCGCATGTTGGCCGAGTTCCACCTTGGCGCTGTCCCCGGCTTCGACGTGCGCGTGCTGCCCGACGCCGGCGACCCCCTGCATCTGGCCTGGGACGTGGCCGCGCACCTGCACATCCAGGCAGATGCGGCCATCGCGCTGGACGACCGCGCCTGGGCCGAGACCGTGCTCAACCTGCGCAGCGCCTTTCCTGCGGCGACGTGGAGCCTTGCCTCGTCGATCCTCGGCCCGCTGCGCCGCATCAAAGACGCCGACGAGATCGCGATGCTGCGCAAAGCTGGCGAGATCACCGAGGCCGCCTATGCCGACACGCTCGCCCGCCTGCGCCACGGCATGACTACGCTTGATCTCATTACCGAGATCAACTACCACCTACAGACGAACGGCGCGCGCACCAATTCGTTCGTCACCAGTTTCTACAATATGGGCAGGAACTTCCCCTTCGACTTCACCAACCGCGCCGACGTCCTGCGCATCCCGCTGGAGCCGCCCGTCTCTATCTCCTTCGACTTCGGCGCGGCCTACGGCGGCTATTGCTACGATTACGGCCGTTCCGTCTACTTCGGCGAGCCGGATGCCGAGTATCGCAAGGCCTATGATCTGGTCATGGCGGCGCAGGCGGAGGGCATCTCCGCGCTGCGCGCCGGCAGCACCTGTGAGGAGGCCGACGCTGCGGCCCGCGCCGTGATTGTGGCGGGCGGCTATGGGCACGCCTTTCGTCATCGCCTGGGCCACGGCATCGGCATCGACGTGCACGAGCCGCCCTTCCTCACCGCAGGCGACGCTACCATACTGCTGCCGGGCATGTGCTTCACCGTCGAGCCGAGCATCTTCTTGCCGCATGAGATGGGCGCGCGCGTCGAAGACATCGTGGTCGTGCGCGCCGGCGGCGGCGAACCCTTGACCGGCGGCTTCAAGGATCTGTACGTGGTCGATTGAGCAAGCCGGGTCTCTCGGGCGCGCTGTGGTACACTTTAGGCCGACGCCGCTATTCCGTTCCGCGGTCTGATTGCCCACCCGGACGCCGCTCGCCGTGCGCAAACTAACGCTCTTACTGCTCGCCCTTGCCATCGCCCTCTATGCCCATTCCGTCGTCGCCGGCGCCGGCAGCGCGGCGGGCTACATCTTGCGCGACGGGCTGATCCTGTTCGCCGTTGCCGCCGCGCTTTTCGGCCTGGCGGCGGGCCCTTTCGCCGTTTCGCCGGTCGCCGGCATTCTGCGCCGTTGGCCTCTGGCTGGGCGCGTCTTGGCGGGGTTATCGCTCGGCGGGGCGGTGACGGCAACCGTGTTTGGCCTGGGCAGCGTTTGGGGGGCGATAGCCTGGCTGGCCGGGCTGATTTTGCTGGCGACCGGCGTCTTCTGGCAGGGCGAACCGCTGCATTACAGCCGCCCGGCCTACCGCTGGACGACCGACGCCGCGGGCAAATGGGTGCGCAGCGCTCTCGGCGAGCCGGCGGGCCTGGGCGGCGACGCCGTGAGCCCGCACGATTCCGCCCGCTTCATGCTCACGCTTCCCTTGTTGTTTGTGCTGGCGCTGGCCGCTTTCCTGCGCGTGTGGCGTCTGGCCGAACTGCCCGCCGGTTGCCTGGGGCTGGAATGCAGCCGGGCGCTCAGCCTCGTCGAGGACGCGCCGCTGGGCCTGTCGCTTTTCGACCTTCTCGCCCAACTTCTTTACCGCTTCACACAGGACGGGTTGGTCAGCCTGCGTTTGGCCGGCGCTCTGCTAGGCATCTTCACGCTGCCCGCCTTCTACTGGGCGGCGCGCCCACTGGACCGGGCCGGCGGGGCCGCCCTAGCGACAATACTCCTTGCCCTGAGTCCCTGGCATCTCTGGGTCAGCCGCACCTCGGAGCCGTGGATCGCGGCGCCGCTGCTTAGTTCGCTGGCGCTGGGCGCGGGTCTACGCGCCCTCTCCAGCCTGGATCGCCGCTGGTGGTGGGCGGCGGGGCTGGCCTTCGGCCTTACGCTGCTCGATGCGCACGGCCTGCCCGGCGCGGCTTTGGCGTGGATGACAGCCGCCGCGCTGATCGGCGTGTGGGGCTTGGCCGCCGCGCCCACAGGACGAACCGTGCTGCTGGCGCGCCTGTTCAACGTCACCGCCTTTCTCGCCGCTGCGACCGTGGTCGCCCTGCCCGGCCTCGCCGCCGCCCGCCCGCAGCCCTCGCCTGCGGACCCCGCCGCTATGACGGGCCTGTACACCGTGTTGGCCGGGCTGCTGCATAGCGGGGGCGCTGCCTGGGCATACCTGCTCGATAACCCGCTTCTTGCCGCCTGGCCCGCGGCGCTGGCCGCCCTGGGCATGGGCCGTATCGCACGCTCCCTCGCGCAGCCGCACGCCGCCTTGATCGCGGCCGGACTGGCGGCGGCTGTTGTCGCCCTCGCACGCTACAACGCGGCAGGCGAATCCGCCGCCACGCTCGGCCTACTCTTGCTGCCTTTCCTATTTCTGGGCGTCGCCGCGGCCCTGGACACGCTGCTCGATGTCTTCATGCGCGTGTGGCGTCCGCTGATCCCGGCGCACGTCGCCACGGGCGCAGCGCTGGCGTTGGTCTTGGCGGCAGGCTCCTGGCAGGCATATAACGCCACGCAGGGATTGCAGACGGCCGGCGTCGCTGAGGGGCGTTCTGCCGACGCCGCTATGGGACGTTTCGCCGCGGCCTGCCTCGCCGCGCCAAGCTATGCAACCTGCGTGCATGGCGAACCCGGGGCCCTCGCGGATCCGTCCTTTCGCCCCGTGATCTACGCCCCCGCAGCGGCCCTGGCCCACCCCGCCGCGCGGCTGATGCTGGGCGCTGCTGCAGATTCCGGCCAGGTGCGCGTCCTCGACATCGTGCGCGACATCCCGCCTAGCCGGATGCATGACGGCGCGCTGCTCTATTTGGCGCCTATCGAGGACCAGCCGCTGATCAGCCTCTTGCAGCAGGTCTATCCCCACGCCGAGACGCAGGCCCACCCCCGCACGGACGGGCCTACCCAGTTCGTCGTCATCGCCGTCCCCGCGCAAGACCTGGCCCAGCGCCAGGGCTTGCAGGGACAGTACTTCGCCGCGGCCGAGTTCGACGCAGCGCAAGAGGCGTTTCGTGTCAGCCGGGACGGGCCGCTGCACTTCGCCTGGGCCGCGCAGCCGCCATACGACGGGCCGCTGAGCGTGATCTGGGAAGGCTCGCTGCGCGTGCCCGCGGCCGGCGTCTACGCCTTTGCCGTCGATCTGCCGCCTGCTGAGGACGGGGCTGCGGACGGCGAGCAGCCCGCCTTTACCCTGCAACTGGACGACCGCCTGATGCTCGATTCGACGCTGGGGCTGTTGGAGAACGACGAGATGCTGGCGCAGGGCTTCTACCGGCTTGCCATGCGCTATCGCGCCGAAAAGCCGGCCGGCGATTGGGCGGTGCGCTGGCGACCGCCCGGCGGCGAGTGGGAGGCGATCCCCCTGTCCGCGCTCTATAGCCCGGCCCTGCCCGACGTCGGCCTGATCGGCTCCTATTACGCCGGCGAAGGCTTCCAGGGGCCGACGCTCGCCGTACGCAAGGACTTCATCTTGGGGGCTGAGGCCGACCTGCCCCGGCCCTATAGCGTGCGCTGGCAGGGCAAGCTGGCAATCCCGCGCGCCGGTGAGCATCTCTTTGCCGTCACCGCTAACGGCGCGGTGCACTTCGCCGTCGACGGCCGCGAACTGCTTGTCTATGCGCCAGCTGCGCTGGACCCTGGCGCGCCCGCCTACACCCAGGCCGGCGTCTATCTGTCGCAAGGCTGGCGTGATATCGAGATCCGCTATACGCCCGCAGACGACCGGCCCAACTTGCGCATCCTCTGGCAGCCGCCGGGCAGTTCGCCCGCGCTGCTGTTCAGCCGCTACTTACGTCCCGCTCTAGGAGAACTCTACCTAGGCGACGCCCCCTTGCCGCCCGCACCCGACCTGCTCGACCCGCGCCTCGGCGATGACGCCTTCGCCCTCTCCTACGTCAGCGAATTAGCCCAACCCCAGAGTGTATTGCCGCCTGAGGACCTGCCGCCCCTGCTGCTGGAGGAGGTCTGGCGTATAGACAGCGGCTGCGGCGCAGGCACAGGCCAGTTGAACTCGCCGCACGGGGTGGCTATGGATGCGGCTGCGGGCCGCGTCTATGTGGCCGACGCCGGCAACCGGCGCATACTCGCCTATGATCTGGCTTCGGGCGCGCCTGCGGGCGTCTATGGCGAGGGCGTGTTCGAGGAGGCGGCGGACCTGGCTGCCGGCCCCGCGGGCGAGGTGATTGCGCTGGATGCCGTGGCCCAGCAGCTCGTGCGCATCGACACGGATACGGGCGAGCTTGCGCCCCTGTCGCTCGACACGAGCTTCTACCGGCCGCGCGGACTCGCCGTCGACGAGGCGGGGCGGATTCTGGTGGCCGACACCGGCGGCGGCCGCGTTGTGCTGCTGGACAGCACGGGGCAAACGCTCGTCCAGTTCGGCGGCGTCGAAACGGCGCTGGGCAAAGGCCAGCCGGCGGACGCGCTGTTCGCGGGCGGGTCGCTGTGGGCTGTCACCGCGGAGGACGGGCGGCTGTGGCGGCTCGACGATCTGGCGGGCATTACGGCCATCCCGCGCGCCAACACCGTCGACGGCCCCCACCTGGCCGGCCTGGCCGACGGCAGTTACTTCCTCACCGACCCGGCGACGGGCGCGGTGCGCTACCACGCGGCAAGCGGCCAACCGCTGCGCCAGTTTGCCTATCCCGGTCTCTTCGCCAACCCCGTCGGCGTCGACGCGGCGGAAGTTGAGGACCTGATCTACCTGGCCGTGAGCGACAGCGAGACGTGCACGCTCTCTGTGTGGCGCGGCGTCGGCGCCAGTCTGCGGCGCTAGACGGTCTTTTGCCACAAATTGCACGAATTGTCACGAAGGGGGCGAAGCTTTGCTTGGTTTTCGCTCTTCGTCAAATTGGTGTAATCCGTGGCGGAATAATTCTATTGCGGCAGCCAACAGCTCCCCGGCTTTGACGCTGCGGCGAACGACGGGTGTATACTAAAGCTGCAGCGCGAGCCGGCCCCATACACACAAATAGCCGCTGTTCATCGCGCCCGACGCGCTGTACATGCCCAGACTCCCCTATT
>CAYXRG010000086.1:0-18310 GCA_964467575.1 uncultured Caldilineaceae bacterium | reverse complement strand
ATGCTGAGCGTAGCGAAGCATGACAGTGTGCGTATTTAGCGATCAGACCACTTAGATAGGATTGAGACTGAGGCAGGAAAGGGAGCTATGCAGGGTAACGGTCTTGTGAAGGACGGCGCGGCGACGCTGCCCGCCGAGGTTGCCGCCAAACTGGACAGCCTGCGCGCTATGTTGCGCGGGTACGGGTCCGTGCTCGTGGCCTATTCGGGCGGGGTGGACAGCGCCCTGGTGATGGCGCTGGCGCACCAGGAGCTTGGCGAGAAGGCGCTGGCGTGTATCGGCGTCTCGCCAAGCTATCCGACGCGCGAGATGCGCGAGGCGGTAAATCTGGCCGAATCGCTGGGCGTGCCCTACCGGCTGGTCAACACCGAGGAGCATTTGAACCCGGACTACGCGGCCAACCCCGTGAACCGCTGCTTCTTCTGCAAATCGGAGCTGCACGACCGTCTGAAGGCGATTGCCGAAGAAGAGGGCTGGGCGGTTGTGGCGGACGGCAACAACGCCAGCGATGTGGGCGATTTCCGCCCCGGCATGGAAGCGGCGCGCGCCCGTGCGGTGCGCTCCCCGCTGCTGGAGGCGGGCATCACCAAGGACGAGGTGCGGCAGATCGCCCGGTCGTTGGGCATGCCGGTATGGGACAAGCCTGCGATGGCCTGCCTGTCGTCGCGCGTGCCCCACGGCACGCCCATCACGCCGGAACTGCTGCGCCAGATCGAGGCGGCGGAAGATACGCTGGTCGATCTGGGCTTTCGCCAGTTCCGCGTGCGCCATCACAACGAGATCGCGCGCATCGAACTGCCGATCGAGGAATTCCCACGCGCGCTGGAATGCCGCGAGGCCATCGTAGACGGCGTGCGCCGCGCGGGCTACCGTTTCGTTGCGCTCGACCTGGCCGGTTTCCGCAGCGGATCGCTGAACGGCGCCAATGCCGGGACCGTCATCACTTTGCAAGAAGCGGGGATCGGATGATCGGCTATCTGGACACGCCCTCCGGCATTTCGGGAGACATGTTTTTGGGCTGTCTGGTCGACGCGGGTTGGCCGCTGGCCGAGTTGGAGAGCGTGGTCGCGCGGCTGGGCCTCCCTCCGAACGCCTGTACGCTGGCGCAAGAGCGGGTGATGCGCGACCCGCTGGCAGCTACGCTGGTCACGGTGGATGCGCCGGAGACGCATGTACATCGCCATTTGGGGGATATCGAGCGTATCATCCGTGATGCCGAACTGCCGGTGCAGGTGCAGGAGCGCGCCGTCGCTGTCTTTCGGCGCTTGGCGCAGGCGGAAGCCGCGGTGCACGGGTCTACGGTCGAAGAGGTGCATTTTCACGAAGTGGGCGCCATCGATGCCATCGTCGATATTGCCGGCGTGTGTGCGGGGTTGCATGCGCTGGGCGTAGAGAAGCTCTACGCCTCGGCGCTGCCGTTGGGCGAAGGATGGATCGATAGCGCGCATGGCCGCATACCGCTGCCGGCCCCGGCTACCCTGGCGCTGTTGGCGGAGGCCGGCGCGCCCACGCGACCGGCTCCCGGCCCCGGCGAACTGGTGACGCCGACCGGCGCGGCCCTATTGGCTGAATTGGCCGAGTTTCGCCAGCCGCGGCTGCGCATACAGCGCGTCGGGCTTGGCGCAGGGCGCAAGAAGTTCGACTGGCCGAACGTAGCGCGGCTGTGGTTGGGCGAACCTGAGGAGGAGCCGCTGTCCAACAGCAGCGGAGGGCCGTTTAGCCATGTCGTGATCGAAGCCAATATCGACGACATGAATCCGGAGCTGTACGGGCCGGTCAGCCGGCGGCTCTTTGACTACGGGGCCGTAGACGTGTGGACGACGCCAATTCAGATGAAGAAGGCGCGTCCTGGGGTCACGTTGAGCGTACTGGCGCCGGCGGAGTTGGAGGCGAAGTTGGCGGAGGCCATATTGCACGAGACGACCACGTTGGGCGTGCGCGTGCAGCCTGTACATCGTTACGAGGCGGACCGCTCGGTCGAGACGGTGGATACGGAGTTCGGGCCGGTGCGCGTCAAGCTGAAACGGGTGGGCGGCGCGCTGCTCGGCGTGAAGCCTGAATTCGAGGACTGCGCCCGGCTGGCGCAGGAGTGGAATGTGCCGGTGCGGTTGGTGAATGAGGGCGCACAGGCCGCGGCGTACCGGCTTTACGGCCGGTCTTGATAAGTAGTGTTATTGCTCCGGCAGGAGTTCGTGTGCAGCCGTCGACTTTGCGTGAACGGCGACATCGAGGCAGATTAAGTTGTATTGGGAAAAGGAGACGACAACATGATTCGCAAACAGCCATTCGGCCGCACCGGCCACATGAGCACTGTGACACTCTTCGGCGCCGCAGCGCTGGGTCGGGTGACGCAGGAGGAAGCAGACCGCACGCTGGACGTGCTGCTGGAGTACGGCGTCAACCACATCGACACCGCAGCCAGCTACGGCGATGCGGAACTGCGCATTGGCCCGTGGATGAAGAAGCACCGCAAGGACTTCTTCCTCGCGACAAAAACCGGCGAACGCACCTATGCCAAGGCGATGGAGGAACTGCAGCGCTCGTTGGAACGCATGCAGGTGGACTCCGTGGACCTGTGGCAATTCCATAACCTGGTGCATCCTGACGACTGGGATGTCGCCTTCGGGCCGGGCGGCGTGCTGGAGGCCGCCATCGAGGCGCGCGAGAAGGGCTTGATCCGCTTCATCGGCGTAACGGGGCACGGGCTGAATATTCCGGTGATGCACCGGCGCAGCCTGGAGCGCTTTGACTTCGACTCGGTTCTCTTCCCGATCAACTACCCGTTGATGCAGAACGAGCGCTATGCCGCCGATGTCGAGGCCCTGCTCAAGCTGTGCAGAGAGCGTAATGTAGCGGTGCAGACGATCAAGTCGATCACGCAGGGGCCGTGGGCCACGACGGAACGCACGCGTGCCGTCTGGTACCAGCCGCTGGAGGATCAGGACGACATCGATCTGGCTGTCCATTGGATTCTGGGCCAGCCTGACATCTTCTTGAACACGGTGGGCGATATCTATCTGCTGCCGAAGGTCTTGGATGCCGCCAGCCGCTTCGAGAAGCAGTCTTCCGACGAGCAGATGCAGCGCTTGGTGACTGAGATGCATATGACGTCGCTGTTCGCCGGCTAGTCAGCGCTCGGCGCGTAAACGCCAGGGTTGCTAGCGTCCGTGGCCGGCATCCTCGCCGGTCGGGAGCCTAGCAACCCTGGCGTTTAGTACCTCCTTGAACTGCGAAACTCTCACCGCTATTCGACAATCACCCTGTCCGTAGCGCTGCGGCCGAACACCTCGGGCGAGTACATCTCCTCGGCCTTGGCCGGCGGGACCACATATGAGCCGGGCGTCGTGGCGCGCGCCACGTAGGAGTACTGGTAGACGCCTTCCCAAAGCAGCGACGTGAACGCCTCGGCGCGGGCATCGCGCAGGTTCTGATGCTCGTACCACGGGCCCCACCACCACCAGCGCGAAGTCGCCTGCGCCGGATCGCCGGCGGGCACGTCTTCGGAAACGGCCAAGGCGGGGTTGATGCTCTCCAGGCCGGCGGGCAGCGGGTCGATGAGGGCGACGTGGTAGCGCCGCGAGTTGGCGACCAGGTCGACGGTGATGCGCACGCGTGCGCCCGCCTTGATGCGCCACACGCCGTCCGCATCGCGCGTCACGTCTTCCGGGTCGTCGACGGCGGCATAGGTGCGCTGCACCGTGAAGCCCATGTCGAGCGGCTCGAGGTCGAGGTCTTGCGGCGCATAGCGCAAGCCCAGCCGGTAGTAGAGGCGGCCTTCGCCGTCCTTCTCTATGATCAGGTCGCGCAGCGCGCCTTCTTCGGCGCTGGCTTGTGCGCCTTCGACGAGGAAGGACATGGGCACGGTCGTGGACTGGCGCTCGGTTGTGCGACCGGCGTACTCGTGGGCGGCGACGTAGGTTTCGCCCAGCCACATGCGCGCCACGAAATCGGGCGTAACTGCTTCGTAGGTGTTGAAGTAGCGATCCAGCGCCAAGAGGACGAAGACGTTCTCCTGGGTGTTGTTCCAGCGTCCGGCCTTGCGGTGGGCGAGCAGGCCGTTGACGACCTTGGGGATGAGGTCGCTGTCCGGGCTGTCGTTGATCAGCGCGTCGAGCACGACGGCGTCGGTGCGACGGTTGCTGTGCAACATGAGATAAGCGTCGTCGCCGTAGGAGGTGACGAAGTTGGCCGCGCCCGCGGTCTCGACGGCCCGGTTGTTGATGTGGCGGCGGATGCTCTCGACCTCCGCGGCTGAGGCGGGATCGCCGCTGAGGACCTGCCAGAGCCAGGCGATGGCTTCGAGCGACTGGTCGTCCAGGGCGCGGCTGTTGAGCAGATTGCGCGCCTTGGGCGCGTCGACGTCGCCGATGAGGTCGCGCACGTAGAGGGCATAGGCGCTGAGGGCGTGGCGCGTCTGCGCGCCGTACCAGGATGGGTAGTAGCTCTCGATGTTGCGCAGGTAGTCGAGTGAGCGCTGCAGCATCTCGTCGGGCACGGCGTAGTCCATCAGCCGGGCGCGCTGCAGCGCGTGGGCGACGTGGATGCTGTGGTAGGGGAGCGACTCCCTGCCGCGCGTCCAGATGGGGAAGCCGCCGTCGTTGTTCTGGAGTTGCTGCAAGCGGGCGATGTCGCGCTCGACCGAGGCTTGCAGTTGCTCCGGCGGAGGCAGTTCTTCCGCCTCGAAGGCGGTAAGCACGTCGCGCAGCGCGGCCAGGCCGAGGATGCGCGAGGCGATCTGCTCGGAGCACTCGAACGGGTAGTTGACCAAGTAGATCACGGCGTCAGTCAGGGCTTGCAGCGCGGTGGAGGAGGTGTTGATCTCCAGGCCGCCGAACTGCGGGAAGACGCCCTGCGGCGAGCGAACCGGCTGGGCGACGGCGCCTTCATCCACGACGCCATAGACGGCGAAGGCTTCTGCTGTGGCCGGCGTGTAGACGGGCAACTCGACCACGGCTGCGTCGGCCAAGTCGCCGGACACCGCCGCGATCTGTACGCGGGCCGTGCCTGCCTTGAGCGCTGCGGCGGGGAAGCGCACCTCGCGGCGGTCGTTGGCTGGAATCTCGACGCTGCGGCCGGCTGTCTCCGTCAGGTCGAGGTTGGCGGTGCGCAGCGCGACTTCGACCTGCAGCGGCTCGTTGGTCTGGTTCTGCACGACGATGGGCAGCTCGAAGCTGTCTCCGAAGTTGAGGAAGCGCGGGGCCGATGGGCGCACCATGAGCGGCAGCCGGGCGGTGATGTTGGACTCGGCCGCGCCGAAGAACTTCTCGCCGGCGACGGCCGTCACCATCACGCGGTAGCGGGTGAGGTTGTCGGGCAGTTTGACGTCGACGACGGCTTGGCCGGCCGCGTCCGTGCGCACCGCCGGGGCGAACACGGCAAGCGGGTTGAAGTCGGTGCGCATGGCGATGGGCGCGCCCTCCTCGGCGGGGCCGCCGCCGACACCGCGTTCCATGGCCTCCTCTGCCATCGGCATGGCGTTTAGCATCATAGCGCCGTCTGCCGCGGGCATGCCGGCAGCCATGGTGGGCATGGGTGCAGCCATCTCCGCCACGGCTTCGTCCATCATTTTGCTTTCCAACTGATCGGCCAGATCGCCCGGATTGATGAGGACGATGTTGCTGCGGCCGTAGTAGCTGGAGACGCCGTCCGGCCTGTTGCGGTAGAAGGTCGCCAGCGGGTCGGACAGGTTGTAGCCGGTGAGGGCGAGGATGGCCTCGTCGACGATGACGACGGCCAACTCGGCATCGGCTACCGGTGCGCCGTCTGCGTCCGTGACGGCGACGGCCAGCGAGGTGCGCGCGCCGGGTTCCAGTTCTTTCTGCTCCGGTTCAACGGTGAGGGCAAGCTCGCGGCTGAGCGGCGGGATGGACAGGTTGAGCGAGCCGGATGCGTAGGCCGGGCGGGCAGGCAGCTCGGGCTGCGGGTTGCCGTCGTCGTCGACGCGCGGCGCCGATCCGGCCAGGTCAACGGCGATGTGCAGGTTGGGGATGTAGGCGTCCTCGATGGGCACTCGCAGCACATGGGTCGGCTCGTTCATGTGGAAGTGCTCGGTGCTGACGATGCCGTTGCGGCGCAGGCTGAGCAGGCCGTCGGCAGGGACGAAGGGCGTCTGCACCATGATCTCGGCCACGTCGCCGGGTTGGTAGGTCTCCTTGTCGGGGATGAGCAGCGCCTCTTCCTGCTCGACATTGCGCGCGGGCGGGCGCTGTCCGCCGCTGACCCAGCGGGTTAGCTCGCTGCGGTTGGCGCGGCCCATGCTATCTTGGATCGTGGCGGTGATGCGGTATTCGCCGCCGATCTCGGTGGTGAAGGTGCAGGAGACGGGTTCGTCCAGCGAGCCGGCTGTACATTCCTGTGCGTCCGCTTCGCTTTCCTGCCAGCGACCGTTTTCATACTTCCATTCCAGTCGCACGGCGCGCAGGGCGATGGGCCGGTCGGCGACAGGGTTGCCGTCCAGGTCGGTGACGATGGCGTCGATGACGAGCGGATCGCCCGCCTCGACGAAGGTGCGCGCGCTGCGCAGGCCGACGTAGAGGTCGGCGGGGTGGACTAAGAAATTGGCGCTGGCAGCCCAGGCTTGGCGGTTGACGTCCATGACCACGGCCTCGGCACGGACGCTGTACGGCCGCGGCTCGGCGGCGGACGGGAAGCCGATGCGCAGGATGTGCGCGCCGGAGGCGTCGGTCACGCCCTGGTACGATTCGCTGGCCATGAACCGCCTGGGTTGACCGTCGTCCCATCCGCCGTAGCGCCACCAGGGCGTCCATGTGCCGAAGGTGAATTCGGGCCAGTTGGGCGGGGCATAGGAGCCGGGCTGCGCGGTGACGCGCCAGTTGGCGTCGGCGTTGGGCAGGGGGCCGCCCGCAAAGTAGGCGGCGTGTACGCCGACCGTGGCTTCGCCGCCGACGAAGTAGGGGCCTTCACCTTCGGGCCGCGCCGTCACCTCGAATTCGGGCCGGCGGAACTCTTGGATTTGGAAGGCGTGATAGTACTCTATGCTTTCGACGTCGCCGGCCTCGACTAGTTGGAGACGGGCCTGTGCGTAGCCGAGGGTCGCATTGTCCGGCAAGGTGACGGCGAGGTCGAAGCCGCCGAGTTCGGAGACGTCGACAACGCCGGTGTCGATCTGGTTGCCGACCAGGTCGGAAATCTGGTACCAAACGGTTGTCGCGCCGCGCAGCAGGGCGACGTCGCCGTCCTGTTTGGCGCCGATGCGCCGCACCCAGCCCTTGATGCGCACCTCTTCGCCGGGGCGGTACATGGCGCGGTCGTCAAAGACGTGCCAGCGCACTTCGTCACGCACGGGCTGTTTGCGCCAACCGTCCTCGTACCAGTAGTACTGGCTTTGGGGAAGGAAGGCGACATCGCCGCCGAGGCGAGCGGTAAGTATGGACGCGGGACGGACGGCCAGCGCCAACTTGGCAATGCCGTTTTCCGCGGTTGCGGCGGAGCTTTCGCCCAACTCGATCTGCACGCCGGACAACGGTTCTCCGTCGGTCAGAGAGGAAGCCCAGGCTGTCATCTCGCTGTGGTCGACGAAGGCGTCAAGCCCGATCTGGGTGACTTGCACCCAGGTTTGGATGATATTACGGCGGCCGCGGTCGAGGAACGCAAAGGTCGGGCGGTCGACCACGACGATGAGGTGGCCGGCCTTGCCGCCGAGGGCTGGCGTCAGATCGATAGACGTCTCGATCAGGCTGTCGTCTTCGCCCTGAACGGCGAAGACCTTGGACATGACCTTTTCACCGGGCGGTTCAGGGGCGTCCTCCGTATAATTGAACTCGCGCAGGTAGGTCAGGTAGGCGGGCCAGTCTTCCGGCGTGACCGCGTAGGCCTGGATGCGCAACCGCGGGTAGTTCACCGAGTAGAAAGTGAACAGCGGCTTCTGGGAGGAGGGGTCGAGGGTGATGAAGTTGGTGTTGGGGCCGATGAGGGCTTGTGGCGCGGCGCCGGTGGTGAAGGTCAGCACGTGGTCTTCGCCCAGGGTCTGGCCGAACACGTCGCGGATGGCCCCTGCCACGGTGACTGTGTATGCGGTGCGCCCTGACGTGGCCCCGCGCAGGCGGATCGTCGTCCCGAAGTTCTCGACGATCAGGCCGGGAATAGCGGGTTCGACTGTGATCAGCGCCTCGTCAAAATGCTCGGCGTCGATGGCGTTGTTGAAGTAGATTTCGAAGGGGGCCAGAGGCGGGCAATCCGTAGGGTCATAGCCGTAGCCGCAACGATGGGCGTCGATACGCAGCGCGGCGTAGGTCTGGAAGGTGAAGGATTGGACGCCAGACGTGGTGAGGGGGCCTTCCGCCGAGGGCGTGCCCGGCCCGATATTGACGGCGACGGTGGTGTCGGCGGGGAACAATTCATCGACGCGGAAAGCCAGCCAGCGGCTTTCGCCGGCGCGCTCGGCCAGCTTACGGACGGCCGGGTCGGCGGCGATCTCCTCGTCTGTGGCAAGGCGCACCGGGTAGATGCGGCCCGCGGCGCTGACGTGGACGGTCTCGAGGACGGCGGCGGGGTCGATGCGCTGGTCAAAGACGACGAAGAGAAGCGGGTCGCGCGGCTGCGGGCCGAAGCCCGGCAACCGGCTGGTCAGCGCGGGCGGCGGCGTGGTGAAGGTCCAGCGCACTCCCTCGGCCAGAACGCCGCCGGTAGCGGACTCGACGCCGGCCGGGATTTCGACGACGTACTCCGTCGCCATGGGGAAACGTTCGCCGGCCTCATCGCTGTACTCGAAGGAAAGCGTCTTGGTCCCGATCCACTTCCAGACGCCAGGCAGGGCGGGCGTGAGGGTGACCGGCACGTCGAGCGCAGCCAGTTCTTCGAGCGTGGCTAGGGGGACCATTGGCTGGCTGAAGGTGACATTGAGGAAGGGGGCTAGGGTGATTTCGCCCTCCGGCGCGAAGCGCAGCACCTCTAGAGGGCCGGTCTCGACATCGGGCGGCGGCGCTGCGTCCCCTTCGGGCGGGAAGGGTTGGTCAACTGTGGCGCCGGGGCGCGGGGGCGGCAGCGTTTCCGGCGGCAACCGGAACTCCGTCACGTCTTCGGCCTCGACGACGAGCGGCGGGAGACGGTCTAGGATCGCCAGAGTTCTGTCTGCGCTAAGCGGTTCGGCGGGGGCGAGCGGAATTTGCTCGACGGGTCCCGGCTGTTCGATGCCCTCGCTTAATACGAGTTGAAGGCCGCCGCCGGTATCGTCAGACGGCCATGCCTCATCCGTCCAAATGACCTCGCTGTTTTTTTGTACCATTGCAGGTACAGCCCTCACTGGCTGAATGGCGGGCGTAATCTGGGAGATGATCATGCCCAGGATAAGTGTAACGCCCAAGAGCGACGCGAAGCGGGATTTGCCGGTAAGTCTGCGCAAAGGGCGAAACATCGTCCCCTCCTTGTGTGGGAAAAAATCGCTAAGAGGCCAAGGCGCGTCGGGCGTCATGAGTCACGGATCATGCGTCATGGCGTACGGGCCTATGCGCCATTGGGATGGCGCAGCCCGGCAACTACCAGGTAGACGGCAGCGCGATGAAGATTGTTCCGGATATGCCGGGGACGATGAGGGCGCGAAGTTCGGAACTGTAAGGGCAAGAGAATAGGGGGCAGGCAGTAGGGAGTAGGGAGTAGGGGATATGGCTGCTCGACTTCCCTACTCCCTATTTCCCTATCTCCCTACTCACTGCTCTCTACTCTGTTACGGTTATGACGACGGACTCGATGCGATCTTCGGTCGTCAGGAGCGGCAGGATGTCCAGCCCGTCCGTCACTTGCCCGAAGAAGCCGAGTTGACCTTGGAACTCGGGCGGCGGCTGGAGCAGCGCCATTAGAATCTGGCTGCTGCTGCTCAGCACGGTTCCGTCCGGAAGCTGCTCAATTGGGATGTAGGTCAGCACGCCGAGATTGAGCTCGATGGCGGGGTTGAGCTCGGCGGCGATCTTATAGCCGGCGTCGTTAAGCGGGTTGTTGTCGGGCAGGCCGAAGATGATGGAGTCGTCCGGGCGCACGAGGCTGATGGGCGTATCGTCGTAGAAACCGAGGTCGGCGAGGATCACAAAGTTGTTGACGGCGATGGGCGCCTCGTCGTCGTAGAGCCTGACGGAGAGGTCGCCCTGGGTGGTGGCGATGGTTGCCTCGTATTGCTTGGCGACGTCGATAATCATTTCGGGCGGGGTGTTGAAGTAGTTGACGCGCTCTTCCGGCGCCACGGAAGCCAGCGGCCGCCCGGCGTTGTCCAGCGTGTCGGGCGCATAGGGCGTGGGCGTGGGCGTAGGCGTGGGCGTGGGCGGCGAGGGCGTCGGCGTAGGCAGCACGCTGGCGTCCGATTCTTCGATGTCGATGCCGTAGATGATGTCGGCCGGCGTCTCTTCGCCCGGTTCACGTCGCGTGATCTGGCCAAGTACGTCTTCGCCCTCGATCACCTTGCCGAAGATGGTGTGCATGTTGTTGAGCCACTCGGTCGGCGCGAAGGTGATGAAGAACTGGCTGCCGTTGGTGTTGGGTCCGCGGTTCGCCATGGCGAGGAGGCCGGATTGGTCAAAGACCAGGCCGGGGAAGAACTCGTCGGCAAAGGAGTAGCCGGGGCCGCCGGCGCCGGAGCCGGTCGGGTCGCCGGCCTGGGCCATGAAGCCGTCCAGCACGCGGTGGAAGGTCGTGCCGTCGTAGAAACCCTCGCGGGCCAGGAAGATGAAGTTGTTGACCGTCATGGGCGCGCGTTTAGCGAACAACTGGATTTTGATGTCGCCTTTCTCCGTTCGGATCGTGGCGTAGTAGTACTTGTCCGGGTCGATGGTCATTTCAGGCGGCGCGTCGTAGAGGCCGTTGCGGTCTGCCGGGACAATGGTCGCGATGGGGCCGCTCTCGCCGGCCGCGGGCGCGACAGCTCCCTGCGGGACAGGCGTCTCGGCGGACATGGCCGAAGGCGCGACGGGTTGCGAGTTGCACCCTGCCACGAGCAACAACGCCAGTACGACCCAGGCAGGCAGCCAGTGTCGCAAAAGTCCGGCGAGCGAGGGCCGACGGCAGGCTAGATTGCCGAGCAAGGACGGTTGGCGGGTGCGATGCCGGTTGGACAAATTCAGAGGGATATTCAAGAGATGCTCCTGACGCTTTCGGAAATAGGCTCGGGTTCGCGAACGCCTCCGTTGCGAAACTCGAGCTGCCAGATAGAGAAGAGCGCAATGACAACAACGGCTGACCCGGCGACAATCGCCTCGGGCAATGTTGCCTGTGTCAAAAAGATGCCCACCAGGCCAAGGGCGCCCGCCACGAGGTAGCAGATGAGCACGGCCTCGCGGCGGCTGCCGGTGAGCCGGGCAAGCCTGTGGCTGAGGTGATCCTTGCCTGGCGTGGTGAGCGGGTTTTTGCCGCGGCGCAGCCGGCTGATGAAGACCAACGTCGTATCGAAAATGAAGAGACCCATCACCAACACCGGGATCATCCATGTGACCGTGACGCTGTTGGACGGGAAGCGCAGTTTAATCGCCACAGCCGCCAGCAGAAAGCCGATGAACAGGCTGCCGGTGTCTCCCATGAATATGCGGGCCGGGTTCCAATTGTAGACCAGAAAGCCGGCGCAAGCCCCGGCGAGCGCAGCCGCCAGCGCGCCGACGAGGTATTGTCCGCTCATGGCGGCGAGCAGGGTGAAGTAGACGGCAGCGATCGTGGCGACCCCGCCGGAGAGACCGTCCATGTTGTCGAGCAGGTTCATGGCGTTGGTGATGCCCACTACCCACAGCAGGGTGAGGGCAATGTCCAGCCAACTGCCGAAGATGCGAACCTGTACACCGCTGTAGATGAGGATGCCGGCGGCGAGCAGTTGGCCGCCCAGCTTGACATAGCTGCCCAGTCCCCAGCGGTCGTCGACGACGCCCATCAGGCTCATTATGCTGGCGCCGACGAAGATGCCGACGACCTCATTGACATAATGTTTGTCGCCGAAGAGCAGCAGCACGACCACAAAGGCGACATAGACGACGGCTCCGCCCAACAGCGGGACAGGCGCGCTGTGGATTTTACGCGCGGCGGGCTTGTCTACCATGTCGTAGCGCAACGCCAGGCGGCGGATGACCGGCGTAGCGCCGATGGCGAGAAGCAATGCGCTGGCTGCAATCAGGAAATAGGAGTTCATAGCGTTGTCAGTTATCCGTCGCCTTTGAGTAAGGCAATGAACTGCTCGACAGCTTGTTTCTGGTCATCCGGCGTCAGCGCCTGCGCCTGCTCGGCGTAGCGCAGCGCTTCCTCGAAACGGCCGGCCTGCTGCAGAATCTGGGCGATAGCAAAGGGGTGCTCGTAGTTGTTCGGCTCCATCTCGGACAGGGCGCGCAGCGTTTCGACGGCTTTGTTCAGGTCCTGCTTAGAGATGTAGAGGTTTGCCAGCACGTTAAGCGCGGCTGTGTCCTGCGGGTCGAGGGTGTGAATCGCTTCGTACTGGCCGATAGCCTGGTCAAGCCTGCCGGTGGTCTGGTAGATCTGGGCGGCGAGCTGGCGCAGCGCTTTGATCTCGTTGGCGTTGGCCGGATTGGTGGCGGCGATGCTGTTTTCAGCCCACTGGATGGCTTGGTCTGTGTCGCCCAGGTCGCGGTAGAGCAGGGCGAGATTGCGCATGGCGCCATTGTTGGCCGGTTGGGCTTCAAGCACCTTGAGGTTGGCGTCCACCGCGCTTTCGAGGTCGCCGGAACGGGCATAGGCCACGCTGAGGAAACTATAGAGCGGGGCGTAGTTGCGCACCTGGTCGACGCCTTGCGCCAGCAGGTCGATGGCTTTCTCGTATTGTTGATTGCGCTCGTAGAAATCGGCCAGGAGCAGGTAGGTCTGGTCATAGGCTGCGTCGAGCGAGAGACTTTGCAGGTAGGCGGCTTCGGCCTGTTCGGGTTCGTTGCGGGCCAGGTGGGCGTTGCCCTTCTCGTTCCACAGATGGGCGGCATTGGGGCTGAGGTGGACGGCCATGTTATAGGCGGCGATGCTGCTGTCGAGCATCTCCTGGCGGACGGACGGGTCTTCGGGGACGAGGTCGGCCCATGTGCGATAGAGCCGGGCGAGATTGGCCGTGTGGTCGGTGTTGAGCGGGTTGACGCGCTGCGCCTCCTTTAGCACGACCTCGGCGGCGTTGAGCAGGTCGGCGCGGCCCATCTGGCTAACGGCTTCGGGGGTGAGGGTGAGCACGTCGTCGAGCGTCGGGCTGCCGGGCAGGCGGGCCGTCCCGTCGGCGGGGGCTTGTTTGGCCTGTTCGAGCAGGGCGCGGCCAAGGAAGAGCATGTAGTGGTCTTCGGTGCGGCGGGCGGCTAGTGCGCGGCGATACAACTCGACGCTGCTGGGCCAGTTGCCCTGGCTGTCGAACTGCTGGCCCTGTTTATAGATGATGTCGGCGCGCACCAGGGCGATGTTGACGCTGTTGACGGCGACGACCATGAGCACGGCCAGGAGTGCGCCGGCGCCCAGGCTGAGGGGAAGGTTGCGGACGGCGGGCAACCGGCGTTCGCGCAGCCAGGGCCAGGCATAGACCACAGCCGCGACGAGCGCCCAGCCCACGACGAGCCATGTGTACAAGGCGAAGTGGCCTGCGACTTGGGCGAGTTGGCCGTCCAGGTCGCTGCCGCCGGCGCCGGGAACCATGCGCGCGCCGTGGATGAGGCCGTAGATGAGCCAGCCGCCCCAGACGATAAGCGCGTGCAGCGCGGTTCCGCGCAGCCACCAGCCGATGCCGGGCGAGCGATTCTGCTGCAGCGCTTCGGCGGCCAGGCCCACGCCGGCGGCGATCAGCCAGGTGAAGAAGAGCAGGAAGAGGATAGCCGGGCTGCCGACGACTTGCCCGTCCACCGCACGTTCGGTGACGGCGTTGAACAGGACGCCGGCTGCGGCGTCTGCGCCGCGGGGGTTGGTGGTATAGACGAAGACCAACGTCAGGAAGATGAGCAGGTCCGTCATGACCGTGGCGGGCAAGGCGGGCAAGCTCGATCCGCTGCGGTCGGCGGCGGTCGCGCGGACGTTGCGGCTGCGACGTCTGCCGGCCCGACCCGTTGTGGGGGGCGGGTTATCGGCGGCGGGTTCGTCGTCGGGAAGCTGCGCGACGGCGAAGGGGCCGGTCGCGGCCCAGCCCATGCCCAACGTCAAAAGCAGCGCGGTTTGGATCCAGAAGTAGGTGCGCGTGGCGGCGATGGCGATGCCGAAGTGGATCTCGGTGAAGTGCGCGGCAAAGGTGGCGAGCAGGGTGATGAGCAGCAGTTTGCGCGGCAGGTCGCGGCGGTCGGGCCGGAAGTGCGGATGGAGGAAGGCCGCCAACGTCACATAGCCGCCCAGCCCGAGCATCAGGCCGGCGGGCAGAGCCACGCCGAAGAAACGCCAGCTTTGGTCGTACCAATAGAAGGCGAGGACGAAGATCAGCCCGCCCGCGGCGAGCAAGCCGCCGAACAGCCAGTTGTCGCGGCGGTTGATGAGCAGGCCCAGCCAGCGCAAAGTCCAGTAGAAGATGGCGACGAAGAGGGCCAGGTAGGCGAGAAAGCCGAACAGCCCGGTGATGACGAGCGAGTCCCACGTCTCGTTATGCGCACGGTCGGGGCTGGCGTTGCGCGCCTCGACATGCGCCAGTTCGGGCGGATAGAACGGGTTGTAGGCGATCCACATGGCCTCCGGGCCGTAGCCGACGAGGGGGCGGATGGCGTTGATCAGGTCTTGGCTGCCGTCCGGGAAGATCAGCGGCTCATGCGGCTGCACCATTTCAGCCGTGCCCTGCCAGATGAGGACGCGGACGCGGCCTGTGCCGCTGTCTGATTCGAGCAGGGTTGTCAGGCGACCAACGCCGGGCGCGTCGCGTAGCCCGGCGAAGATGGGCAGGGTATTGGCGGCGATGAGCAAGATGACGCCGGCTGCGCCTAGCGACACCCACAGGCCGGTCCACAGGCGGTGGCGCGCGGGGCGCAGCGCGCTGAAAAGCAGCAGCACGAACAGGTAAAGACCGAGAAATAGCCCCAGCCAGGGGCCGCGAGATTGCGTCCAATAGATGGCTAAACCCTGCACCATGAGGACGAAGAGATAGGCTCCGCCGGCTATGGCGGTGGGCATGTCTTGGGCGTCGGCGCCGTCATCGGGCTTGTAGCCGAGCAGAAAGGCGAAGCTGCTATAGACCCGCTCTAGCGTGAAGAAGAAGGCCATGATGAGATAGGCCGCCAGGAAGATGGCATTGCCGGCATTGGCGGCGACGCGCGTTTGTACGTCTCCGCCCCAGGGAAGCGGGTCGATGCCGTAATGCTGCACAATGCCGTATATGGCGATGGGCAGGCTGGAGAGGATGATGGCATGTTGGAGGCGGCGAATCTGCGCGGGCGTGCGCAGGTGGCCGGCGGCCAGCAGGGCGATGATGACGTAGCTGAGGAAGGTATACGTCCCCTGCAGGCGTTGGTACGAGCCCCACCAACTTACGAAGCGCGCCACGCTGAATAGCGTGCTGATAAGGTAGGCGGCGACGAGCAGCAGGATGGGCAGCAACAGCGGGATGCGCCAGAAACGCGTCGCGTGCGACGGCTGGCTGTCGGATGCGTCCGGCGCGTCGCCGGCGTCCTGTTCGCGGTAGGCGGGCAGCCAGGCGCCGCCGCCATTGGCGAGCTTGACCAGCCAGGCCAAGATCATGACGAGCGCGATGGTGCGGATCAGGCTGATCTTGTCCGGCTCGAAAACGCGGCTGGAGAAGACGTTGAAGAAGAGAGGTGCGACAACCAGCGCGGCCTGCCAGCCCGCTTCGAGCGCCGCACTTAACCAGGAATCGAGCTTGGATTTGTAGGCCATATCATCCCAGACGATCTGCTATTGCGCCATGCGAGGCCGTCCCATCTGCTGGGAAAGCCGACCATGCCGGACGCTTAATCCTACCGTAGGCATCTGGACGCGGTCAAAACGCAAGAGGCGGGCGGGCGCGAGTCAGACGTCATAAGTCAGGCGTCACGAGTCAGGATTGACGGATGACTCGTGATTCACAATCTTTCGCAATTATGCATGATGGATACGGATTCCATTGCAACAAAAATATCATCCTCCTGTCAGCGGCAGGATGACTTCCCAGCCCGTGCGGGCGGAGCGGTAGATGGCGAGGACCAGTTCGAGCGACTTGCGCGCCTCTTCGCCGGTGGTGTGGGGCTGTTCGCCGCGCAGGACGGCGTGCGCGAAGTCGCGGATCACTTCGCGATGGCTATAGCCGTAGACCGACGGCGGGTCCACGCGCTGGCTGGTGAGGATCTCCGCTTCCTGTTCGAGTTGGCCGTCGACCTTCCATAACGTGATGCGGTTCAGTGCGGTTCCGCCAATCTTGACTGAGCCTCGCTCGCCAAAGACGGCGACCGATCCCTCCAAGTTCTGCGGCCAGGTCAGCGTCGAGCCTTCGATGACGCCCAGGCCGCCGCCCGCGAAGCGTACGGAGGCGACGCCGACGTCTTCGGCTTCCATGTCGTGCGCCAGGGTGGCGGTGTAGGCGTGCACCGCGGCGACCGGCCCCATGAACCATTGCAGCGCGTCGATGTGGTGGATGCTCTGGTTCATCAGCGCGCCGCCGTCCATTGCCCAAGTGCCATGCCAGTCGTCCTCGTAATAGGACTGCGGGCGGAACCAGCGCACGGTGGCGTTGCCGAGGTAGAGCCGTCCGAGGCCGCCGCTGTCGATCAGAGCGCGCAGCTGTTGCATGGGGTGGTTGTAGCGGTTCTGCAGGACGACAGCCAGCGTGACTCCCTGCTCTTGCGCCGTGCGGATCATGTGGTCGGCGTCGGCCAAGTCGATGGCAATGGGCTTTTCGACGAGGACGTGCTTGCCCGCCTGCATGGCGTCGATGGCGACGGCGGCGTGCAGGCCGCTGGGCACGCAGATGCTCACGGCGTCGATGTCCGGCCGGTCGAGGAGGGCGCGATAGTCGGCGTAGGCCGCGCCGCCGTACTCCGCGGCGAACTTCTCGGCGCGCGACAACTTGATGTCGGCGTACGCCGCGGCTTCGGTCGAGTCTAGTTGGGCGATGGACTGGGCGTGACGCGGGGCTACGCGGCCGCAGCCGATGATGCCGAAACGAAGAGGCATGAAGATAGACTCCCTGATTCTAGGTCGTTAACGCTTCTTGGTAGAAGGCGACGATGCGGGTGAGCATGGCTTCTTTGGAGAACTCGGCGCGGGCGCGAACGGTCGCCGCGCTTGCCATTGTCCGGCGCAACTCCGCGTTGTCGAGCAAGCGCACGATAGCCGCGGCCAGCGCGTCCGGGTCGCCGGGCGGCACGACAAAGCCGGTGACGCCATCCTGGTTGACAAAGGATGTGCCGGTCCCTAACTCGGTGCAGACGGCGGGCAAGCCGCAGGCCAGCGCTTCCATCTGGACGATGCCGTAGGCCTCGGCGCGGTTGGTGGAGGGCAGCACGAATACGTCGGCGGCATGATAGGCGGCGACCAGCTCCTCGTCGGAGAACTCGCCGCCGAAGGTCACTTTGTCGAGCAGTTCCTCCGCTTCGGCCTGGGCGCGCCAGGTCCGCTCCATCGGCCCTGCGCCCACCAGCAACAAGTGGGCGTCGATGCCGTACATGGCGCGCAGCAGCACGTCGACGCCTTTGTAGTGGCGGAAGCGGCCCACGAAGAGCAATAGGGGCTTTCCGTACCGCTGTTTGAGTTGTGCGGCGGCTGCGCTGACGGCGGGCGTGGCCTCGAAGCGACTGAGATCGACGCCGAAGGGGATCACCCTGCACTTGGCGGAGACGCTGCTGAGGAAGGGCGATAAACGAATATAGGCCGGGTTGGAGACGGCGATCAGGTCGGCGCGGCGCAACACCAGGCGCAGCAGCGGGGCGTAGAGCGCGCCGAGCACGCGTTGGCGCACGATGTCGCTGTGATACGAGAGGACGAAGCGACGGCTGCGGCCCAGCGCCAAATGGCCCAACTCGCCGGGCGGGTAGGGCAGGTGTGCGTGCGCGATGTCGATGCCCTCTTCCAGGCGATAGAGCCAGGGATAGAAGGCCGGACTTATGGGCGCAGACGAGACATTGAGCAGCCGGCCCGTCTTGACCGCCGGCACGCCGTCGATGGTCTCCTGCACCGTGGCGCGGCCGGTGTTGGTCACGAGGACGCGGGCGTCGATGCCGAGGCTGCGCTGCCCCTCCGCCAGCAGGCGGATATGATTTTCTATGCCGCCGATTACCGGGGCGTAGTCTTTGTAGAGGTGAAGCACGCGCATGGCGGTTTCGCTAGCTCCTCTGTTCGACGGCACGGGCGGGCATGGCGGCGAACACGCGCCGTTCAGCAACTATCTGCTGAGCGAGAATACCGGCTAATGTGAGATTGAGCGCCAGCGGGAAATTGGTCAGCCAGC
>CAYXRG010000085.1:14522-18333 GCA_964467575.1 uncultured Caldilineaceae bacterium | reverse complement strand
GTCTCTTCGGCATCGTAGTAGCTGTAACGTTCCACCACCTGGTAGGCTAGGCTGCGCGTGAACTGTGGCTCTTTGCCTGTGAGCTTGCCTAACAGATCCAGAACAGCGCCCGCCGCCATCGCCGCGCCCCGGCCCATCGCCAAGTGGCGCGGCTGCACGCCGGTCAACCTTTCAACCAGCGCGCCGGCTTGCCGCACCTCTATGTTCTCGCCGGCTACAATGTAGCGTCCGCCCGGTTCGCCCTGGTCGACGGCGCGGGCATGCGCCTCGCCCACGTCGGCGACGTGCACGATATTGACGCCGCCCTTCCACGTAATGCCGCTGCCGTCGATCAATCCTAGGACAAGCGACTTGGTCGAGGGGGTAATTCGGTAGTCCCACGGTCCCAGCACATAGGTCGGGCATAGGCGAATGGTGGCAATGCCCGTCTCCTCGCTTAGGCGTATCGCCTCCTGCTCCCCGCGCACCTTCGCCACGAAGTAGGGGTTGCGGGCATCTTCATTCCAGTGCGCGGCCGTGTGCACTTCGTCCGGCGAGGCGGACGACCCCACCGCCGCAATCGAGCTTGTGTAGACCACCCGCTTTGCGCCGGCAGCCTTGGCCGCGGCATAGATATTGCGGGCGCCTACGATCGATGGCGCGACGATGTCGTCCGGGTCTTTGGCCCATGTCCGGTACACCGCGGCCGTATGCACGATGACGTCGCAGCCCTCCGCCGCCGCCCTGACTGCCTCGGCATCCATAACGTCGGCGTAGCGATACGCCAGCCCCAGCCCTGCCAGACTGCGTACATCTGCACTTTGGCGCACCATCGGCATGACCTCATGCCCGCGTGCCAAGAGGCTGCGCACCGTGTTTGCCCCAACGTGCCCATTAGCGCCAGTCACCAATACTCGTGCCATCGTCCGCCTCCCCTGCGTTTCCGCAGATGTAACGAGCTACACACGCCGTACGCGTCAGCGGATGCGCGACTCGGTGCGCCACATGTCGGCGTTGCGGCCCAGCTTCTCCTTCACCGGCGCGGTGACGCGGTCCAACTCCGTCAACGTTTCGTCGCCAAGCTGAATCTCCGCCGCGCGCACTAGCTCCGCGATCTGGTCGGGGCGTCGCGCCCCTGCCACCACCGCGGCCACGCCCGGCTGGCGGATCAGCCAGGCGAGCGCCACCTCGGCCATGGGATGGCCTATCTTGGCGCACACCTGGCGGATGCCGTCGATAGCGGCGAAGGTCTCCGCCTCGCAGCCCGCTTCGCTGTGGACCGTCATGGCGCGCTCGCTGGAGAAATGCCGCGTGCGCGCCCGCTCCACCGGCACGTCGTCGGCGCTGGCGAACTTGCCCGTCAACATGCCGTGCATGAGCGGGCTATAGCAAAGAATGCTGATCTCGTTGGCCACGCACTTGGGCTGGATCTCGTACTCGACGGCGCGGGAGAGCAAACTGTAGGCAAGCTGGTTCGACTCGGCCCGCCCCACGGCAAGTAAATCATCCAGATCGAGCGTGCCGAAGTTGGACACGCCGATGGCCCGGATCTTGCCCGCCTCCTGCAGCCGCATCAGCGCCTCCATCGAATCCGCCAGCGGGATCGTGCGGCTCGGCCAGTGGATCTGGTACAGATCGATGTAGTCGGTTTGCATGCGGCGCAAACTGCCTTCGCACGATGTAACGATGTCGTTCGGGGCCAGATGGCTGTCGATGACCTTGCTGGCAATCACGGCTTCGTGGCGGCGGCCCAGCAGGGCGCGACCCAGCACCTCTTCCGACACGCCTTCGCCGTACATCTCCGCCGTGTCGAAGAAATTCACGCCCAGCTCCAGCGCGGCATGCACCGTCGCTGCGGAGTCGGCCTCCGGTTGTTCCCCCCACATAAAATCGCCGGCGAACCCCCATGTGCCCAGACAGATCGTCGAAACCTCAATGTCCGTCCGGCCCAGTCTGCGATATTCCATCAAAATCTCCTGTTGTGTTGCCTGACATGTACGATGCTTGCAAGCCCAGGGCGCCCACAAGGGACGCCCCTACACATGCGTGACGCTTGACGTGTGACGCGTCGTCATTTTCCCATGTCGCGCAGAGCTTGCAGACAACGCCGCACCGCCTCCAGCGGCGGATAGGCGTCGCTTTCATACTCGACAATGTACCACTCCACCCCGCCCACCGATTCGCAGGCGTCGAAGAAATCCGCCCACGGAATCTCGTCCTCGCCGATGGCCGGGCGCGTGGCGGCCTCGGGGTCCTTTGCCGCCAGGCTCTTGGCGAACGGCTTGAGATGCACGCTGCGCGACCGGCCCGGATAGCGCCGGATCACGTCGACCACGTCCACGCCCGCATTGCCCGCCAGCGCGTTGCCGGTGTCGAACTGCATGATCACCTCAGGTGCGGCGTGATCGAACAGCGTATACCACGGCCACTCCCCTTCCAGCGGCAGAAATTCGGCATAGTGGTTGTGGAAGCCGGTCGCCATGCCGTGACGCGCCAGAGTATAGGCCGCACCGTCGAGGAACTTCGCCAGTTCGATCCAGTCATCGCGACGCTGGTATTGCTCCGGATTCACCCAGGGGACAATGAGCTTGTCATTGCCCAGCGCCTTGTTATAGGCGATCGTGGGAAAGATCGTAGCCTCTTGCAGCAACTCGATGGGCGTATGCCAGCTGCAGCAAACCAAACCCGCGTCGTCGAGCATAGCGCGCAGTTCATCGGCGCTGTGATGCGGCGCGCCAAAGAACTCTACGCCGCTGTAACCCATCTCCGCCACCGCTGCCAGCGTACCGCGCATATCCTCTGCCAGCGCATAGCGTACCGAATAAAGCTGTAAGCCGACGGGAATCTTCTTCATGGCACGGATCCTTGTGTGTCGTGGACTGAATCATTGAATGCGAGAGCGAATTACGACATCCGGCCCATTGTACACCGTCTGCGCTCTGCGCGCCTAAGCTCTGCTCTCTACGGGCGGGGGACATCACAGCATTCTAGCATACTCGTCACGCCGGTTTGTGGGCGCGCTATCCTTATCGCACGGGCAGCGCCGGGAACGCCGCCATCCTTGGCGGCCTACAGCCCGCCGAAGGGCAGGTCCCATTGGCTCAACGCTTTCTCTGTCAGGCGGCGCAATTCGCGGATCGGCTCCTCGTGGTCGTCGACCTGCAAGCGCAGCACCACGTCGTTGTGCAGCCACACGCCGCCGTCTTGCTTGACGATGAGCAGCGCCGCCGACTGCATGCCGCGCGTGTCGCCGCCCGCCGCCTGCCCAGCCTCCAGCGCGGCCAGCAGCCGCAGAGACAGATGGCCGCTCGTCCGCTCAAACGCGGCGACCATGCTCTGCACGACCGCTTCGCCTGCCAGGATGTTGCCCTGCGCCGTGCAATACTCGCCCAGGCAGTGGCCCGACCAGGCGGGCGCCTGCGGGCCGGTAAAGACGGCAGCCTCGCCGCGGGCGTTCATCACCGCCAACTGCCGGCCCTGCTTGCTCCAATCTTCCGGCCTCGGGTCGGGGTCCTCCTCCCACAGCTTGCGCACCACCTCTTGCGGGGCGAGGCCCTGCCGCAACAACGCCAATCCTTGCGACCCGTAGCGCACGTCGACGATCGCCTGCGTCGCCACAATACCGGCGTTGGCCTCAGCCCAGAGCACGCCGTTACCCACGCAGAAGACGCGCGACTGCACCGCGCCGCCCACCTCGCCTGTCTGCGGGTCATAGCCGAGGATGGAAAAGGTGGCGATAGGCGGCCACGGTTGGGCCGCATTCTGGCCCGACGGCTCTCGTTTCATGGACGGACCTTTCATGTGTGTGTCACTCGTCACTTGTCACTCGTCA